>CAWHIT010000005.1:0-242421 GCA_963829495.1 uncultured Alphaproteobacteria bacterium
GGCTAGCGGCTTTCGAGCACAGCTCCGCAGATATCGGCCAGCGCATCGGCGCCTCGAGGGATAGGTGGCCGATCCCGTTCAGAATGCGGAACCTTGCTGCGGCAGATAAGGGACGCCGTAATGCCCGCGACGAATCAGGTGTTGCGCTTCCCACGCCCAATTGCCGGCTTCCAGAAATCTCCTGAGCGCCTGAAACCGCGCCCGGGATTGCAAAGTTGGCACTATGGTCATGCCGTCTGCGCTCCAAGATTGCTCCTGAGGGTACGTCCAGCCGCTAGAACGGTGTTCGCAGCAGGGGCTGGCATGAGCCTGGCGCGCCGCCCGGCGCTGGTAGCGCAAGGAGCCTTTCAGAGAGGCGCAAAAACGCCAAACACGCGCGCGATTTGCGAAGATTGAACAGCCTTTTTCCATCTGCCGGCCTGGCACGGGGTCCAAGGCCTTTGCAGGGTTAAGACGCCCCCGAGAGGTTAACCATCGGAAAAGGAAACCATGCATGTCTGAAAGCTCTGATTTCGAAACATTCGGCGGTAGCCAAAACTCCTGTCGACACGATGCCGCCCGACATGAAGGAGGCCTACGACTTCAAGATGAAGCTTCGCGGCCAAGTCCCCGGTCCACACAAGATTCGTCCCGCAAATACCACGCTTCCCAAGAGGGTCGTCCCGGTCGGAGCCTACTACCAAACGCAGTCGATCCTACGAAGGCAGAAGATCGAGATTGTCACGAACCTGATCAATGGCTGGCTGGCGCCCATCTCAATTACGAACACGAGATGATCGGGAAAACGCGGGCGGGCTGCCGGCCCGGAAGGTGGAGGCGCTCATTGCCGGCCTGCCCGCGTCGTTCGACATCCTCGTGAGCACGTGGTCTATGAGCTGGCTTCCGCCTTGGCCCAGCCTCGGGTGGTGCCGAAGGGACTTTACCGGCGGGCCAGGGAGCTGCTCGGCGACGCGGGGATCGTTGACGTCACCATGCTCATGGGCTGGTTCACCGGCGTGTCCCTGACGCTGATGGCCTTCGATGTGCCTTCCAACGCGACAGGACTGGATCAGTAGGGGGTCCGCGGGCAATCAATCGATGAGGACAACTCAATGACAGATCAATCACAGGGTTTGGGTGGTCGCCTGCCACTCCTCGATCCCGCCATCGCTTGGAGATGATCAGCGGAAGCTGTACGATCGATCAGCTCCACCATGGTCCGGTGGGCAAACTCCATTTATTTTCAGAGCAAGGATGCCGGCGGCCGTCTTATCGGGCCGTTCAATCCGGTTCTTTCAGCCCGGAGATCGCGTCTGCCTTCCTTGATCTCCAGGATGCAGAGCAGTAGCATACGACGCTCACCGACCGCGTCCGCCAGGTAGTGATCTTGGCCGTCGGCGCTGCGTGGAATGCTCCTTACGAGCTATACGCCCATGCAGCGGCTGCCCGGCACGCCGGCATCCCGGAAGATGCCATTCGCACCCTTGCAGCGGGAGGACTGCTGGACGGGCTGGGTCATCGGGAAAAGCTGGCTCATCGCTTCGCCCGCCAGCTGTCGGCTGAGCGCCACGTCGATCCGGACCTCTACGCCGCTGCCGAGGATGCATTCGGACGTCGAGGATTGGTCGATCTCATCTATCTCGCCGGCATCTACCACCTCGTCTGCGCCTTGCTGAACGCGTTCGAATTCCCTCCCCGGAACAGGCGGACATGCAACGCCAAGCTTTGACTGACCTGAACAAGGAGTTAAGCAGTCCTTCTGCGGCGGAGCCGGCCAGGCTAACCTTGGCGGCTTCGTTCCCACCTGGCTACTTTTTAGAGAACCTAGCCATACGGGCCGACCACTCCGTCCTCGTCACCGTCGCGAATAAGAAGGAGCTCTGGTACGTTCCGCCGGCGACTGGCGCCCTGCCTGTGCAGCCGTCGCTGCTGTTCAAGTTCGGTGAGGTGACGACAGCCATCGTCGAGACGGAACCGGACGTTTTCCACATCTGCACCGGTAATGGCTACACGACGCATGAATCCTATCTCCATCGCTTGGACTTACGCGGCTGGTCGCCCGGAGAGCCGGTCCATCCCGAAATGGTGAGGCAGTTCCCGGAGGCTGCTCGCGCGCCGAACGGGGCCTGCCTGATCGCGCCGGGGGTTATGCTTGTCGCCGACTGTTTCGCCAGCCTGATCTGGCGCGTCGATCTCCCCGCCAGCGATGGAAGGCCCGTGTTTCGTGTATGGCTCCGCCATGACAGCATGGGCTATTTCCCCGGCAAGATGAAACCCGAACAGCCCGGCGTAAACGGAGTGCGCTACGCGGCCCGGTCGAACTATCTCTACTATACCTCAACGGCCAAGAAGCTGTTCATGCGCGTCGCCGTCAACCCGGACACCCATGAGCCCGTCGGCGAGCCCGAACTCGTCCTGGCGGGCCGGATGGGTGACGATTTCTGCATCGACGAAGACGCCAACGTCGCCTACCTGACGACGCACCGTCAAAATACCATCGACCGCGTGTCGCTGGACCCTGCCGGAAACAGCGGCTTCACGCAGAGTGTGGCTGGCGACCCCTTTTCCAGCCAGCTGATCGGCCCGTCCAGCGGCGCCTGGGGACGAGGGCCAGGAGACTACGGCCGGGTTGCCTATTTTATTACCGACGGCGGCACCGCCTCACCGCCGCCTGGAGGCCCGCAACCGGCGGCATTATTGCGGGTGGAGGTTCCACAAGCGTCCCGAAGGCCCCACGATCCGGAGTGCGGCCCATGGCGGACGCAAGACGGACAAGCATCATCGTCAGCGGCGGCAACGTCGCGACCGAGACATACATCGATGGCGACGGCCCGGCCCTTGTCGTTCTCCCTTCCTACGGCCGCGAGAGCGGACGGGACTATGACGCCTCGTTGCACACATGGTTGAAGGCGGTTGGAGGGTCCTTCGCCCCCAGCCGCGTGGGATCGCCCGGTCGACAGGACCGATGACTGGCGTCAGCTTGCACAATCTTGCCGATGATGTGGCGCTCTGCCTCCGTCAACTCTGCAATGGTCCTGCCGTGCTGCTCGGTCATGCCTTCGGCAATGGCGTAGCGTGAATGACGGCGGCCGATCACTCTGACCTCGTGAAGGCCGTGGTTCTAGCGGCATCGCAGGCGTCGAAGGTGGCGGCGGACATTGCAAAGACGCCGTTTATCGCGAGCGATCCCTCCGCACTGGAGGCGGACAGGCTGGCTGCCCTTCGCAGGGGGGTCTTTGCCCCGGCCATGACGCCCGGATTTGGCTCGACGGCTGGTATCCCGCGACGTTGAAGATGCAGCACGAAGCTGCTCAGGGGGTTCCGCAATCGGAGTACTGGGCCGGCGGAAACCTATTGGCGCCGATGACCCGTTAGCGCGCGCTGATAAAGATGGAAGAAGACGCCGCGTTCCCCTGTCACATCGTCCGCAGCGGTGACGTCTCTCCACCAGATGAAGGCGGTACAGCCGCAAGTCTTCCGCTGTCGCCGTCTCCAGAGGCCGCCCCATGAACGCTGCAAAGCTCTTGACGCAACGGATGTAGTTCCTCTGCGTGCCCTCCCCGATGTGCCGGGCGGTCATGTCGCCGACCATGCGCTGACGAAGCGGACTGAAAGACATACGCGAACTTCTACCGTGAATGAGACTGACGCCTCATTCTCAATCGAAGCCATCGGCTCGCCTTGACGATTTAGAAAGAAGACTGCCCGTGAAGCAGCGGACTACCGCGAGAGCGGTTTAGTTGTGTGCCCAGCATGTTCGATAGCTTGGGAGTGAAAGTCTCCTGTCCAACCTGATGGAGGTGAAGGATTAGCAAAGCGCAAGGGCGGCCGCCGCGAGGCGGCGTCTGAAGGAAGCGTGGAGCAAAACCGCGTCCTGACGGACAGAAACCGGATAGAAGGCATCTTTGGCCGGACGAGCGGGCAACTAATCGCAAAGTCCATATCCATCAAGGGCCAAGGCTGTAGATCCGGCAGGTGTGCGGGGAAGGCGATCGAACTTACCTGGGGAGATCTGCGCCGTTGTTCCGGACTTCGGAACTGAGGGCAACCGCGAGGCGACTTGATCGCGGCGCAGAAGTCAGCAGAGGGCATATTAAGGCCATGCAGTTGGCAAGGCTAGTGAGGCACTCCAAGGCCGGAAGGCGGAGCAACGGATAGGCCAAGCCGGGAACGGTGGCTGAAGGCCCGAACGATTGGGAGCGGCAAGTAGGACTGGCGACTCATGAACGGAAAGCGGCAGAAAACCCACTGTTCAGTGGCCTTGGAACCGGCAGGCGAGGGTGAAGCCCTCTGTGGCCAATCCCCAGGGCCGAACCGTTCGCGGCGAACCCAACACCCGAAAGCCCGGCTTCAGCGGAACAATTGATGGAGGAGGTGTGCAGCCGGGAAAATCTCGAAATCGCGTGGAAACGCGTTCGAAGGAATAAGGGCAGTCCTGGCGTGGATGGGATGACCATCGACGCCGCCAAGGACTACCTGCGTGAGCAATGGCCAAACATCCGGTCCAATTGCTCGACGGAACCTATCAGCCGCAGCCGGTCAAACGGGTCGAAATACCCAAGCCGGATGGCGGGATCAGAAAGCTCGGCGTGCCTTGCGTCGTCGACAGGCTGATCCAGCAAGCCTTGCTGCAGGTGCTCCAGAAGCGCTGGGACCCAACGTTTTCCGAGCACAGCTACGGCTTCCGGCCGGGACGCTCCGCCCATCAAGCGGTTGCTCAGGCTCAACGCTACATTGCGGAGGGCTGCGGCATCGTGGTGGATTTGGACCTCGAAAAGTTTTTCGACCGGGTCAATCACGACATGCTGATGGCGCGCATCGCCGAGCGGGTGTCCGATAAGCGTGTGCTCAAACTCATCCGGGCATTCCTGAACGCTGGGGTGATGGAAGACGGTTTGGTCCGTCCGGTGGATGAAGGGACCCCGCAAGGCGGTCCGCTTTCGCCCCTCCTCAGCAATCTCGTGCTTGACGATCTCGATAAGGAACTGAGCCGGCGGGGACACCGCTTTTGCCGGTACGCGGACGACTGCAACATCTATGTTCGCAGCCGCCGCGCCGGTGAGCGGGTCATGGCCTCCGTGACCAGGTTCCTGACCCAAAAGCTAAAGCTGAAGGTCAACGAGGCGAAAAGCGCGGTGGCGCAACCGGAGGAGCGCAAGTTCCTGGGTTTTACCATCACGAACGATGGGGCTGAACGGCGCATCGCGCCCAAAGCTCTCGGCAAGTTCAAGATGAAAATCCGGGATATGACCGGCCGGACCCGCGGACAAAGCCTGGAGCAGATCGTCGAAGACCTAGCCCCATATCTTATCGGCTGGCGTGGATACTTTGGCTTCTGCCAGACCCCGCGCGTGCTCACGCGCCTGGAAGCATGGATACGCCGGAGACTGCGTTCGTATCTCTGGCGGCAGTGGCGGAAGGGCCATAACCGCTTCAGGGAACTGCGCCGCCGCGGCGTGCCGAAGTTCCTCGCGGCGGTCGCGGCCGGGTCACCAACGGGGTTTTGGCGCATGTCATCACACCCAGCGGTGCAGCAAGCCCTGCGCAACCATGTCTTCGATGACCTCGGCCTGCCCCGTCTCTACGTCGCCGCAGAAGCTTAAATCAGTCGAACCGCCGTGGTACGGACCCGTATGCCCGGTGGTGTGGGAGGGGCGGCGCCGCGAGGCGTCCCCCTATCCCGATCCACGGCCTAAGATGGCCGTTCCGGTAAACTATTCCCCCGCCACCAGCGCCCTAGACCCAAACGGCGCATTCATGCGGACGATAACCAAATTGAGATAAGCCGCGAAAGCCACCCACAAAAGGTAGGGGAGTAGCAGCAAGCTAGCCTTTGCGGAGTATGGAGCGAGCCCGATCATCAACGCGGCGACAGAAAGCCACAGAAAAACCACCTCGATCAGCGCCCAGTCGGGCCGCCTCAGGTTGAAGAAAAGTGGCGTCCATAGCAAATGGAAGAAAATATTAATCCCAAACAGCACCGCAATGCGAGAGTGCGCTTCTGGGTCGGATGTTGAAGTCCACGCCAGAACGCCAGCCCACGCCGCGAGGCCCAAAATAACGGTCCACGCGGGAGCGAATAGCCACTCTGGTGGATTCCACCAGGGCTTGCGCAGATTGCGGTACCAGGACCCAACTTTAGTGAGCGACGCCCCAGCGCCGAGGACGAACAGCGTTACTATAGCTGCGACTATGATTGTAATTGTCATGGTTATCACTTGGTGCGCAGAAAAGCCGCTGCAAGCGATGCGGGTAGCATCCAAGCACTTTCCGGCTTCAAATCTTCTCTCGAAAGTTCACGCGAATGTGGACTGACCCAGGGTCAAAAAAAGGCTCAGTGAGTATAAGTAGACCGCTGGGCCTCGCGAAGCGGACTAACCGGCTCGCATAGCAAGACCCTCCAACGGTTTAACAACCTATTCCCTACGCAAGCGGCGCCATCCTGCACATTTAAGCTATTCCGCAGACACGGTGGAAGCATTTGGACGCTGCTCCTTGAGCCTCGACAGGCTTATTGCGGGGCACATGCCACCAGAATTGCGCCAAGCACGAGTGAGACGGTCTCGGCCGGAAGATGAGCCCGGACAAAGATGCTCCGATCATGAAACCAAGCAGCCGAGCGATGGCGAGCATGCCCCGGCGGCACCCACCCTGCGCCGTGGCGACGGCCAGATTCACCTGCGAACCGGAGTCCGCCACCTACAACCTTCGTTTGCGCGCCGGTTACCGCATTTGATGGTGGATTCTCTACAGCTAGGCGATGATGAAACCACGCAAAATCCAGGAGAGTGGCGCTGTGCGCAGGACGAAGCATGCCACGCACAGTCACCTGCCCTTTGAGCCTTGACCGAACTAAGGCTGTTGCTGTCGAGGGCGCTGTCGCTATCGACGCTGCGTTTCGGATCCAGCGGAGTTTGAGCCCTTATTCGATGCCGTGGCTTGCCTTTGCTGGCTTATTTCGGAGATCGCGAACACTCCGCTAGGGCTCAAGCTCATAACGGTCGGGTTGCCTTCCTTATCGGTCGCCTGAACAACGAAGGAGTCCGCCAAGATTTTTATGTCCGTGAAACCTGCCTTCTGGAGGTCCTGCTTGAGCCTGTTGATCGTAACGACGTTGCTTTCGTGATTTGCGCTTTGCGTCTTCGGCGGTTCTGCTTGTTCTGCGTATTTTGCTGAGTTGACGCCGGTGGCGACTGGGGATTTTCCTGGGCCGGCGTGGCCGTCGCCGTTTCGGCGAAGGATGGCGTGGTGAGCGCAAGCGCGATAGCAATTGTAGGAAGCAGCAGAGGCGTTTTCATAAGGCTCTCCTTGGATAAATGCTGATTGATATAAAACAGTGTGAAACGCCCCAGGTGTTCCTTGCTTCCTTCGACGAGTTTTCTTTTAAAGGCTAGCTTCTGCCCTTCGATGATACTGCGGGGCGGCCAAGGTCGCCGTCAAAATATCGGCGCTGGATGAAGGACCATGTTTGGTTATCGACGTGGGCTGTCCATATGAGACCAAGATCTTTTCGATTTCGCTTGCCGGCTACGCCTGCGCTTTTGAGGTTCCATCAACTACCATATCCCTTGATGCTGTCGGCGACAGAATCTGCGATGTGCTCTTTTCCGATTATGCCTACGACCTGATCGGCGCGAGGCACGCGGCCAGACCCGTGAACAACGACCGCCATGATGGCTTCGCGTCGCCACATCCGATCGATGACGTCGAAGATGACGTCGTCCTCCCGCGCTATTGTGAAGTTTTTACGGGCGACCTCTCCAAGAGTGGCGCCTGTCTGTTTGCCTTCGAGGCCATGCCGCAGCGCGGTATTGACGCGCTGCACGCCCAAAATACGGTTTCCTTCGACGATAACGACATGTTGCATATGTCCGGATAGTTCCGGGTGCTTCAAGAAGTCGTCGAAGCTCAAGCTCGCGGGAAGAACGAGCGCACTGCGGTCCATGACGTCGCTGGCATGGCGCACCAGAAACATGTTCGCGTGAAGCGCTTTGGGCACGAAATGGCGGCGGCCGGCAAGCTTGATGGTGTAAATGTTCTCCTGCGACAAAAGACGCCGCACGCCAATGCTGATCGCTACGGCGACGATCATCGGCATGACGATGTCGTAGTCGCGCGTCATCTCGAACAGCATGGTGATCGCCGTCATAGCGGCGCCCGTGCCGCCACCTACCATGGCAGCCATCCCGACAATGGCGGCGCTGGCAGTCCCGATCGACGGCAAGGGGTAAATCGCGTTGACAGCCGCGCCAAACGCTCCGCCGAGCGTCGCGCCCATGAACAGCGACGGGGAAAAAATGCCGCCAGACGCGCCGGAACCGAGGCTGATCGATGTCGCGATAAGCTTTCCGGCAAAGAGGAGGAGTAGTAAGACGGGGGTACTCAAGCCGCCGGTCAACGTGTCCTCGATGGCGGCGTAGCCTACTCCCTCGACGTAGTAGTGTCCGGCGTAAACCATGAACGCGAAGATCATGATGCCGACCACCAGCATGCCAAGCGCATGTCGCAGATACTGGCTTTGAACCCGGTCGAATATGTCCTCGGCGAGGTGGAGGCTGCGAATGAATGCTGTGGCTGCCAGCCCAGCAATAATTCCGAGCAGGCAGTAAAGCAAGAGCACCCCAACGGACGCCGGAGTGTTCATCAATACCGCGAGAGGTGGAACTTCGAATGCCGGCGCGTTGCCGAGGAAAAGCCGCCCGACGAAGGTTGCGGTTCCCGTCGCCAGCGCGACAGGAAGGAACGTTCGAACGCTGACTTCTGGCATCATCAGCTCGACTGTGAACATCACCCCGCCGATTGGCGTATTGAAGGTTGCCGCGATGCCGGCGCCCGCTCCAGCTGCGACTAGCGTTATGCGCTGCCAGACCGCCATGGTGATCAACTGCCCGGCGGTTGACCCAAGCGATGATCCTATCTGGATGATCGGGCCTTCGCGGCCAACGGCTGCACCCGTGCCGATGGACAAGGCCGAGGCTAGGGATTTCACAGCAGCCACGACTGGCCGAATGATCCCTTCCTTGTAGTAGATCGCATCCATGACTTCCGGTACGCCGTGGCCGCGCGCCTCAGGTGCGAAGTTCTTGACAAGGAAAGTAACAACCAACCCGCCCAGAACCGGGACGAAAATCACGAACAGGCCCCATGGACTCTCGGCGGTGTGGGCATTGGCATCGTAGAGAAAGGAAAATTGGCCAAGGAAGAAGAAATTGTGGATGAGCCCGATCAAGGCCCGAAAGGCAACGGCGCCCAGCCCTGTGACGACTTCAACGGCCACCGCAAGGAGCGAAAAGCCAAAAAGGCTCATCGCACCTCCATGTAATTCCTCGTCGGGCTTCTCCTCCCGCACTAGCTGGCTTCTAAGGAGCACGAAACACGCCTCCAGAAACGGCGCCGTCAAGGCAGAGCAGCCGCTTTAGGACCGTTGAAACTTCAAATGTAGACGGATGAACACGCAGGTTCGTTCGTCGGCCTCACTGACAACCATAAAGTCGATCCTTGCGATTGAGGACGAAGGAAACTGGGCTTGAGCAGTTATGCCAAATGCCTTCTTTTTTGGACGGATGCTTGCCAGGACGCGATGGCTCTTGCGGAACGCGTGGGCTCATGAAGAAGTCGCCTTAGGGCGTCGGTTGACTTACGAGTATTTTCTAGGCTCAGGACTAGGCTTGATGCGATCGAGTTGGTCGTCCGACAACCAAAGCAGATCGGCCATGGCAGGTCTGATTTGGAACCCGCTGGGAATCTAAAGTTAATAGTTATTTTCCGCTCTCTAACGGTGTGCCGCGCGTTGACGATCATCGTGTTGTGAGCGGGATCGTTTCTATCGTTCTTGAACCGTTCAGCGAGGCTTGCAACATTCCTGTGACCTTCGGCTGACAGGTTGACATCCGAGGAGCCGGCAAAGCGATCTTCCTCTGCCAGCTGAGTTGCCCCATGACGAACCAGATAAAATGGGAAAGGATAAGCCTCAGAGGCGGGCTATCCTGGCGGGCATCAACCTCATGCACCTTGCCATTGACTTTGAGCTGGACTACGGGAGGTCCTCACTGGCTCTTTCGCTTTCTTGTGTTTCGTGAGAGTTCCTGCCGGTTGCCTCAGAGCTGTTCAGGAGGGCAACTGCAATGGATCTGGCGAGATCCAGACCAGCACAGAGTGCAACTCATTGGGGGTTTTTCGCCAGCGCCCTGATCATCGCGTCCACCGCTTTGATCTGCGGAGCATCCCGCGTGTAATAGCTCAAGCCCGTGTAGCCCCACCAGTCCCAGCAGGTCATTGGATTGAGGGTTGACGGCGCCGCTTGCGGGAAAAGCACAATGATGTTGTTGGCCTCCGCCCAATCGGCAAAGCCCGTTTCGTGGGTTACCGCATCGCCAACGTCGTTTTGCGACTGACTGCAGCCGTGAAAGACAACATGCACTTTGCAACCGCGGTTTTGCCGGCAAGCTCTTGGGATGTAGGCAACACCCTCGGCGGCGAGATTGGCCTGATCGCTTGCGTAGTGGCCTTGATCGAAGGAGACGAAGCTCGTTGCGTCCGCCTTACCCTTGGGCGACAAGGTGCCGTAGATGAAGCTCAATATCGCGCCGGCCTGATCGTAAGGGCAGCGATCGACATAGGGCGATTTGTTGCTGGAGCAATCGTTACCCCATGTCTCGCTTAAGAAAGCGTGGCCGCCTTCCTTGTCCGAACTGAAGCTGATTTGGTCTGAGGGAACTCCGGCCGCAGCGTAGAAATCCCTTGCCGTAGCCACGACCTTGTGATCGACGAGGGTGTCGTCTTTGCCCGAGTAGAGATAAACTTTGCTTCGGCTTAGACCGTCTAGCGGGTCTATGTCCCCGCTGAGACGCAAGACCGGCGGCGAATTTGGCGAGCCTTTTTCCGTCCAGAACATCGGCAATCCGCGAAAGGGTCGTCTTCGTGCAGCCGGTTTCCGCCTGGGCAAGATTGGCGGCGACGGCGATCGCGAAGACAGAGGTGGATTCGGCGACGCCGCTCCGAGCGCAAGCATAGGGGCCCGCGCCAATGACGGCGGCTCCCTTAACGTATTTTGAATGCGCAACCTGGAACTGCCCGGCCATGTAACCGCCGGACGAAAGGCCCGAAACCGAGGATTGCTGGATGTCCGCACCAAGCGGCGGGAGAGTTTCAGCGCCGAGGGCTGCTGGCAGCCAAGAGAGGAACGCCAGAATTGAAGAAAAAAGCCGAACACCTGTCATAATGAGTTCCCCAATATCTCGCTCGCACCGGATTAATCAATTCCGCGGTCATGGTGCTGCTGCCAATGCCCAATGCGATCCCGGCGCTAAAGTTCCTCCGAGTTCCCGATCTTTCAAATCGGGCGTGACCACCCAGACACTTGGCTGGTGGCCAAAACTCCGGAGGTCGGACCGACGACATTGCCGACATCGTCAACCAGGGCGAGGCTTTTGGGAAGGCACTCACGGCACAGGGCTCCAGCCGAATGAGAATGGCTTACCGTGATGAAGCTGTTTCTCTCAGAAAACAGGCCGTCCCGTTCGCTTCGGAGTTACTTATGGCATCGTAATCGGCGAGCGCCGATCCTAGAGGAATTGTTCCTTGAGATAGAGCCAGACGCGCCAGGTTTCGGACGAGTAGGCCGGCACGGAAAGCATTATCAGTTCCTGGCTTTACCGCCGCAAAGATATAGGTTGAAGGGCCCACAACAGCGGACCCTCAGGCGAGGGAACCAAGTCGCTCTCCGGGAGACTATAATCTCATGACGGCCTCAGTCCTCATATCCGGCATCGGCATTGCTGGGCCGACCTTGGCGCATTGGCTGAACCGTAGCGGGTTCCACTGCACCCTCGTCGACAAGTCACCCGCGCTGCGCAGTGGGGGTTATGTGATCGATTTCTGGGGGCTTGGCTATGAGATTGCCGGCAGGATGGGGTTGATGCCCGGGATCGACGCGGTCGGCTACCGCATGCAGGAACTACGCGTCGTCAACGATCGCGGCCAGCGCATTTCGGGCTTTGGCACCCGCGTTTTCGGAGAGTTGACGGGCGGCCACTACATCACGCTTGCGCGCAGCGATCTGTCGCGGCTCATCTTCAATAAAATCAAAGATTCGAACGAGGTCCTCTTTTCCAACGAGGTTGCAAAAATGTGCCAAGATGCGGATGGCGTGGATGTCACTTTTGTAGATGGCAGGAAGGGGCGCTTCGACCTCGTAATCGGAGCGGACGGTCTTCATTCCCGGATACGGAAATTGACCTTTGGGCAAGAGGGGAAGTTCGAGCGCCATCTTGGGTATACGGCAGCTGCCTTCGAGGTCTCCGGCTATCGGCCACGCGACGAGGGCGTTTACATGCTCTACGGCCAGCCAGGCCGGATGGCTGGCCGGTTTGCGCTTCACAATGATCGCACACTCTTCCTGCTGATCTTTGTTGGAGACTTTTCTATCCCTCATGATCACGATGAGCTCGGCGCGCAAAAGGCGATCGTGAAAGATCACTTCAAGGACTGCGGATGGGAATGCGAGGAGATCCTTTCCGAACTGGACGCGAGCAGAGAGCTTTATTTCGATAGTGTCAGCCAAATCGAGCTCGGGAGGTGGTCTCAAGGCCGGGTCGCCTTGATCGGCGACGCAGCGTTCTGCGTGTCGCTTCTGGCTGGACAAGGATCCGCCCTTGCCATGACCGCCGCTTATGTGCTGGCGGGCGAACTCGTGAAATCGAAAGGCAACCATGAGGCCGCCTTCCGTCGCTATGAGTGCCTGCTGCGCCCTTTCATGGAGAAAAAACAGGAGGCAGCCAGAACGTTCGCGAGCGCCTTTGCGCCGAAAACAAGGTTTGGCCTGTTTGTGCGAAATCAGGTCATGAAGGCGCTGCGGATCCCTGGGCTCGCAAAACTGACAATTGGCCAAGGCATTACGGATCGTCTGACCTTGCCAGACTACTTTTCTCGAGGCCAAAATCTGTCCTGAAATTGAGTCCCACTTCTTGCCCTCGCGGGCCCGCTCATGCTTTCCGCGTTTTGTGTTTGTGCGTGTGCTGATGGTGCTTTTGTCAGGGGTCTGGAACAACCTTCGCTCCATGATCACCGGATGGTATGCGATCAGGCCTGGGGCGGGCTCTCATGGCTAGCGCAATGAACCGGTGAGGTGTCTTGGGGGGTCGGTGCGAGCCTCCGTCACGTGAATCTTTCCGCTTGGTTCGAGGATACTGATTGCACCTCCGCCAGGCTTTTAACCTTTGATTCTCGCATTGCCTCGTGGAGGTCAGTCTTACTGATCGACCAGGCTTTCATCCGTTTATCGTCGATGGTCCCCAACGTGCAGAGCTCTACGGGCAATCCTTCCAGAACGTGTCCGGCAATTTCCGAAAGCGCCGAAAGCTTCGCCAGGATCCAATGCATGGCTATAAGAAGAGCTGTCACGGCCATGGTGCCGAAGAAAGGCGCAGGACCAGTGAGCGCGCGGCTTAGATTCGAGCCCACGACGATCGAGATCACGATGTCGAGCGAAGACCATTGCCCAAGAGTGCGACGCCCCGAGACCCGCAGCAGGAGATAGCCAAAGATGAAAATTACTACGGCGCGCGCGCATTCCTGCGCAGTGCTTGGATGCTGTCCCCCGAAGATGGCTTCCAAACTCCCCATCGGCTTAGCTCACCTTAGCACCTTAGAGTCCTTCCGACTTTAATTGAATCACTGGGGATTCCCATCCGGCGCGAACAGTGATTCAAACTGCATGCTGGGGCGGAGGCCAGCATGCATGGCGCGAGCTTATTCTCTCGACCTGCGTGAGCGGGTGGTGGCGTTTGTTACGAGCGGTCAGACGACGCGGGCGGCCTCAGCCGCGTTCGATGTCAGCGTGGCGAGCGTCGTGAAGTGGACGCAACGCGTTAGGGCAAGCGGCAGCGCGGCCGCCAAGCCCATGGGCGGCAAGCGCCCATTTCTTTTGGAAGCGGAGCGCGATTGGCTACTGGCGCGGCTCGATGAAAAGCCCGATTTGACGCTTCATGCGCTGCGCGGCGAACTGCGCGAGCGGGGCGTCGCCGTTTCCTGCGACACGCTGTGGCGCTTCCTGAAACGCCAGGAGATCAGCTTTAAAAAAAACCTTGTTCGCCGCCGAGCAGGACCGTCCCGATGTCGCCCGGCGCCGCCTCCGCTGGAAAAAATACCAGGCGCGGATTGATCCCTCCCGCCTTGTTTTCATTGATGAAACCTGGGCCAAAACGAACATGACCCGCACCCGCGGCTGGCGTCGCCGCGGCAAGCCGCTCGTCGCCAAGGTTCCGCACGGCCACTGGAAGACGCTGACGTTTCTCGCCGCGCTGCGGCAGGACGCGATTACCGCGCCTTGCGTGCTGGATGGCCCCATCAACGGCGAGGCCTTCCTTGCCTATGTCGAGCAGATCTTGGTTCCCACGCTCAAGCGGGGCGACGTCGTCGTCATGGACAATCTGGGGTCTCACAAGAACCGGGCAATCCGCAACGCCATTCGCGCCGCCGGCGCACGCTTGGTGTTTCTGCCCCCTTACAGTCCCGATCTGAACCCGATCGAACAAGTCTTCGCCAAGCTCAAAACGCTCCTCAGAAAAGCCGGGGAGCGCACCGTCGAGGCCGTCTGGAAAAGGATCGGATCGCTGCTCAAATGCTTCCATCCAGCCGAGTGCGCTGCCTACTTCAGGAACGCTGGTTATGCTTCAATCTAAGTCGGAAAAACTCTAGCGTTAGCGGAGACCACTCAGATAGGCAGCAATTGCGTGGCGTCCCCGCGGGTCAACCCCTTTTCAGGCATAGCGCTCCTGGGCACAAAACGCTGCGATAGATGCGGCGATTCGGCGAATTTGGCGCGCTTGCGCCGCACAATCAGAGCCTGCCAAAAAAAGTAAAACCGCCAACATCACGGTGCAGCCGAGCGCCGAGCCCCACAGCCGCGTCCGCGCCTGCGCCAGAAGAACGGCGGCCGTGAGTTCCAGCGATCCGGTCACGAAATGGAACCATGGCGGGTATCCCCACCGCAGATATTCCTGGTAGATAGACCCAGGGGCGAAGATGTTGCTGAGCGATCCCACGACGAAGAAAGCTGCAGGCGCCAAGGCCGAGACTTGGCGCCAGGAAATCTTTGACATTTGTCCACCAAGGGCGACGCATTCATTGAGGGAGTTCCGGAGCAGGTCCGAAAGTCGCATCTCATCGCTGATCCGCGGACCTACGCCGTGGCGGCCTTCTGAGCCGCCGCGAAGACATCGCGGGGGGGCGTCGTGCCCGCGACGTGCTCCGTACCCTCGGCCCCGAGGTCCATCCAGCCCGAATTGACGGCCTCAAACATAGCTTCGGCCGGTCCGGTCTGACCCTTCGGGATGCCGAACTGCTCGAACGCTGCTGGCCAATCGGCCCGCGGGACGGCAAAGGCTTTGACGTCGAGCTTCAGGACTTCCCCCAATTGGGCGGCGACTTCATCCGCGCTGACCATCGAACCAAGTTCGATGGCTCGCTGCCCCGACCACGCCGGCCCGGTCAGCAGCGTCGCCACCTCGGCTCCAATGTCCTTCGTCGCGACCATGGTCGATTTCCGGTTGGTCGGGTTGTAGTAAACTGGGAGCGTGCCGCCCTGGGCGACGTGCAGGCCGTAAAGGAAGTTTTCGAAAAACGCGCCGGCGCGCACGAAGGCGACCGGCGATGCCAGTTTGCGAAAGCCTTGCTCCAGCAGCGACAGGGCGGTGATCATCCCCAGCCCGCTGGTCCGGTTCGCCCCCATCGACGAGAGCCCGACGACCCGCGGCGGCGCGGCCTTGGTCAGCGCCTCGACATAGTTCGCGATGACGCCCTTGGCTTCCTTGAAGTCCGGCGAGGGAGCCCAGACGGCCGGCAACATTACAAACGCGCCATCGACGCCCTTGAGCGCCCGCTCGATGGCGGCCGCATTGTTCCAGTCGCCGTCGACCAGTTCGACGCCTTGGTCCGTCCAGCTTGCCGCCTTCGCGCGGTCGCGAACCAGCGCGCGTACTTTCTTACCTTGCGCCAACAGATGTTTGGCTGTTGCGCCGCCTACTTTTCCCGTAATTCCCACGACTAGAAACATGCGTATTCTCCCGGTGCTAAATGGTCTATATTCTAGGGTAGGTCTCATATGAAGACCTCAGATCTGCACCGCAAGGAGGCAGCTTTTTGTAACCAGGAGAGAAAAAAGGAACCCATATGAGCGACGCATTGAGCGCGATCGAGCGATTCAGCCGATATCAATCGGACGAGGCCCAGTCAGTAGAACCCGTACATTGCCCGGTGCGCGACGTGCTCGACCGCATCGGCGACAAATGGAGCATACTCATGATCATGACCCTCGCGACGCGACCGCAGCGCTTCAGCGAGCTTCGCCGAGCCATCCGCGACATCTCCAAGCGCATGCTCACCCAGACGCTGCGCGACTTGGAGCGCGACGGACTTGTCACCCGTCATGTCTTTCCGACCAAGCCGCCGAGCGTTGAATATTGCCTTTCCCCGCTAGGCCAATCCCTGCTGGACCCGATGGCGAGCCTCATTGATTGGGCTGACCGTCGTTATTCCGATATCCATGCCGCGCGCGTCCGCTTTGACGGAGCACCCTGTGATGTCCAGCGCTAGTGATCTGAAACAGAAGTTCGCATCATCGCATGTGCTAGGTCTAGCGGCGTGCTTCAGATGGAGATACCAGCGGCCGGTTCGTTCACTCGCTGCCGAGAGAATGGAATGTCGGCATTGCTTACGGTGATGGCCGCTGGCCGGACCTCAAGTTCGGCTTCCAGAGGACGAGCAAACTTCTTTAAAAGAGGGCTCGCGAAGGCGACAGCGCGTGGCTCAAAGCGCGCGCGAGCTGGTCACGGCTATAGGGTTTTCCAAGAACGACAACGTCACTATTTGGGCTTTGGACATCACCGCCGTGGTCTCCCTCATTGTAGCCGGAGCACAAGATCACTCTGATCTCCGGCTTGTTCGACGCTAACCAGCGCGCCAGGTCGTAGCCCGTCATGCCGCCTGGCATAACGATATCGCTCAGCACGAGTTGGACGGGGGGCGAAGACTTCAGGCCATATTGCGTCGTAAAAGCGTGCAGATCACTTGCCAAGTCCCTTGCGAGAATGGACGAGAGGAAGGGGCGAAGAATTCCGCCGATTCCCCACATGGCAACCGCTAAAGGGCTATGCCGCTCGATCGGCAAGCAGCAGAACAATACTGCCCCGGGTAAGCGCCGCATACCTCAAAGAGCCTTGGGGAGAACGCCTTGCCTGCGAGGCTCTCTGCCTTCGACAACAGCTCTACGGTTGCTTCGCTCATCGCGACGTGGATTTCTTGCGGGGTCACCTCTTCGTGATCTGGAGGGGTCGCTCGAATGGCGCTAAAAATGGATTGAACCATATCGCTCCTTTTTGGCGCTCCTCTTTATCGACGGGCCTTCAGTCGCCGCTAACCGCCATTTGCACGTGATGGTAGGGGCCCGTAACATGATGCCGATCTCCCGCGCGGTCTTAGGCTGCTGCCGGGCGATGCATTCAAAAATCCCATCGACATCTTCGCCGATTGCTCCGAGGCGCAGATCAATGTGCAAATGCAGGATGTTCGCTTCCGGAGAGCACAGCTTTCTGCTCTCGATCTGAGCAGCTTCCAGCCTTTCGTATTCATCGGAAAAGGCGATGCGCTGAGCATTCAATGTCTCGATCGTGCTTGGCTCGTAACCTTGGCGCGCCGGAATGAGAGTGTGAAGCATGAGGCCCCAAATTTGCTTCATCGCAGCTTGAGGTATACCTTACGCCCATTGAAGTAATCTTGACCTAAAGCCAAGATGTAGCTATTGCCGAAACATGCTTCGGTACATTCCTTCCGAGGGTTAAAGGGCCGTGTTGTGTGGGGCCTCCGTCCGGTCGTCTTTGTTGGCTTAGGTTTAATTCAGCTCAACCCTTGATGGCACTGCATCGTGCCGGCGATTGGCATCGCGAAATGTGTCGAAGCCAGGGGTGGGTTCGTTAGCTTGGAACCGATAGTGACCTGAAAGCGTTCGGCCTCAAGCTACTGAAGACGAATGGCTTCGTTTGACCTCGCCTTATGTAACATCCAGCGATGCTCCAATAGCATGCCCGGCGGAACTCTCCGCCCTTATTCGCCTGGCCGCGGCCGTCCGCGGCAGCGGCTATCGATTCGTGACGATCTCGCCTGCGAGCCACGCGCTGGTGAACGCAAGGCCCTGCAATGCCGAAGCACACGCATTGACCGGTGTGCTGGGCTGGAGCCGACCTTTTTCGCAGGACGTCATGGCAGAACACTTGTTCGGGCTCATGTTCGAGGCAGGTCTCCTTGAAAGCCGGGGCGCCCTATGGCGCAGCAAAGTCCGTTTCTCAACTTTGGACGGCGACCTCTTCATGCATTCCGCCTTTCCGACGACGGCGCGGGATGCCGTGTTCTTCGGGCCGGACACATACAAATTCGTCGACGCGATCAACGCCTGGCTATCAGGCCGCGAACCGACGATCAGTCGCGCTGCCGATGTTTGCGCGGGCGCCGGCCCTGGCGCGATCGCGATTGCGAAAACATTCCCCAGCGCAGAGGTCTTGATGCTGGACATCAACCCCAGGGCCTTAGAGTTCGCTGCCGTCAACGCGGCCGTGGCTGGGCGGATGAATGCCCATGCCGTCGAGAGCAATCTGTTCTCACACGCACCCGGCTGCTTCGATCTTGTGGTGGCGCATCCTCCCTATCTGATCGACGAAGGGGCTAGGGCGTATCGGCATGGCGGCGGCCCGCTCGGCGCAGGGCTGGCAATGGAGATTCTTAAGGCGTCGATCGATCGGCTGGCGCCCGGGGGAACGCTTCTGCTTTTCACCGGCGTCGCCATTGTTGACGGGAGCGATCTATTCCTCAATGTGGCGTCCAGCGTGCTCGAAGGCGCTGGCCTCGACTGGACATACCGGGAAGTGGACCCAGACGTCTTTGGCGAAGAGCTTGCGCGGGAGCCATACCAGGAAACCGACCGCATCGCCCTTGTGGTTCTGACCGCAACAAAGAAGATGGCAGTCTCATGAATGGCCGCTGCGTTTCGGATCAACGTGCGGACGCGTCCAGCGGCGAGGACGAGGAGTTTCTGAGAGACGTGCTAGAAGGGCTTTGCCTCGATCAAAAAGCCCTTCCCGGCAAGTATCTGTGGGACGAGACAGGCTCCTCGCTCTTTGACGCCATTTGCCACTCTGGAAGGTACTACCTCACTGCACTTGAGATGATCCTCCTTCGCGAGTGCGCGGCCGACGTCGCGGCCATGGTAGGGGGTAAGGCTTGTATCGTCGAGTTTGGAAGCGGAGCTAGCCGCAAGATTCGCGTGTTGCTCGACGCGATAAAAGACCCCTGGCGTTATATTGCAATCGACATTTCCGGCGACTTTCTATGGGCAGCCGCGGAACGTCTCAGAACTACCTACCCCGCGCTTGAGATCCTTCACGTCTGCGCAGACTACTCCCAACCCTTTCCCGCTCTGCCCATCGAGCGCCCCGGTCCCGTTCTCGGCTTCTTTCCCGGCAACTCCGTCGCCAACCTGGAGCCCATCAAGGCCACGGAGTTGTTGACGCGCGTAAGGTCGGCGCTCGCGCCAGGTTTTCTTCTCGTCGGCCTGGACCACAATGGCGATCCCTGCAAACTCGAAGCGGCGTATGGCGGCCCACTCATGGCAGCCTTTCACAAGAATATTCTCGTTCGCATGATGCGCGAGCTCGAGGGCGCAGATCACGCTCGATGATTTTGAACACCGGGTTCGCATACGCTCCCGACCGACGCGGGTTGAAGCTCATCTCGTAGCCAGGAAAGCCACTGCGATCGAAGTTACCTCTCACAAAGCCCGGTTCGCTCTCGGCGACAGCATTCGCACCAACTCTTCTTGGAAGCATACGCCTTCCGAGTTCGCGGAATTGATCGCCGCTGCGGGTTGGAACCCTATCAGGAGTTGGACGAACTCGGATTCCGCCTACGCGCTCCATCTTCTCCGCGCCGACTGCGAGGGCCCGTGAAAAGCCAGCGCGCCAAGCATCCTGCCGAACTCACCTCTCGGGGAATGATTATTGGCGGGCGATCACCGTCGTTTTCATGGCCGCGAATGTCCACCTCAGTTTGCAGATTGGCATGACCTTCCCCTCGTCCATTCCGGCCGCGATCATCTCCTTGAGTGCACTCCGGGCATTGGGCAAAGCCGGTGCGGCGTGCTCATTGCGTCCGGGTTCCTCGTGGGAGCGAGCATGACGGGCGTCCTGCACGCAGCTGGCGCGCTGGGCGAGCATAGCGGCTCGCTTGCTTTCTCAGCTTAATCGCAGTTGCTGTCCTGATTTTCGCCCGCGCTCTCGCTGCTTCTACCGCTCCGCCGAGCGGCCCGTCTAAGCCAATCCAATCGCCCCTCCCTCCGCTCGTTCATCTGGTCGGCTTGGAACAAGACTGCCATCCTGGCATTGTAATAGAGGCATAAATCGAGATCACATGCACATCATTTCCAGACAAACGGAAAAATGACAGAATATAACCATAACCATGGGCGCATAAATTACTTTGTCCGTGATGTATCATTTCCTTGCATCGCCGCAAAAAGTGCAAGCGCACACCGAAATATCGTAGAAATATTATATAAAAACCTGAACGAAGCGACAAAGGACGCTGAAATCCTGGATGACATCGAGCGATTTATCGCGACGGCTCGCGATTGCGCCGGATTGCACAGCTTCGTGGCGGCGTTTGAGGCCCCCCTTGGAATGGGCGAACTTTCATTCGAGCAGGCGATGTGGAGCCGGCTGCAGGCCTTGCATGACCTCGACGCGAAAACCTTCGAATGGGACCGCCGCGTGTCGTGCGATCCGGCATTGGCGCATTTCAGCTTCAGCTTGAGGGGCCACGCATTTTTTATCATTGGCCTGCATCCAAATGCGAGCCGACTGTCGCGGCGGTATCACTGTCCGGCGCTTGTGTTCAACCTGCATGAGCAGTTCGAAACCTTGCGGCGGCAGGGCCGTTATGACCGCATGCGTGATGTCATACGAAAAAGGGACGCCGCGTTGTGCGGCTCGTTGAATCCCACCCTGCGTAATTTCGCCGAGCGATCCGAAGCGCGGCAGTATAGCGGGCGCGCCGTGGGGGAAAACTGGCGCTGTCCGTTTGCGCCGGGTCGCAAACGGCGGCAGTCATGATCGAGGAAATCCCGCCGAGATCCGGACGCGCATTCCATCTCGCCAAAGGCAAGCGTCTCAAAGTCATCGATCTGCAAGGCGAGCAGGTCGCCGATATGCTGGCGGCTTTCGCAGGCGACACGGCGGAAATCATGTCCTCCGGGCGCACATTCGACTATCTCGAAAAGATCTACCTAAGCACAGGCGACACGATCTACTCGAACCGCAGCCGCCCGATGCTTACAATTCTCGAAGACACAGTAGGCAGGCATGACTTTCTGCTGACGCCCTGCAGCGCAGACACATTCCGCATCATTTACGGCGACCGCGATCCGCATCACGGCTGTTTTGGCAATCTGGCGGGCGCTCTGGAGCCTTATGGCATTGGAGCGGACCAAATCCCTGCCTGCTTCAACATATTCATGAATGTCGAGCTGAATGGTGCCACCGGGCGAATTGTGGTGCGGCCGCCGCTGAGCAAAGCAAACGACTTCATTGTGTTCCTGGCGGAGCTTGATCTCATCATTGGCCTCACGGCCTGCTCTGCCCCGCAATCGAATAACTATAGGTTTAAACCTATACGGTTTGAGATCCTGGATTAGCGAAGTGACCAAGCGCGATCCCCTCCAACCAGTCCTCAAGATCGGCATCAACCGGCGAACCAGCCGGAGGCGCTGGCGGTGCGGATACCGCTTCTGACGCCGACTATATCCGGCGGCTCGACAGGCAAGAAACGCCGGTCACGCGCCTAGCAGCCTGTCGGACTGGGGTTGGGGAGCAGCGGCGTCATGACAGCGCCTTGCAGCGGAGCTTGCGCATGAGGCCAAGCACAGGCGGATGAACCGCCGCTCAGGCGGTCTTGAGGGAGAACATCCGCTTCACATTCCAGGCCATGGTCACAAGGCTCCACTCACCGCGCACATTTTCGAGCCCGCGCAAGAGAAACTGGCGGAATCCGAGCGCGGACTTGATAACGCCGAAGACCGGCTCGGGCGTGCATTTGCGCTTGGCGTAGAGCGCTTTGCCTTCGGGCGTTCGCAGGCGGTGAGCCATGGCTTCAACCGGCGTTGGGTTTTCCGGCGCGGGCGGCGCGCCGGCGAACCGCTCGCTCAAGGAAGGGTGATGGTTCTGCCGGCCGGGCGCGATGAGCGGCTCGATCCCAGCCTCTGCACAAGCGTTCACATTGGCCTCGCTGAAGTAACCGTTGTCGCCGAGCAGCGTTTCGGCCTTGCCCAACTCTTCGGGCAGGGCGCGTGTCTTGGCGAGCATCGGTTCGAGCTCACGCTTATCGTTCGGGGCCTGGGTCACACCGTTGGCGACGACCAGGAGGCTGCCTTCCGCCACAGCGGCCTGCGCGTTGTAGCATTGCTCGAAGCCGCCGCCTGAAACCGGCATGATGCGCAACTCCTCGTCCGTCAGATTGACCTGATCGCTTGGCAGCGGCCCCTCCGCCGGCGGCGCGGGCGGTTTGCCGCCAGGCTTTTTGCCTGTCGCCTTCTCCTTGGCCGCGCGGGCCGCGAGCTTGGCTTCGTGCTCGGCCAGTTCGCGCTCGTAGCGCTCTTTGGCGCGCGCTTCGATCTTGGCTTTGGCTTCGGCGATTTTCTTCAGCCGCTCCTCGCGGCGCGCCAGCTCCTCCGGGATCGACATCCCGTCGGGAACATCCGCCTGATCGGCGGCTTCGGCCTTTGCCAAAAGCTCCGCAACCTCAGCCTTCAACTGCGCCTCGATCTTGCACGCATGCTCATAAGACAGCGCGCTGTGCTTGCTGGCGTTGGCGTGGATCTTTGTGCCATCCAGGCCTACCGTCCCCAGCTTCAAAAAGCCCATCTCAGCCGCCAAAAGCAGAACCTTGACGAACAGCGCCTCGATCTCCTTCAAAAAGCGCCTGCGGAAGGCGGCGATGGTGTCGTGATCGGGATTTTGGTTGGCCGCAACGAAGCGGAAGGCGATCGAGTCGTACGTCGCCCGCTCCAGCTTGCGGCTTGAGAACACGCCCGTGGCGTAGCCGTAAACCAGAAGCCCAACCAACAGACAAGGATGGTAGCTGGCCGAACCCGAGCCGCGATAGGCTTTGCTCATCGCCGACACATCCAGATGTTCGACGACATCCACCACAAACCGCGCCAGATGCTCTTCCGGCAGCCAATCATCAACGGACGGCGGCAGCAAATAGGCGGTCTGACGGTCGATCGGGCGGAAATTGCTCATGAAAGCGCAGCCAAGCTTGAGAATCAATCGCAAGAGGTTGCCCTATTCAAATGGCGAGGTTAAGTCCGACAGGCTGCTAGTGAAATTACAACTGTAATGCTAGGTCGGGCGCAAAAATAAGTGAATCGGTTTGCCTTTAGCCAAGCCGCGTCGTTGTGACTCGCGTGTGTTGGATTCCCGGCGGTGATTTTGCGCGCTATGCGCGTTCTCATGATCGATGGGCAAGCGATTCGTCTGCGCTGGGATGCGGTCAGCTCCAAGCTCGATGAGCGCGGGCGGCGGCTGTTTGCTGCAGCGGAGGTTCGCGCGGCGGGACGCGGAGGGCTTGCGGCGGTATCGGGCATTACCGGGCTTGCACGCAGCACTTTGTTGCGAGGGCTCAAGGACCTCGATGCTCCTGCGCCGCCGCGCGGGAGAGTTCGCCGGGAAGGCGGTGGCCGCCGAGCGCTGGCGGCGCGGGATGCAACGCTTTTGGACGACCTGCGCCGCCTTGTGGAGCCGGCCACGCTTGGCGATCCGGTTCGCCCGCTGCTATGGGTTTCGAAAAGCCTCGATAAGCTGGCGGTAGCCCTCCATGAGAGGGGGCATGCAGTCAGCGCCAACACCGTGCGCAAGTTACTGACCGAACTTGGCTTTTCACGCCAATCCAACCGGAAGGCCGACGAAGGTTCGCATCATGTGGACCGCGACGCGCAGTTCGAGCACATCAACGCCAAGGTTCGGGCGGCGCAGGCTGCCGGTCAGCCCGCAATATCCGTCGACACGAAGAAAAAGGAGCTGGTTGGCAATTTCCGTAACGGCGGCAGCGACTACCGTCCCAAAGGCGAGCCGCGGCGTGTGAACGTGCACGATTTCGCGGACAAGAAGCTTGGCAAGGTTGTCCCCTATGGCGTCTACGATATTACGGCCAACAAAGGCTGGGTCAGCGTTGGCGTCACCCACGACACTGCGGAGTTCGCCGTGGCCTCGATCCGGCTCTGGCTGGAAAAGATGGGACACCAGCGCTATCCCGATGCAAGCGAGCTGACCATCACCGCCGATTGTGGCGGCTCAAATGGCGCGCGCGTGCGGCTATGGAAAGTGAAACTGCAGGACTTTGCCGATGAGACGGGCCTCACGATCCATGTCTGCCACTACCCGCCGGGCACATCGAAGTGGAATAAGATCGAGCACCGCCTTTTCTGTCATATCACTCAGAACTGGCGCGCGCGTCCGCTGACTGACAGGGTAGCCGTCGTCGAGCTGATTGCAGCAACGTCAACGAAAGCCGGGCTGCGCGTCGAAAGCGCGCTGGACGAGAGAACCTACGAGAAGGGCATCAAAGTCAGCGATGCTGAAATGGAAGCCCTCAACATTTGCGGCGATGCGTTCCATCCTGAATGGAACTACACAATAAATCCTCGAACCGGAAAATCGTAGCGGTTATTTTTGCGGATATCCTAAGCAGAGTTTCGTGGCCTCGCCAACGACTTGAGGGACGTTCCGATCAGGGATAGACGATTACATCTTTAAGCACCCAGTCGCATTTATTCTTAAGGTCTAGGAACATAATTGAACACCATCGGAACATAGTCCAGGTTGCGGAATTTTTCTCGCAAGCGCTCCAGGACTACCATCCGACCCTCGGTGAAGCGGCCCAGCAGGAGCACGCCTTTCTTTCCGATGGTGTCTATGACGTCGCGAATCTTCTCGTTATGGAGCAGAAGATAGACGAACTTGGCAAACCTCAATGTTATCGACGGTAATCTCGGGCTCGACGCTAATCGGCGGCCAGCCCCAACTGCCCCGAGCGTAGGGGACCGATTTCTCGTGTTCCATTCCCTCCGAAGGTGTGAGCGGGATCCTAAAGCATGCATTGCCGTCGGAGCGCTTTACTAACGCCCACACTTCCGGAATCGGCCTTACTGAGACGAAACCGATCGCCCACCGCGAACGCTTCGCCCAAACCAGTTAATTGAATGTGGGATCTCAGCATCGAGTCCTGGCCGCGAAAAACCAAAACAATCTCTCCCTTGACCCTGACCAGGCAAATCGTTCTAGGCTAAAACGTGTCCGGCCTTCTTCAACGCAAGCGAAATTCAAATCGGAGTAGCACTGGGTTGTCTATCAGAGTTGTCTCAGCGCTATGATCGGCTGGAGCGCGGATGCACGCTTGGCTGGATAATAGCCGAAGAACACGCCAACCGTGCTCGCAAGGACAACCGCAATTGCAACGGTCCATGGCTGGATGAGGATGGGCCAGTCGAAGCTGTTGGCTATCCCCCAGGCCGCAGCCGACCCGAAGAGGACGCCGAAAACGCCGCCGGCGGTGCATATGACCACAGCCTCGAGGAGGAATTGCCGCCGAATGTCTCGGGGACGCGCGCCGATGGCAAGCCTTAGCCCGATTTCGGACGTTCTCTCGGTTACGCAAACGAGCATAATGTTCATGATGCCGATTCCACCGACAACGAGCGATACGGCGGCGATTGAACCGAGAAGTATCGAGATGGTGCGTACCGACTCCTGCTGCGCCGCAAGGGCTGCAGCAGCTGAAGTGACGGTGAAGTCGTCGTCCAGGCCGACTGCGATCCTGTGGCGCTCCTTCAACAGCGAAGTGATCCCCTGGATTGCCCTCGGGATCGCGTCATCGGACTTCGCACTCGCTATCATGTAACCGACGGCGTCACGATTGACCGTGTTCGCGCTTCCTACGAGTCGTCGGGTGGCCGTAGAAAGCGGCACGAAGACGACATCGTCCTGACTCTGGCTACTCCCGGATGCACCTTTTTCCTCGAGGACCCCAAGAATAGTGAACGGTGTATTGAGAATGCGGATAATTTGACCAACCGCTTCCTCACCTTCAAAAAGCTTTTCCGCCACTGTTGAGCCCAGGATTGCGACCTTGGCGGCAGTCTGATCTTCCTCAGGCAGGAACATGCGGCCTGACTTCAGCCGCCACTCTCGGATGCGAAAGTGATCCGGTGTTGTGCCGTTAACGGTGGTTCCCCAATTCCGGCTCCCATGCACCACCTGTGCGTTTCCGAATACAGACGGCGCACAAAGGGCGACCAAGGGCAGCTCTGCGATCGCTTTGGCGTCCCCTGTGGTGAGGATGCCCTTCGGGGCATCGGCCCCGCGCACTCCGTCCTTGATTTTCGTCCCTGGGTTCACGATCAGCACATTTGCGCCGAAAGCGCGGATCTGATCGACGACGCGAGCACGTGCTCCTGCTCCAATGGCGGCCATGCAAACCACACAGCCGACGCCGATCACGATGCCAAGCATGGTCAGCAGACTCCGGACGGGATTTGCCGCGAGCGCGTCTGTTGCCATCCCGAGAGCATCGCGCATTCTCATGTCACGGCCTCGCTGACGAACGGGAAAAAATGAAGACCGCGCGTTGGGCCGTCGGACACAAGCTGGCCGTCTTTCATGCACAGCTTGCGCGACGCCTCTTGCGCGATGCCGTGATCATGAGTGACCATCACCACGGTCCGGCCTGCACGATTAATCTCCTTCAGGATGTCGATGACCGCACGGCCGGACACGCTATCGAGGGCTCCTGTCGGCTCGTCGGCAAGGAGGATCGATGGCTCGGAGACAGTCGCCCTTGCAATGGCCACGCGCTGCTGTTCGCCCCCGGAAAGCTCCACCGGAAAACGATCACCTTTGCCATAAAGGCCGAGAGCGTCAAGCGCTTGCTGAGCCCGCCTTCGCCGCTCATGTGCGCTGATGCCGGCATAGACCAGGGGCAGTTCGACGTTACTCGATAGCGGTAAGCCGCGGAAGAAGGTGGTAGGCCTGGAAGATGAATCCGATTCGTCGATTTCGAATTCCCGCCAGTTCGCCATCGTCAAGGCGGCTGCAGTCCGCATTTTCGAAATAAAGCTGGCCGGAGGTGGGGCGGTCCAGTAACCCTAGGATGCTCATAAGGGTTGACTTGCCCGACCCGGAAGGCCCGACGATCGAGATAAATTCTCCTTCTTCGATCCGAAGCGACGTTGGCCGCAAGGCTATAGCAGATGGTAGATCAGAGTTCGAGCCGTATACTTTGCTGATCTCGCGAGCCTCCAGCAACATTATCGTATTCCGACCTCATTCGGGGCCGGAAGGACCGAGGATATTTTCTTGGAGGCTGTAGTGGGCTTGGTTTCGATCCGAGCGACCACCGTCATCCCCGGAAGCAGCGAATAGTCATCGTTACGCGCAGCAAGAACGACGGTGTAAGTCACCACATTCTGGACGGCCTGCGGCGCTTTGCGGATTTGAGTTACTTTCGCTCTGAACTCGCGACCAGGAAATGAGTCCACGGTGAAGGTGGCATTCTGTCCGACAGCAATTTTTGCAATGTCGCTCTCGTCGATACGGGCCCAGATGTCCAGCTCCCGCAGATCGGCCGCAACATCAAAAAGCGTACGCGCCTCAAGCGCCGTTGCCATCGTCTGGCCCAGAGTAACATTTCGCCCGACAACAACTCCGTCAATCGGAGACCTGATGCTGGTTCGTTCCAGATCGACTGTGGCGGCCTGCAGCTGGGCCTCAAGTTGCTTTACTGTCGCGCGGGCTTTTTCGAGTTCGGCGGTGGTTCGTGTGACGTCGGACCGGGCGGCGTCAGCCGCATTTCGCGTGGTTCTCCAATTCGACTTGCGCTTCCCGAAGCACGGCGCGGGCCGTGTCGCGGCGCGCTGTCGAATCCTGGACCTCGGCAGCGGGCGCGTAACTACGATCACTGAGAACCGATTTCCGGTTCATCTCCCGCGTCGCCGTATCCAGGGCGATCCTGGCTTTTTCAACGCGCACCTCCAGGATCTTCCGCTGCATCTCGGTTTGCCGAATGTCGATCGAGGCGCGTTCGAGACGCGCGGCCACGATGCGCTCGTCTGCCTTTGCGCTTTCCAAGGCCGCTTTCGCTGCATCCACCTCGGCCCTGTATTTGCTGTCGTCGAGTTGCGCGAGGAGCTGGCCCTTCTTGACGACGTCGTTAAAATCCACAGCGAGAGTTGCGATCTGCCCGGAGAGCTGGGAGCCGACTTCGACATTGACCGAAGCGTTGAGGGTGCCTGTCGCGATCACCGTCCTGCTGATTTCCGCCGGTGCAATGGGCTTGCCAATGTCGCTAGCAGACGCGGAGCCATCGGTGGAACGGGCACAGGCGCGCGACTTGACCAGGCGATGGGGTCGGCTAACACCAGGGTGGACGCGAGCGCAGTGGTAAACAGCGCAACGTTCGTCTTCGAACCCATCTTCATTTGAAACCTCGCGCGCCTATAGTCAGTCGAAGCATTTCGGCCCTTTCTGGCTTACCGGAAGAGGCTGCGCCAGCGAAGATTTAGGTGTATTGGGGTCATAGCGGACAAACAGTCGATCCAGTGTGAGACTGGATCCGGCGGCAGTCACGGATCTGAGGCATGCGGTGTCGGACAAGGCCGGGACGGACGCTCGGAGGCCCTTTCAATGCCTGCCATGTTATCATGTCCCGTTCCCGTTACCGTTGCCTGTCTGTCCGTTGCCGTTGCCAGTTACCGGAATTCAGGTTTCCGTTGAGGTTTCCGGTGTTTCCGTTACCGTTGAAGTAGCCAAGGTTTCCGTTCCGCCATTCCCGTTGCCGCCACCGCCAACACCAAACCGAACCCGCCAGTCAAGCGCGAGCAACGCCACAAGGTCAGGAATCTCTTTCGGTTCATAACACGTTCTCCACTTAGGCGCGCTCCCGTCTGCGAGGGTTCCGCATTCGCTGGCTGCCAACTGACTGTAGTTATTCCCGTTTCCGCAGGTTGCCGTTCAACGCGCCACTGTTGCCATTGCCGTTATTGCTACCGTGCCGGTGCTTGATTGCCGGTCCCGTTCAGGTTGCCGTTGAACGACGCCAACGTTGCCATTGCCGTTGTTCGTGCCGCCGTTCAGGTTGCCATTGAATGCGCCGACGTTGTTGTTACCGCTCGTTGAATTTGAGTTTCCCAAGTCCATTGTAGGCCCCGACATTGCCGGTTCCGCCATTCATATATCCCAGGTTACCGTTAGTTCTGCGGAGCGCCGTTACCGTTCCCATTGCCGTTTCCATTGCCTCCGCCATGTTTAGTTACCGTTAGGTTGCCGTTATCTATGCCGATGTTGCCGTTGCCATTGCCGTTGCCGCAGCCGACGCATCTGTATCGAGGTTGGCTCTGCCAACACAGCTGCTGCGACCGGCGTTCTGGAATCACTGCGCTGCCAAAGTGTCCAGAAACAATCGCCATAGCGACTAAGTTCAAGGGGTTCATCCTCAGTTTCCCAGATCATATCGTGATTACCGCGATAGTGCACGTTAGCCGCTGCAAAGGTACTCGGCCGCGCTCAAGAGCGAGCCCTGGGCGCGGCCGAAACGACAGTCGCTATTAGATTGCCGTGGTTGCCGTTCAGGTTGCCGTTGCCGATCCCCAGTTGCCGTTACCGTTCAGGTTGCCGTTGCCGACACCGGAGTTCACGTTGCCGTTCAGGTTGCCGTTGGCGAGGCCGATGTTGCCGTTACCGTTGCCGTTGCCGTTAGCGAACCGAAGTTGCCGTTGCCGTTGCCGGTTGCCGTTCAACCACGCCGAGGTTGCCGTTGCCGTTTCCGTTTCCGTTGCCGATGCCAACGTTTCCGTTGCCGTTGTCCGTTGCCGCTTCCGACAGCCGCGAAAGCGCCAGAGGACATCAGGCCAAGAGCGAGAGCCGCTACGAGGAGCTTTTTCATCTGATAAATCCCTTAAGAGTTTGTTACCTGTCTCCGCCGAACTATCAGCGAGACTGATCGAAGTATTTCTCGTTCCTAGCGTCCTCGATAGCCGGTCTGACGCACTACACAGATAGTCTATACCTCCGTCTTATTCGTGAGATTCGTCCACTCGCCTTATCCATGAGGACTAGTACGCAAGCTGGCGTGTACAGTGGTATACAAAAAACGCAATATTGCCTCCCCATATCGGGGATCCGGCACGAAGCCAACGCTAAACAACATGAAAAATCCAAAAATATGAATAGCCAAGCTAAAGCTCTATTATTCCTCTACAACAAAGGTCTTATGGATTAACTTGACAGGACGAGAGGCCTGGGATTAGATTCTAGGCAACTAGTTCATAAAATAAGCACTATCCGCCGACGGGAGAAGTTGGGAGCGCAGGGGAACCTTTCCCATACCAGAGTTGTTTTGCGGCGTTGTAGTTTCCAATAATTCACCCAAGTATGATGACTTTCCGGGTGTGACAGGAGTAAAGATAACGAATTTGAGGGCAGACGACTTCGATGTCTTCGCGTAGGAAGGAGATGCCGGTATGCCGAGGATACTATTAATAGGTCAAGGCGCTTGCAGAACAAGTCTTCTCATTCTCATTAGAATGAATTTCTCCAAGGTTGAGATCGTAAAGACGGGGAGCCTTCACGAAGGTATCTCACATATCCATCACGATCGGCTCGACCTTGTGCTCGCCGACATTGATCAGTCCGGACCGCACGCGCTTGAGACGCTGAAAACCATAAGCGCAACCCATCCGGCGATCCGGTTTGCAGTCATGTCAATGTCAGACGGCCGCGACTGTATATCTTCGAGCCTTGCAGGTGGTATGCATGGGTTTGTCTCGAAACGCCAATCTGATGAGGATGTTCTCCTTGCCATGAAAGAAATTCTATCGGGAGGCGTTTATGTCCCCTGGTCTTCGGCCAAAAGCCGCGGAGGGGCAACTGCGCAAGTTCTGAAACTAACGCCCCGTCAGCAGCAGGTGCTGCGGCTTCTGTCTTTGGGAATGTCAAATAAAGAGATCGCACGGGCCCTGCATATTGCAGAGTCGACGACAAAGATTCATACAGCGATGCTTATGCGGGCGCTTGACGTTCGGAACCGTACCGAGGCGGCTTTCAAAGCAGGAAAATTGTTGTCGGCAATGGAGCAGACGCTCCACGACTCCATTGGAGTGTCTGAACAACAAGACCTCCTGTTCGATAACTGACTTAACTTGATACCTTCTGCGCAAGTGCGGCCTTGAGTTCTTCGATTATCTCTGCCTCAGTTTGAGGTTCGTCGAAACCAAGCTCGGCGCGCGCTACGCCGGCGATTTCCTCAAGCGCTGGAACGATACCTTGCAGGAGTTCTGCATGCAATGGAACCTTGCTTTCGCTCATAGCTGTGCTCTTCGGACACTGCCATAAGCAGTTCCTGAAGAGGAGCCAGCGCCCGAAGAGCGAAAATCAAGACCTCTCGCGGCGTCACCGGGCGCTCCAAGGCTAGGCTACTAGACAGCGTCTCTACTCTATCGAGGAGCCGCTTTTCGGCGTAGTCAGCGTTAGATTTCAGGATGACATCCTCTGAAGTCTTAGCCTCGCTCGGTGCGTAGTCGAGAGTGTTCGTCAGCTCGTCCAGTTGGTGATTTAGCCGCTCGCATTCGAGGAGTTCTTCGTTCAATTGTTCAATACGTGAAGGCGCACCGCTCGCCACAGCTGCTTTTTCGCGGTCGGTTTCGTCTCCGTGCGCCATTCTTATGCCGACTATTAGCCTCTCGAGGTGGGCGCACTCCTCCCCAAGAGCAACCCCAATCTCGTTCAACCGGGCAACGTGTTCTGCGTCGTCTCCCAAAAGATCCTGGACGCTGTCGCATAAAATGCGCGCCTGGGCTATGAAAGTGGCCGCCACTCTTAATTGCTGGGTCCGCGAGTTCATTGTGCTGCACCTGCTTTATCCCTGACCTGCAAACGAGCGTTAACCGACTTTTATTCCCAAGACCTCGCAGCAAAAAAATAAACATAGACTGAGCCTTAATTAACGAGGTCCCAGTTTCACATGGATGACCTTTCGAAAGGGGACAATATTATATATATACCCTCGCTGTGTGACGATATTATTTGGAATAAATACGCAAAACTTTCTTCGTGATAATAAGTTCCTAAGGAGTGATGAAACTAAAAACACTGATTGCTTTTCTATGGTATGGGGGATTTGAATTCCGGCAGTCATCGGAATCCCTTGGGTTCGTAATTAGAAAGATTGTTCAGAGGCATGTCTTGACAAGTAATTGTGAATGTTGCCCTTTTTCATATTCACAATATATAAATCTCTTGCATTAGGCATCTGGCTTATACTGCTTGCCTTCGAAGATCCCTGCATGTTTATAGAGTAATTACCGCAAAAGCGGGGACGCTTTCGGCATTACCCACCAAGACGGGGGTCTCTTTTTGCCGCCCCGCGTTACGCCCGGGCTTCAATGTCGGGTGACGCGAAATGATGGCTCCCCGGGCCGGACTCGAACCAGCCACCGAGCGGTTAACAGCCGCTTGCTCTACCGACTGAGCTACCGGGGAATTCTTTGGTCGTGACGTTATTAGCAATGGGTGCAAATGCGCACGCAATACTGCGGACAGGCTTGACCGGAAGGGCAGTGCGAGCCGGGGCAGTCAGTGCGGCAGCATTGCAAGGGCGGTGGATTGTGAATGCCGATCGGCGGAACTATCGGCGTTGGAGCGGGGATCATGGGAGGAACTGACGTCACCGGGGGGGCACTCGCTGCTTGCGCAGTCCCCGAAACAGCAACGCCCACAAGTATAGCAGCCGCCAGTGTTCGAACACGAGACATCGTCGCACCTATTCTTAGTCCGCCCGGGTTTCCGATCCGCCCGGCCGTGCGCTACGCGCTAAAACCTCTTCTAATGTGGATGTTTTATGCGCCGGATGATAGCTGGCTGATCAGGTAAGACATGCGGCTTATACAATTGGCCCCCTTGGGGCCACTCGGTCTCGATCATGGGACCAATCAGGATGGGCCTGGCTAAAGCATCTGGCCGCTTCTCGATCGAAAACTGTCTCGCAGGATGTAAAAGTAAGGCCTTCTCTTGTGCCCACCTTCAACGTCCGAAGCTCAAACCATGGTAGCCCGCAAAGGGATCCAAAAGCGGGAGTACCGATCTAACAAAGTTTTTAAGGCCACTTCGTCCGGAATCGGCCCGCTGCGCGCGTTCATGTTCTCATCCCCATACTATCCGAGGATGAGCTACAAGCTCACGATCCCGCAACATCAACTCCGCATTTATCGGGCCGCCGCCGTCGCCTATCGCAATCCCCGCCATAAGGGTGGACGGCAGCATGAATGGCATTGGGCCGCCGTTAGAGAGGTGATCAGGAAGTGCCCCGAGATGGCCCACCGTGAAGCAGATGACTTCGCCGGGCATATCATCCGCCACGTGTCGCTGTGCTACCGCGAGTGGTTTTGGAAGTGAGGGCGCGTCCAAGGCAGCTTGTGGATAACCGACACCGATGGGTACGCGTGTGGGTACACAATTGGGTACTCATCAGCCCAAGGCGAAGGTTAAGCCGTTGTAATTAAATGCTTTTGCAGGGCAACTTTAGGTCGGCTGGGGAACCTGGACTCTACGCTTCAGGCACTTTGAGTTGGGCGAGGGCATCGGCCAGGGTCTTGATGTCTGCGTGCCAATAACGGTAGGCTTTGCTGTCTCTCAGATCGCCGCAAGATCACCCTGCCGCAGCTGTTGAATTCGACCTCCTTCGCAGGTGTCACAGAGAATGGCTTGCGACAGTGCTTGCACTTGTAGACGCCGGGGCGAGTGCTGGAAAGGCATTTTAGCTTATTGGTCGGGCAGGAATTCCCATCTTCCTGAGGAAGGCTTCGCGCTGCGGGAGCTGGATCAGACAGTACGCCCGTGTCCAATCGCGTGGTCCCTGGATGCCCGCCGGGGGGTGCCCCTGTCCAGTCCAGACGTCAATCCACCTGAAAACACAGGCAAGCAAGCCCTTTCGGGGTCTTTTCCCCTGCTCATCACGACCCAAACCAGCCCCTGGTATACCACCAGACCACCCCCCGCAGGTCGCGACGCGATGGAGTCAACCATATCCGGGCGCGCAGGAGGGCCACAGGAGTCCGCACAGCCCGCAGACCCTTGGCATGGTGCATCGACAGCGGGAGAGAGTTCCACGAACTCACAGCGCCCCTGGTGCCGCCACACCCAGCCCTCGGATAACACCGTGTTATCGTTACGGCTGGAGAGGAGAGTGATCCTTTACTTAGGGTGTGGACAAGCCAACGATCGGGTGGGCGGCGTAGCGCCCCTGTCGGCTTCCGAGGTGCCGGATCGATGCCGTCTCAGCCACGAAACCTTGGCATCCTTGACGCTGTACGCAGCACCTTTGGGCTATCTCGTTGCTGGTTGCGGCGATCGAACGAAGCCCCGAATATATTCGCGGTGCTTACTTTTCGAATTTGGCTTACCGGGGTTTGCTGGCTAAACCCTTGAAAATATTGGCGCACCGGGGAAGATTCGAACTCTCGACCCCCAAATTCGTAGTCTGGTGCTCTATCCAGCTGAGCTACCGGTGCATCAAGCTCGCGAATGCGACTTGCGAAGGTCCCTATGTCTAGCGGGTAAACGCGTCTTGTGCAAGCTTTCGCTACACGCCGCGGCGCCGGAAAGCGAAGGCGTGCCCGCGAGAACAGACGCCGGAAGCATAACCACGAACGACGCCCCGGAAGCAGTGTTCTCAAGACGAATATCGCCCCCGTGCGCGCGGACCAACTCGGCGGCGATGACGAGGCCGAGGCCATTGCCGTCGCGCTTGGCAGAGCTTTGGAACGCCTTGAATAAATTCTCCCTCAGGTTGGCGGGCACTCCGGGGCCGTTGTCGCTCACCGTGATGATCGCAGTCTGATCTTCCTGCCGCGCCGTAATCTCGATCCCGGGGTCGGTGACGGGCGGTTCTGCCTGGCGCAGGGCTTCCAACGCATTCCGGATGAGGTTTGCGAGCACTCGGAATATCTGATCGCGGTCGACGAAAAGGTTGATCGACTGGGGCACGGAAATTGTCATGCGCACGCCGCTGAATTCCTCAACCCCCAGGCTCTCGTTGACCTCGGCAAGAAGAGCGCGCAAGGGCACGCGGGTTCGCTTCGGAGGCGCCTCCTCGCTCCGTCCATATTTCATCGTGTTGGTGCAAAGCATGATGGCCCGGTCGAGCGCACGAATGAGTCGCGGTACGAAACGCTGAACGGTGGGGTCTGCGACTGTGGCGAGCCTGTCGGATACAAGCTGCGCGCTCGAAAGGATGTTTCGCAAGATCGTGATTGATCTTCGAGACGGCGAGGCCGACATTGGCGAGACGAGCCTTCTCTCTCAGAAGACCGGAAAGCTGCATTTGCAGCGCCGCCAGCTCTTTTTCGGCGACGCCAACCTCATCATACCGTCCCGACGGCGTGATGATCCGGGACGTATCTTCCGGATTTTCGCGGTAAGCGACCATGTTGCGCGTGATACGCATCATCGGCCGCACCAGAAGGCCCGTCAGCGCGAGATAAACCAAAGCCGCTGTGATGATGGAGATGATGATCGACAGCCAGAAGATGTTCCGGGCGAAGCGCCACATGGCGGCGCGGAGCGGCGTCTCGTCGATCGCGACATCGAACTCCTCGCCGGGCGCAGCTATGTCGGGCGTCGCAATGACGCGAATGAGCCTGCCGGGAGGAGCCGCAAGCGCCTGAAGAGCATCCGGTATGAGTTGCAGAAAGTTTTCCGTGCGCAGATCGTAGACAGCCGCGATCTCCGTTTCATCCGGCATTCCGAGCACGAGACGCCGCATTTCCGGCCGCTTCACCGAGACGGCATGAACCCCGGCGGTCCTCAAAAGCTCCTGCCGCAAACGCTCCGGAACTTCCGCGCCCCCGGATGCCTCCAGAGCCAAAGAAGCGATTTTCGCCGCCATGACATGCTCCATTAGCCAGTTTCGGCGGAAATTCGCAACGGACGGCACGAAGATGAGCACCTCGGCCAGCATGACGAAGGCGATGGTGAGAAGGAGAAGTTTGGCGGGCAAACTTGTCGCAATGCTCCACACCCCGGCGTAGGGCCGCCTCGGTGGGCGGACTAGCTCGGGGGTCCCCTGGCCCGGATATTCCGGGTTCTGTGAGAGACGAGTATCCAATTGCGCTAAAGAGTCCGTTGTTTGCACTCTCTCCTTAAATAGCGTCGATCACCCGAATTTCGCAAGCAAGGTAATAATTCGCCGCACCAAAGGATGTTGCGCGCGCGGCTCGAAATAACTCACAGCGGCCCTTTTGTTGATTTCGGCAAGAGTTGGATAGGGTGACACTATGCTGCGCATCGCGTCAAGCGATATCCCTTTTTGCATGGCGAGGCTCCACATCTGGATGATTTCACCTGCCTCAGCGCCCACGATGCCGGCTCCGAGTATCCTGCCTCGCCGCGACGCGATAACTTTCAGGAAGCCGCCGGTTTCCCGCTCGGCCTGCGCCCGGTCGTTTTCGTGATACGGCCAGCGCAGGATCGCGAGTTTTCCGTAGACCTCACGCGCCTTCTCTTCCGTCAGCCCGACGTGAGCCACCTCAGGATCGGTGAATGTCACCCAGGGCATGGTCGCATGGTCGGGCCTCGCCGGCAGCCGGAACAGCGCATTCTTTATGACGACCGTCGCATGATGATTGGCGGCGTGCGTCCAGTGCCCTTCGCCGGTGACATCGCCGATGGCGTAGACCTTTTTGTTGGATGTGACGAGGCCCTTGCTCACTTGAATGCCGCGCTCGCCATAGGCGATGCCGGCGGCTTCGAGATTGAGGCCGGCCACCGCTGGCGCGCGTCCGACAGCCAGGAGCAAATCGCTGCCTTCTATGGAGTAGGATTTTCCCAGCGTTGCGAAAATCACCTGGATGTTCGAGCCGAAGGGCTCAATCCTTTCCACGCGCGCGTTTTCGAGGACCCGCACGCCTTCCTCGCGCAGCCGCTTGAGCAAATATTCCCTGAGCTCGGCGTCGTCCCTGGACAGGGCGCGGCCTGCTTCGACGACGGTCACCTCGCTGCCAAGCCGCCGGTGGGCCTGCGCCAGTTCCAGTCCTACCGAGCCGCCGCCGATTATAATGAGATGCGCGAAGCGATGCTTGTTGGCGAAAATCGTCTCGTTCGTGAAGTAGGGAACGCGATCAAGCCCCGGGATAGGCGGTATCAGCGGCGTGGAGCCTGTCGCTATAATGAAACGGCGCGCCTTGATCCGGTAATCGCCCGCCTCGACCGTATCCTTGTCGATAAACCGAGCGCTGGCCTTGATGACGTCAACGCCGAGCCCATTGAAACGCTCGACGAAATCGTTCGGCGCGATGGCGTCGATGACGCCTTGGACGTGCGCGGCGACGGCCCGATGGTCGATGCTCACGTCGCCCACGTGAATGCCGAACTTGGCCGAATCCCGGATTTCATGGACCCGCTTGGCGGCGGCGAGCAGCGCCTTGGACGGAACGCAGCCCGTATTCAGGCACTCGCCGCCCATCTTTCCCCGCTCGATAAGAACAACGGGAACTCCGAAAGCGGCGGCGATCGCGGCGGCGGACAGCCCGCCCGATCCAGCGCCAATCACGCAGAGATCCGGCGTCAACATCTGTGGCATGGCTGCTCCGTCGTGGCTTAAGTGGATGCGTGCCTTGTTTGGCGCGGGATCGGCGATTTGGCAAGAAGGCGATGCGCTGTTTATCGAGTGCGGAGGCGGCGGCAAAAAAAGATAGGATCTCTGCTTCTGGGCGCGGCTAAACAGGCGGCTCGCACAAACGCCCTCCAAAAACAAGGAGAAAACCCAATATGAGAGCCACCCAACGAGCGGCGTCCTGATGGCGCTCGCGCTTGGCATCACGTCGGCGGGCATCGTCTTCTCCGGCGCGCCCTCGAAAGCAATGGCTGAAACCACGGGAAAGACCATGACTATGCCGTCAGGCTTGCAGATCACGGATACCAAAGTTGGCGATGGCGCGACCCCTAAGACCGGGCAGACCTGCGTCATGCATTATACGGGCTGGCTGTACCAGAACGGCGCGAAAGGCAAGAAGTTCGACAGCTCCGTGGATCGCGGCGAGCCGTTCGAATTCGCCATCGGCACCCATCAGGTCATTCGCGGCTGGGATGAAGGCGTCGCGACCATGAAGGTTGGCGGCAAGCGGACGCTGATCATTCCGCCGGAGATGGGCTATGGCGCACGCGGCGCTGGCGGCGTCATCCCGCCGAACGCCACGCTGATCTTCGACGTCGAATTGCTCGATGTGAAGGGTTGAGCAGCGGCTTCGACCGGAGGAGCGGCCTCTTGGAAGTCAAGGACAGTAACGGAAACCTGCTGAGTGACGGGGACTCCGTCCAGGTCATCAAGGATCTGAAGGTCAAAGGTACGTCGGTCACGCTGAAGCGAGGCACGATTATCAAGAACATTCGTCTCACCCCGGATGAAGGCGAAATCGAGTGCAATGCCGAGAAAGTCAAAGACTCGTCCTCAAGACCTGCTTCTTGAAGAAGGTCTGAGAGTTTGGGCGCGTCAACGGATCGCTGCTTGCGGCGATCCGGAAATTTGATGACCCCGCTACTTCGGCGGCTCGCGGCGGCGCCTAATCCGACTTGCGGGCCAACAGGCTTTTTGCATGCTTAAAGGCGGCATCTTTCTCGAACCTCTGGACCATTTTCTCAAATCCCTGGACCGGATTGCGTTTGCGTTTGCGTCCCCGATTGCTTGGGCGAGGATCTTAGATGAAAGCGCCTTACCAGGAAGTTAACTTCACTAAGTCATTGATATTAAATGAAAATTTTCCGAACCGATTGCGTTGCCGCGGTTGGGCGAAAGGCGGCGGACATGGTTAAAGGCGGGGCCGAAAACATATTTAACCGACTTTTCAGAGCGTCCCAGTAAAGGAAAAAATTCCGCCATTAAATTCTATTTAATGCGCTTGATTAAGATCCAAAAATGTATTTAATTTCAAGAGGTTAGCGTAGCCTAGTCGGCCTCCAGGCGAGAGCTGGCCGCTTTTTGAGACGAAGTAACGCTTTATTAATGCGAATTGGACCGGAAATAAATCGGCGTTCGCGTCCGAAATTAACCAGTCCGGATTAACGGTGGCGCTGCACGAAGCGTGAAAGCGTTCCACCCGGAGAGGAGTTCGTAAGCTCCGCTAAGCAAACACTTCTTGGCAGCCCAACGCATGCCACTCGCTCTGCAGTTCCTCGTCCCGGCCAAGCGAAGCGGCCCCATCCAAGAGGGGCTGGCATTTCGATTGTGGCGGTCCCGGATAAGGCTGCGCCTTTCCGGGAAGACGAACGGCAGCCAAATTGGCGGCGCTACTCGCTTTCGTCGTCCCGGCCAAGCGAAGCGCGAGCCTGGATCGCAAAAGGGGTGGCGCTTCGATTTGTGACGGTCGCCGGATAAGGCTTCGCCTTTCCGGGAAGACGGCGGCGGCGAACCGGTGGCGCGTCCGGCGAACTCTGCCTAGGCGGCGCAACCGAATGTGTCATGCTTATTCCGGCCAGAGCGGCATCTGCGCATATTGCGGCAACATAGATGCTGACGTTAGAAGCTGCAGGTTAGGATCATGGGGAGCAATGGGATGCCATCGCAGCTCAATAAGGTATCGACCGGCATAAACGGCCTCGATGAGATCACCGGCGGCGGTCTTCCTGCGGGACGCGCCACGTTGATTTGCGGAGGTCCTGGCTGCGGCAAGACGTTGTTCGCAACTTCTTTTATCGTTCAGGGGGCCTCGAAAGGCGAACCTGCCGTCTTCGTGACTTTCGACGAGGCGGGCAGCCGACCTCGACACGAACAGCCGCTCGCTCGGCTTCGATCTTGCCGGCCTTCAGGCGAAAGGCCTGCTTTCCATCGACTACATTCATATCGACCGCCAGGAAATCCACGAGACCGGGGAATACAGCCTGGAAGGGTTGTTCATCCGGCTCGGATATGCGATCGACCAGATCAAGGCCCGCCGTGTCGTCCTTGACGGCATCGATACGCTGTTCGCGGGCCTCCCCAATGAGGCGCTGTTGCGCTCCGAGCTGCGGCGGCTGTTCGGCTGGCTCAAGGATCGCGGGCTTTCCAGCGTCATCACGGCGGAGCGCGGCGAGAAGAGCCTGACGCGGCACGGCATCGAAGAGTATGTGTCCGATTGCGTCATCGTGCTGGAGCAGCGCGTCCAGGAGGAGCTGATGACCCGGCGGCTGAGGATCGTGAAGTACCGGGGCTCGACGCACGGCACCAACGAATACCCCTATCTCATCGAGGAAGGCGGCATAAAACTTCTGCCGGTGACGTCCCTTGGGCTTGCTCACACCGTCTCATCGGAGCGCGTCGCGACCGGTATTGCAGGGCTTGATGGGATGCTGGAAGGCAAGGGATTCTATAAGGGGAGCAGCATTCTGGTCTCGGGCGGCCCCGGCTCCGGCAAGACAAGCATCGGAGCGTGCTTCGCGATCGCAGCCACGGCACGCGGCCAAAGCTGCCTCTATTTCACGTTCGAGGAATCCGAGCCTCAGCTCGTGCGCAACATGCGCTCGATCGGCGCTCGACTTGCAATCGCGCCATCGACAAGCGCCAGCTGTCCATCGTCTCCGTCCGCCCGACGACGCTTGGCCTGGAGATGCATCTCACGCAGATGATGCATCAGGTCCAGGATCTGAAGCCGGATGTGATCGTCGTCGATCCCCTCTCCGCGCTCGAAGGGAGTGGCAGCCTTGCTCAGACTAGCGTAATGGTGTTACGGTTGATTGATTACCTAAAATGTGCGGGCGCCACGGCTGTTTACCTCAGCGTCCAGGAAGGCGACGATAAGACGAACCTCAACATCTCCTCCCTGATGGACAGCTGGATCATCATAAAGAACGTCCAAAGGGAACGGGATCTCGAGCGTCAGCTTCTTATCGTCAAGTCGAGGGGCATGCCGCATTCGGCGGATGTCCGCGAACTCCGCATCGGAGCCAAGGGGGTTCAAGTCTCTGAGCGGAAGGGGGCATAATGAACCAGGCGGAACGAACATTTGCCTCCCCATTGGACGATCCTGAGCATTGGGAGCTGCGGCTGTATGTCGCAGGTCAGACCGACAAGTCAATCCGTGCCGTTAACAACCTGACGCGCATTTGCAAAGAGCATCTGGAAGGCTGCTACTCGATCGAGGTGATCGACCTTCTGCAGCGGCCGCAACTCGCCGCGGGCGACCAAATTCTCGCGGTTCCCACGCTCGTACGCAGATTGCCTGAGCCGATCAAGAAAATCATCGGAGACCTCTCAAGTGAGGAACGCGTGCTTGTGGGTCTCGATATCCGCCCAAAAGGGGGCTGACATGATCGCCGAAACCGCCATCGGGACCATTCCTCGATATGCCATGACGCTGTTCGTGACAGGGGCCTCCCGCCTCTCCCTGCAAGCAGTTTCTCGCGTGCGGGATTTTTGCGAGGAGGAACTGGCCGGCAATTACGATCTCGAAGTCGTGGATCTTTACCGGTCGCCGGAACGCGCAAAAGAGGCACAGGTTATAGCATCACCTACGTTGCTTCGCGACAACCCGGCCCCAGTCCGCCGAGTAATCGGGGACATGTCCGACCGTGGGAGACTGAGGGCAGCGATCAAGGTCGTGTGAGGATGCATACTAGGCTCGCGAGCGATGGCTTGAGCGATATTGACGATCTCAAAAGCCGGCTCGCGGAGGCCGAAGATACGCTTCGAGCGCTTCGAAGCGGCGAGGTCGACGCACTTGTCGTCGATGGCGAAAGCGGCCCTCAAATCTTCACGCTGAAAAGCGCCGCCGAGCCCTATCGGCTTCTTGTCGAGCAGATGCGCGAAGGGGCGATGACGTTCTCACAGCAGGGCGTCATCCTCTATTGCAACGAAGCATTCGCCGATATTGTCGGCAAGAGCGCGCCGGGCATTATCGGATCCTCCGTGCTCAATTATTTAAGCGAGCGCGATTTCAAGCACTTGGCCGATCATAAAGGTTGCCGAGGCTGCGAGATGTCCGTCCGCAGGATAACGGGTGGAAATGCAGCTGTATCCGTTTCCTCTGTGCCGCTTCTGGTCGATGGTGAAGCCGTAACATCGGCAGTCGTTACCGATCTGACGGCGCATCAGCTCCGTTTGCGCCACGAGGCCATCGTCAGTTCAAGCGGCATGCCGATTTATTCGCTTTCGCCCGACCTCATTATTGAGAACTGGAACCCAGGCGCGGAAGCTCTCTATGGTTATACGCCGGAGGAGATTGTCGGCCAGCCGGTTCGCGTTCTCTGTTTCGGCGAAGATGAGGGCAAGGCCTTCGAGGCATTCGCAAAGGAGGTAGCGCAATGCGGGCACGCACTGTATCGCGATGCGCGCCGGCTTCGGAAAGATGGGTCCCTGGTTGAGGTCCTCCTTTGTATTGCCCCTTTACGAGACCGCGATGGCATCGTCACCGGATACGCTGCGATTACCCACGACATCACCGAGCGGAAAGCCCAGGAGAAAACACGGCAGCTTCTTCTCGATGAGCTGAACCACAGGGTGAAGAACACCCTCGCCATGGTTCAGTCCATCGCCCGGCTGACACTCCGCGAGGCAAAAGACCCTGCGGCATTCGCGGAGAGCTTCACCGGGCGCATACAGGCGCTTTCGGGTGCGCACAATGTGCTGACTGCCTCGTCCTGGCACGGCGCGGATGTGGCCTCGCTTGTCCGGGATCAGCTGATCCTGGGCGACACATGCGAGGACCGCTTCAGATATAGCGGACCATCGATCAAGCTCGATCCGCAATCGGCGGTTGGCCTTTCGCTCGTGTTGCATGAGCTGGGCACGAATGCCAGCAAGTACGGCGCTTTGTCGGCGGCAAGCGGGCACGTCGATCTATCCTGGGAGACCGTCGAAAACGGGAAGGATGCTTACGCTTCGATGGCAGGAACTGGGCGGCCCCAGGGTTACCGAGCCGACGCGGCGCGGCTTCGGCACCTTTATCATCGAGCAGAGTTTGAGCGGTCTCGAGGGCGAGGCAAATATTCAATTCGAGCCTTCCGGCCTTATTTGTGATATGCAGCTCCCGATTAGAACCGCAAAAAATCCGTCGGATGCGAAGCAATGACTGCCCCGAAACTGCTGGTTGTCGAGGACGACTTCCTGCTAGCGTTCGAAATGGAAACCATTCTGGCTGACGCCGGGTACGAGGTCGTGGGACCGGCCGCAACTGTCGCCAAGGCGCTGAACCTGATTGACGGCAATCACTTGGATGCGGCCTTAGTTGACTGCAACCTCAACGGCAAATCCGCTACAGCGGTCGCGATAACACTCGCCGCCAAGGGCATTCCATTCGCTGTGGTCACGGGCTATGAGCGCGAGCGGCTCCACGAGGCGTTCAGCCATGGCTTGTTTGTTAGCAAGCCTTTCGACGCGACCCGTCTTCGGGAAATTGCGCGGGCGCTCCTAAAGGATTGTCCGAAGACCGTGCCACGCCGGGAATCGTGAAGTTTTCCACCGATTGAACCGCAGCCGCATCTTCGCCCCAATTTCAGGAATGTAACAGGCTGCTGAAAAAGCATGAATTCCTGCGCTCATCCTTCGGCAAGCTCAGGATCGCCGCCGCCGTCGTCCCTGCCAAGCGAAGCGCGAGCCGGGATCGTACAGAAGCAGGCGATTCTATTTGTTGCGATCCCGGATAAGGCTTTGCCTTTCCGGGACGACCTTATGGTGAGCCTGTCGAACCATGGGCAGCACACTTTTCCGGCGCGTTGCCAGGTGACTCTTGAAGAATGTAACTGAGTTTCTCTGGGGGATTTTGAAAAAGGAGCCGCACTTTGCGCGCAGCCGTTGCATCCGCGAATTTGACCCATTGTGGTGGCGGTGGCCAACATGGTTGCGCTTAATCGGGCCGCCTTTTCCTTGCAGCGAATTTCTCCTTTCAGTTCCGCCGATCCTCGGATCAAAAGTCCGGCGCCTGCAAAATTCATTCTCGCGTTTATTGCCGTTAGCGCCATGGCCAAGCTCTTCGCCCTTTGGATGACCGGTTTTACGGGGGACGAGGCCTATACGGTTGTAATATCGCGGTCGCTCCAGCTCTCCTATTTCGACCATCCACCCCTGCATCAATGGATCGTGCATGGTTTCGCCGCGCTGTTCGGGGAAGGGTGGTGGCTTTGCATTCCGTTTCTCGTGATGGCGGAGGCGGTCAATATTCCTCTCTACGGCATGACGCGCCGCCTGTTCGGCAAGGACGCCGCGCTCTGGGCCCTGTTCGGGTTCAACGCCACGGCCTATTTCGTGGTCTGGCCTGATGGGCTGATCCTGCCGGATGTGCCTCTTTTCCTGTTCCTCGCAGTTGGCGTATGGGCGATCGCGGAAATCCTGTTCGGGACGCGCAAGGGCGCTACGGTCTGGGCTCTCTGGTTAGCGGCAGGCGCCGCGTTCGGGTTGGCCGGGCTTTCGAAATACGCTGCGATTTTCGTGCCCATCAGCCTGTTCGGATTTTTGGCTTTCTCGCCCCGGCACCGGCACTGGCTCTGGCGCCCGCAACCTTATCTGGCCGCGGTGCTTGCGCTCCTGATTTTCTCGCCCGCGCTGATCTGGAATTACCAAAATGACTGGGTCTCGTTTGCATTCCAGTCGGGCCGGGCGGCGACTGGCGCATCCTTGGGCGCATCCGCCTTCGCTTCTTTAGGCGCTGCTCTCGGCGCGCAAATAGCTCTGCTTTCGCCATGGGTGGCAGTGCCGCTCGTCATCGCTCTGGCGGGCGCCTTGCGAACTCCGGGCGCCGATAGCGCCAGCCGGTTTATGGTGTGGCTCGTTGCTGTTCCGCTCGTGCTCTTCCTGTCTATGCCGTTCATGGGGAAAACCGCCATCCCGCACTGGTTCAACTCCGCATGGTTGTTCGCCTTCTCGCTGCTCGGATACAGCCTGAGCGAACGGAGCGAGAAGTGGCTACGCACCTGGGCTCGGGCGAGTGCTGCGCTCACTGCTGTGTGCTTTGCCTTATTTGTAACCTACGTCGCCGTGGGTCCCATTTGGCAGACGCCGGGCGCAAGGGCTTCGAAGGGCGATCCCACGCAATGGAGCTATAACTGGAAAGGGCTCGAAAAAATCTCCCGCGTGGCGCGGCTTTGGCTCCAAACCTCCTGCTTTCGTCGTCGTCAACAACTGGCGCGTCGGCGGCAAAACGGGGGCTGCCTTCGGGCCGGATGTGCCGGTCTGCGCCTTCACCCAGGATCCGCGCGAGTTCGCTTTTCTCTGCAGCTCAAAGGCGTTGCTAGGGCAGGACGCGCTGATTGTCCTCCCGAAGGAGAAGTCCGAGGAAGTCTTGACCACGCTGGCTCCTTATTTCCAGCAGCTTGACCCCAGCGAGGTGATCGCCGTTGGGCGAGGCGGGCGGCCCGAGCAGTTCGTGACTCTTACGCGCGCGCATGTTCTTCTCCGCCCGTATCCCTTGCCCTTCGGGGATAATCTATAGATCGCCCGATTGGTTGCCGGCGGTGGTCGCAACTCAGATTGCGGAACGCTCCGTCGAGGCGGACTGCAGGATCGCCGGATGTAAAAATTTACGGCGTCAATAAGCCGGGGGTCCGATGGTCGAATTCTTATGATGGGGCTTGCAAAGACGAAGCCCTCTTGCGACCATGAAACATTCGGGGCTTTTTGACAGCTCCCACCCCTCAGATAGAGATAATTCCGCGTAAGGAACAGCAACATGAGCGGAAATGGAAATGCGGAGGGCAGAAGTCCCCGCTGTGTCGCATTGGTTGGTCCCCATCCAAGCGGCAAGACAACCCTTTTCGAAGCCATATTACTACGCTCGGGCGCGGCGCATGAAGCTGCCGATCAACGGAAGACGACCGGCGACACGTCGGCCGAGGCGAAGAGCCACGGCATGAGCGTCGAGATGAACGTCGCCAATTTCGAGTTTCTCGGCGACAAGTTCACGCTGCTCGATTGTCCGGGTTCGGTCGAGTTTCAATATGACGGCATGGGCGCCATTGCGGCGTGCGACGCCGCCATCGTGGTCTGCGAGGCCGACGAGAAAAAACTTCACGCCCTCCAGATCGTCCTGAAAAGTCTTGAGACCGCAGGCGTCCCCCACCTCCTTTTCATCAATAAAATCGACAAGGTTGGCATCGACAAGGTCGGCCGCGACATCGGCGAAATCTTGACGATGATGCAACCCGCAAGCCGGCTCCCGCTTGTGCTCCGGCAAATCCCGATTTGGGAAGAAGGGGTCGTGAGCGGTTATGTCGACCTCGCTCTCGAGCGCGCTTTCGTCTATCGCGAGCATGCGCCTAGCGAAGTGATCGATACTCCCGCCGAACTCGCCAAATTCCAGGCCGACCAGCGCTTTTCCATGCTCGAGAAGCTCGCCGACTACGACGACGAGCTGATGGAGCAGCTTTTGAGCGATGTTACGCCCCCCCGCGACAAGATTTTCCAGGACCTCGTCACCGAGTTCAAGCAATGCCAGATTGTCCCTGTCTTCTTCGGCTCGGCCGAGGAGGGACACGGGGTCGGCCGGCTCTTGAAGGCGCTTCGCCACGAGGCGCCTTTCGCGCAGGAGACCGCCAAGCGCCTGGGCCTCGGGTCTGCCAAGTCGGCAGCCTACATCATGAAGACGTACCACACCTCGCACGCGGGCAAGCTCTCGCTGGCGCGGGTGCTGACCGGACAGTTCGCCGATGGCGGCGCGGTTTACGCCCACGATGGCGAGGAGAAAATATCAGGCGTCTTTTCGGTGATCGGACCGGACGTCAAGAAGCGCGGCCCCGGCGTTGTGGGCGAAACGGTAGCCCTCGGCAAACTCGAGGGCCTTCCGACCGGAACGACGATCACGGGCGAAAAGACCGGAGCGCTTTCCATCAAGGCATCTATGCCACCGAAGCCTGTTTACGGCCTTGCCATTGCTGTGGGCGAGCGCAAAGACGAGATCAAGCTCACCGCCGCCATCAGCAAGCTGATCGACGAAGACCCCTCGCTCTCCCTCGTTCAGGATCGCGATTCGAACCAGATGGTTCTCTGGGGCCAGGGCGAGATGCACTTGCGCGTCGCGCTGGAGCGCCTCAACCGCCGCTTCGGCATCAAGGCCGAAACGAAGAAGCGCGATATCGGCTACAAGGAAACAATCCGCAAGAGCATCGAGATCCGCGGCCGGCACAAAAAGCAGAGCGGCGGCCACGGGCAGTTCGGCGACGTGGTGGTGGAGATCAAGCCGCAGCCACGCGGCGACGGCTTCGCCTTCTCCGAGGTGATCACGGGCGGCGCCGTTCCGCGCAACTACTTCCCCGCGGTCGAGACGGGGGTGCGCGATTACCTCGGCAGCGGGCCGCTCGGCTTTCCGGTCGTGGACGTGTCGGTGTGCCTGAAGGACGGCTCCTACCATACGGTCAATTCGTCGGAAATGGCCTTCCGCATGGCCGGACGCATTGCGATGTCGGAAGGCATGCCGAAATGCGCGCCCGTGCTGCTCGAGCCCATCATGGCCGTGAAGATTGCCGTGCCCTCCGAGGCCACGGCGAAAATCAACGGCATCATTTCATCGCGGCGCGGCCAGATCCTCGGTTTTGACGCCCGGCCGGGCTGGTCCGGATGGGACGTCATCGACGCACACATTCCGGAAGCCGAGCTTCACGACCTTATCATCGAGTTGAGGTCGGTCACGGCAGGCGCGGGCGGTTTCGAGGCGAAGTTCGATCACCTCGTGGAACTGACCGGCAAGCTTGCGGAACAGGTCGCGGCCGATCACGCGGCGAAAGCCGCTTAAGGCCCCATCGTCATGGCCGCCCTTGGGCGGCCATCCAGAGAAGGTGGATGGCCGGGTCAAGCCCGGCCATGACTAATCTGGCTAACTCGATGCGGCGCTAAAGTCTGCCGCACCCACGAAAGCATCAAATCTTGGCTTCATCCTTCGACAGGATGAGGCCCCGTGGATTCGGCAAGTTAACACTCATGGTGAGCTTGTCGAACCATGGGCAATCATTCACACTGCTCAGCATGACCTGCCACCATCGTCATGGCCGTCCTTGAGGCGGCCATCCAGGTGATGCGACTTGAGAGAAGGTGGATGGCCGGGTCAAGCCAGGTCAAGCCCGGCCATGACAATTCTGGCTAACTCGATGCGGCGCTAAAGCATCGTGCGTTTAATCGGACGCGGGCTCCCGATGATCGTAGCCCTTTTCAGCATCCTGCCGTTCCACGCTTGAAGTCCCGCTCACACGCTTATACCAAGGTCGTGAACGCCGCGTTGGAACCATCGGTGTTAAAGATCATTCAAGAACTTGATCCCAATATCGACAAAGTTTTCGGCCAAGAATGGAAGTGAACCGAGTATTGCGTTGGCGTTGCCCTCGCAGGAGTGTCAATCAGGCGTCTTATGACAGAATGCTCACGCTTCGAACCAATGGTGGCTCGCAGCTTAAGGGCATGATCGGCAAACGAATCTCGAATTTGCCCCAGACGCCACTTTCAAGGCTGGTCATGAAAAGCAGGTCCTGCGTTTTCGCAATCGCCATTCTATTGGGAACGTCAGCGTGTTATAGTTACTTCCCAAGTTCAGCGTGGGGATTCCAAAATCCTCAAACACAAAGCAATTTTAGCAGGATGACTCAATTCAAGAAGACGATAACGACCATCTTCTGGGTCGGCGAAGGTGCGACGGAAGACAACGGCTACATCCATAATAAATCCAGTTATTGGGACGAAAACTGGATGAAAAGTTATGGCGGTGTCGATAGTCCAACGCACAGGAAGGGGTATCTGCCAGCGGCCTTCACGCCGAAGCAAAATCCTTTCTACATCGCGCTCCCTTTCGCGGAGGTCGATGGGGATGGAAATCTCAAGCCAATTGCCAAGAAAATCCCCGGCTTTGGCCAGAACCAGGGTCCGCTGACGAGAAATCGCTGGATTGAAGTCCGCTACAAGGGGAAGTCGTGCTTCGCCCAGTGGCAGGATGTCGGGCCCTTCGGCGAAGACGATTTCGACTGGGTTTTCGGCTCCGCGAAGAAGCCGAAGAACAGGCAGGGGCTGAAGGCCGGCCTCGATATTTCGCCCGCGACGGCTCAATATCTCGGCATGGACGACAGCGACGACACCGAATGGCGCTTCGTGGACGAGAAGGACGTGCCTGATGGCCCGTGGAAGGCCATCGTCACCCGATCATAAGCTCGCCGCATGAAGAGGGACTGCCGCGCCCTCTTCCTCAACCTTCGCTGCCGTTCTGACCGTGGCTTTCCGTTCGAGCTTGCCCCAGCCAACGACTTTGCCTTGCAAGGCCCTCAGAACCGACTTCACCACCACATAGTACATGATCTGCCGGTAGCCGAACCGCTGCAGGACGAGCCACCAAAGCAGCGAGCGGTCCTCCTTTTTCTCGAGGAAAAAGGCGATCATAGCGGCGGTCAGATCGACAGTCATGAACACTGCGTAGTAAGTTGCAGTTATCATCAGATTGCTTGAGTTGAACTGCTCGCCGTGCTGGAGGTAGTCGGACAGCGTTCTCAGAATTTGATAGATCAAAGCCAGATCGATCAGCGGCGACACGAGCGCAAGCGCAATCTGGAACATCCAGACCTGCGGCATCGCCACGAGACCCAGCGCACCATAGCGCGGATTAAGATTTACGCGGCGATGCTTCCAGAGGCATTGCAGCGTGCCGAAGGCCCAGCGGAAGCGCTGCTTCGCTAGTCCGGCCATGGTATCAGGAGCTTCGGTCCAGGCGATTGCTTCCTGATCGAAAAGCACCTTGTAGCCCGCGCGCTGGACCATGATCGTCAAATCCTGGTCTTCCGCGAGCGTATTGGCCGGGAACCCGCCGAGCTTCACGATGGCCTCCCGCCGCCAGGCCCCGACCGCGCCGGGCACGACGGTAATGCAGCCGAGCGCGGCAAGCGCCCTGCGCTCGAGGTTCTGCGCCGTGACATATTCGAGGGCCTGCCAGCGGGTCAGCACGTTAATGCGGTTGCCGACCTTGGCATTACCGGCGACGGCTCCGATTGCCGGGTCGGCGAACCAGCGCACCAGACACGAGATGGTTTGCGGCTCGAATTGTGTGTCGGCGTCGAGTACAACGACGATGTCGCCCTCGGCATGGGCAAGACCGAGATTGATGGCTCTTGCCTTGCCGCTATTCTGCGTGGTGATAACCCTTACGCGCTCGTCCCCAGCGAATCCCTCGTTGACAACGGCTGAAGTGCCGTCCGTCGAGCCATCGTCGATGACGATGATGCTGACCTTGCGGTGCGCGCTGGCCAGGATATGGCGGATCGAGGCGCCGATCACCTTTGCTTCATTGTAGGCAGGGATAAGGACAGAGACGGAAAGATCATCCGCGTCGGTTGGAACACCGCGCCGGTCTGCTCGCGCACGGCCAAGTAAAGCCAATCCGCAAAGGGCTATCAACCTTGCCAATCCGAGCCCGATGGCGGCGAGAAACAAAGTCGTCACTGCGCCTTGCAGCCAGCTGTAAGTGAAGAAGAGGTAACGGTTGACAACCGGCGAGGCTTCATCAACCGGGACCGGCGGCATGGCCTGATCCTTTGTCCATCGCGCCAACTCGGACACAGCCGCGAAGTCGAAGCCTTTGGCCCGCAGCGCATCGATCAATTTCGGCAGCGCGGCCACTGTTGAGGTCCGGTCGCCCCCTGAGTCGTGCAGCAGCACCACCTGTCCGCGCTTTTCGGGATCGGGGTCGGTCGTCTGCGCTATGACGCGCTCAATGATCAGTTCGGGCGACGGCTTCTGCCAATCATCCGGATCAACCTTCAGCCCAACTGTCAGGTAGCCAAGCTTCTCGGCTTCCTGCATGGGCGCAATTTCCTCGGCGCTGGTGGGCTCCGCATCGCCAAAATAAGGCGGCCGGAAAAGCCGTGTGGACCGGCCCGTCAAAGCTTCGATCAGGCGCTGGGTTGCGTTGAGCTCGATGCCCGCGACGCTGTCCGGTGTCTCGCCGAGATTGGGATGGGTGAAAGTGTGATTACCGAGATCGTGCCCTTCGGCGAGAATGCGTTGAACAAGTCTCGGATTGGCGGCGCCGTTCTCCCCGATGATGAAGAATGTGGCGTGAACCCCTTTTTCCTTCAGGATGTCGAGGATCTTGGGCGTCCATTGCGGGTCGGGGCCATCGTCGAAGGTGAGCGCGATCTTGCCCGGCATCTCGCCGGCCCTGCGGATCACGAACGAGGCGGGCATTTTCGTGTAGGTCTCGCCCGTGATCGTCGCATTCGCATCATCGACCTTGATCGTGCGCGAACCGGGTGAGGGCTCGGCGGCAATCTGCAAAAGCTCGCCGCGCCCGATAAAATTCACGTCCGTGCTCGGGTTGATGGTTTCGAGAGAAGCCGGCGGCGGCGCGCCGTAGCTTCGGGGCATAACCTGCCAGATCGACGGGTCCTCAGCGCCAAGCCGCCACAGGGCATAGCCAGCGGGGCGATATTTATCAGCGGCTCGCAAATGATTGTACGCCGTCACCGCGTCGAGAAACCAAACCCGATGGGTGCTGCCGTCTTCCATATATGAAAAGCGCGGATTGAGCGTATCGGAATCGAGGTCGATCGCCACCTTTGAAATCGCGTGCGTTGAGCATCGCCTCCTGGAAGGTCAGCTCTTCTGCGTCTTGGGCTCCAACGGTCCAATCGTACCCATAATTCGCGATCGCCACGATGGTGTGGTTGGGATCGAGGTCGCGCATGCGCGCCGCCAGCCGGGTCGAGAACCACGATTGCGAAGCCACGGGACCGGGCTGCAAGTCGGCCCAATGCTCGTCGTAGCCCATAAGCACCAGATAATCGCATGCCTTGGCATAGGCCTTATAATTCCATTGCGGATCGTCGAAAGGCGCGGCAACGGCCACAATCAGGCCCTTCGCCTTGAAGGCGGCGCGAATTTCGCCCAGGAAGGCCAGAGTATCTTTGTGAGCGTCGTCCGGGATCTGCTCGAAGTCGACGACGATCCCTTGAAGCTTGTTTTCCTCGACGAAGGCAAGGATGCCATTGAGACGATCGCGTCTGCGCTCCGGGTCGGCCATGAGACGACCGAGGTTCGGGCCATCCCATTTCGTGATGGACGAATTCTGGATCATAGCCAGGATGGAAGCTCCCGGCTTTTCCCTCCGGACCAGATCGAGCGACTTCTGATCGAGATTGATCTTGAGGTCCATGGAGCTGCCCTGGAGGTACAGCCAGCTTGGAACAACCCAATCGAGGTTCTGGAGATTGTTTCGCAGCGATGAAAAGCTGCTGTCGTCCCAGTTTGCATAGAAGCCGACTGTCAGCGGCTTCTCACGCCGCTCGCCAGGAGCCTTCACGACCTTTGCCTTCGCCTGAGGCCCGGCGAGGGACTGCATGGAATGCGGAAATTGCTTCTTAGTCGATTGAGCTTTTCGCGCAAGGTTGCGGACCGAAGGAAGCAAATGCGGAACCTTGGCGACATCGTTCAACAGCGGATACCGCTGGCTTTGCGACGCCTGCAACGTTTCGGGAAAGGATCGAAAGATAAAGAGGCTCGACAGAAAAACGAGGCCCGCGATGCTGCTCGTGACGGCAAGCGCCCAGGCTACGCGTGAGAGGTGCCCTGCGCGGCGGTTTTTCGGATCGAAGAAGATAGGTTTCGTCATATTGCCTTTGGGTCCGGTCACACCCGCGCAATCGACCCAGCCGGTTCGAGGCCGAGGGTTGCGATCATTGCTGGGTGGGATGCCGCGAATCAGTGTTTTCCCGTACCGGGACAGTACGGCAGCCTGTATGAACGCAAGCTGTACAGGGTTGAAAGGATTCGCCAAGCCTGGACACGAGTTCGAGCCGATTTTGGCGAACGGCTGTGTGAGAGGCGTTACGGTTTGAGGAAAATGTTGGCCTGCCCCGTCAGATAGGAAAACACCTTCGCCCTCGCATTGGAGTCCGAAACGACTTTCGACAAAATTCCGTAAAGAGCGATCTTGTCACCTTCAGGGCCCTGGATGTTGCAAAGGAAGACGCCGTCCGGTGCATTCTGAGCCGGCTTTATCCGTGACTGCATGGCTGCGACAGCGCCTGCGCTCCAGACCTCCAAGGCGAAGATCTTGCGCGCCCGCTTCACCCATTGCTGACTGGACCATGGGAATTGCTGGCAGAACGAGTTCCCTGGTTCTCTCACGCTTCCTAAGACGAGTAAGAGGGATTCCTGTTTTACGCTATATCGCGGCGGGATCGATGCATCCTCCCGGATCAGCTGCATCGCCATATTCAGGGAGTATTGATCGATGGGCTGCACCTGGAAAACGGACGCGGGTATCGTGGTATTTTGGGAGCCCTTGCTCAACATCTTAAGGATCGCTCCGCGGTTGCCATCGCCGGCGAGCGCCGCGCCTTGCCCTTCAGACTGCAGTTTCACCGTATCGGGGCTCACCCCGGGCGCTTGAGCGCGGGCCAGGACTTTTTTCTCCCACGCCGCGGTGGAGACCACATTCACAAGCCGCAGCGCATCCGACCAAAATCCGTCAGCGCCCGCAGGGGTGACCGAATCCGCGAAGGTGCTGTCGGTCGAGAACACGGCGATCAGGGTTTGTCCGGTCCTCTGCAGCGACCGCACGATTTTTCCGCTGCGGATCTCTTCCGCCGTAGCCCACGGCCGGTTCTCCAGCTGACATCCAGGGGCAGAGTTCGCCAGCAGGGCCACGTTGCCCGGTTCCGCCGTGCTGATGAGGAGCTCGTAGGGTTCGACATCGACAGGCAGGTTCAGGCCATAGTTTCCATCGCTTTCGGCGTACTCCAGGCCGTGCTTTTGCTCCTTCTCCCCGGTTTTTGCCCAGCCATCGCCGAGCCGCCTGTTTGCTGAAACGTCGAGCGTCAGATCGCAGCCGCGAACGGGCTCACCCGCCGCGTCACGGATGTCGATCTTCAGGTCCTCGGCACGCGTATAGAGAGGCTCCACGACCAGGACGAGGCGATCTCCGTCCTGCCTGAAGTTTACGAGCTGGTGCCGCCGGAGGAGTTTTTTCAGGTATGCGGTGTCAGCGACTTTCTTGAAAGCTTCAGCCGGGATGTCGGCAGTCAGGCCTTCCGGGGCTACCTGCAATGGCACCCCCTCGACGCTCAGACTTCCTTCCGCCTGGCTGACTTCGGCCGTTGGTATCGCCTCGCCGTTTTTGCGCTCGAAGGCGAGTACGATGTGCTGAACAGGCGGCCGGGCCGGCGGCGCGGCGGGCGCAGCAGGTTCGGGAGCCTTCGGCGGCGGCGCTGGCTCGACCTGGGGCGCCGGGGCGGGAGCTTTTGGAGGCTGAGCCGTGCTTTCGGGTGGTTGCGCTCGCGGGGGAGGCGCGGCTTCCACTTTCGGTGCAGGCTCGGAGGGCTTCGCCGGGGGAGGCGCGGGAGGCGTCGCTTCTGCTTTTGGCGGCGGCGGCGTTTCAGTCTTCGAAGGAGCCGGAGGCGCAGTTTCCTTGGGCGGCACGGTTGCCGTCGTGGAAGGCGGCGCTGCGGGAGGAGACGAGGGCGCGGCTTCCGATTTTTGAAGCGGAGCCGTTTTCTCCGCAGGCTGTGCTGGCGGAGGGCAGGCGGGGCACTCCTGTTTTTCGGGCGGAGCGGCGTTCTCGGAAGGATACCCCCGGGGAGGAGGCATGGGCGCTGGCTCGAGTGCTGGCGGCGGGCTTGATGGCGCCTGCGTGAACCGCGGCGCGGGGCGCGGTGTGAGGACTGGTAGCCTGGGGGGCAGACCCGACTGGCGGAGCGGCCGGCCGGATTCGTTTGCCATGTCGCGTCCCAAAGGAGGCAGGCTTTCTCCTCTGACAATCTCATTCACCAGCGAAGCAGCCAAGGTGGTCGAGTCTTCGGGGCAGGATTCCTCGCAAACCAAGAGACCGGCTAGACCACATAGAAAAAAGGGACGAATTTCGCCGAAGCGGGAACCGCCCCGCTTCAAATGGAAGTTGATTTGGGAGAAATCGCTGCCGACGTCCATCGGCGCAGACGGATCGAAGACAAGTCTTTCGGAATTGTCCTTTAATTCCTCGATGGCTTCGCCTTGGCGGCCGATGAAAAAGACGGGTACTTTCATCGCCGACGATCGCTCGTCATCGCGTGCAAGCACACATGTTCCTGGCACGTTGCTTTGGAACAGCTGCACTCTTCCGCCAACGTCGAGCAACAGGCTATACGGCCTGTGGAAGATGCTGCGGCCCTCGGCTACCCTGAAGACCGGCATCAGCTCCAAATCGCCCTTGGGTTCCAAAATGAACCGGCGGGACTGGAGATCGTTTCCGACCGTGAGGTGCGTCTGGGGCCACCGGACGCAAGCATCCTCCGAGCCGCCGCGCGCAGTTGAAGATTGCGGCGCGACGGCTGCCAGACAGGCCATCAAGGCCAGCAGGATGAAACTGCGGCGAGCAATTTGCGTGGGCGATGTCATAGAGCAGGAGCGGGTGCCGGAGTTGATCACTAACAATTTAACTCTAATTGCCCCTGAGGGCAAAACAGCGTAGCGCCGAATCATTAATCAATTCGGATGCGAGATCAACGCGGATGGCCGAACTCTCCATCGGGGTTTTGCAAGCGTGCCTTCGCCCGTGGCTCGGACACGGTCCAAAGCGGCGGCAGGATCGTCATAGCTCCGACACGGCGCTCCGACCTGGAAGCAAGCAGACCGTGATGGCGGCATTGCCGGCGCACTATCTCAAACTGCTGGTCGCTGGGACGCTCCGCTTTTGCTAGCGAAGCTGAGCATAAAGAGGACTGTCGCGATCAGCGGAGAACTCTTCCGAAGCAGGCATGTGGTGTGCCGCCCATATCGCAGCTTGAGTGCGGTTCTTTACGCGGATTTTGCGGAGGATTGCCTTGACGTGAACCTTAACCGTTGCCTCTGTGATCTGGAGCCTTTGAGCGATCACCTTGTTTGGCGCCCCATCGACGAGGCCTTTCAGGATTGATCCTTCCCGCGCCGAAAGCTTCACCTTGGCGTAAGCCTCTCCGTTTACAGATGAAACGCCTTCGTGCCTGTTCTCGACGTCATGATTTCCGTGATCGCTGCTGCGGACAGCGACTGGCATGGGCCGTGGCTCCCGGAGGCTTTTCACAAACTCCGGCGGCAGAATGGTCTCATTCTCGAGTATCAGTTCGATGACACAAATCAACGTTTGAGATGATATGGCATCCCGCAAATAGCCGTCTGCACCCGCCTCAAGCGCAATTAACACATCGTTTTGCCCAGTTGATGCGTTTATGACTAAAATGTAAGCAGTGGGCAGTTCCCCTCGGATGCTCCTGACTGTCTCGACGATCTCGGAAGCTGTTCGGCCTCCTACGATAAATATTACTTTGCCTTCAGGCTCGCATCCTAAAGAACTGGCATAATCTATGCCAGCTGATTGGTAAGTAATATTGTACTGCGTATGGCTGAGAAGGCTGGCTAGACCTTCGGTAAAGAGCTGGCTCGGATGCGCTAAAACTATAGTTAGAGCCGACGATTTCTTATTACTGTTATTCATAACTCCCCTCTCTTTGCAGAGAAGTGCTGCCCCAACGGAGGTAACCTTACCAGCTCAGTTGGAGTATGTACACAATTTTCCTCACGTCGAACTCCTCAAAAGCGGTATTCGCTATTAACCAAATTTGCTGACAATGAGCCGTTATTTTAGGGGTTTGGTTCTGCAAGCTCATGAATTCCAGGCTTTTTTGCCTTCTATGTTTCACCGAAGGAGTATGCGTTAACATTTAGTTGATCGCAGCTCATCTGCTCAAGCTTGCTGGCAGGTTGGTCCCAACTCCGCTGGGACGCAGATAAGGGTGATGAAGGTCTCGCTGTCGCTATGGAATCGCTGATTTCACTAACTGAGAACGATCAGTCTGCAACCTGGTCAGCTTTCAAGTTGGAACTGTTCCATATGGCAGTCTGTAGCTGACGATGCTGATCATCTGCTCCGACGACTGATCAATTCCAGCATATCCATTTTTCGGCATTGGCTGCTGCCAATCTGAACCCTAACAATTTGGGTTGCGAAAGGTTCCGTTAAAAAGTTGCTGTACTGAAGATTTATAGTGGCCTGAAAGTCAGCGTCCTCCCAGTTCCATGCGCCTCACTTGGCCGGCGAAGCGCGATGCTGCGTTTTCAGCCCAGGCCATTTCATCCTCGCTTCGCGGATCACTAAAGCGATCCTATCGAGGACGCCGCAGTCATCCCGGAAAGGCGAAGCCTTATCCGGGATCGTAACAAATTGATCGCCAGCCTTTTTGCACTCCCGGCTCGCGCTTCGCTTGGCCGGGATGACGGAGTGCAGAGCGAGTGACATCCGTTCGCCAGACGAGCGAAGTTAGTTTCGTCCGGCTTAAGCTGAGCAGATCGCTTTCGCTTAGATCCACTCGCCCTTTGTGGCTTCCAGCCCACTGCTTTGTCTGCTGCGGGGCGAAAACGATTCAGATTATCGCGGCGGTCCGATTGGTCAGCAGGCTCATCATCAGAGCTAAAACAGCCGTGAGTAACCGTTCTGGGTGATGGACCGAGAGAACTGAAAAAATTCGCGCTCTGAAAAGAGTTTCTCCGCTAATCAGCGCTGGTATGCCAGCGCGCACGATGCCATCGCAACTTGATCGCCGAGAGGCTGCAACACAACTGGAGTGCGGGCTATGCAGTCAGCTGACAATTTCCGGTTGAGTTCCGGACATCAGTAGCTCGATACGATGATCCTTGTGCTGTCGGAATTGCGGACCAGTTCGTAGAGTGCGCTTGCATGCTGAGGATGAAGCCGGATGCAGCCGTGAGATGCGGGGTACCCCAGATGCTGGATATCGTAGGAGCCGTGGATCGCATATCCCCCGGTGAAGAAGATCGAGTACGGCATAGGCGAACCATATCTCCCTGAGCGGTGGTAGGCATCGAGCACCGTGGGATAATAGACGCCGTCGGGTGTGTTATAGCCCCAGGCTGCCGTCGAAACAGGCCAGACATACGCCAGCTGGCCGTCGACATAGACGTGCATCGCCTGCCTGGCTTTACTGACATGCACGACCACCTCAGCCGAGGCCGCGGACGCAAAAATGCCGCAAGCCAAAAGGCAGGCGGCAAGCAACACCTTACGCATAGAACGCCCCAAATACTAATGTGCCCGGAAGCAGGCCCAGACCGCTTCCTTTTTATTAATATTACGATCTAGCTATTAAAAGAGGATTGAGGCTTTGGAATGCCACGCAAGGTCACGATCGCGATCTCCGGGGGTACGAGAAAGCGAATGGGAATATTGGAGAGGCCAAGGCCGCTCGAAACGATCAAATGGCGTCCAGCCTCCTGGAAATGGCCGTAGGCGTACTTCGCAGAGCGCGAACCATCAAGCATCAGGCCCGGGCGGCCAACAAAGGGGATATAGACTTGCCCGCCATGAGTATGGCCGGCCAGCGTCAGGGTGACACTCGACGGAACAAGGGAAAAGATGTCGGGCTCGTGCGCAAGCAGAATGACCGGCGCGCGATCCTTGACGTGACTCAAGGTTGCCCTCAAGTCCCAGATGCCCCGGCTTTCGGGAGCTAGCTGATCGCGAAGCCCGGCGATCCAGAAATGCTCGCCGCCGCGGGTCACCTTGACGGCAGCATTGTCCAGGAGAGGGATACCGGCCTTCCAGAAGGCTCGCCGGATGTCGGGGACTTCGTCAGACCACCAATCATGATTTCCGAGAACGGCATAGACGCCAAGCGGAGCATGCAGCGACCGAAGCGGCGCGATCCATTCCTGCACGGGCACCTCCGCCGTGTAGTAGCTTGGCCGCAGACCATTCACGTAATCGCCGAGAAGCACGATCACGTCGGGTTTCTGGGCGTTCAGCTGATCTACGATGCTGCCGATGCGACGCACCGGCATCCAGGGCTCAACGGCATGAATATCGGTCAGAATGCCGATGCGCAGCGGGGGAGCGGCTGCGGGCCAGTCCGCATGCTCAACAGTCCATTCCTTGATGACGAGACTGAAACGGGGCTCGACAGCAAAAGCGTCCGCGGCCCCGATGATGCCTGCTCCGGCCGTGGCGGCAGTTAAGCCGAGAAAGTGTCGTCGTGAGATCATGCGGGACCTTAACGTCTCTTTCTTAACTGACTACTGGCCTGGCGGCGCCAATTCCTTGATATTGCATATAATGTCTGCAAAGAGATGGGGATCGACGTTTCCGCCGGAAAGAACGACAGCCACGGTGCGGTCCTTCGGATCAAAAGCCCCTGAGAGCAGGGCTGCAAGAGCTGCCGCGCCGCCCGGCTCTAGAACAAGCTTCATGTCGCGCCAGGCAAAAGCTACAGCATGCCGGACGTCGCTGTCGCTGACTACGAGACCGCCCGCCAGCAGGTCTTTGTTCAGCGCGAACGCCAACTCTCCAGGCTCCGCCATCAGCAGCGCGTCACAGATCGAGCGGCTCGAGCCATCGTTCTTCTGCCGCGTGCCAGAAGCCAGAGAGCGGCGGTAATCGTCGAAGCCTTTCGGCTCGACGCAGTAGATTTCGGCCTTTGGATAGCGGTCCTTGATCGCGATCGCCACGCCTGCCGTCAGGCCGCCGCCGCTGATAGGCACGAGCACCGCGTCGATCTCGGCGTCTGCCGCCTTGGCCTGGCGCGCCATCTCAAGCCCTGCCGTGCCTTGTCCCGCGATCACGACTGGGTCGTCGAAGGGGGCGACGAAATCCGCCTTAAGCTTCTCGCACAGGTCGCGCGCTATGGCATTCCGATCTTCGGTGTCGCGATCATAGAAAACGATCTCTGCGCCGCAGTGGCTCGTTCGTGCAATCTTCACTTTGGGCGCATCCGACGGCATGACGATCACGGCGTCGACGCCGCAGAGCCGCGCGGCCTCGGCGACGCCTTGCGCATGGTTGCCTGATGAACACGCCACGACGCCCCCGGGGAACGCCTCGCGGTCGCTTCTGGAGACGCGATTATAAGCCCCACGAAACTTGAAGCTCCCAGTTCTTTGCAGCGGCTCGGCCTTGCAAAGGATCCTCGCCTCCAGCTTTTCGTTCAGCCAGCCCCATTCGAGGAGGGGCGTTTCAACCGCATAGGGCCGAATGCGCAGGTCCGCGTCTGCGATGGCATCAATTGTCAGCTGTTCCATCGGATGTCCCGTGGGTTATCGCAGCGATCATAATGCAATATCATCTGTTTCGTTACGAAATTGCGATGCATGCTGAACGCTGTTAGCCTCGGCGATGATGTCAGAAAAGCGCCGCGCACATGAAGCCCAGCTGAACATCTCAGCGTAGGAGCGGCACTCCTTCCGGTCGAGTTCAAGGGCGGCAAGTGCCGCTTCCTTCAGATCATCTCCCAGAAATCCGACGCTTCCGTTCGCAACAACGTCTTTCGGTCCCATGACATTGTATGCCGCCACGGGCACGCCGGATGCGAGCGCCTCCAGAAGCACGTTGCCGAAAGTGTCGGTCAGGCTGGGAAAAACGAAGACATCCGCCGAAGCATAATGCTCCGCGAGATCCTCGCCGAACTTCGGGCCGGTGAACACCACTTTCGGATAGCGGCGCATCAGCTCATCGAGCTGCGGGCCGCCCCCGACCACAGCTTTCGTTCCGGGGAGATCAAGGTCCAGGAAGGCTTCGAGGTTCTTTTCCAGGGCAACGCGCCCGGCGTACAGGAATAAGGGCCGTGGCATGCCGAACCGGTCAACCGTTCGCGGCTTGAAAAGGTCGAGGTCCACGCCCCGCGACCAGAGGCGGACATTCCTTATGCCCTGCGCGGTCAGCTCATCGCACAAGGTCCGCGAAGCCGCCATCACCCCCGCTCCGGCATTATGAAACCAGCGCTCGAACCCGTATCCCCAAGACAACGGGACCGGGAAACGCGCCGCAAGGTATTCGGGAAAGCGTGTATGATAGCTCGTCGTGAAAAGGCGCCCGGCGCCGAGACAGTAGGATCGCGCTGCGAGCCCGATAGGCCCCTCGGTCGCGATGTGAATAAAGTCCGGGCTATCCTGTTCGACCCTTTTGCCCACGTCGCGCGGGCTGATCATCGCGATGCGGATTTCACTGTAGGTGGGCAGCGGCAGCGTCGTGAACCCGGACGGCGTCAGGAATGAGAGATCGAATCCGGCGTTCGCCGCCTCGCGTTCGAGATTGTGATAGGTATTGACGACCCCATTAACCTGGGGCTTCCAAGCGTCTGTTGCGATCAGGATGCGCATTACGATGTGACTGAGGCGACCGGTATCTTGGAAGCGCTCGACTGAAGGGCGCGGAGATGATCGGTCCAGCGTACAATTTCCATCCGGCCGTCGAAGTGCTCCACCACAGCGGTGCCGCTGTCGACCCAGTCGCCGGTATTAACATATTGAATGCCGTCGATCACGCGCGCTGAGGCGTGATGAATGTGCCCGCAGATCACTCCTGAGGCTCCTGCCCGCCGTGCTTCCGCAGTGAGCGAAGTTTCGAAATTGACTGCATAATTCACGATGCGCTTTACGCTGTATTTGAGATAGGCGGAGAGGGACCAATATGAAAGCCCCAGGCTGCGCCGTACAGCGTTCAAGACCTCATTGGCGCCCCAGGCAATGTCGTAGCCGATGTCACCGAGCACCGCCAGCCAATGGACCTTGTTCACGACCGTGTCGAATTCGTCGCCGTGGATGATCAGAAAGCGGCGGCCGTCGGCGGTATCGTATAGGGCGCGCAAGCGAATCTCGATCGGACCCAAAGTTACGCCGGCCAAAACTCGCAGTTCATCGTCGTGATTGCCGGGGATGTAGATGATGCGGGTTCCGTTCTGCGCCTTGGCCAGCAGTTCCATCACGACCTCCGTTTGCGAAGGACGCCAACTCGAACCGCGCCGGAGCCGCCAAAAGTCGATAACATCCCCGACAAGGTAAATGACGGGGGCGTCGTGCGACTTCAAAAAGCTCAGCAAATCGCGGGAGCGGCAGGCTCGCGCGGCCAAGTGTATGTCGGAGAGGAAGATGGCACGATATCTCACATAAGCTTTATATCGCGTCGCCGCGCTGTGATCCACCCTTCACCTCTATAAGCGTAAGCACCTGAGGACACAGGGGGGACGATCAAGATTTCAGGATTGTGACATTCCGCGGCCCAACAAAGAAAAAGAGCCAGTTTGCGCTGGCCCTTCGTTCGCCGCCTAGCAGAGTTCGCCTGACCCGCCACCGGATCGCCGCCGCCGTCTCCAGGAAAGGCGAAGCCTTATCCGGGATCGTAACAAATTGAATTGCCTGGCTTTTTGCGATCCCGGCTCGCGCTTCGCTTGGCCGGGATGACGAAGGGCGGAGCCAGCCGCATCCGTTGGCCAGACGAGCGAAGTCTGCTTTAGATTAGCCAAAGCCGTTATTTATAGGGCTCAAGGGGAACAACCGGCGCGCCCGTGCTGTATTTCGCACCGACCGAGATGAGGTCAACCGCCACATCCGCGGTGCCGCTTAAATAAGTGTATGCCGACGCAGGCACACAGTGGGTGGTTCCGGTTCCGACGTTTGGCGCCATGCAGAAGGGCGCATTATCTTCGAAGAAGAGATGCTGATACGCGAGATCGAATTTGACACGATCCGAGTATCTGTAAGTTCCACCCACGCTGACACCAATGCGATTTGAGTCCGGAATCAGGATATCGCGAGTGCTATCTTGAATTGGGGAAATTTCGTAGCTTACGCCTGTCCGCAATGTTAACGAGGGGCTATAGGCATACTCTGCGCCTATCGCGAAAAGCCATTGATCGCGGTAGTTGAAGTTGAGAGTTTCAACGACTCCGCCGGGGATATAGGGGCTGCTAACGCGCACGTTTCCGACGCTGCTTTGACCCGTCCATTCAACCGTGCCGAGTAGCGCAAGGCGATCGGTCACGGCCTGCCGGCCGCTCAAAGTCACCTCGTCCGGAAGAGTTACGCTTCCACTTGATGGAAGTGCGAGTGTTGACGTTGTGACCATGCCGGAGAGATCCTGGGTAATCGCCGAGCGGTAGCCCAAACCGATCGAAGTAGCCGCTGAAGGCTGCCATAGGATACCAGCCGTGACGCCAGCACCCCAGGAGTTCAGCGTCAAGAGATTGAGCCAGACTGTTCAGCCTCGACCTGAAATATTCCACCTGGGCGCCGACGCCGATGCTTATTTCCGGTGTGATCTTATAAGCGAGCGACGGATTGAAATCTAACGAGTAGATTTTGGACGTAACCGCGAGGTTCGATCCGACCCAAAGGTTGTCAGACTTGGTCACAAATCCAAACGGGGAATTGACGGCGATACCGGCGTACAGCCTGTCCGAAATCTGGTAGGTCCCGTACATTGCCGGAATGAACGCGTCTGTCCCGATGTTCGCAGTCCTGGAATTTCGGATAGCCAAGAAGAGCGCCGCCGGTTGCTGTCATGTCAGAACTGCCGAGAGCGAGCGTCCCGTTCAACTCCACATTGAACCCCGGCAAGGCCGCAGTGGCTGCCGAGTTCCAAAACATCGAGCTGATATCGCCGCCCGCAGCCGAACCGGCGTAACCCATGCCCTCGAAATAGGCCGATTGCTCGCGAACGCTAAATCCGCCGGCGTTCGCCTGGCCAACGGCGCCAAGCCCCGATAAAAGCGCGGCGGCGCTCACGCATGCCAGCCGGACGTAAACAGTCCTGTCCATATTCCCCCCATCGCCGAGCGCCAGCGCATCCCCCGGCGCCTTACTCGCGTGGAGCTATTTAGCGTCCTGATTCGGAGGAGTGACAATTGGCACGCGGAAGCGCGATCTGGTCGCATCAGGCATGCAAAAACCGGAGGGGAAGAGGGGGAATTGCAGCTTCCTGGCGCAAAAAGCTGTGCGTTTACAAAAGTATAGGATGTAAAACTGCTTGGTCGAGAGGTCGCTTGCGCCACTCGATGCGCGCCCAATAGCGAGGCAGGATGCTTCGCGGTTGTGCCTTTTGTGTTTTAGCTGTGGCGAGGCGGACACGTCCTAAGCAAACTTCGTCATTCCGGCCAAGCGAACCGCGGGCCGTGATCCAAAAAATGTAGACGTTTCAATTTGTTGCAATCCCGGATAAGGCTTTGCCTTCCGGGACTTCATGACCCGCATGTTTCCGCCAATTCCGTCGTCATGGCCGCCCCTGGAGGCGGCCATCCAGAAAAATACAAGATGTTTCAAGTTATAACTAGATGGCCGGATCAAGCCCGGCCATGACAGTGGAGCGAAAATTCGCCAATGTTTTCACGGCTTCTTCTGCTAGCGGAAACATCCGGGTAATCAAGTTCCGGGAAGACGGCGGCAGCAATCCGTTGGCGCGTCCGCTTGTAGAACGCTCCTACAGCAAAGCTGTTTCGAGGATTGCGCCCGCTCGGGAGGCTCCGCCTTAAATCTCCCGCGCAGCCGTTTCGCGTTCGTAGACCCAGATCGCGGCAGGCGGAAGGTTCAGCCAGACGCGGGTATAGCGCCAGGCCTTCAAACGCAGCGCCTTGACCACCCGTGGCGGCACCGGGCTCATCTGACGGTAGGTGAACTGAACGAACATGCCGCCCTCGTCGAGAACGCTCAGGCTGTTTTTCATGACGAGATAGATGAGCTTTTTCGAAAACAGCCGCATGGGAAGCGTGGAGACGATGGCGCCAACGTTTTCGCCGTTCCGCTCCTTCCAAAGCTTTGCAAGGTTCTGCGCTGGGGCAATGACCACGTCCACATCGGGAAAACGCCGCCGCAGGTGACCGCCGAGCTGAGCATCGATCTCAATCAGCGTCAGTTTGCCCGGCTCCACGCCGTTACGGATCAACTGCTTCGTAACAGCGCCTGTCCCTGGGCCAAGCTCGATAACGTGGGAGTCGATCCGGTTTCCGAGAACTTCCGTCATCGCCCGTCCGACAAAAGGGCTGGACGGGAACAGGCTGCAAACCTGAAGCGGGTTTCTTAATGTCTGCTGCCAGAAGAGGACGGGACCCTGCGCCGCCCGAGGTAAATCTAATAATTCGATCAGCTTACTCATGAAAGGTGACAAATCCCCTGTGCCGCTAGCCAATTTGGCGAGTAACCTCTATCCTCAGCCACCTTTTTTGGATGGCCGCCATATGCGTTGACAAGGCCATCGTGGCACCTGAAAACCGGGAGCGTGTGAATTGTAACCTTTTCAAGACATAGGGCTCCACCTTGACAATTGCAAATACCTGCGATGCGGAAAGGCGACACGCGGCGTGAATATCGCGTTAATTATCTCGGACTTGTATATCTCGCGCGGAAATGTCACGCTTAGACTGAGCGTCAACAAACCGCAATGAAACTCCCGCAATTCATCCTAAGTGCGCTTATAGCCGCGCTTATGCATGGCGGGCGCAATGGGCGTCTGCGCGCCCAGCTTAAACCGGGAATAGGCTCGGCGCTCGACCGCGCCGTGAGGGAGGAAAAATGACAGCCGAGTTGCTTGATTCGTTCAAGAGCATTGCAGCCGCCGACGTTGCCGGAAAGCGCGTTCTGATCCGCGCCGATCTCAACGTCCCGATGTCTGGCGGCGAAATCACCGATGCGACCAGGATTGAAAGGCTTCTTCCTACCTTTCAGGACCTGCTCAGGCGCGGCGCGAGGGTTGTCATTCTGTCGCATCTCGGCCGCCCGGACGGCAAGCCGGTGGCGAAGTACACGCTAAAGCCGGTTGCGAATAAGCTGTCTTCCTTGCTTGGAATTGGTGTTTTCTTCGGCGAAGACTGCGTTGGCCCCGCCGCACAGGCCGTGGTCGACAAGCTTACGCCGGGCCAGATCGCGATGCTGGAAAACCTTCGCTATCATGAGGGCGAGGAGAAGAATGACGCCAGTTTCGCGGCGGAGCTTGCCAAGCTCGGCGACATCTACGTCAACGACGCTTTTTCCGTTTCTCACCGCGCGCATGCGTCTACGGAGGGCCTGGCTCGCTTGCTCCCCGCTTATGCCGGACCTTCCATGCTGGCCGAGATCGGCGCCTTGAAGCTCGCTCTCGATGCGCCGCAGCGGCCCGTTGCCGCAATCGTCGGCGGTTCAAAGGTTTCGACGAAGATCGACGTGCTGGGCCATCTCGCCCAGAAGGTCGATTACCTCATCATCGGCGGCGGCATGGCGAACACATTTCTGTTCGCCAAGGGGCTCGCTGTAGGCAAATCGCTTCACGAAGCAGGTGCGGTTTCGACTGTTGAAGACATCGAGCGCAAGGCGGCCGAGGCAGGCTGCAAGATCGTTCTGCCGGTCGACGCCGTGGTTGCCGGTGAACTCAAGGCAAACGTGGAGACCGCCGTGGTGCCTGTCACCGCAGTCCCGGCGGACAAGATGATTCTCGACGTCGGCCCAGCATCCGTGAAGGAATTCGCGCAGACCATAGCAAACTGCAAAACCCTTCTCTGGAACGGTCCGGTCGGCGCATTCGAGATCCCGCCGTTCGGCGAGGCGACGTTCGAACTGGCACGCGAAGCGGCGGGCCTCACACAATCTGGCGCGCTTATCACCGTTGCAGGCGGCGGCGACACCGTGGCGGCCCTCAACGCTGCTGGTGTCACCGACAAGTTCAGCTATGTGTCCACTGCGGGTGGCGCATTCCTGGAATGGCTTGAGGGCCGCACGCTTCCCGGCGTCGCGGTGCTTATGCGCTCTTAAAATCTACCGGAAAAGTCAGCAACTCATCTAGGAGGCTCTACATGGCCCGTATCACGCTGAGACAACTACTGGATCACGCCGCCGAGCACGGTTACGGCGTTCCAGCGTTCAATATCAACAACATGGAGCAGGGCGTCTCCATTCTCGAAGGGGCCAAGGAAACCGACAGCCCGGTCATCATCCAGGCCAGCCGCGGCGCGCGGGGCTACGCGGGCGACCTTCTTCTCGCCAAGCTCGTCGAGGGGCTCGAGGCTCAATATCCGACGATTCCGATCTGCTTGCACCAGGACCACGGCAACAGCGAGCCGACCTGCGCCAGCGCGATTCGTCTCGGCTATGACAGCGTCATGATGGACGGCTCGCTGAAGGGGGATGGCAAGACCCCGTCCGATTACGACTATAACGTCCGCATCACCGCTCATGTGTCCGAGCTGGCTCACTGGGTCGGCGCGTCCGTCGAAGGCGAACTCGGGTGCCTCGGAAGTCTCGAAACGGGCAAGGGCGACAAGGAAGACGGTCACGGCTTCGAAGGCGCTCTTTCAAGGGACAAACTGCTGACCGACCCGGATCAGGCTGCGGAATTTGTTGCCGCGACCAAGGTCGATGCGCTTGCCGTCGCGATCGGAACCTCCCACGGCGCTTACAAGTTCACCCGCAAGCCCACCGGCGATGTCCTTGCCATGAACGTCATCGAAGCGATCAACAAGCGGCTTCCCAACACCCACCTTGTGATGCATGGCTCATCTTCGGTGCCAGGGGACCTCATCGACCTCATCAACGAGTTTGGCGGAGAGATCCCTGAGACGTATGGCGTGCCCGTCGAGGAAATCCAGCGCGGCATTCGCCACGGCGTCCGCAAAATCAACATCGACACAGACCTTCGTCTCGCGGCGACTGCGGCTATCCGCAAGGTGCTCTTCACGAGCAAGGCCGAGTTCGATCCCCGCAAATACCTGAAGCCCGCGATTACGGCGATGCAGAAGATCGTCAAGGAACGCTACGAGCAGTTCGGCACAGCCGGATGGGGTTCGAAAATCAAGGTGATCCAGACGGCTGACATGGCGAAACGCTACGCCAAGGGTGAGCTCGATCCAAAAATCGCCGCCAAGGTTTAACTTAGAAAGGGCGCTGGCATATCGCGCCGGCGCCATCCCGGAACTTGATTACCCGGATGTGTCCGCCAATTCCGTCGTCATGGCCGCCCTTGGAGGCGGCCATCCAGAAAAATACAGCGTATTCCAAGTTATGACTGGATGGCCGGGTCAAGCCCGGCCATGACAGTGGAGCGGAAATTCGCCAATGTTTTCATGGCTTCTTCTGCTGGCGGAAACAGCGGGGCAATCAAGTCCCGGAAAGGCGCAAGCCTTATCCGGGATCGTAGCAAATCGAAATGGTTGTTTCTTTGCGGTCCCGGCACGCGCTTCGCTTGGCGGGGACGACAGTTTGCACGAAAGAGGGAGCGCTAGATGAGAGGCGAGCCAAAGGATTGGCCGAAAGCAATTGTTTTCGATCTTGATGGCACGCTGATCGACAGCGCCCCCGACATCGCGCACGCACTGAACCGCGCCACGACAAAACGGGGCATCGAGCCGTTCACCCTGGAACAGGTGAAGGAGATGATCGGCGGCGGCGTTCCACAGCTCGTGGGGCGGGCGCTGACGGCGCGCGGCCTGACCGATGACGGGCTGATGCCTCTCGTTGAGGAGTTCATTTCCCTCTACCGGGAAAACCTGACCACCAACACTAAGATTTACGAGGGCGCTCGCGAGCTTCTGGAGCTGCTTCACGGTGAAGGCCGCCGCCTCGGGATCTGCACGAACAAGAACCACGAGCTCACGGTGGAAATCCTTGAGCAACTCGACCTTGCGAAATACTTCTCTTCGGTGCTCGGGGAGCGCGATGGGCACCCCCGAAAGCCCGATCCGACTCCGCTGCTCGATGTCGCCGCAGAGCTTGGCGCTACTCCGGACGATGCGCTCATGACAGGCGACAGCGAAGCCGATGTTGCGTGCGCGCGCGCCGCGAAAATGCCAGCCGTGGTTGTGGATTTTGGATATAGCCGCGTCGCGCCGGAAGCCCTCGGAGCGGACGCGGTGATCTCAAGGCTGAGCGACCTTCCGCAGTGCTTCCCCAACCTCAAGCCGCGGAACAGACAAGGTTAGCATCCACCGGGATGCATGCGCCTCCAGCGTCCCCCTCTCCCCGTCCTTCTCCCGGAAGTGGAGAAGGCACGCTGTCGCAGCGGCCGCGCCCTGCTCCCTCTCCCCTTGCGGCAGTGGGAGGTGAGGTTTTGAGCTTTCGCGGATCAATGATTCCGGGTTAACGGCCTGGGATGTGCAGCGGTGCATTTCGGCGGCGATCATGGCGACGCCCGCGAGGCGCGTCAGGAAGCTTCACCAAACCGGCCATCGCCATCGTGGACGGCGCTCGCCGCGCGCGTTTTCATAAACATTTCGTTCACAGCGTCGAGCCTTCACACTTATGTGGTTAACAGAAGCGCGCCGGAATTACTTCCCACCGTCTGTTGGTAAAAAACTCCTTTATTCGGCGCCAAGCGGAGAAGCGCCGCGCCTACGACCGGATAAGGGTATGCTACTATAAGATGCTGAAATTGCTAGCGTTTTTATTGTTAACAAACGACCCATTAAATAGAATCTAATGCGGGAATTTTTCCATTTACTGGGACGAGCAAAAGTCCGTTAAATATGTTTTGAGATCGCGAATTAACGCTTGCGAAGAGCCGGAACCGCATGGCGCAGGCAGCGGCGATGGCGTCCCGTTCTGTCATTTTTACCATATTTATCAAGGGCTTAAGCTACGTTAACTTGCCGTCAAGGCGATTTCGCTGAAGATCTTTCAGAAGAAGGAATGCGGAGACAAGCGTCAGGAACAAGTTGCCAAACAGATGCCGCCATTTGCAGGATACTTACAAAATGAACCATGTTGCCCGCGTCCGGTTAAACGCACGATGCCTTCGTTTATCGGTCTGATCGAACCGCCCGACGAACAGCGTATTGACGCCTTGGGAAACCTTATTATGGTCACGGCCTTCGATTAAGGTTGCAGCCGCCGGTTGAGCTGGCCGCGTTGTAAAATCCCGGGTTCATGGATGGCAAAACTGCATATTTGCGCCTCTCTTCTATTAGGGGCCACCGTGGCTTTGGCCGTCTTTGCGTTCGGTTCAAATGAAGCATCGAGCGCCGAGTGCAAGAGAAAGACAGCCGGGTTCTACCTGCAGGATATGAACGCGGGCGGCCCTCACAGTCTTGCACTTTCGCTTCAGAGCATGCCGATATCCCTGACTGGGGCGCTGGGCGATCCCGAACGCGGGCGGCAACTCCTCGTGAACCGGCAGAAGGGCGACTGCCTGAGCTGCCATAAGCTAGGCTCCATGGCCGCCATTGCAGACCAGGGCGGCATCGGGCCTGCGCTGGACGGGATCGGCAGGCGCTTTTCAAAGGGGCAGCTGCGACAAGTCGTGGTTGAGCCGAAAGCCTATTACCCCGATACGATCATGCCTTCCTATTATAGGAATGACGGCAGCAGGGAAGGTCCCATTTTGACGGCGGGAGAAGTCGAAGATCTTGTCGCTTATCTGGAAACTTTGAAATAAAGAGTGCACTCAAGCATTGGGGGCTTCCGGTGCGGCCAAGTCTTGGTGCGGCAGTTTTCATTTTTTGCGCATGCATTTTCGGCGGAGCGCATCTTGCCGCCCAAGGTGAGGGCTTGCGCTCGCGCCCCCCAGCCGAAGCAGGAAATCCGCTGCCGTTTCTCATCCAGGGAGAGGAGTTTCTCGGGCCATCGATCCGGGCGATGCAGGCTGATGACTTCGACAACCCGGGCTTTCCCCTGGTCGAGGCCGCCGAAGCGTCCTGGAGCAGACCGGAACGCCGGTCCGGCAAATCATGCCAGGACTGCCACGGCGCCGGGGATAAAAACCTCATAAAAAAGGCGGCGGCAAGCTACCCGAAATATGCGCCGGATTTGAAGGAGGTCATAACCCTTCAGACGCGCATCAATAACTGTCGCACGAACTATCTCGGCGAGCCCGCGCTTGCTGAAGACGATGCCAGAATGCTGGGGACGACAGCCTATCTTCGTTGGCTGACGCGCGGGTCTCCATCCACGGTTGACGTAACGGGACCGAATGCGGAGGTCTTCGAGCGGGGCCGCAAGCTCTATCAAACGAAGCTTGGACGTTTTCAGATTTCCTGCGCCCAGTGTCACAATGAGAAGTTCGGCCAGAAATTTGGGGCCGATACGCTCAGCCAAGGCCATCCCCTCGCTTATCCTGCCTACAAATACAGCGACAAGCGGATCATATCGCTCCATGAAAGGTTCCGCATGTGCAACAAGCTTGCGCGGGGCGAAGGGCAGCCCGACAACGCACCAGACTACGTAGCGCTGGAACTCTACCTCAATTGGCGCAGCAAGAACCTGCCGATCACGGCGCCCGGTGTCAGGCCATGACCCGTACGCGCGCCGCCTTGTCGATTGCAGGTTCGGACTCCTCGGCGGGCGCCGGCCTTCAGGCAGACCTCAAGACCTTCTCCGCGCTTGGCGTTTATGGCGCGACGGTCGTCACGGCCGTGACCGCGCAAAACACGCGCGGTGTAACGGCAGTGCATGTCATACCGGCGGAGATTATTACGGCGCAACTCGACGCCGTGTTCTCGGATCTCTCTATCGCTGCCGTAAAAACCGGGATGCTCGGGAGCGAAGAGGCCATCGGGGCCGCAGCCTCAGGTCTTGAGCGCTGGGCGCGCGACATACCGATTGTGGTCGATCCCGTGATGGTGTCGACGACCGGCAGCCGCCTTCTGGAAGCGGGCGCCCAGAGAGCGCTCATCGAGCGTCTGATTCCACTCGCGTCCCTGATTACGCCGAACTTGCAGGAGGCCGCGGCGCTTCTCGATCTGTCCGTCGCTCGAAGCGAGGACGAGGTGAAGGATCAGGCGCAACGCCTCATCGCGCTCGGACCACGTGCCGTTCTCATCAAGGGCGGTCATGGCGAAGGAGCCGACGCGACCGACATATTCTTCGATGGGGTGGCGTTCCATCCTTATTCCGCGCGAAGGATCGCCACGGCGAACACCCATGGCACCGGCTGTACGCTGGCTTCGGCCATCACCGCCTTTCTGGTGCGGGGGCTTCCGCTTGAGCGGGCGATCGCCGAGGCCAAGACTTATCTTCATGAGGCGCTCGATCACGCGGACGAACTCGATATCGGAAGAGGCGCGGGGCCGGTTTCTCATTTTTATCGGCATCGGCAAGAGGTGTAGGTCAAGGAGCTGGGGCGAAGCTCTTTTCGTCATCGGATGCACAGTAGCGCGCGCTTGTTATACGCGCGAGGCTCTTCTATTTTCTTCCTATGACAACTGTGCTCGACCAATGCGAATCCGTCGCGGATGCTGCCACCCCGTCGAAACCCTCGCTCGCGGGAATGACGAAGGCCGAGCTTTCGGCTGCGCTTGCCGAGGCGGGCGTCCCGGCAAGCCAGGGCAAGATGCGCGTGGCTCAACTCTGGAACTGGATTTACACGCGCGGTGCGCGGGATTTCTCTCCCCTGACCAACATCGCGAAGGCGCTTCGTGCCGATCTCGATGCCCGCTTCACACTGGCAAGGCCCGAGATCGCGGCTGAGCAAATTTCGGAAGACGGCACGCGCAAATGGTTGTTGCGGCTTGAGCCACAGCATCCGGGCGAGCGCGCGCCGGAAATCGAGACAGTTTATATCCCAGAGCCGGATCGCGGAACGCTTTGCATCTCGAGCCAGATCGGCTGCACATTGACATGCACCTTCTGCCACACGGGAACTCAGCGGCTCGTTCGCAACCTCACACCGGCGGAAATCATCGGGCAGATCCTCGTTGCCCGCGACCGCATCGGCGACTGGCCCGGCGCGAGTGCTCCCGCCGACGGGCGTGGCATACCCGACGCCGAGCGCAAGATCACCAATGTGGTGCTGATGGGCATGGGCGAGCCTCTTTATAATTTCGAGAACGTGAAGGCCGCCATCGCCGTCGCCTCCGATCCCGATGCGCTCGCCTTCTCGAAGCGCCGCACCACGCTTTCCACATCCGGCGTAGTGCCGATGATCGGCCGCGCGGGCGCGGAAATGGGCGTCATGCTGGCGATTTCCCTGCACGCCGTTCGCGACGAGCTTCGCGATGAACTCGTGCCCATCAACCGCAAATACCCGATTGCGGAGCTGCTCGATGCTTGCCGCGCCTATCCGGGCCTGTCCAACGCGCGCCGGATCACGTTCGAGTATGTGATGCTGAAAGGCGTGAACGACTCCGTCGCCGAGGCGAAGGAACTCGTCCGGCTTCTGGCTGGCATCCCGGCCAAGATCAACCTCATCCCCTTCAATCCATGGCCGGGCACGCGGTTCGAATGCTCAGACTGGGGGCAAATCGAACGATTTGCTGACATCGTCAACCGGGCTGGCTATGCAAGTCCGATCAGGACGCCGCGCGGACGCGACATCATGGCGGCATGCGGGCAACTGAAGTCTGCAAGCGAGAAGCTGAGAGCGAGCGCCCTTCGGGATAAGGCCGCGGCGAGCGCTTGAGGCGAAAACCGGAGGACCGATGAGCCTGTACAATATCCTGCGCGTGCTGGTTGGCGTTGTGATTTCCGGCGTGATCGGCTGGCTCTCTCTCTTCGCTTTCAACGCCGTGAAGATCTGGCAGCAGTTCGAAGCATTCGAGGCTGCGGGTTCACGCGCGGATTTGCGGCTTATCCCGGCTACAATGGAAAAAGCAATCAGCACAATGCAGGGGGGGTCTGCGGTTTTTCTCGCGGCCGCCATCGCCGGGGTGCTGCTCGGAGAGGTTTTCAGAACGCGCTCGCTGCTTTTCTACGTCGGCGCGACCGGGGTGCTGACGGCGGTCTTTGCTGCGGCATTCTGGCAGGAGGGTGGACCATTGGGCACCGCTCCGGCCGCCGCGGCGCTGGCCATGGCCGGATTTGTCGCCGGTGGCATTTACTGGATGATTGCCAGCCCCACCGGATCGCGGGGCTAAAGCGTCACTGTGGATTCCGCGGCATAATCATTCTGGTGCCGCATTTCGGCTTCAACCTGATACTTCAACAAAATTGATAAAAACTGTTGCCGAAATGGAGAGGGTGGCATATCGGATTGCACGATAGACGGTGGCATCCATCTCTACTCACTTCTAACCACCAGATTAATCAAGCCTGGCTGCCTTCGACGGGTTAACGCCAAGGCGAGAGAACAATTCGCAAAGCCCGCGTCGGAATAATTCCGCGTGTTCGAACGTTATAGCACTCCGGCGGCGTTTAGAGCGAAGGTTCCGAGTGGCACGCCCCACAAATTGAAAGTTGTATTTACCTTATCAACAATAATCCCCGGCCGATTTTGTGGATTTTTGAGCACGGTCCAAATTTTTTCTTAGCATTGCCACAATATTTTTTCATAAAGCATCAGGTCATGCGTATGAGAGGTTTGTTCTGATGACTGAGTCCTGGCGAAGCATCCTTGAAAGAGCGGCGGAAAATCTTTCAATTGACTTAGATCAAATGGCTGCCCCTGCCTTTAGTCACGCGCAGGCAGCGTCTTTCGGATCGCGGAGGCTTTCTCCCCAACTCTCCTTTGCGGAAAGCCGCGAATTGCTTGCGCGGGAGCTGCAAGCTTCCTCGGCGCAATCGCGGAGGGAGCGGCCAGCAGAGCCAAGAGTGCATCCGGTTACCGCGCTTACAGTCCCTGTGACGAAACCGAAGGCTCAGCCTGTTCGCACCGTGTCACGGAAGAAAACGCCCTGGCAAAATCTCTTCGCGACCCTGTTATCTGCTGTCATCACGGGAGGCTTGACCGCATATATCCTCCTGGCTCAGGGCGAATTTGGACAAGGAGGGGTTCTGGCATCGGCAGCGTATGCCAGTGTTATGGGCGAGGACATTCAGCCCGCCGCTTCTACGGTTTCCGCGAACAGCGCAGTCGTGGTGAACCGATCCACAGAGGACGCTCTCATGGAGCGCGCATCCTATCAATTGAAGCATGGCGATGGTGAGGGCGGGCGTTCAGTATACGAAGTCCTTGCCAGCCACGGAAGCCCGCGAGGGGCTTTCGCACTCGCCGAGACGTACGATCCCGCTAAGCTGGCGCAACATGCTGAATGGGGATTGAAAGGCGACGCTCGCGTGGCGCGTGGGTGGTACAAGAGGGCGTCCGAGCTTGGCAGCCTTCCCGCTTACGAGCGCTTGAAGGATCTAGACAAGCGCAGCGCTTCGCGACTTTAGGCCGTCCCCGCACGGAGCCTGCGAAAAAAGTCGCGGAGTAACGCGGCTGAGCGGGCTTCCCCGATTCCTCCGTAGACCTCAGGCGCATGATGGCACGTTGGGGACGAAAAGAAGCGAACGCCATGCTCGACCGCGCCGCCTTTCTCATCTGCAGCTCCGAAATAAAGCCGCCTGATGCGTGCGAACGAGATGGCCGCTGCGCACATGGTACAAGGCTCAAGCGTTACGTACAGGTCGTAGCCGGGGAGGCGTTCGCTTTTGGCTGCAAGGCAGGCCTGCCGGATCGCGATGATTTCGGCGTGCCCTGTCGGATCGCTGGCTGCGATGATCAGATTGTGCCCCCGCCCGACAATCTCGCCATTTGGGGCGACGACAACGGCGCCGATAGGCGTCTCGCCGACCTGCGCGGCGCGCTCGGCTTCACCTAAGGCCTCTTCCATGAATCTGTTGTCTTTCACCCGCCCAGTTTATAACACCGGCGCCGCATTTTGCACGCGGAACGCTGTGTTGTCCGTCGCTATCTGTGTGGCCGATATGCCCCCGTAACGAGGAAGCGCCGATATAGAAGCAAACTTCGCTAATCTCCGCGCTTGTCATCCCGGAAAGGAGAAGCCTTATCCGAGATCTTAACGTATTGAAAAGACAGCCTTTTTTCTATCACGGCTCGCGCTTCGCTTGGCCGGGATGACGGCGGCGCTGAGCGTTCCGGGAACGCTGCTTAACAGGCCTGCGGTTACAACTCAGCGAGCGCCAGGACGTCTTTTGCGGACGTCATACAGTCTGCCAGCGTGAATTTGTCGAGATGGCGATAGAATGCCTCTTGCGCGCCTTTGAGCACACCCTTCAGGCGGCAGCAGGGAACCAGAGTGCAATTCCCCCCTTCCCGGAAACAAACGGCGATGGCCTGCTCCCTTTCCTGATGGCGAACCACCTCGCCGACGCGAATGGCATCGGCTGGCCTCGCCAGCATCACACCACCCTTCACGCCACGGATGGTTCGCAGCAACCCCGCATCGGTCAGCGACTGCACAACTTTCTGCAGATGATGGCGGGAGACCTGAAGCTCACGCGCCAAAAGCTCCGTGCTGAGGTGCCGGTCCGGTTCGGCCGACAGCCTTATCAAAGTTCGCAAAGCCAGATCGGTTGAATACAGGAGCTGCATCGTGCCTTCCGTAAATTGGTATCGACAGTACCACATTTTTGACGTCTGTTAAGTGGTATCTGCAATACTTAATTCAAGCCTGCCCCGGAGATGTGCGCCATGACCCTTCCTCTTCACTCTTCCTCTCAACAGGTGACAGTCAGCTGGCGACACCTCCTCAGGCAGAAGAAGCGATCCCTGAAAGCACCGGCGAAATCATCGCCTACATCCTCGAGCGCTTTCACACCGGGCACCGGCGCGACCTTCCTGGCCTCATCGTTCTTGCCCGCAAAGTCGAAAGCGTCCATGGCAACAAGCCGGAAGCGCCGAAGGGGCTTGCGGATTTCCTCGACGAGATGGCCGAAAGTCTGGAGGAGCACATGCAGAAGGAGGAGCAGATCCTCTTTCCGATGCTCAGGAATGGCGGGCATCCCATGATCAGCCATCCGATCGCGATGATGCGGATGGAGCATGACGATCATGAAAGCAATCTCGCCAATCTTCTGGCTCTCACCAACGGCCTGAAGGCCCCGGAAGGCGCCTGCGGTTCCTGGCGCGCACTTTATGAGGGTCTCGCCGAACTGCGCGCGGAGCTGAAGGAGCACATCCGCGTCGAGAACGAAATCCTGTTCCCCCGCTTCGGGGCTTAGCCGCCTCGCCATGCACCCTAAAGCAGAGTTTGCCTGACGCACAAACGGATGCGGCTTGCTCCGGACTTCGTCATCCCGGTCAAGCGAAGCGCGAGCCGGGATCGCAAAAAGACAGGCGTTTCAATTTGTTACGATCCCGGATAAGGCTTCGCCTTTCCGGGACGACGGCGGCGGCGATCCGGTTGCGCGTCAGGCAAACTCGGCTTTAGTCAGGCCGCCGTGTATCTTCAACGGCGGCCGCAATGACCCTTGAGGCAAGGCAACCGACCTGCTGCGACGCTTTGCTAACCTGCTGCGGCCTTCGCAGCCTCTTTCATGTCAAGCTGATCCTTGAGATCGCGAAGGATTTCAGCGGCCTTCGGCACGGAAGGTGCTGCTTCAGGAGCCAGCGCTGGCTCAAGCGCGGGCCGCTGTTCTTCGCGCTTCACCTCAGCACGTTCCTCGTGCTTGAACTCGATCAGCTGTGTTCTAGGCGTCAGCACTTGGCTTGCCCGGATTTCGCGTGGCGAATCCATCTCCTCGGTGTAGGCGCCTGAGCGGAAAAGCGTCTCGATCGACTTGGCCACGATGCGCGTCGTCCGCTGGGCCTGCTCCTCCCCGATCATTTGCTGGCCCTGCGCATCCTTGATCCGCGAGACGAACCCAGCCGCCATCATTGCGACCTCGATCTGGTAACGGAAATTTTCTTCCGTCGCATATTTGATGCGGTCCCAGACGTTGATCAGCAGTGCGTTGATGTCCTCCATGATGTCGCTCGCACCGAAGAAATCGAACGATTTGGCGCTGCCCGAGTCGACGGAGCCGATGGCGAGGTTGACCCCTGCATCGACATGCAAAGCGGAAAGCGACGAATAGAGTTCGTCCATGGAGCGGATCACATTGATGATGATCTGCGGATCGGTCAGCGACCGCTCCTTTTCCGCGATCAGCAAGCGGACGCGCTTGATTTCGCGCTCCGTTCCCTGGCTGTCGGCGATGATGAGTTCGCTCTTGTCGGTTTCGCGCGTCAGGAGTTCGCGCAGCTTCGGCATGACGAAGATGACGTTATAGGCGCCGACATCGACATCGGAGATGAGCTTCCGGTTCACGGCCTGCTCGCCGTCGATGAGCCCGGACCAGAAGCCGATGTCGAGCAGCGGCGTCAACCCGAAGAACGTCATCAGGTCTTTTTCTTCCTCGCCGAACTGCTGATAGTGGCGTGTGAACTCATTATATGCGAGAAGGATACGCTGCGTGCGGTTCACACTGTCAGCTTGCTGTCCGGTTCTGGCGACGCGCAACAACTCACGAATTTGCGCGGCATGAAGAGCCTCGCGCAAACTGTTCACGGCTTTGATAATTCTCTCGCGCCGCATGTATCGTTCTCCTTCCCCCTAGCCCGAATCACTTCGCGCTTCGCGGATGCTAGCTCTTTTTATTGGTCATGATCATGTCTGCACTTATCGAAACTCCGGAAGATGGGAAGGCTGAGCGCGAGCGGATTGCCAAAGTCATTGCAAGATCAGGGCTTTGCTCGCGACGGGACGCCGAAGTCTTGATTGGGGAAAAGCGCGTTTCCGTGAACGGGACGGTCATAGAAAGTGCCGCGCTGGATGTTTCGCCCTCGGATAAAGTGCTTGTCGACGGGACGCCGCTCGCGGTGCGGGAGCCGCCCCGGCTCTGGCGCTATCACAAGCCGAAGGGCCGGGTGACGACGCATAAAGACCCGGAAGGGCGGCCTACGGTTTTCGAGGCCCTGCCGGAAGAGTTGCCCCGGCTTATTTCCGTGGGGCGGCTCGACTTCAATACGGAAGGGCTTCTGCTCCTCACCAATGACGGCGACCTTGCGAGACATCTTGAATTGCCTTCCACAGGGTGGGCCCGGCGTTATCGCGTTCGCGCTTTCGGGCAGATCGAACAATCTAAACTGGATGAGCTTGCGGGAGGCTTGAGAACGGGCGGGGTCAATTACGGCCCGATCGAAGCCACGCTGGAACGCGAGCAGGGCGACAATGTGTGGATCACGCTTTTGATCCGGGAAGGCAAGAACCGGGAAGTTCGCCGGATCATGGAACATCTCGGCCTGACCGTGAACAGGCTCATCCGCATTTCCTTCGGGCCGTTCGTGCTGGGCGAGTTGGAGCCCGGCCAGATCGAGGAAGTGAAAACCAGCATCTTGAAGGATCAACTCGGGCCGCGCCTCTCCCGGCAGCTCGGCGTCAAGCGGGCGCCTTTGCGGGAAGAGCGGAGACTTCCATTGACGCGCTCCAAGCCGACTTATCTGCGGCGAAAGCCGAGCGCACCCGAGAGACCGGAAAGGCCAGCGGAAGAAAGACCGCTGAAGCGTCGGCAAATCCTGCAAATGGATGGATCGGAGGCTCCGCGGGTCGAACTCGTTCCCGAAAAGAAACGGCCGTCGGACCGGTTTAAGCGAGCGGGCGAAGGCAGTTCCGAGCCTCGTTACCTCCGCAGACGTGGAGAGCAGCCCGAGCACGAGGATCGCGAACGCCGGTTCGGTGGTGGCGATAAGGAGCCGCGAGGAGAAGTGCGCTCCGGCAGGGATCGCGCGGACAGCGGCAAAGATTGGAACGGCGAGCAAAAGGGAGAGAGCTCCGGTTGGAAATCTCCCGCGGAACGTGAGGCGGCAGAACCGGGATCAGGCTTCCGCCGTCGGGAACATGAACAGGGCTCGAAGGCTGATTTTGAGGCGGGTGAAAGCGCGCCTCGTGGTGAAAGGCCTCCATACAAGCAGCGCCGCACGGAAGAGGGTCGAAGCAGCGGCGACAGGCCGAAGTTTTCTGGAAGGCGCTTCGACCGGCCGGAGGGCGAACGCTCGCGGGCTCCCGCTGAACGCGGTGGCGAAGGCGCGCCTCGTGGCGAAAGGCCTCCTTACAAGCAGCGCCGAACGGAAGAGGGCCGAAGCAGCGGCGATAGGCCGAAGTTTTCTGGAAGGCGCTTCGACCGGCCCGAAGGCGAGCGTTCGAAGGCTCCCGCTGAGCGGGGTGGCGAAGGTGCGCCTCGTGGCGAAAGGCCTCCATACAAGCAGCGCCGAACGGAAGAGGGTCGAAGCAGCGGCGACAGGCCGAAGTTTTCTGCAAGGCGCTTCGACCGGCCCGAAGGCGAGCGTTCGAAGTTTCCCGCTGAGGGCGGTGGCGAAGGTGCGCCTCGTGGCGAAAGGCCTCCATACAAGCAGCGCCGAACGGAAGAGGGTCGAAGCAGCGGCGACAGGCCGAAGTTTTCTGCAAGGCGCTTCGACCGGCCTGAAGGCGAACGCTCGACGGCTCCCGCTGAGCGGGGTGGCGAAGGCGCGCCTCGGGGCGAAAGGCCTCCATACAAGCAGCGCCGAACCGAAGAGGGCCGAAGCGGGGGCGACAGGCCGAAGTTTTCTGGCAGGCGCTTCGACCGGCCCGAAGGCGATCGCTCGAAGGCTCCCGCTGAGCGGGGTGGCGAAGGCTCGCATCGCGGCGAGAGGCGTCCTTACAAGGGTGGCCGGGAAACCGAAACGCGCGGAGCAGAGACGGAGGCATCGGGCAGGCGGGCGCAGCGGCCCGAAGGTCGTGAGCCAAATCGGCCGCGAAAATTCGGCGGTGCGAGCGAAGGCGGGAAACCGAGGTCTTTCGAGAAACGGGGTCCGGCGGGAGCGCGGCGTGATGCATCGGCCGGAGGGCAGGGCGGCAAGCCATTCACGCGACGCACCGGCTCGGCGCAAAAGCCACGTCCAGGCGGCCCGCGCAAACCAAGGCCGAAAGCCGGTGAGGAAACCCCGTGAGGATCGTCGGCGGGCGCTTTCGCGGGCGTTCGATTGGTGCGCCTCCCGGCACGCTGACGCGCCCCACTTCGGATCGGGTCCGAGAATCTCTCTTCAATATTCTCGCGCACGGGGTTGAAGGCTTCGGCATCGAAGGCGCGCGCGTGCTCGATCTGTTCGCGGGCTCCGGCGCACTCGGCCTTGAAGCGCTGTCGCGCGGCGCGGCGTATTGCCTCTTTGTCGAAGACAATGCCGATGCTCGCGGCGCGATCCGGGAGAATATCGAGGCACTCGGCCTGACCGGCGCGAGCAAGCTCTGGCGGCGCGACGCGACAAAACTCGGCCCTGCCGCGCCGATGCAGCCTTTCCAGCTTTTGTTTGCCGATCCTCCTTATGGAAAAGGGCTTGGCGAACAGGCGCTCGGCGCGGCGGCGGAGGGCTGCTGGCTTTCGCCCGGCGCGGTTTGCGTTCTAGAGGAGCGCGCCGATGTGGCCGTCGCCCTTCCGGCGGCTTTCGCGCCTCTCGAGGTCCGCACCTACGGCGATACCGCGCTGCATTTCCTGCGCAAGACTTGACCGCGCCACGCCTCGAGCCTCACCCTTAAGCAAAGAGGGCGGTATGACGTGGTCATCTTCAGCAATATCTGAAATTCGAGGACGAGCGTACGCGCCCGTTCCTGAAGCCGCTTTCGGAGGAAGAGCAAGCCGCGTATCTGGCGACCTATCGCGATGAGCTTGTCAAAAATTACAAACCGCTCGACGATGGGACGGTAATACTACCGTTCCTGCGTCTTTTCATTGTTGCGACACGCTGAGCCAGTGCGACAGCAACGCACATGCCCCACACTTCCCGAAATTAACTATAATCTGTGATCTGATGATTTGGGTCATGTATGGTTAGGGCTGTCTTGTATGGTGTTCGTGGTTGGATGTTTGGTCGCCATCATTGTAATCTCGATTTTTGGTTACCTCTGGGATCAGGGGGGCAAGCCTAGTTCAGACGGTCAGGCAACAAGGTCGGCGTCACCCCCTCAAAGCACACAGACCCCTCCGGCCAAAACGCCTGTTAAAGACCTACAGATTATGATCAAGACGAGAGATCAGTCGGGCTTTAAGGTCGAGATGCCGCCTCGACAGCTTGGCTATTCGGATTTGAAGGGGCGGTTCATGCGAGTAGAGGGAGGTCACGCTACTCTGGGCCTGCTTTGGAGGAAATCCTCAAACGTTTTCAAAACCCATACTATCAAAAGCTTTCAGTCTTCGACGAAGATAACAAAGCCCACAGCGTACCTCTTGCAGAGTCTGGCGAGTTGGATAATCGCCATCGAAAAAGACAACAAGCTTATTTTGCTGGAGGACGGAGGGCCGTATCTCCTGCTCCATAGGCAAGATCCAACCAAAAGTATTCTCCGAGTTTCAAAGATCGAAGCCGTGTGAGGTTGCTTCAATCGTCGCGATAGATGCGCTCGCGGCGCTCGTGACGCTCCTGAGCTTCGAGGCTTAGCGTCGCTACCGGCCTCGCGTCGAGACGCTTCACGCCGATCGGCTCGCCGGTCTCCTCGCAATAACCGTAGGAGCCGTCATCAATGCGCTCAAGGGCAGCATCTATTTTAGATATCAGTTTGCGTTGCCTGTCTCGGGCGCGAAGCTCTATCCCACGGTCGGACTCGTAGCTGGCCCGGTCCGTCACGTCCGGATGTTGCGACAACTCTTGCAGGGCATCCAGAGTTTCCTTGCTTTCCCGAAGGATCTCGTCTCGCCAGGCGAGAAGTTTTCGCCTAAAGTATGCGCGCTGGCGCTCATTCATGAATGGTTCGTCTTCAGACGGCTTATATTCTGGAGGCAAATCCACGCCGCCCATGTCGCCCCCTATCCACACGAACACCCCGACTTACAAGTGAGAACGGAACAAGACTTGGAAAGCCCACTATCGTAGCGATTGAAGCGGTTATGACCTTCAACGCCTTTCAAGTCAAGGAGGCTCAATCGGCCTTCGTTCACTACGTTTGATCGGATCCCTCCACAGTTTCCGGTTCAATCATTGACCGAAATTAGAAGTGTGGCATAACATTCCCGTCGCGCCTCAGTTGCGCTGCCTTCGCGAGTTCGCGTCTCCCGCTTAACTTGGGTCTGTGTTTGTCCGATGATTATAAAACTCGCGATACGAAACCTGCTGCACGATCGTGCCCGCTTCCTCGTAACCCTGATCGGCGTCCTGTTCGCCGTGGTGCTTCTCGCCGTACAGCTCGGGCTTTACCTGGGCGCCCGCAAAATGATCGTGGGTATGGTTGAGCATACGCCGGGCGACGTCTGGATCGCGGCCTATGGTGCGAACAGCTTCGAGCAGGCCCCGATCCTGAACGGACGTGAACGCTTCCTGGCGCTATCTGTCCCAGGCGTCGCATCCGTGACCCCTCTCGTCGTGTCATTCTCGGGATGGCGCAAGCCGGACGCGGGCAACGTGAACGTCATTGTTGTCGGCACCGAGAAGGACGAGGGAGGCCTAGAGCCTTGGAACGTCGTCGCGGGCGTTGCCGCACCCACCATGCAGGACGGCGTGATCGTTGACCGGACCTACGCGAAGATCCTTGGCGTTTCGGGTGTGGGCGCAATGGCGGAGATAGCCGGGCAGCGCGTGCGGGTGGAAGGCCTGACGTACGGCATTCGGTCTTTCACGACATCGCCTTATATTTTCACGAGCATTAAAAAGGCTCGAGAGATTTTGTCGGTACCGCCGGATCAAGCCACCTTCTACACCGTCAAGCTTCTGCCGAGCGCCAATCCAATGCAGGTGAAGCGGGAACTGGCGGCGAAACTGCCGGATGTATCGATCTACACCAGGGCTGAGTTCTTGAAACTCAATCTCGATTATTGGCTCTTTGGAACCGGTGCCGGCGTCGCGCTCATAGGCGGGGCAATTCTCGGCCTTGTCATTGGAACCGTAATCGTGGCCCAGACGCTTTACTCCAGCACTAAAGACCATCTAACCGAATTCGCCACATTGAGGGCTCTCGGTTCATCATCCTCTTATATGCATAAGGTTATATTCGTGCAGGCGAGCGTGAGCGCCATCATTGGTTTTGCTATTGGCATCGGGGTTTCACTGGTGGTCGCGCAATTCAGCGAGGTCACGCCGATGCCGATTGTGCTGACGCCACTCTTGGCAGTCCTGCTTTTGGGGGCGACTGTGGCGATGTGCGCCATTTCGGCGCTCTCTTCTATATATAAAGTTACAAAGATTGATCCTGCGATGGTGTTTGCGCGATGACAAGGGTTCCCATTCTAGAAGCGCAGCATATCGTCAAGGAGCTGGGCGAAGGCGAGGGAAAAATTCTTGCCCTGAACGACGTTAGCCTTTCCCTTTATCCGGGCGAGTTCACGCTTCTCATGGGACCGTCAGGGAGCGGAAAGACGACGCTTCTCTCGATCCTGGGATGCATTCTGACGCCGACATCGGGCTCGCTGAATCTGGCGGGCGAGAACGTGGGTGCAAGAACCCCGGAAGAACTCGCCAGTCTCCGCCGCAGCTACCTGGGCTTTATTTTCCAGTCCTACAACCTGTTTCCGACGCTCAGCGCGCTCGATAACGTGAAAATTGCTCTCGATGTTCGCGGCATTTCAGGGATGGATCGGAGAAAGCGGGCTATTCGTGCGCTTCACAATGTGGGGCTCGACCATCGCCGTCGCGCCTACCCCGGAACGCTGAGCGGCGGTGAGAAACAGCGCGTGGCCATTGCCCGGGCGATTGCGTCATCGCCACCGATCATCCTCGCCGACGAGCCCACCGCCGCGCTCGACACGGAAAACGGCCAAGCCGTCATGGATCTGCTCAAGCAAATCGCCAAGAAGGATAAGTGTGCCATCCTGGCCGTGACGCACGATCCGAGGACGCTTCCCTACGCGGATCGCGTGATTGAAATCGAGGACGGCAAAATTATACAAAAAAGTAACGGGCAACTCGTAAGGGTTGTAGCCGACAACGTATCAGGGAGTGAGAGCGCATCGAACCCTCACCAGAGAAAGCGGCAAGTCAATGCGTAGATTCCGATCCACTTCCTGGATCCTTATGTTCAGTCTGGCTGCCTTCGGAATAGCGCTGCTCGGTTCGACCGGTGTTCTTTTCCAGGCTTTTGCTCCCGCGCACTCGGAACAAGCCCCCGGTAACGAGACAACATGGGCGGCCGCCGCTCCTGGCCGCGTGGAGCCGAGAGGGCGCGAGCTTCGCATCGTTGCGCAGGCTCCTGCCATCATCAAAGAGGTTTTGGCCAGTTTGAACGACCGGGTTCAAAAGGGCGACCTCCTGATCAGGCTCGATGACGAAGAGCTTAAAGCAAGGCTTGCCGCTGCCAAGGCTCAGGTCGCGGTCAAAACCAAGGACCGGGATGACGAGAAGGCCTCTGGAGGAGCGCTGGACCGCCGGAAGGCGGAGGACAATCTTTATAATGCCGAGCGCGCCGCTTTCGAAGCGAGAATGGATCTGGATCGCCTGATTTCAGACGCGCGAGAAGGCAAGGCCTCGGTTGATGAGGTCCAAAACGGCCGGGCTGCGGTCGCCTCGGCCAATGAGAAGGTGCAGCAGGAGCAGCAGAAACTGAAGAAAGTGCTCGCAAAGGACCTGCCCTCGCTCAAGCGCGAAGAGGCCGCGCTGGCGGCAGCGCGCGCAGATGTTGCTGCGCTTAGCGCGAGTCTTGAGCGCATGCGCATCCGGTCTCCCATCGATGCAGCCGTTCTTGAACTCCATGCAAAGATCGGCGAGATGGCCGGTCTCGCCACTGAAAGCCCGCTGCTTACCCTCGGAGACTCGCAACACCTCCAGGTGCGCGCCGAAGTCGAAGAGCGCGATGTCAGCAAAATCTATCAGGGGCAGTCGGCTGTTGTGAAATCGGACGCGTTTCCCGGCCGGACGTTCGATGTGCGCGTTTCTACGATCGCGAAAGCGCTGGGGGCGCCGCAGCTCTCATCTCGGAACAAGCGCAAGCAGGCGGATGTGGATGTCCTCGAGGTGGTGCTGGACGTTGAGGAAGGCGTACCGCTGTTGCCGGGGATGCGGGTGGATGTTCTGTTTCGCGAGGCCACAGCAGCACATTCGTCCGCGACCCCGCAATAAAAAACCTATTCGGATGGCGCGACAGGCGGATTGAGGAAAGGCTTTAGCCCTTCCTCAGGAGCTGTCAGCTGCTCGGAAGGCGAGGGCATTGGACCAACACTATATCCATTGCTCGCCGCCGCCGCAGACTTGAGGGTGCGCTCGACTTCCGCCTGGGAGATGTACCGGCCCTCGCAAGGCGCCTGCAATCCCAGGTTATAGCGCACTTCGATGTCTCGATAGGCGACGTTTACCTCTTCCTCGCCGTAGGCCGCTGTGCCGAACAAAAGACTCGCAGAAGGCAGGCAGAACCCGGCGGCAAGAAGCTTCCATTGATCCGCAAAGATCGCGAAGCGCTCGGCGAAGCTTCGCCCAACCCGCTCGTAAGTCATGGCTGGGTTTGAGGCAGGCCAGACAAAGAGGAACCGGAACTTGTTAGCCGAGACCGGGGTAATGTTGGTGAGCGCCGCGTCGGGTTGCCTCCGCACGACGTCGAACAACTCGCTCATGCTCTTTGGGTCGAGCGAATTCACGATCGCTTTCGTCTGGTCTCCGGCGGCGGATGCCTCCGGGATCGGGAGGCACAATGCCAAGAAGCCGGCGGCGGCAATGCCCTTAAAAGTCAGTTGTCTTATCATGGTCGTGATGTTGCGTTTTAGTGACCTATTCGTCAACATATTCACTGCAACTTGCGCGGAAATCGGGCGGGTAGCGAAATGTTGCAATCGACAAGCTCCCTTTTTTGCCTTAAGTAATCGCAATTCCAGCTCAACTGGCGCGGCGGGCTTGCGCTGCTTTTTCAGCGCGGCATGAAGGCCCCTTTGATGTGCCGCAGAGGAATTCAGGTATGAACATCATCGAGACGCTCGAAAAAGAGCAAATGGCGCAACTTGAGGCAAAGCGCCGCATCCCGACCTTCCAGCCCGGCGACACGCTGCGCGTCAACGTCAAGGTCGTCGAAGGAACCCGCGAGCGCGTCCAGGCCTATGAAGGCGTCTGCATCGCGCGGTCTGGCAGAGGCTTCAATGAAAGCTTCACGGTCCGGAAGATTTCCTATGGCGAGGGCGTGGAGCGCGTATTTCCGCTCTATTCGCCGCTGATCGACAGCATCACGGTCGTCCGCCGTGGCAAGGTGCGCCGCGCGAAGCTTTACTACTTGCGTGGGCTACGCGGCAAAGCGGCCCGTATCCCCGAGCGTACGGATGCCAGGGCGAAGGCGCTCAAGGCGGAGTTCAAGGGCTTCAAGCGGCCGAGGGGTAATGCTGACAACCTCAAGCTCATCAAGGGGCTGGAGGCCAACGACGAGAAGCGCCTGAACGAGATCGGCGTGATCAAGCTTGAGCAGCTCGCGAATTTCTCAGACGAGGAGATCGCGTTGGTGGACGACTATCTCAAGCTCGGCGGCCGCCTTGAGCGAGAGGATTGGCCGGGTCAGGCGTTGAAGCTCATGGCCGAGACGACGGCCGACGAAGTTCCCGCCATAGAGGAAACTGCGCCGGAGGCGTAAGCTCACCTTGAAAGACAGTGGCTGGGCAACGCGCTGTTGCCCAGCGATGCAATCCGAAATTCCCTAAAGCAGAGCTCGCCTGACGCGCCAGCGGATTGCCGCCGCCGTCTTCCCGGAAAGGCAAAGCCTTATCCGGGATCGTAACAAATTGAAATGTCTACCTTTTTTCGATCCCGGCTCGCGCTTCGCTTGGCCGGGATGACGAAGTGCGGAGCCAGCCGCATCCGTTGGCCAGATGGGCGAAGTTTGCTTTAGTAGTGTCTGATCGTGGTGCCTCGACGCACGACGGTTCCGGTCCGCGGGTGGACCATAGTGTTGCGCCTGATAACGGTGCTTCCCGTCGCATAAGCGCCGCCACGATGCCCCGCAATAGCACCGCGCGGTCCAACGCAAGCCGCGTTATAGACACCCTTCGCGCACATGACGGCGGATGCTTCTGTCGCGTAGGTCGCGACCCCCGCGCCCAAAGCAAAAGAAAGTAAGATGATTTTCCGCATTGTATGCTCCCTAGCGCTCCGAACAGGATCGAAGCTGTTCAGAGCCTAGCGCAAGTAAAGCATCGACAGAAAAATTGCAGTGAAAAACAATTAAGCAATGCGGATGTATCCTGCGTCATTTTTAAGAAATTTTTCGCTAAATAATATTTAGACTCTCAAAGCTCGGGCTTGAAAACCATCAAGTAGAAAATCGCGGTAACAGCCATGAAAGCTGGCCAGCCGAGGATGAACCAGAAGCGTAGATAGCGAAAGTACAACGGCGGCAGCGGCTCGCCGCCGCTCTTGAGGCAAGCCTCCGCCATGCGCTTGAGCTGCATTTGCAGCCAGACAACAGGAAGCCAGCACGCGCCAACAAGAATGTAGAGCGCGATCGACAGCGCGAGCCAGCCGCTGGTGAGCGGCACGCCGGTCTGAAGCGCCATCGCGACCCCTGTGACCGGCTGCACAACAACGGCTGGCGCCGTGAACAGCCAATCGGCCAGCACTACGGAGCGCCCTACGGCTGCCACCACGCGCGGGTCTTTCGTTCTGAAAGCGAGGAAGCCGTGGAACGCCGTCCCGAGACCGGTTCCGAAGAGCAGCGTTGAACTCAGGATGTGGATATACTTCAGAAGGAGATAGCTCATCGCCTCGCTTCGAGCGCGATCATGGTCAGCGTGGCCAGCATCACGGCAAGATTCTTCGTCAGCGGCCCGAATGGCTCGCTCCAGGCATGCGGGACGGCCATTGTCGCGAGAACCGTGAACGCAAGCATCGCGAAGATCTGCAGAACCCCGACAAGAGCCGGGCGGATATTGGCAAGCAGCGCAGAACCGAGGATGGCGTCGAGCGCAGCACCGCCATAGACCAGCGCGGAGGCTTGGGCGTCGCTCACGCCCAGCACCGACACCATCGCAATGCTTTTATCAAGCGGATAAACGAACGCAGATATGATTGCTGTTGCGATCCAAATCAGGGCAATGCCGGTCCGCAATGCAGGCTTGAAGAAGTAAAGCCGCGCATGCCACAGGTCCGCTTGCGTCGAAGGGTCCGCAGCCATCGCTTCCGACAGCGGCCGCGGCAGCCAGTGCAAGGCTTCGTTGAGGGGCGTCACGCAGGCCGTGTTGCCGCGCGCGAGCATGTCCAGGCTTTGCCGGGAGAGCGCGCCGAAAAAGAAATGGCCGCCGAGAGCAGAGGCGCCCCGCAGGAACCACTCGGGTACCGTGAACACCCCTGCCGGGGGCAGGAGAAGCCAGCGGCGGAGCGTATGCGTCAGTTGGTCCGTTGTCATCGGCTTGGGGCCGGCAAAGTCCAGTTCCCGTGGCGACGGCTCATCCCGTTCCAAGAGAAGGCAGATGCCGTTAGCCAGATCGGAAACGTGAAGAGGCTGAAGTTCCCATCTTCCCGCCGCCAGCCTGGGAGGGCGGGGCAACGCGCCGAGCGCGGCGAACAGTGCCGTGCTTTGCCCGCCCCTGCCGATCACGAGCGAGGGCCGGACGACGGTCCAGCCGAGAAGCTGATGGCTTTCGGCGAGCGTCATGCAAAGGTTGTCTGCTTTGCGTTTGGTGAGATGAAACCTGGACTTGGCGTCATCATCGGCTCCGAGGGCCGAGATCTGAACAAGCCTTTGAAATCCTGAGTTCGGCGCAAGCCTCGAAAAGCGCCTGCGGCCCCCTGAAATGAACAGCTTCGAGGCTGTTGGCTCCGTCGCCTTGAAAAATGCCGGCTGCGTTGACCACGGCGTCAACACCCTGAAGGCGCTGCCGCCAGTCTTCCAGGCTATCGCGGGCGAAATCGCAGGCGACCGCTTTCCAGGCAGGAAACATCAGGCGGAGGCGCGCCGTATTGCGTCCGCAGGCTATGATCTCGTGTCCGGCCCGAGCGGCCTCGATGGCGATGTGCCGTCCAATGAAGCCGCCGGCACCGACGACCAAAACCCGCATGGGCGAACTCCGCTTGCATAAAATCATTTGCCCGCCGGGAGTGTAGAGATGACCCGCTTCCAATGGCGATTGCGCATTGTCGCAGGAAGCCTTCATGCTTTGGATTTCGGCGCGCCGTAGCGTCGCACATTGGCAGCAATGTTGTGGCGGGATTATGCAAGCGGCCGGGTTGTACTCACAGGCCCAGCGCTTCGAGAACAAGCGAGTTCACTGTGTTCATATCGTAATACCGTAAAGCAAGGCGTCTGCTGCCCTCAGCCATCTGCGGAATAAGGTCGGGCCGATGCAAAATCTGTATCATCCCGCGAGCCAGGGATTCTTCGTCGCGAACCGCCACATGGTAGCCGTTTGAGCCTTCTTGCACAAAATCGCGGCAGCTTCGCGTGTCGGTCGTAATGATGGGCCGGCCCAGCGCCAGAGCCTGGAAAAGCGACCGCGGAGCGCCGTTGCCGTAGGACGGCGCAACGATGACGTGGCATCTCCCGATCAGCCGGCTCGGATCCTCGACGGGACCGATATATTGGATGAACTCCCGATAGTCCCGGAGCACGGCGGTGGGCAGCGGCGAGGCCGCTTCTCCAGGCGTGCTCGCCAGGAAGAACCGCGCCCGCCTCGCCTTGAGGCGCATGGCCTTCGCCGCCTCGCAGAACTCAACGATGCCTTGAAGCCGGTCAAGCGGAGTCGCCATCAGGAAAAGCACGCCCCGGTCAAGCGGCGGGAAGGGGGCGCTTCACATGGCGTTGCAGGTCTTCTCCCCAGCCTCCCACGGAAAGCTGCGGTTTCTTCTCCGCCAGGAGCTTGTTCTCCTGCGCGTAGGCGCGGTCGTGCGCGCTGTGAAAGATGACGGCGTCGCTCCAGTTGAAAATGGTCCGGTAGACCGTCTTCAAGGCTTGCCGCTGCCCCCAGGTCGCGGGGCTTGCCCCCTCCATGAATGCCGGGCCAAGGCTTGGCACGATCGTGACGACATGCGGCACGCGGGCGATCTTGGCGGCGGCGACGCTCAGGGCTCCATTGCGCGCGGATTCGACGAGGAGCACATCCGGACGGGCATCGGCCAGCACCGTGCTGAGCTCGCGCATGCGCCGGTACTTGTCCCAGAGCGCAAGCTGCGCCGGCAGCGAATAAGGCTCCGCGCCCAGGTGCGAAAGGATGCGAAGCTCGTTGTTCGACAGGTTGGGCGCGAAGGCGGAAACGCGATGCCCGCGGTTCACCATGTCGAGAATGAGGGCGTGGCAGGAATTGATTAGCGCGCCTGCGGACGACGCGGTGACGGCGACGCGTTTTTTCTGCGCAGGCAGTGGGAGATACGGCCGCGAGGGCCGCTCCTCGGGGTGGGAAGTCGATGAAGGAGCGGAAGGCAGGACATTCAACACTAGCCGCATCACACCCACAGGCCCAATTTAAACGACGCTTGCCGGATAAATTACGCGGCAGCCATTACTTTTTTAATATCATTGCGCCGTCGCGTCAAAGGCCTAGCTGAAGCATTCGACGCGCTGCGCTGCTGCAGACGCAACGCGAGGTGCGGCGAGCTATTCGCTGGGTAGAGAAGAGAGCAGGGATTACTGCACAGTTGCCGCGGTCTCAGCGCCAGACGCGGCGAGCGCGTCGCTCTTGATGCGGGCCACCATCGAGGCGAGACCGTTCGAGCGCTGGGGCGTGAGATGGTCGTTCAGGCCGAGCCTCACGAAGATGGCCCTCTCGTCGGTCTTGAGGATGTCGCGGGCGCTCTTGCCGGAGTACAAGGTGAAAAGAACGGCGATGAGGCCCCGCACGATATGCGCATCGCTATCGCCGCGAAAGTCGAGGACTGCATCCGGGCCTTGCCCTTTTGCGTGCGAGATGAGCCAGACCTGGCTTGCGCAGCCCCGCACTTTTGTCGCCGGGGTGCGTTCGGCGTCATCCAAAGGGGTAAGTCCGCGGCCGAGCTCGATCAGATAACGATACCGGTCTTCCCAGTCGTCGAGAAAACTGAAATTGTCTACGAGCTCCTCAATCTCCATGCCGCCCACCGTAAGCCTTTCCGTTGCGTCCATGCTCTACTGCAAATATCAAGCCAGGGAAGGGGCAGCACAAGGCTGCCCGGTTAATATGGTTTGACGAGGCGTTCGAGGTAATCGAGCTCGATGGGCGGCCGGGATGGCTGGCCGAGCCTTTTGCGGAGTTCCTCCAGGATGGCCCGCGCGCGCTGGACGGTAATCTCGTCCGGAACCTTCACGCTCTCGCCGTCGTCGAGCCGGTCGCCCTGCTTGCGGCCGAACGGATCGCGGTTCGCCTGGCTGCCCCCGCGCTGTCCGCCCGAGCGCATCATCTGCTCGGCCATGCTGCGCGCTCCCTGACGCAGATTTTCGACTGCGCGGCCTTCCTGGTCGCCCGCTTCGCCCAGATCATTCTGCTGCAGAGCCTCGCCCGCGTCGCCCATCGCGCCTTCGGCCTCTTGCAGTTTCTTCATGACGGGGTCGTTGTCTTTCGCGCCCATGTCGGAAAGCAGTTCCTGAAGCTGGCGCTGGAGGTCATCCTGCCGCTTTGCGAGATCAGAAGGGTTCTTGCCATGGCCCTGTTGTCCACGCTCGCCCTGCTGCCTCTGGCCCTGACCGCGTTGCCCGCGCTGACCTTGCTGCTCCTTCTCGCTTTGTTCGCCTTCGTTTCCCTGCTGGGCGCGGAAGGTTTCATCCAGAAGCTGCTGCTGCTGACGGAGGATATCGGTCATGCGGTCGAGGCGCTTCATGCTTTCCTTGTCTTCCTCTCCCGAGCCGCCTTTCGCGGTTTGTATCGAACTCCAGAATGTCCCGGAGCTCGTTCATCATTTGAGCAGCGGCATCCGCCGAACCCGCCTTTGCGAGCCGCTCGATCTTATCGAGAAGCTGCTGCAAATCCTGCGGTGAGATCGTCTTCGCATTTGGCGACATCGCCGCGTTGTTGCTCTTGCCCTGCTGCTGCCGGAGCGCCTGCAAGTAATTGTTCAGCGCCTGGCGAAGCTCGGACATCAGCTTCTGGATCTCCTCCTGCGAGGCGCCTCTCTCAATTGCGTCTTTCAAGCGTTCCTGGGCGGCCCGCAAATCCCGTTCGGCGCTCGAGAGGTTTCCATCCTCGATGCGCACGGCGACGTCCCAGAGCTGGTCAACGACGCTTTCCACGTCCTCGATTGTGGGCGAGTGTCTCAGCCGCCAATAGGAGGAACGCAGGCCGAGGTAAATCGTCGCCGCTGTTCCTTCGTCCTCTGCGCTTATGCCGAGCGCATTGATGTTGCTTGCAATGCGCGCGGTATCGACCGGATTTTCGACCAGCGAGCGCCGTTGATCGATGACGGCTTTCGCGAGCGGCTTCGTGAACTTGCGCTCCGGCAGGATGATGCCGCGCGGGGCGCTGTATCCCACATGTCCGGCTTCATCCTTGGCGGCGAGCGTTATCACGACGGGGAGGCCAGCCCAGGGATGGGCGGTCAAGTCTTTGTAGGTTTTACCCTCGGCGGTCTTTACCGGCGCGCGGGGCAGCGAAAGCGGAAATACAGGGGGCTTGCCGATCTGCAGCGGGGGCTCGGAAGCGCGGCCTTCGTGGGTCTCCACGGCGCGATCGACATGCGCTTCGGCGCTCGAAACGCCGTAGTCGTCATCCACCTTGTATTTGAAAAGCATGACGGCGCGATGGGACACCTCGACCGGGCCGATGAATGCGATCGTGGGCGGGTGATCCGGCACCACCGTCAGCGGCCAGGATTTCACGGACGCCAACAGCCCGCCGATGGCGAGGGTGGCGCTTCCATGGAGCGTCTGCGTGTACTCGACATAGGTGTCGCCCGTTTGGGCCGCCGGTTCCAGCGTTTGAGGATGCTCGGGGGAGTTCAAAGAAACCCTGTAGTCCTTCGCGCCGGGGCCATTGATCTTGACGGTCAGCAGCGACCCTTGTGGAACGGAGACGGGCTCGTTTCCGCCGAGATGCAAGGACGAAAGGTTCTTTCCTCGTGTAGGAGGGCGGAGAGATCCAGGCGTCGATGCGGAAGTCCGGGCCGCCGGACGGGATTTCCGGAACCTTGAACGCGGCTTGGACCCGGCCGGGCAACTCCGTCGAGGCCCAGGCCGCGACTGCCACGAGCATAAGGACGAGAAGCGCTCGCAGGGCAAAAGGGTCGTGGCGGTCGATGCGAGGCCGCGCCGGGCCTGCCTTCAGTTTGTCGAGCGACTGGGCGGCGCGGGCGCGATGCGCTTCCCAGAAGGCCACGGTTTCCGGCGAGACGGCTTCCTGCGAAAGCTTGTCATTGTAAGCCGTGAGCGGGCGATGCTCGAGGGCGGACGCCTGCTCGATGCGGGCGATGGACTTCTCGCGCGTTGGCCTTGTCCATAGCGCGAGCGGCACGAGAGAGAGCGCAAGCGCTATCCCGAAAGCCCAAAGCAAACCGAGGTGCACGCGTGGCGGCAGCACTTGCCAGACCTCGAAAGCCGAGAGCAACACGAAGACGCCGCAGACCGCCACCGGAAGCCAGACGCGCGGCCACAGCGTCTCGAAAAGCATGGCCAGCCTGGCGGCGCGCACCTTCTTTTCGACCAGACGCTCTTCACGGGAAGGGGACCTCCGCCACAGCGTTCCCAGACTTATCTTTTTCCGTCATTGGAGGACGATACCATACAAAATGTGGCTCTCCAGGGTTGTTTCGCCAGCGCACTTACACCGGCTGCCGGAGCTTCATCGCCGCCGCGAGCGTGCCTTCGTCGAGATAGTCGAGCTCGCCGCCCATGGGGACGCCGCGCGCGAGCCGCGTGATCTTGATCGGCAGGCCCTCAAGCTCCGCTGCGATATAATGCGCCGTCGATTGCCCTTCCACCGTTGCGTTGAGCGCAAGGATGATTTCGCAAACGCCTGGCGCATGAGCGCGCTCGATCAGCTTCTCGATCGTGAGATCGTCCGGCCCGCGCCCATCCAGCGGCGAGAGCGTGCCGCCCAGCACATGATAGCGCGAGCGCACGATCCGCGCCCGCTCCAGAGCCCACAGATCGCCCACCTCCTCCACGACGCAAATGAGCGTGGCGTCGCGCGTTGCGTCCGAGCAGATCGCACAGGGCTGCAGCGTGTCGATGTTGCCGCATTCCTTGCAGATCGCGATTTTGCTGGCGGCCTCGCCCAGCGCGCGGGCTAGCGGCAGGAGAAGCTGCTCGCGCTTCTTGATGAGATGCAGCGCAGCGCGGCGCGCGGATCGCGGCCCAAGCCCGGGCAGTTTGCTGAGCAGCGCGATCAGCTCTTCGATTTCGGCGCCGGAGGTCTTCTTTTGCGGTGCGTGCATGGCGCCTTAGGTAACGAATGGGTTCTTGATCCGCAACCGTTCGATGTGCTGGTTGTGGTGCAAATCCTCACTGTAAAGCACGTCGCAATCGGCTTCGAGCGTATAAGTGCTAGCGACGCATTAGGCGCTCCCGCCATCCGCGAATTCGCATGCGATGCTCGCTCTGGAGCATCAGGGGCATGAAAAATGGAACCGCCTTGCCTCGGCGGCTCCTGCCAGGATCTGGGTGCAAGAAGCTTAAGCCGCTTCTTTCAGTTCGTACTCAAGCCCGTGCTTCGGCTCCAATGTCGCTCGCATCGCCATTCGCAACTGCACAACGTAAAGCAATTGAGCATGAATTTCTTCAGATGCTTGCTGCTGAAGACGCTGCCGACGCTCGTCTGGATCTTCATCGCAGACGTACCGGCGCGACCAATTGCTCAAGGCCACCTTCATTTTCTCATAGAAAGGACGCATACATTCGACTCCAGAACGGAAACCACAATTAAGGAAACGCCCCAATACAGGGATTTATGCAATTCTCTTTCTACCCACTTTTGGATATTATTTCCAGAAAAGATAAACATTATCACTAATTGCGACAAAAGAACAAACGCCGACCGGACGGCCGAGCTTATGTCACGGATCGGAAAAACTGAAGAGCGGCGGCAGTAACCCTCGCTACCGGCTGCTCAATGTGAAGCGTTCGTGGCGCCGATCCACAGCCCGGCCGGCTTTGCGCGAGGCAGGCCGCTCCGGGGTAGCGAGCACCACGCGCTTGGCCGGCAACCGGACCAGCACCTTCGTCCCTTCTCCGGGCGTGCTTTCTATCGCGAGACTGCCGCCGTGAAGCTCCACAAACTGGCGCGCCAGCGTCAAGCCTAGCCCCGTGCCCTCGAACCGCTTCGTAAAGCTGTTGTCGATCTGGCGGAAGCGTTCGAGCGCGCACTCAACTTCGTCCGCCGACATGCCGATGCCGGTATCGGAGACCGTGATGCACACGCCGGCCTTTTCATCCAGCTCGGCGGCAAGGGCGACGCGGCCGTGCTCGGGGGTGAACTTCACCGCGTTCGAGAGGAGATTGACGGCGATCTGCGCCAGCCTCGCCTCGTCTCCGGCGATGCATACGGCGCGCGAAGGAAGGCGGACGGACAGGTCGATCTGCTTGGCCTCGGCCTGCGCTTTTACAGAGCGGACGGCCTTCTCGACGATGACGGCAAGGCTTTGCCTCGTTTCCGACAGTTGCAGCTTTCCGGCCTCGATTTTCGCCGTATCGAGAACCTGATCGATGATGCCGAGCAGGTGGTGTCCCGACTTGTGGATGTCGGCGGCATAGTCCGCGTATTGGTCGGACAGATCGCCGAAATAGCGTCCGCACATCACTTCCGCGAAACCGATGATGGCGTTGAGCGGCGTCCGCAATTCATGGCTCATATTCGCGAGGAACGCAGATTTCGCCTTGCTTGCCGTTTCCGCGCGCTGCCGGGCCACGGAAAGCTCCGCATTCGTTTTTTGCAGATTGATCCGCTCTTCGGCGAGTTGTGCGCTTTTCGCGAGAAGCGCCTCGTGCTGCGCCGTCAGGCTGACATGGGCAGCCCTCAATTTCTCGCCCTTATGATAAAGGGTGACCTCGTGGGCGACCCGGCGCGTAATCTCGCGGGCGAGCCTCAAAGCCATGATGCCGACGATGAGGATCGCGGACCCCGCGATGCCCAGGATAAGTTGCGCGTGACGGTTGGCGGCGCTCAGCGCTTCCGCTTTCCCCAGGCCTAAGACCACGACCAGCGGATAGCCGGATACCCTGCGCCAGTTGAACAGCCGGACCACCCCGTCGATGACGCTGGCACTCGTATGGGACCCCGCGTCGGCGAAAGCCGAATCCCTGAAGGACCGGCCGGTGGCCAGGGAAGACCCAACGCCCACCGCCTCGACGCGATTTCTGGATGCAAAGCGCGCGCGGATTACGGAATCCAGGCCGACGACTGTGACGCTTCCTGTTTCGCCGAGGTCGATCTGCCGGTGCAGCGACGTCAAATAATCCGGGTTGAGCGAAAAGACGAGGACACCGCCGAAAGAGCCATCGGGAGCCTCCAGCCGCCTTGTGATCTGGATCGTCACCTGCTTCGACACGCGCCCCAGGACAGGCTTGCCGACGAAAAGGCCGAGATCGGGATTGTCGCGGTGAACGCGAAAATGTTCGCGGTCGGAAAGGTCGATCCGCTCCGGATTTTTCGAGAGCGAGGCAGCCTGTAGCCGCCCATCTGGCCCGATGATTGAAACCTGGATCGTGGAGGCCGCAAAGCCAGGCATCAGCGGCGCCCATTGCGCGAGATCGAAATCCGAACCTTCTTTTTCGATGCGCCGTACGATCAGCTCCATCGCTCCGGAGACGCTGTCCATGACGTGACGAACCTGCTCCTCGAAGGATGCGGACAAGTTCGCGGAATGCATGGATGCCCGGTCGAGAGCCGATTGCCGCTGGTCGGCAACAAGAATGACAGCGACTACAAAAATAAAAGCAATGATAACCGTGCTGAAGATAAAGATGCGGCGCTTGAGAGCCTGGCCAGTTGCCAGGATGCGATTGCAACTGGGATCGTCATGCCTGTTTTGGGCTTCATCATGCATGCGGCGATCCAACTGATAAAACTCTAATTCTGGTCACACAGCCGGAACTTGGTCACAGCTGGGAGAAGTGCCTTTAGGTGTTTTTGGTTTTATCTATTTCTTATGTCTCCTTGCACCGGCACATTTGAGAACGCTGTATGTAATAACTTTCCCAAGCATTGTTCTCTTTAAGGTGTTGGACACTGGCCGTGCGATTGATCGGTGGCGATGTTCTCTCCACGTATTATCTAACATGCAGCTGAGGCTTGACCCACTTATAATAAGCTTCAAACTTAATGTATAAAAATAGATCTTCATTTTTTTTATCTGGTTCTTCAATCCAGCGGCCGCATCGACAGGCGTCCACCCCGTACGCGCGTTCGATTTGCCCCAGCTGCGATAATTGTTGTTAGAAGCCCGGCTGGGGGTGGCTCCGGCGAAGAGCCTGTCTCAGTTATGCCTCAATCGCATTTCTCCTGGGTTGCATAATGCAATCCAAGGTTGTTATGAATGGTTACCGCATCGATGGAACGCGCGACCCTCGGCGCGAAAGAGCAACCTGGGAAACCCTGCCATCGTGGTTTGGCCCACAGACGCGAGATCGATGGACTTCGCGCGGTTGCTGTCCTTCCAGTCATTTTTTTCCACGCCGGCTTCAGCACATTTTCAGGCGGCTTTGTCGGCGTCGATGTCTTCTTTGTCATCAGCGGGTATCTGATCACATCGTTGATTGTGGCTGAGAAAGAAGCCGGAACATTTTCGCTGACCCACTTTTACGAAAGAAGGGCAAGAAGAATCCTGCCAGCCTTGTTCCTTATCCTGTTGGCTTGCATCCCGTTTGCATGGGTTTTTTTGTTTCCAAGCGACATGAGGGAATTCGCTCAAAGCCTCGTGGCGATCTCGACGTTTTCTTCGAACGTGCTCTTCTCGCGACAAAGCGGGTATTTCTATCCCGATACCCCGAATAAGCCGCTGCTGCACACTTGGAGCCTTTCGGTCGAGGAGCAGTACTACCTGCTCTTTCCTTTGTTTATTATCCTCGCATGGCGGCTGGGCCGGCGCAGGACGATCGTGGTCCTGGCCGCAATTGGCATCGCCAGTCTTTGCATCTCTGAATGGCAAGCGCTCTTCCAGCCACAGAATGCATTCTTTCTGCTGCCTGCTCGCGGCTGGGAACTGCTGCTCGGCGGTTTTGCGGCCTTCTACCTGCTCGGTAACAGCGCGCCGTCGATAAGGCAGCCTCTTGCGAGCCAGGTGCTGAGCCTGGCGGGTGTGATTATGATCTTTACCGCGGTCTTCTCATTCAATGACCAGACCGTGTTTCCAGGTTTGAATGCCTTGCTTCCCGCGATTGGCGCGCTTCTCGTCATCTTGTTCGCGACCCCGGAAACCCTCGCGGGCAAGGTGCTTGCGAGCAGGGCGCCGGTCGGCATCGGCCTTATCAGCTATAGCGCCTACCTCTGGCATCAGCCTCTCTTTGCATTTGCAAGGCAAATCCTGGAAGAGCCGCCCTTATCGCTATTTTACGGCCTGTCGGTTCTTGCTTTATGCTTGGCTTATCTCAGCTGGAAATACGTCGAAACGCCATTCCGGCGGCTATCAGGGTTCAGCAGGAGCCAGATATTCGCGTTTGCGGGCGTTGGTTCGGCGCTGTTTCTGACAACCGGGATTTACGGCTGGGCCGCCGGTGGAATTGTCAGGACATTTGAGGGTGCGGACTTCGTTCAGATCAGGAAAGACGCCGCCCGCGCATACATTTCCACGAACATTGCCAACAACCGGCTTCGAGACTTTGATGAGTCCGGGAAGCGCGCGGTCCTGATAATCGGAGACAGTTTTGCGGGCGATCTCACAAACGCGATCCATGAATCCGGCCTATTGGAGAAAATACAAATCTCGACTTTCCCGATCCCCTTCGCTTGCGGAAATCTCTATTTGCCCGACGATATTGTTATAAAAACGATCGCACCAAGCGCACAAGCGAAGTGCGGGAAAGAAAAGAAATACTCCGATGAAAAGCTGCAGAGCCTTATGCGCCGCGCGGATAGCATCTGGCTCGTTTCGTGTTGGACTGCTTCCACCGCCGCGCTCCTTGAAGAAAGCGTGAGAAATCTGGAACGGGATTTTGGACCCAAATTCATCGTATTCGGCAATAAATGGTTCGGAGATGTCAGTCTTCGCAAATTCTATGACATGGAAGACGGCGCGCGACTCTCATACAGGGCGCCCATCCCTGAGCAGGACAACGCCCCACTCCAGATTTTGCGACATACATTTGGAGGAAAAAACTACGTCGATGTCGCGTCCTTCTTTTGCGAACATGATGCATGCCGGGTTTTCACGGAAGAGGGCAAGCTTGTCAGCTATGATGGCAGACATCTGACAATGGACGGCGCGCGTTATCTCGGTCGCAAGCTTGAGCATCACCCGATCGTGGAGAGCATGATCCAGCGGCCCTTCATCACCGAAATTCGGGTTGAGGCTTCCCAAACTGCGCAAGGCCTGTAATCTCCGGGCGGCCGAAAACCTGCCCTCGGAGACACAATGAGCTTTCAGCCGCAACCCCTTGAACGCGAGGACCTGCCGAAGGATACGGTGGCGCTCGCTCGGTTCCTGATCGGGAAGCTTGTTGTGCGGGCATTTCCAGAGACGCTCGCAACCGCGCGCATTGTGGAAACCGAAGCCTATCTCACCGGCGATGAGGCAAGCCACGGTTTCCGCGGGCCAACGCCCCGCAACAAGGTCATGTTCGGGCCGCCCGGATATGCTTATGTCTATCTCGCCTATGGCGTTTCCTTCATGCTGAACGTGTCGAGTGCGGACGTTGGCGTTGGGGAAGGCGTCTTGATTCGCGCCGCCGAACCGGTGACAGGGCTCGAAGCCGTGAAGCAGAATCGTGGCAACGTGCCCGCCCGCGATCTGCTGCGCGGGCCTGGACGCCTGGCTAAAGCGCTCGATATCGACCGGAGCCTCGACGGGACCGACCTGTGCTCGACCGGTACGCTTTGGTTGGCCTCCGATGGAGCTTCACCCGGCGAAATTGGCGTCAGCGTGCGCATCGGAATAACGCGCGATGCGATGAGGCCTTTGCGCTTCTTTCTAAAGGGGAGCAAGTTTGTGAGCGGCCCTGCGGCGCTCAATGCCGCAACCTAGCGCTATGGTGCTGACGCAGCATTGTTTTCTTATTTATAGGAGGAAAGAAGGCAAACGACCGGAAGAGACAGCCAAAACGTGTACGGATCGATGCCTCACGCGTGGCGGCTTGCCCGGCTGCTCCTTTGGCCACTTATCCCAGTAAAAAGCCTATGGAATAATGGAGACACTTTCGCGCAAATTTATGGATCAGGGTTGACGGGACATGCGGTTCCGATCATATATCCTTAGCAAGCGCCAGATAGAACTTGGCTTCTGCCGTGCTGTCGGCAGCACCGCTCTCTCGGATGTAAAGTATCGCAGCCTATCCGCAATGCGACGCGAGATCGAAGTTTTGACGCGCACCTGTCATCATTTCGCATTGTGCGTGTGATGATATTCACCGAACCCCCAGGACGTGGTTCCAAAATTCAACGGGATATGACTTTTCAAAATCTAAAGCTCAGCGAAAAAGTGCTGGCAGCCATCGAGGCGGCAGGATACACTGCCCCCACCCCCATCCAAGCCCAAGCCATTCCATTCGCTCTTGAAGGCCGCGACGTTGTCGGCATCGCTCAGACAGGAACAGGCAAAACGGCTTCCTTCGTTCTCCCGCTCCTGACGATGCTCGAGAAAGGCCGCGCCCGCGCCCGAATGCCGCGCTCGCTCATCCTTGAGCCGACGCGAGAACTCGCAGCCCAGGTCGCCGAAGCGATCGAGGCGCTCGGCGCGCAGCATAAATTGACAGTCGCACTGTTAATCGGCGGCGTCTCCTTCGACGACCAGGAGAAGAAACTCGAGCGCGGCGCAGACATTCTGATTGCCACGCCCGGCCGGCTTCTCGACCACTTCGGAAGAGGGAAGCTTCTCATGAACGCGGTCGACTACCTCGTGATCGACGAAGCGGACCGTATGCTCGACATGGGTTTCATTCCCGACATCGAGCGCATCTGCAAACTTCTGCCTCCGTCGCGCCAGACCATGTTCTTCTCGGCGACGATGCCTCCAGAGATTCAGAAGCTAACGGAACAGTTTCTCCGTAACCCTGAGCAGATCCGCGTCAGCCCGCCTGCGACCGCCGCGAAGCTCATCACCCAAAAACTCAAGTTCTCCCCCGCCGATTCGAAGACAAAGCGCCATGTTTTGCGCGAACTGATGCGCAACGAAGCAGGTGTGGTCAAAAACGCGATCATCTTCTGTAATCGGAAAAGAGACGTCGCGGTCCTGCACAAATCCCTCGTCAAGCATGGTTTCAACGCTGCGGCTTTGCATGGCGATCTCGATCAGCGTCAGCGCATGGCGACACTTGAAGCCTTCCGCAAAGGTGAAATCACCTTCCTTGCCGCTTCCGACGTCGCGGCGCGCGGGCTCGATATTCCCGATGTGAGCCACATCTTCAATTTCGATGTTCCGATCAGCCCCGAGGATTACGTGCACCGCATCGGCCGCACTGGCCGCGCAGGACGTGAGGGGTACACGGCGATGATCGTGACGCCAAAGGAAATGAAAAGCCTTCGCGCGATCGAAGCGCTTTGCAAGGCCAAGATAGAGTGGATCGACGGGGAACCCTCCACCGAAAATCTAACGTCGGCGGACTTTAGCGAGCGCCGCGAGCGTGGTACGCGCCGGGGGGATCGCTCCAAAGGCGCGCGTAAGGAACAAGCCGCTCCAGAGCAGCGCCAATCCGCCGAGGTTCGTCCCATCCGCTGCGGGTCGGAGCCACGCCCGTCAGCCGAGGTTCGTCCAATCCGCAACGCTGCTGCGCCGCGGCGCGAGAGAAACAATGATAGGAGCAGCGTTTCACGGTATCATCGTGAGTTGCTGCCGCCGGCTACCTCCGCACCCGTTGTCGGGCTTGGCGACCACGTGCCCGAGTTTTTGAAGCGTCCAGTCCGGGCCGCGAGCTAATCGAGGAGGCCGATCACCCCCCATGGCCGGGCTTGACCCGGCCATCCAGTTATAACTGGCCTATTTTTGGCCATGACGAAGAATCCGCGGAAACATCGGGGTAATCATCCGGCAAGTCGGCCATCCGGGATCGTAACAAATTGAAATCCTGCTTTTTGGATCCGCGCACTTCGCTTGGCCCGGACAAGCGCGGCCAGGACATCGGTCCAGATGGGCGAAGTTTGCTTTAACGCCGTCTTGCGCAGCGGCGCGGGGCGCCCGGCTATTCGATCATTGTGAGCCTGGCGCCGTTCAGCTCAAAGCCGGAAAGCTGCCTGATAAAGCTCATTCCGAGAAGGTTCTGCGTCATCCGGCCTGGCTCCGCGACGACAGCCTGAACATCCTTCACCGTAATATCGCCGATGCGGATCGTGTCCAGGACGAGGGATGCGACGCGAGCAACGCCGTTTGCCGTTGTCGAGCGGCCGTTGAAGCGCAAGTTCTGCGGCGCGAGCCCCAGCTTCTGAGCGGTCTCGTAGCTGAGTGCCACATAAGTGGCGCCGGTATCGGTCATGAACTCGACTTGTTGGCCCCTGATCTGCGCGATGGCGTGGAAATGGCCGTAATCGTTGGCGCTTAGCACGACCTTCCGCGCGCTGGTCTGCTCCTGGCCAGCGGAGATGGTGCCCCGTAGCGGAAGCGACGCTGTCGTCAGAACCTTGGTGTTGAAGCGCGCTAGCCTGGGAGTTCGTTTCAAACTCGAAAAGATAGGCGAGTCCTGCGCGGGACGCCGCCTGCTTGGCGCGGTCGAAGAGAGGCTCAAACGACGAGAACGTTAAATATGCGCCCCCGATAGCGATGGCCCAGACCGCAAGTTCCTTCATAATTCTGCGTTGAAGTGACCGGCTTTCCATGGTGGTCGCCGCGCTCCGCCGTCTGTGCTTCCGACGGAAAGACAGGCCGTGCCCCCACGCCTAGCTTTTCATCAGAAGCTTGTTCCCTGAGAATTCATAAGACCTCAAACGGCTTAAAAAACTCATACCGAGCAAGCTTTGTTGGAGCGCGCCCGGCTTGGTAACAAGGGCCTCGACCTTTTCCAAGGTCAGTTCGCCGAGAGAAACGCGCTCAAGTCTGACGCGTGCCGCGAAAGCCCGGCCATTCGCAGTCTCGACGGGGACGCTATAATCCAGCGCTCCGACCTGGATGCCCGCCTTGCGCGCATCCTCCGGGCGGAGCACCACCGTCGAGGCGCCGGTATCGACAATCATGCGGATGCTTTTGCCGTTGACCTGCGCTTTGGCGATGAAATGCCCGTCGCCTGTCTTGCGGATCGAAACGACGGCGCCGCGCCCGGCCACGCCCGGTGAAACGGTCTGCACCGAGCCCGGCTGCAGTTCCTGCACGACGCGGTCGCGAACTTCGCCAAGCTCGCTGCGATAGGCGTAAAGCGCAACCACCACGAGGCCGATAGCCGCCCAGCTGCCAAGCGCCTTCAAGGCTTCGGCGGCTCTCCCGGCCGTCAGCCTCGCGGCGCCGGCCATCAGAAAAATAAGAAGGGAAAGGAGACCCGCGACGCGAGGGAAGTCATCGCGCGGTAAACCGGCTATCGTATCGCCTTCGCCAGTCAGCACATAAAGAACGATACTGACCGCAAGCAGTCCAATAGCGAGGAAAATCATAGATTGTCCATTTTTCGAACGCGGGCGTTATATAGGTGGATATCGGGAAAAAGACAGATCCCTTGAGCTGAGCATACCGAGCCCCGCGCGAATCGCTTCATAATTCGAACATTAACCTTTCTCGCCAGCTACAGAATAGGGCAAATCACCAGCTATGCGATACCCAGCCGATTTGCTCGACGAGATCCGCAGCCGCGTGCAGGTGAGCCGCGTGGTGGAGCGCCATGTCAAGTTGAAGCGCGCCGGACGGGAATACATCGGCTTATCCCCCTTCAAGACCGAAAAGACGCCCTCGTTCACGGTGAACGATCAAAAGGGCTTCTACCATTGTTTCGCAAGCGGTGAGCACGGCGACATTTTCACCTTCCTCATGCAGGTGGAAGGGCTGACGTTTCCTGAAGCCGTGGAGCGGCTCGCGTCGGAGGCAGGGGTTATCCTGCCCGCTCCGAAACCTGTCGATGAAGCCAAGGCGAGCCACGAGACCCGCGTCCGGGAGGCGTTGGAGGAGGCATGCCGTTTCTTCGAAGTCGGCGCTCGCCGGCCGCGAGGGGAACATCGCGCGGGCCTATCTCGAAAAACGGGGCGTTCAGTTTTCGGAAATCAAGTCTTTCAGGCTCGGTTACGCGCCCGATAGCAAGACGGCGTTGAAGCAGCATCTTGGCGGAAAGGGCTTCTCGCTCGCCGAGATGCAGGATGCAGGCCTTTTGATTCACGGCGAGGATATTGCAATCCCCTACGACCGCTTCCGCGGGCGACTGATCTTCCCGATCATGGACGCAAAGCGGCGGGTCATCGCCTTTGGAGGCCGCGCTCTTTTGCCCGAGCAGCAGCCGAAATATCTCAATTCGCCCGAGACAGAGCTGTTTCACAAGGGGCATGTGCTTTTCAATCTTGCGGCGGCTCGCGAGGCGACGAAAACGGCGAATACGATCATCGTCGCCGAAGGCTACATGGACGTCATCGCGCTGACGCGAGCGGGGTTCGCGAACGCCGTCGCTCCGCTCGGCACCGCGCTGACATCCGATCAGCTCAGACTTCTGTGGACAATGGCCCCCCTACCGACCCTCTGCTTCGACGGCGACTTCCGCAGGTCAAAAAGCCGCACATCGGGCAATCGACACGGCTTTGCCGCACCTCGAACCCGGCCGCTCCTTGCAGTTCGCCTTCCTGCCCGATGGCCGTGATCCAGACGATATGGTCAGCGGCGGGGCGAAGGACGTCCTTGCGAAGGTGCTGGCGGAATCGGTACCCCTGATTGACGTTCTTTGGGCTCGCGAGCGGGATCGCCACCCGCTAACCACACCCGAGCAGCGGGCAAGCCTCGAAGCCAGGCTCATGGAAGCAACCCAGCGGATCGAGCATAAGAGCCTAAAATCCATTATATTTCGGCCCTTCGCGAGCGGCTTCGGACGCAGGCGTACGCAGCGAGGGCTCGGGTCCGCCGCCCGGAGGCGTCATCGTGGCGTCGGGCGCGCCAACGGGCGCCCCGCGCCTCGCGAGGCTACGGCGGCCGCGCGCACGAGCAGCCTGCTTTCCAGCCCGATCGTGCAAGCCTCGGCGCCGTGCGGCGCGCCGCGCGAGGCTCTGCTCATCATGGCCATTGTCCGGCATCCCTGGCTTCTCGACGACCACTTGGAGGAGATCGCAAACCTTCATCTTGATGATGCGGGATGTTGCCGCATTCGTAACGCAATGCTAACCATACATCAGACAGAGGAAGTGCTTGACAACGAAAAGTCGTTAAAGCACCTCTCGCGTGAAGGTTATGGAGCGGAATTGGAGCGGCTTGAGCGCGCGTGCGCTCACAATGCTGATTCGCACTTCGCCCTGGGCGCAAATAAAGAGCAGGTCTTGGAAGGCTGGCAGCATGTCATGATGCTTCATGGCAAAGCAGGTGTTCCTCGCTCATTGCGCGAAGCCGAGAGTGATTACGTGAGCGAACCGACGAACGAGAACTTTTCCAAGCTCCGTGCAGTAGTGCAACAGGTTGAAATTGCGGCATCTTGATCGGGCCTTCGATATTGCGGCTGCGGGAAACATTCACCAGATAATATACGGGGCGCGTGGTAAGGCGTGAATTTAGCTTCATGAGTAACGCGGCATTAAGCACAGCCACTTATCGTTTAGAGTGGTTTCGCAAAGCGAGTTGCGAATGCCGCAGCAAGCAACGCTTTTCTCGTTCCGGCGCCCCAGGAGATACACCGCTACCTTAAGCCAAGGCTGCCCGTCCGCCTGCGCGCACCGTTTTTCGGCATTTTCTGGAGTGAATAATGGCCACAGCGACGACAAAAACCGAGGACCAAGAGACGCCGGCGCCTGAAACGTCGGACAGCCCGGTTCTTGATCTTTTGGATGCCGCCGTAAAACGGCTTATCAAAGCCGCGAAAGTGCGCGGCTACGTTACTTATGACGAGATCAACGAAGTCATGCCGCCCGAGGAGGTCTCTCCGGACCAGATCGAGGACATCATGACGATGTTTTCCGACCTCGGCATCAATGTCGTCGATGCGGACGAGGTTGAAGAAGCCGGCTGCGGAGCCCATCGACGAGGACGATGAAGACAGGCACGCGCCCCAGGCTCATTTGCCGGTCAAGCAGGAGCGGTCAACCGAGGTCACCGAACGCACCGACGATCCGGTGCGCATGTATCTGCGCGAAATGGGGTCGGTCGAGCTCTTATCGCGCGAAGGCGAAATCGCCATTGCCAAGCGCATCGAGGCTGGCCGCGAGGCCATGATCGGTGGCCTGTGCGAGAGCCCGCTGACCTTTCAAGCGATCATCATTTGGCGCGACGAGTTGAACGAGGGGAAGATCCTTCTCCGCGACATCATCGACCTTGAAGCGACCTATTCGGGGCCGTTCGTGCGGACCGGAGAGGGCGAGGAAGAGGGCGTTGAAGAAGAGTATGTGCCCGACGAACCACCGGCTCCGGCTCCCGCTCCAGTGACGGCGGCGAACGGCGTTCCGCGGGCTCCGGCGCAAGGGCTGAACGGTGCCAACGGTCATCCGCACCCACGCCCGGCGGATGGGGAAGACACCCAAAGCGGCGATGGCGAGAGCGCGGAGTTCCGCGGCGAAGAGAATTACGACGACGATGACGATCTCGATAACAGCCTCTCGCTTGCTGCGATGGAGGCCGAACTCAAGCCGAAGGTGCTGGAAACTTTCGATCGGATCGCAACCGAATATAAAAAGCTTCGCAAGCTGCAGGATCAGCATGTCGAGCGCAAGCTCGCGGACGACGTTCTTTCGCCTCAGCAGGAGAAGCGGTCGCGGAAGCTCAGGGACGCGGTTATCCAGGATGTCAAAAGCCTGTCCTTGAACCCGGCGCGTATCGAATCCCTGGTTGAGCAGCTCTACGACATCAACAAGCGGCTTATCGGCTATGAAGGCCGCCTCTTGCGGCTGGCCGACGGTTACGGGGTGCGGCGCGACGAATTCCTGGGGAACTACCAGGGCAGCGAACTCGATCCGAACTGGATCGACCGCGTGAACGAGCTGAAGACCAGGGGCTGGCAGAAGTTCGTTGAGAAAGAGCGCGCGCGCATCGAGGAGATTCGCCGGGAGATCTACGCGCTCGCGACCGAAACCGGCCTCGACATTGCCGAGTTCCGCCGCATCGTGAAGATCGTCCAGAAGGGCGAGAGGGAAGCGCGGCAGGCGAAGAAAGAGATGGTCGAGGCGAATTTGCGTCTCGTGATCTCCATTGCAAAGAAATACACGAACCGCGGCCTGCAATTCCTGGATTTGATCCAGGAGGGCAACATCGGCCTGATGAAGGCGGTCGATAAGTTCGAGTACCGGCGCGGCTACAAGTTTTCGACCTACGCCACATGGTGGATCCGGCAGGCGATCACGCGCTCGATCGCCGATCAGGCGCGGACGATCCGCATTCCCGTGCACATGATCGAAACGATCAACAAGATCGTGCGCACGAGCCGGCAGATGATGCACGAGATCGGCCGCGAGCCGACGCCGGAGGAACTGGCCGAAAAGCTGTCCATGCCGCTCGAAAAGGTGCGCAAGGTGCTGAAGATCGCGAAAGAGCCGATCAGCCTTGAGACCCCCATCGGCGACGAGGAAGACAGCCACCTCGGCGATTTCATCGAGGACAAGAACGCGATCCTGCCCATCGACGCGGCGATCCAGTCGAACCTGCGCGAGACGACGACGCGGGTGCTTGCCTCGCTCACGCCGCGCGAGGAGCGCGTGCTGCGCATGCGCTTCGGCATCGGCATGAACACCGATCACACGCTGGAAGAAGTTGGCCAGCAGTTCTCGGTGACGCGCGAGCGCATTCGCCAGATCGAGGCGAAGGCGCTCCGCAAGCTGAAGCATCCGAGCCGCAGCCGGAAGCTGCGGAGCTTCCTGGATAATTAGGCCGCCGCATATACCCTTGCTGAAAATTAGCACTTAAGCTTGGCTTTTGCTTATACTGTAACTTTACGGTGTGTGCGAAAGCCGCTTTTCAACCTCTGCGAGAAGTTTTAGCCTGGCATTGTCTGGCGGGTGCCAGACAGGCGAGCGCGAGCCATTCACGGGTGGGGCATCACCGCCGCGCTCGCCACCCTCCCTCAGAAATGAAGGGAAGACAGTCTTCGTTTCCCGCCGTTCGATGGCTCTCGTTCCCGCATATCATCAGGTCTGGATGTCTGCGAGGGCGTTGCGGGGGAGGCTCCGAAAAGGCAGTTCAAATGGCCGACATCGAATCGCTACGCTTTGACCATGGCTGTCCGTCGTGCAGATAATTACTTATATTGTTAGATATAGGGGCTTTTACAAAACGAAGCCAAAGCCTTTGTAAACCATTATCGGTTCTCAGCCGACGCGCTTGCGCCGAATTGGCGTCCCTTCTCCCATCGGGAGAGGACAGGATGAGGGGTGTTGACTTGCATCATCAAGGAGTTACCCCTCACCCGGATCGCAAGCGATCCGACCTCTCCCACTGGGAGAGGTAGCGCTGCGAACCACCGTGCCCGATCAATAGTCCCTGGCTACTTCGCACCCCAAACATAATCGGGCCGGCTCCATAATCTCATTTGGCCCGCGATCCCTAATACCCGATCGCGGCGCCGTCGCCGTCCCGCGTGTCGGCGGAGCCCATGAACAGCCCGCCCTTTTTCATGACGGAGTTGGTGCGCCCCAGAACGCGGTGCTGATATGTGCCGTCGGCGTTCTTCGGCAGGATGAAGCCGCGCGCTTCGAGGATGCGCAAGGTGTCGTCCGAGATCCCGCGCTCTGTGATGACATTATCGGGTTGCCACTGATGATGAACGCGCGGCGCTGCTGTGGCCTCGGCGACGTTCATGTCGAAGGTCAGCACATTCAGGACCTCCTGCAACACCACGGTTATGATCGTGCTGCCGCCGGGGCTGCCGGTGATGAGAAAGGGCACGCCGTCTTTCAGAACGATGGTCGGGGCCATGGACGAGAGCGGCCGCTTGTGTGGCGCGATCGCGTTGGCTTCATCGCCGATCAGGCCGTAAGCGTTCGGCGCCCCCGCCTTTGCCGAGAAGTCGTCCATCTCGTTGTTGAGGAAGAAGCCCGCGCCATCGACCGTGTATCCGCTCCCGAATGCGAGGTTGAGCGTATAGGTGTTTGAGACCGCGTTCCCCGCTTTGTCCATGATGGAAAAATGGGTGGTCTGGTCGCCTTCGGCCGAGGGCGGCTTTCCGGCCGAGACATCGGCCGATTTCGTGGCGTGCTCCAGGTCGATGCTCTTCCGAAGCTCGGCCGCGTAGGCTTTGTTCGTCAGCCCGGCCACAGGCACCTGCACGAAATCGGGATCGCCGAGAAACTTGGCCCGGTCGGCATAGGCCCGCCGCATGGCCTCCACCAGCCGGTGGATTGTATCCGCGCTGTCCTGCCCGAATTTCTTGAGGTCGTAGCCTTCGAGGATGTTCAGCATCTGGATCACATGAACGCCACCCGAGGAAGGCGGCGGCATGGAGATGATTTCGTGACCCTGATAAGTGCCACGGACGGGCTCGCGCTCGACGGGACGGTAGTTCTTGAGGTCTTCCCGCGTGATGAGACCGCCGCCCTTCTTCATCTCGGCCTCGATCAACCCAGCGACCGGCCCATCATAAAATCCGCTCGCGCCTTGATCGCGGATCGCGATCAGCGTTTTCGCGAGGTCGGGCTGGCGCAGGATCTCGCCCATCCTGTAGGGCTCGCCAAATTCATGCTGGAAGTAGGCAGCCGTCGAAGGATCGGCGGACAGGCGCTCGCTCGTTTTCGCGAAAGCATAGGCCAAGCCGTAAGAGACAGGAAAACCGTCCTGGGCGAGCCTGATCGCCGGAGCCATCACCTGCTCCCGGGACATCGTTCCATAATGGTCGAGCGCGTGGAGAAGGCCGGCGACGGTTCCAGGCACGCCCGCAGAAGCCCGGCTATATCGCGCCTTTTCCCGATCGACGTTTCCGTTGCTGTCGAGAAACATGTCGCGGCTCGCTGCCGCAGGGGCGGTTTCGCGATAGTCGATGGCGACCTTCCGGCCGTCCGCGAGCGAGACCAGCATAAAGCCGCCGCCGCCAAGGTTGCCTGCCTGCGGATGCGTGACGGCGAGCGCGAAACCGACCGCGACGGCGGCATCGATCGCATTGCCGCCGGCCTTGAGGATATCCGCCCCAACCTGCGCCGCGATCTTCTCCTGCGCTGCAACCATGCCATGCTCGGCGACGACGGGCTGAAACCGGGACTCGAAGCCAATCACGGCATCGGCGGCGGGATCGTTGACGCGCTGAGCGCTGGGTTGCTCCGAAATGGCGATAATTGCCGCAAGCACGACCGCGACAGGGAACAGCGCGCGCAATTTTGATATCATGGACAACATGGAAAGACGCCCCGGACTTCGGTGTTGAGCGGAGAAGGCAAATTTCAGCTGCCGGAGAGTAAGGGAAATTCTGGCCACTTTGCAGCAGGATTGCGATAATCTTATGTAACATCCCTTATCGCAATCCAGGAAAGGCGACCGATGAAGTACCGCAAGCTTGGTGACAGCAGCTTGTCCGTCTCGGAGATCGCGCTTGGATCCTGGCTTACCTATTCGGGTGGCGTCGACGCGCAAACGGCAAAGGCCTGCGTACATAAGGCGCTCTCTCTCGGCATCAACTTCATCGATACGGCGAACATTTACGGGCGCGGGGCAGCGGAGACCTTTCTCGGGGAGACGCTCTCTACCGTGCCGCGAGACAGCTACGTGCTTGCGACAAAGCTGTACTTTCCTATGACGGAGACCGATCGCGGCCTCTCGCGTGCGCAAATCCATAAACAGCTCGATGCGTCGCTGAAACGGCTCAACACCGATCACGTCGACCTCTACCAATGCCATCGCTTCGACCCTGAAACGCCACTGGAAGAGACCATGCAGGCGCTGACCGAAGTGGTTCATGCCGGGAAGGCTCGCTATGTGGGCTTCTCCGAATGGCCTGCCGCGGTGGTAGCCGAAGCCATCGCGATGCAAGGCGTCGTTCGCTTCGTTTCGAGCCAGCCGCAATACTCGCTTCTCTGGCGGAAGCCCGAGAAGGAGATCATCCCGCTCTGCAAAGCCAACGGCATATCGCAGGTCGTGTGGTCGCCGCTTGCGCAGGGCGTGCTGACCGGAAAATACAGGCCGGGCGAAGCGCCTGGGCAAGGCACGCGCGCCACGAGCCGCGCCATGGGCGGATTCCTTCAGCGGTCCTGGCTGGAGCCGCGCGTTCTGGAAGCGGTCCAGCGGATGAGGCCGGTTGCCAGGGAGGCGGGCCTGACGCTCACGCAATTCGCACTGGCCTGGGTCTTACGCAACGACAACGTGGCGTCAGCGATCATCGGCGCATCGCGGCCGGCCCAGGTTGAGGAAAATGCGAGGGCGTCCGGGCACCGAGTTCGATCCTGCGCTGTTCCATGAGGCGGAACGCATCCTTGCGGACGTGACAACAGCTTGAACAATCACAATATCACCCGTCTCTCGAGCGAGGGCGACATGACAGAAGAGTACTCACAGAATCAAACCGAGGCGCATTCACCGGCAGACGGCGAGAATGGCGGGCCTCTCTTCAAAACCTACAATCCGGCGACGGGCCAGCTCGTCCACACCTATCATGGCCATACGCGGGAGGAGGCGCTCGCCCTTGCGCGCAGAGCTCACGAGGCATTCAAGAGCTGGCGGCGAACGTCTTTCGAAGAGCGCGCCAAGTTAATGAAGGCCGCGGCTGAATGCCTGCGCCGCCGCAAGGGCGAGTTTGCCGGGCTTATGACCGCCGAAATGGGCAAGACCCGGACCGAGGGTCTTGGCGAGATCGAGAAATGCGCCTTGAACTGCGATTACTTCGCCGATCATGCCGAGCGCTTCCTGGCGCGGGAGCCCATCGAATGGGATGGCGCCAAAGCCTTCGCGACGTTCAATCCGCTCGGCACGATCCTGGCGATCATGCCGTGGAATTTCCCGTTCTGGCAGGTGTTCCGTTTCGCCGCGCCTTCGCTGATGGCAGGCAATACCGCCGTCCTCAAACACGCCAGCAACGTGCCCGGCTGCGCGCTCGCCATCGAGAGCGTGTTCCGGGAGGCTGGTTTCCCCGCGAATGTTTTCAGCACGGCGCTGATCCCGAGCCACGATATCGAGGCGCTCATCGGCAACCCTGCCATCGCGGCGGTAACGTTGACAGGCAGCGTGGCGGCAGGGCAGAGCGTGGCCGCTGCCGCGGGGCGAAACTTGAAAAAGAGCGTGCTCGAACTCGGCGGAAGCGATCCCTACCTCATTCTTGAGGATGCCGACATCGAGCGCGCCGCCACGATCTCGACAGCCGCTCGCATGGTGAATGGAGGGCAGAGCTGCATCGCGGGCAAACGCTTCATCGTCGTTTCCGCGATAAAGGAGGCGTTCGAGAAGGCCTTCACGGCCAAGATGCACGCCATCCAGATGGGCGATCCGAGCGATCCTGCGACGAAGCTTGGCCCGCTCGTGAGCACCGAGGCCCGCGACGCCGTTCACCGCCAAGTTCAGGAGAGCATCGCGAAGGGAGCATTCCTTCTCTGCGGCGGCAAAACTCCGGACAAGCCCGGCGCATGGTATCCGCCGACGGTGCTGAGCGACGTGAAGCCAGGCCAGCCTGCGCATGACGACGAGGTGTTCGGCCCGGTCGCGGCAATCATCGAAGCGCGCGACGAAGAAGACGCCATTCGCATCGCCAACAATTCGCAGTTCGGCCTCGGTTCCGCTGTCATCACGTCAGACATCAGCCGGGGCGAGCGCGTCGCGGCCGAGATGCTGGAGGCCGGCATGAGCTTCGTGAACGATAATGTGCGCTCCGACCCGCGTATGCCCTTCGGCGGCGTGAAGCACTCCGGCTATGGACGCGAATGCTCCCATTTCGGCATCCGCGAGTTCGTGAACATCAAGAGCGTGCTCGTCCGCGATTAAGCAAACGGGCAGGCCTCTAGCGGGTCGCAACCCGAAATACTTGTTGCTGACCCCCATAACCGGACTCACTACCGTGGGTGCATATCTCACCGGGATTGGTGAGGACTATCCGGCGAGTTAGATACTTGCGGAGCCCGTTCGCGACCCCCGGAGCCGGTTTCTTCGCTTTGCAAGGGTTGGGGTGGATAAGAGACATGGCCGTCTAATTGCGCGACCAATCCATGGCGTTGCGGGTACGGAAGCGGAAATTCACAGGCATTAGGTAGCAAGAGCTCCAAATTAGAAATTTCGGCGCACGGAGCAATGGGGAACTAATTTGCGGCGAGGTGAGTTAATCACCAGCTCTGCTATACCTGTGAGCGTCCTATAGGAGGAAATATTTTTATGAGAACGATTGCGTCAGCATGCTTTGAACTCGCTTTTGCCGTGTTGGCATTTGGATTCGCAAGCACGCCAGTTTCGGCTCTGGAAGTTCCTGCGGTTAGCGCAACCGTGAAAGGCAATATCACTATGGTCGATGAACGTGAGCACTGCGAACGTGCTCGCCGTGAATGCCGGGAGCGTCACGGGGACAGAGACAGAGAGTTCCGGGAATGCATGGAAAGGGAACGCTGCGGCGGCGGCGATCACGAGCGCTGCGAACATGTGCGGCATGAATGCCGTGAACATCACGGTGACCATGAAAGAGAATTCCACGAGTGCGTTGAAAGAGAAGGCTGCGAAAGATAAAGAAGCGGTCCCTGAAGGCAGCCCAAAATTTGGACACCGGCAATCTCCCTGCCGGTGTTTTTTTGTGCGGCGCACTTAGGCGGTAACGGCTTTATCCTGGAAAGCACAACAGGCCTCGCCGTTACGCCGCGAGGCCTCATAGGTAGTTCTCTCGCGACACGTGATGTTTCGCAGCCTCGCCATGGGCGTGGTGAACAGCCTTTTCGCGAAGAGAGACTTTTGCGCGACCCCGCCAACGTCGATCCCGTGGCGCCATCATAGTGGCCTCCGTCATTGATTTTGATACCCGGTTCTGAATCTCTATCGCCTCAAAGCAGCGATGGGGGTGATTCCCTCAGCTGGGGCCGAACGGTTCCGAAGCTAATTGACGCTCCGCCCACAGCTTTCGCCAGTAAGTATAAGCTGTATACGATCTCCGACCAGGCTAACCGGGAGGCTCCGACGGCCCCATTTCATCCGCTGGCCTGCCAGGAAATGTTTGTGCCTAATTGCCTGGGGGTTGCTCTGGCTTTTGCCTGGAGCTTATGAAGGCTGCCCCGACGGCCGTGGGCCCGCTTCATCGAGATGCCGAAATCAAGGTTAGCCTCAGCCTTTGTCCGGCCCCAATTTGGCTTGGAAAACCATGGGACGATGAGGGGGTCAGGCCGCGCTCGCCTTATTGCCCGCTAATTCGCCCTCTAGGACGCCCAAACATCGTTCTTTATCCGGGTGGGGGGCATATGGTTTTGCGGCAGTGGATTATCGCGTGCTTCGTTCTTGCAGCATTCGCTTTAACCAATGGCGGGGCCATCGCCCAAAGCCCTGCGTCCCAAGGCCAGCAGCCTGCGGCAGCCGCCGCCCAGCCGGCCAAGCCGGCAGCACCGAAGGTCGATACCGCCGAGATTACAAAGCGCGCAAACGACAGCGTCGGCGTCGACATCCAGGCTTTGATCAAAGGCTGGCAGAAAGAGCTGGATCGCATCGAAGAGGCGCTTCGCAAGCCCAATCTCAGTTATTCGGACTTGAACGGTTACCGTGACGAGCTTTTGAAGCTGCGCGCGGACGGCGATGGGTTCTGGAAGAAGCTCGAGCCGCCTCTGAATGTGGTCGAAGAGCAAGTGCAGAAGCTGCCGCCGTTATCGGCACAAGACCAGCCGCCGGAGCCGGAGCAGGTGGCCCAATTGCGCGCCGAACTCAATTATCACCTCGGGCTTTTCAGGTCGGCACGGAGTTCGCTTGACGCCGACCAATCCCGTATCAGTCCGCTTCTCAACACGATTCAGGATATTCGCCGGAAGAACTTCACCAGTAATCTGTTCCAACCCGTTCCTGGCGTCTTTGCCGCCCAGACCTGGGAGAACGTGTCGGACTATGCAAGCCTAGCCGAGACGCGCGTGGAGGGCATGTTCAAGGATTGGTGGAACTCCAGCGACAAGCAGGAATTGCACTATCTCATCCTGAGCGCCCTGGCTATGTTTCTAGTCCTGGGGTACTTCCGCTGGCACGGCGTGGAAAGATTGAGAACGTGGTCGGAGGCCGGGGATCCACCATTCTGGCGGCGGGCTTCGTCGGCGGCGGGCGTTATTTTGTTACGGTCGATGCCTGTCGTCCTTCCGATCATATTCCTCTACAACGCGATCGATGAGATTCAGCCTTTTCCCGAAAAGATCGGGTGGCTGTTCTATGTTGCAGCGCGCTCGCTATTCATCGTCGTTGTCGTGAACGCCCTCATGACCACTGTTCTTTCGCCAGGAGCATCGCAGTGGCGCTTGATCCCTGCAGGAGACAAGGCCGCGCTCCGCATAAGCCAGCTTGTGCTCGGCGCTCGTCATTCTTTATGGGCTCACGACGTTCGTCCACTCGGCAACGCGCATTGTGCAGGCGCCCTTTTCGCTTACGTTGGCTTTGACGTTACCGGCAAACCTTCTCGTTGCGGCACTGGTTGCGGCGATCCTGAAAACCCCGCTTGAGGAAAAGGACGTGGAGGGAATGCCCTCGCTGACCGGTCTGCGCCTCCTGCGTTTGCCGTTGTGGGGAATCAGCCTCGCGATTGTGGTCACATCCTTCGCCGGTTATCTCGCGCTGTCGCGGTTTATCGCGCAGCAACTCATCGTCACGGGCTCGATTTTGGCCTTGGTCTACCTTCTCCTCCTATGGGCCGACGGCTACGCCCAGAGCATGAGCGATGAGAACTCGGCTGTAGGGGCATGGCTGAAGAACACCGGAAATCTTGACCAGGACAAGCGCGAAAGGCTGTCGGTTCCCGTCAGCCTTCTCCTGAAATTAGTCGTTCTGATTGCGTCCGTCCCGCTGATCCTGCTGCAGTGGGGTTACCCGTGGCCGGATATTATCGAGTTGTACCGTCAGCTCTTTTTCGGTTTCCGGATCGGAAGCGCCGAGATTTCCCTGGCGGCCATTCTGGCCTCGGTCATCGTCTTCGTCCTTGGCTACTTCGCCGCGAAGCTGTTCCAGGGATGGCTCGACCGGCAGGTGCTCAAGCCCGCCGGCTTGTCAGGCGGCTTGCGCGACTCGATCCGGACCACCGTCGGCTATGCGGGCGTCTTCGCCGCAGCGTTGCTCGCGCTCTCCTACGCAGGCTTCAATCTCTCCAACATCGCGCTCGTCGCCGGCGCTTTATCGGTTGGTATTGGTTTGGGCCTGCAAGCCGTGGTCAGCAACTTCGTCTCGGGCCTTATCCTGCTTGCTGAGCGGCCCATCAAGATAGGCGATTTGGTTACCGTCGGCGGTGAGGAAGGCTACGTCCGCAAGATCAGCGTGCGCTCGACGGAAATCGAGACTTTCGATCGCGCGAATGTGCTGATTCCGAACTCATCGTTTATCACCGACAAAGTGAAGAACTGGACGCTGCGCAACAACACCGCGCGTGTAACCATCCCGGTTGCCGTGGCCCATGGCAGCGATCCGCGGCTGGTTAAAGCGCTGCTTTTGAAAGTGGCGCAAGATCATCTCAACGTCATGACATCGCCGGAACCTTTCGTCGATTTCGAGGACTTCAACGCCAACTCACTGAACTTCAAGCTCTACGCCTATATTTACGATCTGAATAAGGGCACAAGCACCAGAACGGATCTCAGGATCGGGATCCTGGAGGCGTTCAAGGCCAACGATGTCGTCCTGCCCTCTCGGCAGACCGAAGTGCTGCTCCACGAGGTTGAGTGGTTGCGCGATGCGGTAAACCAATATATGGCCAGCCCAACCAATGGGCATGCCGCGAATGGCAACGGCACCATTGCCGCAGCCATCGGCAAGAGCAAAGAGGTTCTATCGTAATGACAATGGGTAAGGCGATCCAGCAGCTTGAGAGCCTGTTTCTCTTAGTGATAGCGCTCCTGACCGTCGTTGGCGCGGTCAAGGAGATCTACCTCATCCTGGGCAAGCGTGACGTCGGCCTTCAGGATCTTCTGCTGATGTTTCTGTATGTCGAGGTGCTGGGAATGGTCGGGATCTACTTGGACAGCAAGCAGATCCCCATCACGCTGCCCATCTTCATCGCAATCACTGCGCTGGCACGAATGGCAATCCTGCAGAAAGAGCAGGATCCTCTTCATATCATTTACGAAGCGAGCGCTATTCTCATGCTCGCGATCGCTGCGTTCGTGGTGAATCTCCGGCCGGGCCACCTTGCGCTTCGCATAACGAAACAAGGCGAAAAGCTTGTTCCCGACCGGGAGAACTACGAATAGACGCTATCGTTAGACTTTAACCTTCGCTGCGGCTGGAACCTCGTTGCACGGGCTTTTCTCGTGCTTCAGGGTCTTCTTGCCCTCCGGCGCCTTGCCTTTGAAGAAGTGCGCCGTGGCGATGGCGACCTGCGGCTCGCCGGGGCCGTTCGAGACCTGCTGGATGCCGTCCTGATACCAGCCGTCATATTTGCGGGCGACGGCCTCTTCGCGGGCGCGGCACCAGACCACCGCAGACAGGTCTGCGAAAGTGAACTTGTTCGTGGTGGCAGCCGCGAGCCTGAGCGTATCCTGGCCCTGCTCGGTCACGACCACATCCTTGACCGTGAAGATTCCGGCCTGCGGCATTTTCGTCGTATCGACGGCAGCAGCCTGAAAGGCAGGCTGATCGGCATTCGAGGCGCAGCCTGCAAGCGCTAAGGCCAGGGCGCAAGGTATGGCAATATTTTTCATTTTCATCCCGCTTTCGTGATCCGATTGACGCTTTCAGTCCGCCAGCCCCATCGGCGCACCGTTTGCGAAAAATGAGCGTTTGGCAGGATTCTGGGCGCTTCTGTGGCTTGGCTGGCCGTTTTCAACGCCGGACAGAACCGCAGCCACCGGTAAAACCGGGCCTGTTGCAAATACGTCCATTGCATTCGGCGATCTTTCGCACGATTATCTTGTATACCAGGGGGGCCGCAGGCATGTGGCTGAGATCGCGCTGACCGTCAAGCGCCGCGCGACAACCCATTGAACCTGATCCGGTTAAGACCGGCGGAGGGATGGTTGCTCGCGAATGACCACCGCCAAATTCTCAGAGACGCTTCATACGCCGGTCGCGCCGTGCGGCCGCGAACAAGCATGCACAAAGAGGTAAGGGATGAACGCGCCAATCGACCCGAAAAATGTCACGCCAGTTCAGGTCACGACGGGTTCCCTGCCTGGATCGCGCAAGGCTTATGTCGAAGCTGAGGGGCGGCCTGACATCCGCGTCCCCTTCCGCGAGATTACGCTGCATGAAAGTAGCGGCGAACCGCCCTTCCGCGTCTACGACACGAGCGGCCCTTATTCGGATGAGGCGGTTAAAATCGACGTTAACCAAGGGTTGGCAGCGGGTTCGCGAGTCTTGGGTGAAGGCGCGCGCTGTCGAGCAGTATGCCGGCCGCGAGGTGAAGCCCGAAGACAACGGCGCTGTTGGCGCCGCTCACCTCGCCCGCGAGTTTCCCACGCGACACCTCGTTTATCGTTCGGCCGCAGTCGTGGCCGGGCTTGACCCGGCAATCCAGGATAACCGGAAAACCGGTTCCTCCGCTTCTCTGGATGGCCGCCTCAAGGGCGGCCATGACAACGAGGGCGTCACCCAACTGGAACTCGCTCGCGCGGGCATCATCACTGAAGAGATGATCTATATCGCCCATCGCGAGAACCTGGGGCGGGCTGCCGCCTTGGAGCGCGCGAAAGAGGCACTTGCGGACGGCGAGAGCTTCGGCGCGGCGATCCCTGAGTTCGTCACGCCCGAATTCGTGCGCTCCGAAGTGGCGCGAGGACGTGCGATCATCCCGGCCAATATCAACCACGCCGAACTCGAACCGGTCATCATCGGGCGCAACTTCTTCACCAAGGTGAACGCCAATATCGGCAACTCCGCCGTCACCTCTTCGGTGGAGGAGGAAGTGGAGAAAATGGTGTGGGCGATCCGCTGGGGCGCCGACACCGTGATGGACCTTTCCACCGGCCGCAACATCCATACCACGCGCGAATGGATCATACGCAACGCCCCCGTGCCGATCGGGACCGTGCCGATCTACCAGGCGCTGGAGAAGGTGCACGGCGATCCGGTCAAGCTCGACTGGGAGGTTTACAAGGACACGCTGATCGAGCAGTGCGAGCAGGGCGTCGACTACTTCACGATCCACGCCGGCGTGCGGTTGCGCTACATACCGCTGACGGCAAAACGCGTGACCGGCATCGTCAGCCGCGGCGGCGCGATCATGGCGAAGTGGTGCCTCGCCCATCATCGCGAGAGCTTCCTCTATGAGCGCTTCGACGAGATTTGCGACATCATGCGCCGCTACGATGTGTCGTTCTCGCTGGGCGACGGCTTGCGGCCCGGCTCCATCGCGGACGCCAACGACCGCGCGCAATTCGCCGAGCTTGAGACGCTGGGCGAGCTTACGAAAGTCGCCTGGGACGAAGGGCTGTCAGGTGATGATCGAAGGGCCCGGCCACGTGCCGCTGCACAAGATCAAGGTGAACGTCGAGAAGCAACTCGCGCTCTGCGGCGAGGCCCCGTTCTACACGCTGGGGCCGCTCGTCACCGACATCGCGCCCGGCCACGACCACATCACGAGCGCCATCGGCGCGGCCATGATCGGCTGGTTCGGCACGGCGATGCTCTGCTATGTGACGCCGAAGGAGCATCTCGGCCTGCCCGACCGCGACGACGTGAAGGCGGGCGTGATCGCCTACAAGATCGCGGCGCATGCCGTCCGACCTCGCCAAGGGCCACCCCGCCGCGCAGCTTCGCGACAACGCGATCAGCCGCGCCCGCTTCGATTTCCGCTGGGACGACCAGTTCAATCTCGGCCTCGACCCCGAAGGCAGCCGCGCCATGCACGACGAGACGCTGCCGAAGGAGGCGCACAAGGTTGCGCATTTCTGCTCCATGTGCGGGCCGAAATTCTGCTCGATGGAGATCACGCAGCAGGTGCGCGATTACGCGGCGAAGCTGAACGAGACGCCCGAGATGGCGGCGAAGGCCGGCATGGAAGAGATGGCGGGCAAGTTTCGGGAGATGGGTGAGAAGCTTTACGTAGACGCGTGGCGGCAGAGGATGGGTTCTATACGCGACGGATATGATCCGCTATGACGATCACGCCTTATTTCAACTGGACCGGCGCAAGATTGCGGAGGTTGGGTTGAAGAAACGCTGTCGCATCCAGACGCAACGGAAACAAAGGGCCAGCGCCGCTCTTTTCTGAGGTGCCTTGCGGGGCGGCGCGATCCGTTGGCTTGCCTGCCCGCGCGCTGAACGTCGTGCGCGCCTTTAATGCGCGCCAGTGTTGCGAGTTGTGACGCCGCTGCATGACCCCGAATACGTCATAACCGCCTACTTCGACAGGACCAGACCATGCGCGTGAGAGTGGATCACAAGACCGACGCTGTTTATCTGAATTTGACCGGCCACGAGATAGTCGAAAGCGAAGAGATGGCCGACGGCATCGTCGTGGACTACGACGCGGAAGGCAGGATTGTGGGGCTGGAAATACTGGATGCATCGCGCCGTACCGGTGATCCTGACGTTTTAAAGCAATCCGGCTTGGATTTGCCGTCTGCTATCTGCGGCAAAACCCGATGGCTTCTACCACCGATAAGGTTCAATCTTTGAAGGGGATGCTGCGGAAGCCGGGCAGGCCGGTCAGCATCGAGGAGATGCACCAAGCTATCTCGAAGCAATTCGATATGGATGAGTGGGACCGTCAGATCGCGCGTGACAGCGAATTGGGGAGGCTGGATAAGTTCGTGGAGGAAGCGATTGCGGACTATAAAGCGGGACGCGTGAAGGAACTTTGAGGCATTTGCATAAAGAATGCACAAAGGCTAACAACTTGCTCACTGTAGGAGGCGGCTATTTGGACGTTGTTCGATGGATTTCTGAGTACACGGAAAACCAGTGCGCTTTGATTTCGGTCGGCCACGTGGGGTCAAACGGCGTCAGTTTATCTTTTGCGCCATCCTTAATTTCAAACTCGGGAATTAAGTCAGGTGTGGAGCCTGGCAATAGCACGAAGTCTTCTACTTCATTGTCCGTCTCGCCCCGCCCCGTACTTTTTCTCCCAAGCCCTCATGAACGCACAGAGTTGGTCGGCAGTTTGAAGCGTTACCGTGGTCCCTGATTTTTAGTGCGATCAACCACCTTATGGTCTTTTACGGACCTAAGACCGAAAAACAATTCGGTCATGACAGTGCCGTTCCAAGAAGCGCTGCACTGTGTTTCGCAATAAGGCCGTAGTGTCTGTCTTATAAAAGAAGAATTTCCTCTTCTGATATAGTTGGATTCGGCTTTCGTCCCATTGGTGGCTCCCTATCTAAGGGATAAATAACCTGTAATAATTACCCCTACAAATGCTCGAAGTAAGTCTATGCACAATATTGCGGGCGTTGGCTGCGAAGGCTGATTGAAAATGCTACAGAATATCATGAAAAATCCAACTGCAGAGCAGTTGGATAATACCACGCCAATTCAATGGGTTAGCCTTCGAAGCTTGCGATATTTGTAGGTTAACGCTATGGAGGTGCTGCCTGTACGAGGCAAGCCTTAAATAAGTAGCATTTTTTACAGAAAGCGTTTTCGTCATCCGTGACGTTCCAATCGGCTGAACGCTTACGAGCTCATCGAACTGAATGAGGCATAGTTTTTCTGAGAGAGTGGGGTTTCCATGAATGACCCGTTCGCCTCCTTGAGGGCAACTTCTAAACAGGGGATATAGCCTGCAGCGCGGTATCGGGCGTCAGGTGATCGAAGGGCGGGTCTTTTTTCGACGTTGGACGAGGGGAGCGCGGCACTCCCCCGCTCTCGCGTTGCGCCTCCCGCTAATGCACTTTCACAAAGCCCGCGTGTTTCTCAAGCCGGAAAACCCGCTCCTCCATGCTCCGCGCGGTTTCCGATACAACTTCTTGGCCATGGTAGATCTCGATAACCAAGCCGCTGACCTTGCCAATAAGCTCGCTTTGCGTTTTGCTCTCGGCCTTGAGTGCTCTGACATCGGCGCGCAACGCCGTGCGCTCGGCTCGGGCTTCAGACCATCGACGGCGCTCCTGCTTGGCTTCCCGCCACGCGCTCGACTTGATCGTGAGCCAGGCATGCGATGGGCCGGAGCGATACGGTGCATCCCGCTTTTTCGAGACAATGCCTCCGACCCCAGCCGCGGCACCTGCTGTGAGCAAGGCTTCCCCATCCTCGAAATGTTCCACATAGCGCAGATGGGGATTGAGCTGTGTGCCGATCACCTCCGCAAGCCGCGCCTTCCGCTCAACAAGCGCCCGCGCGCGCAAATCCTCCTGCCCGCTCTTCAACAGGTCGAAGGCCCAGAAGGTCTGCATCGCCTCTTTGTCCGACCGCTGCAGCGCTTCGAAGTCCGGCACGCCGTCCGCGTTCACGGCGGTGATCTCGCCGTCGAGCACGACATCGCCGATCGGCATGCGCGCGGCGGCCGCCACGATATCCGGGAACCTGAAGCTCAGATCATTGCCGCGCTTTGAGTACAGCCGAACCAGGCTTCCGCTTTTGTGCAATTGGCCCCGCCAGCCATCGAGCTTGATCTCATGCAGCCAAGCCTCGCTCTCGGGCGGCCGCGAACGCGATGCAGGCATGCAAGGCTTGATGAAGGAAAATGCATACGCCATGCGAACCTAAGTGAGCGTCGTTTCGCTCACGGCAAGACCCCCGCCCAATCCATTACATTCCAACGCGCGCAAGAACGTTACTCTCCGCGGCCTGTCTTGTGCCGCAGCTCATCGATGCGCTTCGAGGCGTCGGCCTTCGTGAGATTTGGATCGAACGCCTCCCCCGCCTCCTCGCACAGCGTCTGCAAATAGGAAGCTTGCGCGCCCGTCATCGGCTCGTCGCCGGTGATCCAGTCGTCCGGGTCTTTCTCGGCGTTGGAGTGCGGGGCCGGGTCTTTCTTCGGGTTCGAACTGGTCATGGGCGCTCCTCCTGTTCGCCAAACGTTCTATCCCTCGGCGAGGTTCCAATCACAGGAGAAGGCGCGCGGGCCAGACGCAGCCTACCCAGCCTCCGCTGGCCGTGGCGCCCATGACTACTTACTTGGTTAGTTGTCGGCGATTTTACAAAACGAACCCAATTTCAACTCTTTGTAAACCTTCCGAGCCAAGACGTGGTTTCGCCCGCCGTCTGCGATGCCGTCTAGGCCTCGAAAGCCTTACCGATCTCCGGCACAAGCACCTTCTGGCCCTCGGCAGCCGCGATAAACTTATCCGGCGTCTGGTCGATGATAGGGAAGGTGCCGTAGTGGATCGGCACGACGGTGTCGAACTTGAAGTACTTCTTGCACGCCATCGCCGCCGACTTCGCACCCATCGTGAAGCGGTCGCCGATCGGCACGAAGCCCACCTTCGGCGCGAAAAGTTCATCCACGAGCGCCATGTCGCCAAAAATCTCGGTGTCGCCCATGTGATAGATGGTCTTGCCGAGGCCCTCGACCACGACGCCGGTGGGGTTGCCGAGATAGATGGTTTCGCCGTCAATCGTCGTGGACGACGAATGGAACGCCTTCACGAAGCTGACGCTCACGCCGCCGCCAAGGTCGATGGTGCCGCCTGGGTTGCCCACCTCGATTTTCGAAACGCCCTGGCCCGCGAGGAACATCGCTAGCTCATACACCGCGACGAGGGTCGCGCCGGTGTTGTTGCAGATCTCGACCGCGTCGCCGACGTGGTCGTCATGGCCATGCGTCAGCACCACATGCGTCGCGCCGCGCGCCGCTTCTTCCGCCGATCCGTTGAATTTGGGGTTGCCCGACAGGAACGGGTCGATCAGGATGACGTGACTGCCGTTTTCGGCTCGAACCGCAGCATGCCCAAACCATGTCAGCTTCATTGCAACTCTCCTCGGGGTGACGGGCCATTTTTCTGCATAATATGAAACCGCGGCGTGCCCGCAATTTATAAAAACATGCAAGGACAAACTTGTGCCACCGCAGCCTCTGGCGCTTGCCGAATTGTCTGAACGGTTGAAGCGGGACGAGCGGCTTTTCGGGCTCGATGTGGGCACGAAGACCATCGGGCTCGCGCTTTCCGACGTGATGCGGCGGATCGCGACGCCGCTTGAGACGATCCGGCGGACGAAGTTTTCGGCTGATGCCGCGCGGCTTTGGACCTCGCCAAGCAGCATGGCGTGGGCGGCCTCGTCATCGGGCTGCCGGTCAATCTCGACGCTTCCGAAGGGCCGCGCGCGCAATCGACCCGCGCCTTCGCCCGCAATCTGGCCGCCCTTACCGATTTGCCGATGGCGTTCTGGGATGAGCGCCTTTCCACCGCCGCCGCCGAGCGCGCGCTTCTGGAAGCCGACACCAGCCGCAAGCGCCGCGCCGAACTCATCGACAAGATGGCCGCCGCCTATATCCTGCAAGGCGCGCTGGACCGCCTGAATTACGGCCTCCGCTCTCCAGCCCCATGATCCCCATTCTTTCGGCGCTCGCGCCCTTGTTTCTCATCACCGCCATCGGCTATGCGCTTGCGGCCATGAAATTCGGCGGGGACGAGATGTGGCATGCGCTCGACCACATCACCTTCTATGTCTTCTTTCCCGCTCTTCTCGTTAAAACGCTCATGCGGGCCGACCTGGGAAGCGTACCGGCACGCGACTTGATCTTTGTATCTTTTGCCTCGGTAACGATCATGAGCGGCGCACTTGTCACTGCCTATCTTATTCTGAAAAGGCCAGTTTCGGGTCCTGTCTTCACGAGCTTTTTCCAGGGCGCGGTCCGGTTCCAAAGCACCATCACGGTTGCGGTCGCCGCCGCTTTGTTCGGCGAGCGGGGCCTGACGCTCTCGGCCCTTTCGGTGGCCTCCATCATTCCGACGGTGCAGCTCTACACGGTTCTGGTGCTTTTGATCTTCGGGCAAGGCAATGGCGAGATAAGTTTCTGGCCGATCCTTCGCAGGCTGGCAGGCAATCCGTTCACTTTGGCCTGTGTTCTGGGGATCACCCTGAACTTTACCGGAGCGCCGAATGTCATCTATGACACGGCTTCCATCCTCGGCGCGCCGGCCATAGCACTCACCATGCTGGCGGTTGGGGCCGGCCTCGACCTCGCAAGCGCCCATGCGGCCCGCAACCTCGTGGCGGCAAACATGGTTCTGCGCCTCATCGGCATGCCGCTTCTCGTGTTCGGCTTGTGCTGGCTGGCAGGCCTTTCCGGGCACGCTCGCACCGTTGCCGTCATCGCGGCAGCCGTGCCGACCGCCGCAACGGCTTACACCATGGCCCGAAAAATGGGGGGAGATGCGGAGCTGATGGCGCAGATCATTACCTTTCAGAGCATTGCGTCAACAGCGACCCTTCCTCTTTTCATTTGGCTGGCCCAAAGCTCATAAGAGTGCTTTTGTGACCAGCCAGACTCCAACGATAGAAGCTGCTGAAGGGCCGTCCATGGCGATGAATGAGAAGGATATGTGGCTCGCCGTCATGCTCAGCGCGCAGCCGTGGCTTGTCTTGGCCGGCACGTTCGTGATCGGCTATCTGCTCGGCTCTATCCCCTTCGGCTACCTTTACGGGCGCCTCGCCGGCGTTGGCGACATCCGCAACATCGGGTCTGGCAATATCGGCGCGACGAATGTGCTGCGCACCGGCCGCAAGGGCTTGGCGCTTCTCACACTCCTGTCCGATGCAGCCAAGGGCTTCGTTCCGGTTTTGCTGGTCAGGCAATATCTCGGGATGGAACCGGCGCTGGCTTGTGCGGCCGGAGCGTTCCTCGGCCATCTCTATCCGGTTTGGCTTCGTTTTCGCGGTGGCAAAGGCGTGGCCACCTATATCGGCGTTATCACGGCTCTTTACTGGCCCGCCGGGGTATTCTTTTGTGCGGTTTGGCTTTGCATCGCGGTTGTAACACGCTATTCGTCGCTCTCCGCGTTAGTCGCAGCTGCACTTACCCCGATTTTCGTGGCCATCCTCGTGCCGGACGGGCTTTACGTCTTCATGATTGCCGTCTCCGCCTTCCTCATCGCTAAGCATCACCAGAATATTCGGAATTTGATTTCAGGCCATGAAAGCAAAATCGGCCAGAGCGCGACGGGCGCGAAAAGAGCTTAATTCAGAGGAATCGCCCGCGAGGTTCAGCGAGAGCGAAAAGCTGGCGTGGCTCCGGCTGATCCGGACGCCGCATATCGGTGTCGTCACCTTCTGGGAGCTGATTTCGCATTTCGGCTCCGCCAGCGCCGCCCTCGAAGGCTTGCCGGAGTTTGCGAAATTCGGAAGCCGCGTCACTGCGCGCAGCATCCCATCCGTGTCGGCTGCCGAGGCGGAGTTGAAGAGGGCTGCCGCGGCTGGCATGACGCTGCGCGCCGCACAGGAGCCTGGTTATCCGCCCCTTCTTTCCCATATCGATGCGCCGCCGCCGCTGCTTTATGTGAAGGGCCAGACCGCCGTCTGGGATCGGCCGCCAGTTGCAGTGGTCGGTTCGAGGAATGCGTCAGGGGCGGGCCTGAAATTCGCGGCGGAGATCAGCGCCGAGCTCGGTAGAAAAGGCTTCCTGATCGTCTCGGGGCTGGCACGCGGAATTGACGGGGCCGCGCACCGCGCCGCATTGCCGTTCGCAACCTGCGCGGTGCTGCCCGGTGGCCTTGATGCGATCTATCCGCCTGAACATGTGCGCCTTGCGGCCGACATCACGGAAAACGGGGTATTGGTGAGCGAGTGTCCGCCCGGCTTCATTGCCCGGTCGCAGGATTTTCCGCGCCGGAACCGGATCATATCTGGCTCCTCCCTCGGCGTTGTCGTGGTTGAGGCAGCGGAGCGATCCGGGTCGCTGATAACCGCAAGGCTCGCAGGAGAGCAGAACCGCGAGGTTTTTGCCGTGCCGGGCCATCCTTTCGAGCCCAGAGCCGCGGGCGCGAACCGGCTCATCAAGGAAGGCGCGGTTTTCACGACATCCGCCGACGATATCGAGCAAGCTCTTCAAGGCCTGCTGAAGGCGTGGGCACGGAAGGCAGAGCCGAACGATGAAAGGCTCGGCGTGAACAAGGGAGCGATCCCGGTATGCACCGCCTCGCTACCGTCTTCGTCCAAACCGGCAATGGAAGGTCTTGCTTATCTTGGAGATGCGATTGGCGATGTGGAGAGGCTTTTAAGCCTTGCGCCGATCGACGTCGACGAACTTTGCCGGCTTAGCGGCTTGGAAGCGCGGCATGTACACGCTGCGCTTGTTTCTCTGGATCTGGCAGGCCGCGTCGATCGCCGAGGGGCGCGGCTGGTTGCTTTGAGGCCGTAAGGTCAACCTCAAGCGCGGCAGTGAAACCTGGCCTCCTCCTCCGCGACCGCAATGAGGTCGGACAGGAGACGGAACTGCGCCTTCGCTGCGATGGGGCGCAACGTACCGAGAAGGGATGCGATATACTCCGCAGCTTCCTGTGGCTGAAGCTCCACGACACAATCGTCGTTGCCGCCGTCAAATTCTAGCATCTCTTCAGGGGTGCAGGTATGCGCCAGATAAAGTTGGCCGCGACGTGTATTCATGATTAAAAACCTCAACCTCGTTTCACTCAGACCATCTTTGGTTGAGTGACAGCATTAACATGTTACCATAAGTTGTGATACTCAAGCCACGCCCCGGTTGCAAGATCCGTAGGCTCTTTTATTCTCATTGATTTATGTTTTCCGAAAAGCGATGCAATCCGGCCACTACGCCAGCAACTGCGCATACGCGGACCGGAACATTCCGTGAGAAGCGCACAGCTTTTCAGAATCAAACAGCGAACGTGGCTGTCTTTCGCTTCTCGAAAACGAGAATGAAGTTATTAGCCGGGAGGTCCAGCCGCTGTTTCAAGGCGATACCGCAATTACCTGCCGCACTTTCGAGGTCCCGGACGTCCTTAAGGCCCCATCCGGAAACCCCGGATGCGCGAAGGCTCCTGTCGAAAGCCTCATTGGATGGGCTCGTGAAACCGCCATCCAGCTTGAAGGGCCCGTAGACGGCAGCGAATCCTCCCGGTTTCAAAACTCCCGCAGCAATCTGCGCGAAGCCATCCGCCGCCGAAGCCGGCGCCAGGTGAAACACATTGATGGCAAAGATGACATCGTAGAGCCGATCCTGTGGAAGCGGCCAGGTATCTGGTTCCGTGAGATCGATCCTTATCGGATCGGCGACGTTTTCGTTCCCCGCGCGGTTACGGTTCGATCTGATGGTCCCGAACACATTCGCGTCGCGGTCCGACGGCTGGAACTTGATGTCTGGAAAGTGCGGAGCGAAATAATTGACATGGGCCCCGCTTCCGCTCGCAAGTTCTAGGGCACCTCCTGCCATCGGAAAGAATGTCTTGAAAGCCTGCAGGATGGGATCGCGATTTCGTTCCCCAGCCCATGTGGTGTACGTGCTCAGCGGGCAGGGATCGATTTTGGGTTTCGACTCGGACATTTTTTACGCCTTTATCCAGCCAAAGAGTGACTTTAAAGCCTCACGGCTAAGTCAACTCATAAGGGCACACCATGGTTTGAGCTTGAACCCAGCGCTTCAATTGCGGCAAAGAGTTTTTGTGGTCTTTATTCACGTTGCGGTTATTCGTGGCGGCGCATAATGGCCTTTCCGGCGAAATTACAAGTGATCTAAGCCACATGTATCAATTTCAGTTTTTTGGCCGGTCCCGGCCACACTTTTCTTTGCGTCCATGCGGCTTGGCTGCATTCTTCGCGCTTGCAAGTGTCATCAGCGCCTGCAACCGGCGGAAGCACGCTATCAAAGCCCCTATCAAAGTTATTATCCAAGCTGGTTGCAAAGCCCCTATCAGAGGTCCCTCCATCGTCCGCGCCGTCATGAACGCGCACCTGAGCGCGGGCCAGCCGAGCTGAAGGCGGTCGAAGGGAAGAAGCCCACCGGCCCCGTTTACGCGGTCGTTTCGCTCGCCGATCAGCATGTCTCGTTCTACGACGCGAACGGCCTATGGGAGCGGAGCGTGGTCTCGACCGGGGTGGCCGGGCATCCAACGGCACCCGGAATTTTCACGATCCTCGAGAAGGAGCGGTGGCACAGATCGAACATTTATAGCGGCGCGCCTATGCCCTTCATGCAGCGCCTGGCTTGGACGGGCGTCGCGATGCATGAAGGCGTGGTGACAGGCCACCCCGCTTCGCACGGCTGCATCCGCCTTCCCGGCGCCTTCGCCAAGCGGCTTTTCGGCGTCACGAACGTGGGCCAGCGCGTGGTCATTTCGCAGCAGGATATCACGCCGTCGGACATCGTGAATGCGCATCTTCCGGTGCCGCAACTCCTCCCGCCGCCGCCGGGGGCGGAGGATAAAACTGCCGCCAGCAAGGTCAGCAAGCCTGTTGAGACCGTTGCCTTGGATAATCCCGCGCCGGTCAAAGCGGACGCCGACAGGAAACTTCTCAATCCGGGTGAGTTTGTGCAGGCGTTGAAAGCCGCCGCGGCTTTCAACGCCGCGGCGGCTGTCCAGGCGAAGAAGGCAGCCCTCGCGCTCGTTGCCGTCAAATCGGAGGAAGCGCGTCAGACGGCTAAGGAACTCTATTTAGCGGAGGACAACTTCCGGCGGGCAAAGGCGGAACTGGAAGATGCGAACCGCGGCGTGGCCAGGGCGCAAGGAGAAGAGGCGGTTAAAAAAGCCACGGAGCGGAAATCTGCGGCTGAAGCCAGGCTCGCCGAAGCGGAAACGAAAGCTCGGGAGGCCGGCGACGCCAAGGCAGCCAAGGATAAGGATGTGGCTTCCGCCAGAACGCCATTCGCGACGCTGAAGCGCGGCCGGAGCAGCCTCCGCGAGCGCAAAGGACGCACGTGACGCGCGGAGCCGATATCGATTTTCATCAGCCGCAAAAACAAGCATCTTTACGTCCGGCAAGCGACCCAACATCTGTTCGACATGCCCATCACGATCCGCGATCCCGAACGGCCGCTCGGAACCATCTGTTTATTGCGACAAGTGCCGGGGAGCGATGGCGCTTCGCTGCACTGGGTCGGCCTTACGCCGCCCGCCGCTGTCGAGGTCAAGCACCGCCGCCATTCCAGCCGGAGAGGGCGCGCGATTGAGCCGGAAGAAGAGGCGCCTTCCTCTAAGCCGTTCCCGGAGACGGCTTCGGCGGCGCTCGATCGTATCGAAATGCCGCCAGAGGCCGCTCAGCGCATCGGCGAGCGCCTGTGGGTTGGCGCGACGCTCATCATTTCCGACGTGGGCATGAGCGGCGAGGGGCGTTATCCGATGGATTTCATAATCCTGGACCATACGACCGTTCGAGAAGAATAAGGTGGCTGCGGAGGCGATGGCTGAGTCCGCAAACCTTTTGCCGATTTGGGGAGAGGGAGATCGATCGGAAGAGCATCACGGAGATCCTCGCCCGGCGCCGGAATGAGGATCGAGCGCATCGTCTCCACCGGGCAGGCGAGCCCGCCGGGCTTCTGGTATGACCAGGACTGGGACGAATGGGTGGCGGTGCTTGCGGGCGCGGCTCGCCTGCGCTTCGAAGACGAGCCGGAAGACAGACACCTAGGCCCCGGCGATCATGTCTTCATACCCGCCCATGCACGCCACCGCGTCGAATGGACGAGCGCGGAACCGCCGACGATATGGCTTGCCGTTCATAGCAAGTCGTGAGGCCGCCGCGATGCCCCGCAACGGGCGTGCAGGGGGCTTCTGGCGCTACGGCTGGTCGTAGTGCGGTCTCGATAAGCTCGCCAGCGTCTTTGCAAAGGTGTAATTTCTAACTGGATTTCTTTTCCGTTCGCTTTACCCCGCTTGCTCTCCGGCTTCCTAAAGGATTGGGTCTATGTTTCACAGTCGCACCAGTGGGCTGCTGCGCCGAACATTTCTCATCGTCGCGTGCGCGACGGCGGTCTCGCTGTCGGCGTGCGGCAAGGAGTCGGGCGCGTTGCAGCCCTACAACGCTGCAATCAGCGAGAGCTCGATTTCCGGCATCTCCTCCGGAGGATTCATGGCGGTCCAATTTGGGACGGCTTGGTCTTCCGTGATAAAGGGCGTTGGCATTGTTGCGGGCGGCCCCTTCTATTGCGCGCAAGCCGCGTCGTCGGATCTTTGGAATGGCTACACGAGGCCCATCTTCACGGCGACAGGCCCGTGCATGAAAGGCCCCGCTCCGGATGTAAAACCTCTCATCGCAAAGGCTGACGAGAAGGCTGCCGCAGGCGAGATCGATCCCACCAACAATTTGAGCCACCAGAAGATCTATGTCTTTCATGGCTTCAACGACACTGTCGTCGCTCAGACGGTGACCGATGCCACCGTCGATTTCTATCGTCACTATCTGGGACGGGAGGGAGCCGGAAATCTCTTCTATCAAACCAACCTGGGCGCGGGCCATGCCCAGGTGCTGGGGCATGAGGAGCGCTATGGAAAGCTGAACGCTTGTGAGCTTAATCAAAGCCCATATATCAACGAGTGTGGCTATGATCAGGCAGGCGTCATCCTCCAGCACATTTACGGGGCGCTGAATTCCACCCAATCTCGGCAAACTGTCAGGGACTCTGAAAAGCTTCTCGCAAGGGAAGTTCACCGGTTCCGACGGTCCCGTCTCTTTGAGCATGGGAGGCACTGGCTACGTCTTCGTTCCAAAGGATTGCGAACCCGAACAGGGCGCGGCCTGCCGGGTGCATATCGCGCTGCATGGCTGCGCGCAGGACGAGGGGGACATTGGAAAGCTATACGTCGATGACTCCGGCTACAACGCCTGGGCCGATACCAACCGCATCGTCGTCTTGTATCCGCAAACCGTAGCGCGGCCCCTCATAGGGCTGCCGCCTCAAAATCCTCAGGCATGCTGGGATTGGTGGAGCTACGTCGACCATGACGATAGCTACGTCACCAAGTCTGGGCGCCAGATCAAGGCGATCAAAGCAATGTTGGATGCGCTGACGGCGGGACAGAAACCGGGATCGCAAAGCGCAGGTGTTGGCACGCCTGGACGGCTGATCGTTATCGACATTTCGGATACGGGGGCGGATTTGGCCTGGACCCCGATAGCTGGGGCTGAAAGCTATTCCGTCTCGCGCGCGGAGGCTGGCGGTGACTTTGTCCAGGTCGGGAAGATTTCAGGCCCGAGCTTCGCGGATATCGGTCTGAAACCCTCGAATTCCTATCGATGGCGGGTCGTAGCCGCCGACGGGGGAGGCGATGCCCTGGAAGCAGCCGCAAGGACGCCCGCCAAACCCATGCCTTGTGATAATCCCGGCAAATGTCCGCTTACCAAGGCAGAAAACTGATTTGATCAGCGGTGCGGCTTGCTTCGTGGACTGTGTTACCGGCGGAGAAGACAGCTTAACCGTTGCGGCAATTTATATGGCAGGGAATGCTGTGGCATCTTGTCGCAAGATACTTCTGGCTTGATTTCAATGCTGTTTTGACAACGGCAAAAATCGCGTCAGCCTTTAGGCTCTTCCCTATCAAGCTGTATGCTATGTGGGTTTCGGGACGCGAGAAAAAGCGCTCCGCTCCACCAAACGACAAAAAATGCCTTGGGGAGGACAACAGTGCAATCTGATTTCACAGTTTTCCATGAGAACCTCGCAGCCGCTTGCCGCGAGCGCAAAACGACTCACGACCCGCTCTGCGCGGCCGCGGTCAATCTTCACTTCGCCGGTGTCAGGGCTCTCGACGTTTACCGGCTCGCCAGAATTGCCGACAACCTCGATGTAAGCGTGGATTGGCTTCTCGGGCGTTCTGATGTGATGGAACTGCCAAAAGCAAACGCAAAAATGGCAGGCAAATGATTGGGAAGCCTCTCCCTCTGGCAGAGGGAGAGGCGAACCGGCACGCGTGCTCGCCTAGGGGGCGATCGCGCAAGGCTTAAGCTGCCAGATCTCGGATGCGTATTGCGTATGGTGCGGTCGGAGGAGAATTTCCCGGCGCGGGCGACGTTGAGAATCGCTTTCCGGTCCCAGGCGTCGCGATCCTGATACGCGGCGTCGACCCGTTCCTGGGTCTGGATATAGTCCCGCAGATCGGCCAGAAGCATGTAGATGGTCGCCCCTTCGAGAAGCGCACCGAGTCATCGGCTTGAAGATGCCGGGCTCCAGCATGCTGAAGAAGTCGCCGCTCGAGCATCTGAGGGCCCGCCGGATCTCGTCGTCGTGCGTTGTAGATGTCCCATGGATTGTAGAGCGGACGGCGCTGCTCCACTTCCTCGGCCTTCAGGCCGAAGATGAAGATATTTCCTCGCCGACCTCCTCGAGGATTTCCACGTTGGCGCCGTCGAGGGTGCCGATGGTGAGGGCGCCGTTGAGCTGCAGCTTCATGTTGCCGGTGCCGGAGGCTTCGGTGCCGGCCAGCGAAATCTGCTCGCTGAGGTCGGCGGCGGGGATGATTTTCTCCGCCAGCGACACCCGGTAGTTGGGCAGGAACACGACCTTCAGCTTGTCGTTCACCTGCGGGTCGCTGTTGATGACTTCCGCGACCTGATGGATGAGCTTGATGATCAGCTTGGCCATCGCATAGCCGGGCGCGGCCTTGGCGCCGAAGATGAAGGTGCGCGGAACGATGTCCAGGGCCGGGTTGCTCTTGAGCCGGTTGTATAGAACGATGATGTAGAGCAACAGAACAGCAGTTGGCGCTTGTACTCGTGCAGCCGCTTGACCTGAACATCGAACAGCGAGTCCGGCGAAACCGTGATGCCCAGCGTGCCGTCGATATAGCCGCGCCAGCGCCTCTTTGTTCTGCTGCTTGGCGGCGCGAAGAACCGCTCGCGAAAGGCGGCGTCATCGGCGAACGGCTCAAGCTTGCGCAGCTGTTCGAGATCGGTGATCCAGCGGTCGCCGATGGTTTCGGTGATCAGGCGCGCCAGCGGCGGATTGGCCTTCAGGAGCCAGCGCCGCGGCGTGATGCCGTTGGTCTTGTTGTTGAACTTGGCCGGCCAATATTCGGCGAAATCCCGCAGACACGCTTTCCGCAGAAGTCGGGTGTGCAGCTTGGCGACGCCGTTGACGGAGCAGGAGCCGACGATGGCCAGGTGGGCCATGCGGACGATGCTTCGGCTCCGTCCTCCTCGATAATGCTCATGCGCCGCAGGCGGTCGCGCGTCGAGCGGATAGCGGCAAGGCGACTCCCGCATAAACCGGGCGTTGATTTCGTAGATGATCTGCAGGTGGCGCGGCAGCAGCCGCTCCAGCATGCTGACGGGCCATTTCTCCAGGGCCTCGGGCAGGATCGTGTGGTTGGTGTAGCCGGTCGCATGCGGTGGTGATCTGCCACGCCTGGTCCCAGCCAACGCCCTCGCGATCCATGAGCAGGCGCATCAGTTCCGGAATGACCAGCGCGGGGTGCGTGTCGTTCAGCTGCATGAAGACCTTGTCTGGGAAAATCGTCCCAGGCGTTGCCGTCCGATTTGAAGCGCCGCAGGATGTCCTGGAGCGAGCAGGAAACGAAGAAATACTGCTGCTTGAGGCGGAGCTCCTTGCCCTCGAAACACGTTGTCGTTCGGGTAGAGGACTTTGGTGAGGTTTTCCGCCAGAACCTTGTTCGCAACCGCGTCGACGTACTCGCCGCGGTTGAAGTCATCCAGGTCGAATTCCTCGGCCGCCTTCGCCGACCAGAGCCGGAGCGTGTTGACGGTGCTCCCGCCGTAGCCGACGACCGGCAGATCGTAGGGCATGCCGATGACGGTCTTGGTATCCACCCAGTGCTATTCCGGTCCTTTCGGGCCGGGACGGTTCTCGACCCGGCCTTCGAATTGCACCTGGAACGAGAACTCCGGGTGGGCGATCTCCCAAGGGTAGCCGAGCTTGAGCCATTCATCGGGCTGCTCCACCTGGTAGCCGTTGACGATGCGCTGGTTGAAGATGCCGAAATCGTAGCGCAGGCCGTAGCCGACCGCGGGAAGATCCAGCGTGGACATCGAATCCAGGAAACAGGCGGCCAGGCGGCCCAGGCCGCCATTGCCGAGCCCCGCGTCGACTTCGTAATCCCGCAGAGCCTCCCAATCGAGGCCCTCCTGCGCCATGGCGGTGCGGCAGACGTCTTCCATCTGCAGGTTGATGACGTTGTTGCCCAGCAGCCGGCCGATCAGGAACTCGAGCGACAGGTAATAGACCCGTTTGACATTCTGCTTGTGATGCGTCTGCTGGGTCGCGATCCATCGCTCGATCAGCCGGTCCCGGACCGCGAGGGCGAGCGCATAGTACCGGTCGCGGTCGGTGGCGGTGTAGCGATCCCTGGCAAGGGTGCGGCGAAGGTGGCGTTCGAAATTCTTTCGGAGGCCGGGGGCCGACATCTCTGCGTCTGTGTCTTCGGCCTGCTGAGTGCTGCTGATCTCGAGTATCGCCATTTTGGTCCTTGTATCGCGGGGTGCAAAGCCTGCCCGAATGCCATTCCCTATCGAGTTGTGTTTGTCGCCCCAACTCGAAAGCTTTCCTTCGTCACGAGACGTGATCGCCAACGCCAAGCTTACACCAACATTGCTCCAAGAGCACTGCGCGTTGGAGACCTGCGCCCCCTGCGTCGATCAGGTTGCGGGTTTTCCTTCGAAGCAGGGGACGCCTATGCCTCTGGCGGCCACGTCTCGGTTCCGGTCATGCGTGTGAGGTGCCTAAAGGACGAGCAGCACGTCCTGCTATTGCAGCCTGATCGGAGGCGGGGGGTGGGCGTCTATTGCGTTACAGTTGCAGCGGAAATATACTTCGCCGCCTGAGATTGTGGAGAAGGCGCGGCCTTGAGTTGCAACATTCAGCATAGCGCATAAACTGAGCGGAAGCCATGCTATGAAACGCAAGGCTGGAAAATGGAGAACACAATGAGTGAAGCCGGACAAGCTACAGTCGAGCAGGGCCGCGATTGGGCCCGCGCAGGCTTTTCAGTTGTATTTTTTCTTCTTGCGGGCGTCGGCCTGGCCGTCTTCGCTGTGCTGGCAGTGATACAGCTGGTGTGGTTTCTTTGGAAGAAGGCGCCAAACCCCTCCGTTCAGAAGTTTGGGGCTCCGTTAGGCCAATGGCTGACGGACGCAGTGCGGTACGTCGTCATGGACACGGAGGAGAAGCCGTTCCCCTGGGCGCCTCTCCCGGCGCTCAAAGCGTAACGCAGGCATTAACATTCGTATCAAGTCGGCCCGCCCGCAGGTCAAAGGACTTGCGGGCGGACGCCGATCTTCTCCTGTTCCGTGCCCATCTCCGGCAGTTTCAAGTGGCTGTCCAGTTCGGCGGCCGTGGAGAAGACGTTATCTTGGGTCACCACGATAGCGGTCCGGTTTTCGAGCCGGTTGAGATCCTGAAGCACACCTCGCAGTGCGCTCGCTCGCGTGTCGAGAGAGAGCATACCTGCAAGAATGATCACAGGTTCATTCGCGAGTGCGCGCGTCGTCGCGACGTGCTGGCTTTAACCGGCTGGCATCTGGGCGTTTTCCGGCAAGCCGCAACCCCACGCTCTCATCCTCGTAGAGGGCCTCAGGTGTAGCATTCCGATCTTCATCCAGCGGCTGCACGCTGAGACGCGTTGGTGATCTAGACCAGAGTTTGCCTGACGCGCCACCAGATCGCCGCCCCGTCATGCCGGAACTTGATTACCCGGATGTTTCCGCTAGCAGAAGACGCCATGAAAACATCGGCGAATTTTCGCTCCACTGTCATGGCCGGGCCATGCCCTCGGGCTTGACCCGAGGGTGACCCGGCCAATCAGTCATAACTTGGATCCGTGATCGTAACACATTAAATCGCCTGTCTTTTGGCGATCACGGCTCGCGCTTCGCTTGGCGGGGATGACGAAGTGCGGAGCCAGCTGCATCCGTCGGCCGGATGAGCGAAGTTTGCTTTAGCGCGAGGCATCAACCGATTGTGCATTTGATCCTAGGTCTTATAAAGGCAAGGTGAGGTGATGGACCGGTTGCTTGAGCACGCGCTGGAGGGCTGGAGAACTCTGCCGCAGCTTGTGCGATTTCTTTTGCTGCACGCCGCAATCGGCATCGGGGCAGGGTGGTTGCTGCTTGCTCTCCTGCTCTGGACCGATGTGAACGGGGTTGGCACTCTAATATGGAGGTCCGATTCCGCTGTGCTTGCCGTCGCGATGCTTGCTGCCGGGTTCGCCATCACCTTCGGCGGAGCGGCCTCTGCAGCTGCTGTCATGATGATGCGCTCCGAGAAAGACGGAGACTGAGGGCGAGGCAAACGTCGACCTTGCCAAAGGCGAGCGCTCAAGCGAATATTAACCCATGAGTGAGCGGGTAAAGAGGCTCATAGAAGAGGTGCGTCAGCTCTCTGCGGAGGAGCGCATAGAGCTATTACGCACGCTCGCCGCGATGGTTGACGAAGACGGTTACGACAGCGATGCGGCCGCCGTTGCCGAGTGCCAGCACCACTGGGACGATATCGGCGCGGAAAGCCTGGGCTACCTGTTTGGGAAGTAGACAACGAACCGCGAGCTATACCGCCAGCGCATAGCGCCCGACGATGACATTAAGCAGCATTGAAGCAGGTTCGCGGCAGGGTTAAAACAGCGCTACCGGCGCAATTTCATGTCGCCGCCGCATAGGATGGCTGCCATGTTCAAAAAAATCCTCATCGCCAACCGCGGTGAAATTGCATGCCGCGTCATAAAGACCGCGAAGCGGATGGGCATCAAGACGGTGGCCGTCTATTCCGAAGCGGATCGCGATGCCGTGCATGTCGAAATGGCCGACGAGGCCGTTTTGATTGGGCCGCCTGCCGCCGCCCAATCCTATCTCGTGATGGACAAGATCATCGAGGCTGCAACGCAGACAGGCGCGGAGGCGATCCATCCGGGTTACGGCTTCCTTTCGGAGAACGCGGCCTTTGCCGAGGCGCTGAAGGCTCATGGCATCGCATTCATCGGTCCGAACATTCAGGCGATCCGCGCCATGGGCGACAAGATCGAGAGCAAGAAGGCCGCTGCGGCCGCGCGTGTTTCGACCGTGCCCGGCTATCTTGGCGTGATTGAAAGCCCGGATCAGGCGATCCGCATCGCGAGCGACATCGGCTATCCGGTGATGATCAAGGCCAGCGCGGGCGGCGGCGGCAAGGGGATGCGCGTCGCGCGTTCGGCGGACGAGGTTCGGGAAGGGTTCCTGACCTCCACGGCGGAAGCGAAGTCGAGCTTCGGCGACAGCCGCGTGTTCGTCGAGAAGTTCGTGGAGAACCCTCGCCATATCGAAATCCAGGTGCTCGGCGATAAGTACGGCAACGTCGTGCACCTCTTCGAGCGCGAATGCTCTATTCAGCGCCGCAATCAGAAAGTCATCGAGGAGGCGCCGAGCCCGTTCCTCGACGATGAAACGCGGGCTGCGATGGGCGAGCAGGCGGTCGCGCTTGCGAAGGCCGTGCGCTACGAGAGCGCGGGCACTGTCGAGTTCATCGTCGATCAGCAGAAGAAATTCTACTTCCTTGAAATGAACACGCGGCTGCAGGTCGAGCACCCGGTCACGGAAATGATTACCGGCCTCGATCTCGTCGAGCTCATGATCCGGATCGCGGATGGCGAAAAGCTGCCCTTCGAGCAGGCCGATGTCTCATTCACGGGCTGGGCTGTCGAGAGCCGCGTCTATGCGGAAGACCCGTTCCGCAATTTCCTGCCGTCGATCGGCAGACTCGTCCGCTACCGGCCGCCTGCTGAAGGCCCTCGCTATGGCGGGATCGTGGTGCGCAACGACACCGGCGCGGAAGAAGGCGGCGAGATCTCGATGTATTACGACCCGATGATCGCGAAGCTCATTACATACGGTCCGAACAGGGAAGCCGCCATCGACGCGCAGGCCACCGCACTCGATGCGTTCTATATAGATGGCATCCAGCACAATATTCCGTTTCTGTCCGCGCTCATGCAGCATCCCCGCTGGCGAAGCGGCGACCTTTCCACGGCCTTCATCGCCGAAGAGTTCGCCGGCGGCTTCAAACACCGCGAGCCTGAAGGCGAGGCTCGCGACGTTCTGATCGGCGTCGCCGCCACCATCGACAACCTTACCAACATCCGCCGCCGCCATATTTCCGGGCAGCTGCCGGGCGCCGTTGGCCTCAAGCTCGGCGAGATGCGCGTCTGCCGCCTCGGCAAGTTTGAGCAGCACTTGCGCGTATCCGGCGAACTCAGCGACGGCGCAACCGTTATGTTATGCGAGCCGGATGGAACCGTTCGCCGCGAGATGATCATGCACTCGCACTGGTGGCCAGGGGAGCCGCTCTGGCACGGTAAGATCGTCGGCGACAAGGAACTCTTCGTGCAGGTCCGACCTGTCCTCAACGGCCACGACCTTTCATATGGAGGCGTGCGCGCGACGGCCAACGTTTACACTGCACGCGAGGCGCAGTTTGCCGCGCTCATGCCGGAAAAGAAGATCGCCGACACATCGAAGAAGCTCCTCTGCCCGATGCCAGGGCTGGTCGTCTCCATAGCGGTCGAAGAGGGCCAGGAGGTCAAAGCCGGAGATACGCTTGCCGTTGTCGAGGCCATGAAGATGCAGAACGTCCTCAAGGCCGACCGCGACGTGACCGTGAAGAAGCTTCGGGCCAAACCTGGCGATAGTCTGGCTGTCGATGCAGTCATCATGGACTTCGCATGAGGCTGGGCGGGGGAGGTCCCGTCCGAGCACTTAACCACCTCCCCCAGAAAATGCGGTGAAATTCGCTGCCACGCTGTGGCATTTTGCAACGACCTTCAGCGCAAATCGCGTTGGCGTTCTCAATCACCCTTAGCGCAAGCGCCGAATCAAACTAACATGCCTGCCATACGGTTTGTATGCCGTTGAAGCGGGTAACAGTATGAAAGCTCCCGTTTTAGTTGGAATCACTTTCGGCGCATTAAGTGCCGTAGTGGGCAGTCAACGGCGAAGTTCCCTGTGCTGCGCAAAAAAGCGTACTTTTCTGACGGTAAAAGCTAAGAAAAGTGCAGAACTGCCACAGTATCTTTCGATTTGCGTACGCAAGCCCAATAGTCGTGTACCAAGCTTGAACTGAGCTTACTGGGTTTGTTAGTTTGCACCTTGGAAAAAAGATTCGGGTAACCATAGGGCCGGAAGCGATGCATCTCACAGAAGGTGCGCGAATACTTGCGCGCGAAAATCAGCCGATCCAGTCCCGCAAGTCACGCGTATCAAAGTTCGTTTCGTATCCAGCGGCTCTGGCTTTAGCAACGTTTGCCTGTGGCATGCTCACTCAGACGGAAACGGCGGACGCTGTTCCCGCGTTTGCGCGCCAGACGGGCTATTACTGCTCCACCTGCCACACGGCACAACCTGAACTGACGCCGTTCGGGCGGCAATTCAAGCTCAACGGCTATACGGCCGGCGGTACGCGCTGCGGAGACTTTCGGAAGATCCTCGGCAACTCCGTTAGCGACCCGGAGTGGAGCGGCGCGAACCTTGCAATGTGGTTGCTTCCAGATTTCAACCATTTCAATAAGGCTCTGCCGAGCCCGCCCGGCCAAGCGCTGCCAACCAATGATATATTGGATTTTTCCGACGCGAGTATGTTCTTCGCTGGGCAGATTTACTGTAATCTCGGCATCTTTTCGCAATACAGCTATAGCAGCAACGGATCGCCCCAGGGCACTGGCCAAATCTTTCTCGATAATACGGAGCTTCGCTACACCGAGAAACTCAATGTGGCCGGAAACGACGTAGTCTGGGGTTTTCTCGGCAACAATAACCCGACCATGCAGGACGTCTGGAATACGGTTCCCGCCTGGGTCTATCCTTGGGTTCCTGTCGATATCTCGTTTGGCCCTCCCGGCACGATGATTGAAGGGACATTCGCTCAGCGTGCCTACGGCGCTGGAACATATGTGTGGGTCAACAACATGTTCTATGCCGAGTTGAGCGCCTATCGTGCCTACGACAGGAACATGCAGACCGCCACCGGCTTCAGCTGGACAGACGGGCAGCCGAGAATCGATGGCGCCGCGCCCTATTGGCGGCTTGCGGTTGAGAAGACCTGGAACGAGAATTCTCTCATGTTTGGCACCTATGGCATGGCGGCCAATCAGATGCCGACCATCGGTGGACCGGGTCCTGGTGCCGGCCTTCTGCTTAATCCGGGGCATACTGATAATTATGTCGACGTCGCCGTCGATACTCAATACCAGTATATCGGCCCTGTGCATGCCTTCACGGCGCGTGCCTACTACATTTGGGAAACTCAAAAGCTTAACGCGACTTACGGGGTAGGTCAGGCTGAAAAGCCTGATCAGTGGCTCAACAGCTTCAATGTTTCCGGCAGCTACATCTACGACCGTCACATAAGCTTTACCGCCGATTACTTCGACGTCCGCGGCAGCAGGGATGCAACCTACTGGTCTAACGTCACCGGCGATAGCCTCACCGGCAGTCGGCCAGATACAAACGGCGTCAGCTTCGACTTGTCTTACATCCCGTACCCGTACGGTGGGCCTGACTTGTGGCCTTGGCTTAACGCCAGGATGGGCGTTTTGTACACGCATTTCAATAGGTTTGAAGGTAGCGTGTCGAACTATGAGTCCACCACAGGGAGAAGCGCGAAGGATAACGACCAGGTCTTCCTTTACAGCTGGATCGATTTTTAAAGGGCAAGCTTCCGTTAGCTCCATTAGGGTTATGATTCAGTATGTTGCTGGCTCAAACTACAGAGTATGATAAGGCAACGGGAACAAGGTTCTAAAAATTCTCAGCCCGGAGAGGAAAGGCGTGGAGGCCAAAAGATGAAGAGGTTCAGCGTAAGATTGGCATTCGGGGCGGCAGTGGCGGCGCTGTTATTTTCGGCGACGGCTGAAGCGCGGCACCAGAGGGTCGCGATGTCGCCACGAGAATTCAGCGCCGACTCTAAAGCGCACGAGTATTGCATGCTGTGTCACGGGCGTGGCGCGCATGGGTTTTTGGGCTACAGGCCGATACCGCAGCTTGCCGGGCAGCAGGCCCAGTATATTGAAATTCAGCTCACCGCCTTTGTCGAACGCCGCCGCCTGCGCAATCTCGGCTACATCAGGTACGACAAGGTTCATAACCTCTCGCCCGATCAGCGTGCGGCGCTTGGGGAATATATGAGCAAGCTGGAGCCCATCTCACACAAGAGCGCCCCAGAGGATATGATTGCAGCCGGAGAAAAGCTTTTCCACGGCGGCGATCCTGATCATGAAGTGCCGGCCTGCGCCGTTTGTCATGGCCCCGAGGCGAAGGGCGACGGGATTTTCCCGCGTCTCGCCGGGCAATGGCGGCCATACCTCATGAAGACGCTGGCGAACTGGGAGAAGGAGCGTGGCCTCGGTCCGGACGGCGAAGACAATTCGAAGATCATGGCGCCGATTGCGAAAAGCTTGTCGCCTCAGCAGATCAAGGAAGTTACGGCGTACCTGAGTAGCCTGAAGTAAACCGCGTAGTCCCTTTCACGAAAGAACCGGATGCGAAGGCTCGGATCATGAAACTACTCAGGTGGAAAATTGCGATCGTGGCAGTCGTATCCTCCTCCATTTCCGCGATGGCATGCGAGGCGGACTTGGTTTGCGTTGGCGAAACGATCGCCAACCGGAACTGCGTGATGTGCCACGGGCCGTCCTTCCAGGGCTACTTCGTGGCACCACGGCTCGCGGGGCAGCGCCCTCAATACGTCGTAAATCAACTTAAGAACTTCGTGGCTCACTCGCGAGACAACCCGTACTCCCAGCTTTACATGTGGCGAGCCGCGGCGAAGCTCAATACGCAGTGGGGCGACCAGGATGGCATCCGTGCCGTCGCGGCCTACTTCGCGACCCTCGAGCCGAAATCCGCAAAGGATGGAAACGAGGATCTCGTCTCCGCTGGCGCCTCGATCTACGCAGGCGGAGAGATCGACGAGAACGTACCGGCCTGCGCCGTGTGCCACGGCCCGAATGCGGTGGGGTCTAGAAATATACCCCGCCTCGGCGGTCTCTCTTACAATTACTTGAAGAGAAGGCTGGGGCAGTGGGCCGAAGGCTATCATACCTCTGCGTCCTACCCGATGCCCATCGTGGCGAGCCACCTCTCAGATGAAAAGATCGAGGCGCTCGCTTCCTATCTCAGCTTCATCGACTACGGCGAACGGGAAGCGATGAAGTAAGCCACAGCGCAATGGCTAAAGTTTTTTGCGGGCAAGGTTTCTTGCCCGCTTTTTTGCCTTTTGACTTGGTTGAAGCCTGCCTCTTCGACCATGTGAAGCCGAGCATGCGCATTTATCGGGGGGAGATTTTCGGCCCTGTGCTTACAGTGGTGCGCGCGCATGACTACGAAGAGGGGCTCGCGCTCGCCAACGATCATGAATACGGCAACGGGGTCGCGATCTTCCCCCGCGACGGCGATGCGGCCCGCGATTTCGCATCACGGGTGAACGTCGGCATGGTTGGCATCAACGTTCCGATCCCGGTGCCGCTTGCCTATCACACGTTTGGCGGGTGGAAGAAATCCAAGTTCGGCGACCTGAATCAGAACGGCCCCGATTCGATGCGCTTTTATACGAAGACGAAGACGGTGACCACCCGCTGGCCGAGCGGCGTGAAAGAAGGCGCGAAATTCGTCATTCCGACCATGAAGTAGCGCGGGGGTGGGCTACCAAAGCGTGCACCACCACTCGACGATATAATACCAATTGAACACGATAAGAATCGCGATTATGGCGATCACGATGACCAGGGGCACCGTCCAGTTGGCGATGAACCATTTGCGCGAGACAACGGCCCATTCCCGCCATATGACGGCGGCTTCACCGGCCTCGAAGGCGATCGAGCCCAGGATGAGAAGGCCGAGCAGGGCCAGGCTGTAAATGCCGACCGGATAACTGAGGCACATCCCGCAACGCCAAGAGTCGAACCACATCAGCCAGATCAATGTGGTCGCCACAAGAAAGCTTATAAAAGCCAAGACGCCGAGGCCAAAGATTATAAAAAAGCGCAATGCAAAGGCCGCCAACACGACTTGCTCTCCCTCTTACGCCCGCAAGACTTTTAGGAAAATAAGCGCTGTAGCCTTAAGCTTACGTGCACAAATATGGTTAACGGGAAAACGCTGATCAAAAGGCTTGCGGGCCGCCCATGCGCCAGCTAAGTTGTTCTTGTTTTGTTCCAAGAGCGGGTTAGAAGATGAGCGGAGAATGCGCCGAATTTCTTTTCGTTGTACGGCTGCGCGAGGACGGCGCACCCTGGGTGGTGTTACAGCCGAAGCATGAGGGTTTCGCGACCCTAAAAGGGGAAATCGGCCTCGATCTCTATCGCGGAACGAACCTGGAGGAAGCGAAACAACTCGTCCGCTTCCTGAACAGCAACATCAAGTCCGTGAGCTATAAAATGTAAGGGCATCGCGGTTGCAGGCCCCTAAAAAGGCAGGCTCAGCTGGCCTGCCCTGTCTTCTGGTCGACTTTGGCGTCGCGATTTGGGCTATCCCTGACAGGTTCTGGCGATTGGAACCTGAGAGCCTTCGGATAGAGGCATGGCCGCAGCCGGTGCGCGAATAACGCGGCCTCGCTGATCTCCAGCCTGGTAACCGAGACCGACGCAACGATTATGACGATAACCGACAGCAGGACTGTCCTGAGCGGTTTCCAGATCGCGTGGTAGACCGCGGTGCCAGCGGCTGTCGCTTCCACCACCCGCTTCGCTTCCTCCGATGTGACGTAGTCTACGAAGTTGTGGTGGTAGTAGCTGAGTGCTCCTATGCAGGAATGTGGCATGTTAACCTCCTTGCAAGAGCGCTGTACGTTCAAAATCCAGAGATCCTCCTTCCTTCCGGTTTGTTGAAGTCACACGCGCTTACTATCTATCTATCACGAATACTGTGTTTTTATGCTGCCTCTGGTTGCTAATTAAATAGAAAACCAAAGCTTGTTTTGGGATTTTTGCATCCATGAGTTGTTTTTTGAAAAGTTTCAATGTTTTGAAAATTTTAGGAAAGTGCGGAATCTCTCGCGCTACATTGCTTGATTCGTCCTTACCCCGGCCAATTCACGGGAAAACGCTGATCGAGAGAGCCGTTTTGCTCCTGCCTCGTGAGACTAAAGGCTGCGTTGGAAACGACGAATGCCCAATCGTTGTGGCTTCCGAAATTGGGAAACGCCCGAGAGAGCACCGTCAAACGTGAGAGCACATTTTCAACAGGCCTGCGTGAAATTGGCTGATTTTTTAGATGGTTCTTGAGGAATATCATATATAAAGTACCAATTCTGTCTTAGCCTCAGTTTTTCTGTGGGGCTCTGGCACCCGATCGAAACAACAACCTTAAGGCAATGGAAGGGGATGGTTCACATCTCCTGATGGATGTATTCTATGAAAGAGATCACCCCAAGTCGCTATAGGTGTGTTAGCGGTTTTTGCCCAGCGACATTTGACCTTGATGACGGCAAGGTCCTCATCATCGGCAAGAAGGTTCCTTCCCCACTCTTAAGCGAAATCGCGCATCGGATTGGGGAAGACGAATATGCGATCGTGGTGGATGCCGCCATGCTAGAAAACGTCGTTCCTAAGTAGCTTTCAATTATTGCTTTTTCTTATTGAGAACCGCAGCGCTTCCGGTGCGGCATTTAACGGCGCTCGACAAGCAGCCCTAATTGTGACAACTTTCTTTTTTGTCGATCGTTCTGAGATCTTCGGAGCGAGTTTTTGATCTAGGTCAACTTAAGTTGGTTTTTGTTGGACGGTGTATTAAGCACCGGATTGTTGGATGCCAGGCGCATTAGATAAGCTTGCATTGATAAACAGCCAGTCATCTACCCATCTTCTAGATATTCTTGAAACTCTCAATGTTTATTCGAATAGCAGAACGCTGTGCGATGGCGGCGCTGCTCGTGGCAGCGCATACTTCATGGCTTTTCATCCCGAGTGTACTTGTCTCAAATTGCCGCCTCTCACCGTTCGTTTCTTCCAAGATGCTGTAAAATTTAATGTCCTCAGCAATATCGATGCGCAAGAAATCTCATTTAAAATGGCGCATTGTTGCAGGACACTTCGGCAAGGATACGATGGCTCATTCAGTCATACCCTTAACACTGGCGTATTCAAAGATTTTCTGTCCAGCGAGTTATCCCTGAACGACTTCTTGCGCAAGGAGTCGGTTTATGGCTGGTGTGGGGACGCGTTTGCAGCGGCGTCGGCATGGCCTGTAATGCCCGATATCCATTTGCGAGCCGCGGGTTATTTTCCAGCAAATCTAAGCCGCTGCAATATCTTGACTTACGGATCAGGACCCTACCTCCGTTTTATGAATGCCGTTGACATCGCGGTGCTTGGAGCTTGGATCGGGTATAGTGTGAAGGATGTAAGCCAAGCCCTGTCCTGGCTCCTGGAGCCTCAACGTGCCAACGCTGCGGAAGACGTTGTTCTCTGGCCAAGAGGTGCGACGGATCGCCTTATCATGCCGCTTTTCTCCTCTGGATTTCAGGGGGTGGTTCTCGGTTTTTTTGCAGGGCTGAGTCCTGTTCAGAAAGAGCAGGTCCTGAAAACCGTGCTGCACTTCGGGCAGAGCATTGCGGACAATTACGCTTTCCTGCGCCGCAATGACTGCCTGGATATACTGCGAAACGGCCGCGATGCTAAGGCCATCGCTAGCGCGCTCCTTCGCGTCGTGTCCCCGGTCGAGCATCTTGTTGTTGAGGTGAACAGCCGTTTCAGTTCCTATTCTTTGGAGAATGAAGACGGCTATTGGGCGGGCTATCGCGAACAAAAAGGGCATCTCGCTGCAGATCTCGGACGCAAGCTGGCGTTCGAAGGCAAGAGCGTGCGCTTCGAACAAAGCTATATGGGCGAGAGGTTCCGTGTCACCTTGAAGCCACTTCCAGATCATTCGGGACTTGATCCGGTATTTACGTGGCTCAGTCTGCAGGCGCGTTTATCCGAGGTCTTGCATGTTTCTGATCAGGCGCAAAATGGTGATCCGCTTACGCTAGCCACGCTGACCTCGTTAAAAGAGGGCTTGGAAAGCAGGACTTGGCTTCCTGGAGAAGGGGGCAGAAGCCATGGAAGTTTGGGGCGGCTGAAGCGCCTTTGTATTGTGGAACTGGTTATTGAGAATTTCGAGCGTGGGCAAGTTGAGCTTACAAACCACCTTTTGAAGTCCCGGCTCGAACGCAAGCTTGGGCCGAGTGTAAAGCTCAACGGCTACCAAATTGCCGGACGCGCGCTCGAACGCGTGAGGAATGAGTTTTCGGATGATTTCCGGCGTAGCGTGAAGTTTGAGGCTGTGGGGTCAAACAAGGTCCGCTTGAGCTGGTTCGATAAGTAGTCTGAAAAACTGCATCGCAGGTAAGCACGATCACGGTGACGCCAGCGTCCGGCTGAACGCAGGATAGTCTGGCTATTGCCCTGTTGAACGGCGCTCGCTGCACGGCTTATGGTAAAGCGTTCGTCGCCGCGACTATGTGTTAATGCGCGGATGGTTAACAGGAGCACGCAGGATTTATTGCCTGCCGTGTTATCATTAATGATAGGTTTAACCGGCACAGAACGAGGCGTTTTGCGCCTTTGGCTAAACGGACGTAACCGATTGATAATGAACAGCTTTCGAAGGTGCATTCAATAGAACTTAATGCCGGAATTTTTCCCTTTACTGGGACGCGCAAAAGTCCGTTAAATATGTTTCGACTTTGCATTTTAACCTTGGCCATGCCGCTCGCGGCTACGGCGGTGCCTGCCAGCCCTGTATTTTTTCTATATTTTTCAATGGGTTATTGCCGTTAACCTCTAAGCAACGCGCTTTTTCATAAGATCCTGGCTCAAGTAAATCTGGGACGCAAACGCAACCAGGAAGCCGATTTGGTGATGAAAAGAGACGCCGCCTTGCACCGGACACATATACAAACAAGCATTCGGACGCCCGCGTCCGATCAAAGGCACGATGCTCTAGCCGACCGCGGAAGCCCGTGCGGTCCGGGCGAAGTTCAGCTCATGGACCGCTTCCGCGATGAGCTGTTCCAGCCGGGCGCTGCAGGCGGTGTCCTCCACCCATCCGTTCTGAATGGTCTTGTCCGACAGGAAGACGCCGGTGGCGAGCGTCTTAGCTCCGAAGAAGCCGAAGAGCGGCCGGAGCTGATGCTCGATGACAAGCGCGTGGCGGTCGCTTCCGCCCGCGGCGAGCAGCGCGACGGGCGTTCCAAGAAGGGCAGGGTAGCTGATAAGGTCGATGAGGTGCTTGAGAAGGCCGGTGTAGGAGCCTTTGTAGACGGGCGAGCCAACGATAAGAAGGCTCGCGCTTTCAATCGCTTGCAGCGCTTCCTCAACCTGCGGCGAAGCTTCGGCGCGCGAGGGGATGCCAAGGTCCGGCACGAGGTCTGCCAGATCGACGAGCCGGGCCTGCGCGCCGGCTTTGGCCGCGATACGCTCCATGACCGCTGTCACGATAGAGCGCGTCCGGGATGGCGTGCAGGGGCTTCCCGATAATCCGACGACTGTGAGCGACATCCATCCTCCCGGCGATGGACGGGGTTTACCAGACAATACCTGTGAAGGCCAGCCTCGCCCCTGGCGCTACACCGTCGCGACCGGGGTCACAGGCGAGGCGACTGCGCCGGGCAGCCTGAGAGGCGGCGCGGTCAGAAGGAAGCGGGTGCGTCCCGCGCCGCGCATGTAACCAGCTAACTCGCTCAGCCACCACAACTCGCCTAAATGAATGCCGAGCTTGAAAAGACAAAGTTCGTGGAGCGGCACGAGCGGCCGCCGTCCCGACCCGGATGCGTTCGGGTAACGCTCCACCGCGACATTATCGGAGATCAGCGCCGCCACGCCGCTGTCGATCACCCACTCGTGCAGACGCGGATCGCGTCCGTCGAGTGCGGCGCAGCTGTGGTTCAGTGTGTGTGCGTCGGGCTGGCGGTTCATCTCCAAGATCTGGCGCCCAAAGCCGGTGTGAAAGCACACCATGTCGCCGGTCTCGACGACAGCTCCCTGCGCCTTCATGGCTTCCTCAAGCCCATCGAAGCCGATGTCAGCTTTTGCATCGCCGACGAGCGCGTGGAGGTCGATGAGAACGGCGCGGCCCTGCACACAGCGTTCGGCCATCTTTTCGATGCCGAGCCGCTTCGCTTCGGTGGCGTGCTTCGCCGCCATCAGAATGTGCTCGCCACCGCGCCAGCCGTTGTAGAAGACCGGCTCGGCGATGCCATCGCCGTCGGCGTCGAACTCCGATCCCATATGCGCGAGCAAATCCCATTGCGTGGAATACTGCGTGTGAAGGGTGACCTGATCGTCGCACACGACGTCCGTCAAATCCGGGTTGTCGCCCGAAAGCCGCAAGAGATAGCGCGGTGTGCCACCCGGAGCTTCTGTGGCCTGGCGCTTTGGAGGATGCCGGGCCGGGTGGAGAATGTTGCCGCCGGGATAGTCGAGGGGCAGCGAAAGGCAGAACGTGCGGCCTTCGCGGACTTCGGCGATCCCCTGGAGCACCTTCTGAGGCGTGATGAGGTTGAGGCGGCCGGCTTCGTCATCGGGGCCGAACTCGCCCCAATTCGATCCGGGTGGCCTGTGACGCCAGCGCATAAGCATTCCGCAGCTTGGTTCTCTTGGACCCATAGTAACGCGGCAGTGCCGGAGGGCTGGGAAAAATCTCCCGCGGCGTCTATCTCTTCTCTTGCAGCGCGGCTGTGATCTGGATGTCGATCTCGTCGTCGACGAGGTAGCTGAGCGCAGTCATATTGAAATCACTTCGCTTCAATCGCGTCGTCGCGATGACACGGGCGTCACCTGAATCTCCAGGCGCAGCGAAGACGACCTGCAGCGTGACGGGCCTCGTCACGCCCCTCATGGTAAGCTCGCCGGTGAATTCTGCCCGGTTTTCGTCAATCGGCCTGACCGACCGGCTGACGAAGCGGATTTCGGGATAAACCCCAATGTCGAAGAAGTCGTTGCTTTTCAGCTCTGCCTCGAAAGCGCTGGCCGTAAGGCTGGCCGTGTTGATAACGGCTTTGATGGAGCCTTGATCCGGGGCGCGCCTGTCGAATTGGAATACCCCGTTCAGATCGGTAAAGCGGCCCGATTGCGAAGCGAAACCGACGTAGTAGGTGAAGCTTACATCCGCATGCTTGTTGTCGAGGAAGTAGCTCCCGGCCGAGGATTGCCCGGCAAAGGCCGCGAGACTCATTAGCGCGAGGATGGAAAAGATTGAGGTTTTGGCTGAGTGGAGCAAATTCGTAATCCTCTCTTCAGAAAAGACTACGCAGCGAATCAGACACCGATCTTGCGAGGCTAAATCTCCTCCTCCAAAAAGTGAAGGAGATAGGAGAAAAAACGAATAGAAATTAGCTTTTGGCAGGCTTCTTTTTTTCTTTAATGTAACGGTGCATTTGAACCTTCTCCACCGTCGCCACTCCCCCCTTCATGAGCTTATCCAGGATATCGAAAAAGGCGTTCACCTTTTCTTCGGAGTCGAGAATTTCGACCACGACGGGCAAGTCTCTGGACCAGCGCAAGATCTTCTCGGCGTGCAGCCCGCTTGCGGCGCCGAAACCCATATAGCCCTTGAAGACAGTTGCGCCTGCGAGCTGTGATGCCTGCGCCTGCACCACGATCTCTTCGTAGAGCGGTCGGCCCTTGTATTTGTCGTCCTCGCCGATGAAGATGCGCAATCTGACCGCCGTCTCGACCCGCCGCATTCGACCCTCCAGTTCACGAGTGGCCTTCCCCGCTAATTAAAAGACCATGTTTTTGCTCCATGGTAAATGTCGCTGATCGCGCACTATTGACCTCCCCGTTCTGCTTTGAGACCAGAAATCCAACAGGAGGCGGCAAATTCTTACAATCGAGGGAGTTTGAAATCTAAATGAATCATTGTAGGAGAGCATCTGAGCCGCGTGCGCTGTTCGAAAACACTTGACCTTGAGGCTCGGGAGAAGGTGTCGCTTTAACCCCAGATGGGCGCAGGGGGCTAGGCTGAGCGGGATGTCTCAACGGAGAAGATACAGTGTCCTCCGGGGAGAGGTTTCCTGCGGTTTCGGGTCTGCAATTGCGGTTTTAGCCACGGTATGTTTTTGCTCGTGCGTGGGACCGGATTTTTACGTCCCAGATCCACCAGAAATCACCAATTACACACCCGATCACCAGCCTCCGAAATATTCTGCGCAGGGCAAGACGCAGCACTTGGACATCAGCCGCGAGCTTCCGGCGGAATGGTGGGAGCTGTTTCATTCACCCGCGCTCAACAGCCTGATCAATCGCGCGCTGCACGATAACCCCAACATCGAGGCGGCTCGCGCTGCTCTCCGCGTCGCACAGGCCAATGTCTATGCCGAGGTGGGCCAATTCTTTCCTCTGGCGACGGGCAATGAAACAAGTCAGGGAGGAAAGGTCGCCACGACGCCTGGCGGCGAGAACGGAGGCGTTGCCGCACCTGTTGTCGGGGCGGGAAGCACCAATCCTACGTACTATCAGCTTCACACGGCGCAGCTCACGGTTTCGTATGTCCCCGACATCTGGGGCGGCGTCCGGCGTCAGATCGAGAACCTCGAAGCCCTGAAAGAGAACCAGCGTTTCATGAACGAAGCGACGTTTCTCACGCTGACGTCGAACATCGCTGTGGGGGCGATTCAGGAAGCCTCGCTCCGGGCCCAGATCGACACGATCGAACGGCTTATAACGATATCCAAGGATATCCTGGCGAAGATCCGCTTGCAGCAGCAGGCCGGGCAAGTGTCGGGCCTGGACGTTGCGGCCCAGGAGGCCCTTGTCGCCCAGACGGAGGCGACGCTGCCGCCGCTGCGGAAAACGCTGGCCCAACAGCGCGACCAACTCATCGTCCTTTCCGGCCATCTTCCCGGAGAAGGCTTGTCGGAGCGCTTCGAATTCTCGAATCTCAAACTTCCCAGGAAGCTGCCGGTTCTGTTGCCCTCGGAACTCGTTTCGCAGCGGCCCGATGTCCGCGCGGCCGAGGAATTTTTCCATGCAGCCTGCGCGCTTGTCGGCGTTGCGATCGCCAACCGGCTTCCGCAAGTTTCTCTCACAGGCGATATTGGACGAAGCGGAATCTCCATTAACCAGCTTTTCAGTAATAATCCGGCATTCTTTTTCTATACTGGTATAGCGTCTGCATCCCAGGTGCTTTTTGATGGCTTTACCTTGCAGCAGAGGCAGCGAGCAGCGGAAGCAGGCGTCGATCAGGCCGCAGCCGATTATCGGCTTGCCGTTCTTACCGCCTTCCAAAATGTTGCGGACACATTGTATGCAATCCGCTATGACACTGACTCTCTCAAGAAGGCCGTCCTAGCGGAAGAGGCGACTGCAAAGACGCTGCAGCTGACGCGCACGCAACTTGGTCAAGGGCAGGTTGCCATTCAAACAGTTCTCGGCGCTCAAACAACGAACTTGCAAGCTTCGCTGCTCGTCATACAAGCCCAGGCAAATCGCTATCTTGATACGGTTGGCCTGTTCCAGGCTCTAGGCGGAGGCTGGTGGAACAGGCAGCTGCCGCCGCCCACTCCCGAGCCTCAGGCCTGGCTGGCGAGTGTGGTGGGTCCGAGGCCGGAGCCTGTGGAGCGGGAGTATCCGGGAGCAACCGTCGTGGAAACGCGGTGCCTTGTAGATGTCTCCAAAGAGAAGTGTCCGGAGCCGTAACATGTTTTTTGTTCATGTTCACTCATACAGAAAAGCCGCTTTTTTATGCGCGCTGGCCTTGCTTGCCGCGGCTTCCGCGCTTGCCTCGCCGTTGGCTGGCGTAACCCCTGCTGCCGAGCCGAGTGTCATGCTTGCCGAAACGCAACTCGCATCGATCAATGTCGAGGTGGTTGGCGAGCACGCTTTCCCGCAGGAAATGCTGGCGGTTGGCAATATCGACTTTAACCAGGAGCTTCTAACCCAGGTTTTCACGCAGTATCAAGGCCGCATCATCAAGGCTTTCGCCAAGGTCGGGGACACCGTCAAAAAGGATCAGCCTCTCTTTACCATCGAGAGCACAGACCTGCTTCAGGCTGAATCGACCTTGATCTCTGCGGCGGGGGTGTTGGATCTCAACACAAAGACCCTCGAAAGGCAGCGTAATCTTTTTAAGCAAAATGCCGCCGCGCAAAAAGATTACGAGCAGTCAATTTCCGATCAACAGGCTGCCGAGGCCGCGTACAGGGCGGCTCGCGGCGCCGTCATGGTGTTCGGCAAGACCGATGCCGAAATGGACCGCATCGTGAAAGAGCGCAAGGTCGATGCAACGCTGACCGTATCTTCTCCGATCACCGGCCTCATCACTGCCCGGAATGCTGCGCCCGGTCTTTTCGTGCAGCCCGGCAATCCGCCGCCAGTCTACATCGTGGCAGATACGTCGGTGATGTGGATGATCGCGAATGTGCCGGAACGGGAAGCTGCGGATCTGAAGCTCGGTCAGGCGGTTCGAGCGATGGTCCCGACCTATCCCGGGCGCTCCTATGTCGGAAAGATCGTGACCATCGGTCCGAACGTCGATCCGAATACCAGGCGCGTGTTCGTGCGCTCCGAGATCGCGGACCCGAATTACGATCTCCGTGCCGGCATGTTCGCCACGTTCGTGATCACGCTCGCGCCACCGAAGAAAGCGGTTGCAGTCCCCCTGGATGCGGTGGTCCGCGAAGGCGACGGAAGCATGACCGTCTGGACAACGAAAGACGGCCACACATTTTTTCAGCGCGTGATCAAGATCGGCCTGTCGAATGACGGGTTTACGGAGGTGCTTGACGGGCTAGCGTCCGGCGAGCGCATCGCGACGGGCGGCTCCATTTTCATTGCCAATCAATACGCCAATGCCGGCCAGTGAGGCCGGAAGCCGGGCCATGTTATTCTCATGAGGTAGACGGTGCTTAATGGTCTCGTTTCATTCGGGCTGACGCGCCGGCCTGTTATTTTGCTGTTTCTCGCCGCCTTCGTCGTTGGCGGAGTGGTTGCATTTACGAAGCTCAACATCGAAGCCTATCCGAACCCGGCTCCCGTTATTCTTGAGATCACGGTCCAATCAGCGGGCCTCTCCGCCGAGGAGATGGAGCGGCTTTATACCATCCCTCTCGAAGTTGGGCTCGCTCCCACCCCGGGCGTGTCCAATATCCGCTCGACCTCCTTTTACGGGCTTTCCTTTGTCAGGGTCACCTTCGAATACGGGGTTGAATATTACTTCGCTTTGCAACAGGCGCAGATCAGCCTTCTGCAGAACGTCAATCTCCCCAACAACGTTCAGCCACAAATCCAAGGGTCGAGCCTCGTCGGCGAAATCTACCGCTATCAGGTGACCGGCCCCCAACATTTCGGCATCACGAACTTGCGCACGATCCAGGACTGGGTCTTGCAGCGCCGCTTCCTGACGGTTCCGGGCATCGTGCAAGTCAACACCTGGGGCGGGACGACCAAAGAGTTCGAGGTGGAAGCCGACCTCAACAAGCTCGAAGGCTATAATCTCACATTGGCTCAGCTCGTGAACGCCATCGGGAACGCCAATGTGAATGTGGGCGCCCGCACCATCAATATCGGGAAGCAGTCGGTTACCATCAGAGGCATCGGCCTCATCAACGATGGCGGCGACACGGACCTCATTTTGGGGCGCAAGGTTACCGACATCGAGAACATTACGCTTGGCCAGTTCAACGGCGTGCCGGTTCAGATCAAGGATGTAGCCAAGGTGTATGTCGGCTACGTGCCGCGCCTTGGAAAGGCTGGCCGTGACTATGACGACGACATTGTGGCCGCAATTCTCGTGATGAACCGTACACTTCACACGAACGATGTCATTCCGCGCATCAAGGCCGAGGTCGAGAAGATCAATAGCGACGGGACCTTGCCGCCTGGCGTGAAGTTGGTCCCGTATTACGACCGCTCGACCCTCGTCAACGTCACGACGAGCACGGTGCTTCATAATCTCGTCTTTGGATGCCTGCTCGTCTTCGTCATTCAATGGATTTTTCTCGGAGATCTGCGCAGCGCGATTATTGTTGGCGTCAACATCCCGTTTGCCCTTTTTTTCAGCATCATCATTTTCGTCTTACGGGGCGAGGACGCAAATCTTCTTTCTCTTGGCGCCGTCGACTTCGGCATCATCGTCGACTCGGCCGTCATCGTCGTAGAGAACATCTTCCGCGTGTTCCAGGCGCAGGAACGCGAGGAGCTGCTTATGCGCGCGCCCCCCATCCGCTCTGAAAGCGCAAGCGAAGATGCTAGCCTTCTGACCCGCATCCGCCTCATTTATATCGCCGCCACGCAGGTCGATACCGCTGTCCTGTTCTCGACCTGCGTCACGCTCGCGGCCTTTATTCCGCTTTTCACGATGCAAGGCGTCGAGGGACAAATCTTCAACCCGATGGCGCGGACTTACGGCTATGCGCTGGTAGGCGCCTTGCTGGCGACGTTTACAGTAACGCCGGTGCTGGCGTCTTTCATGATTCCGGAGCATGTCGAGGAGACCGAGACGATTATCGTGCGGGCAATCCGGGCCGCTTACACGCCGTTTTTGCGCTTCGCTCTGAGAGCGCGCCGGCTCATCGTCCTGTTCGGCCTTGTCTTTCTCGGATTTAGCGTTTTCCTCGCCTCAAACCTTGGCACGGAATTTCTGCCCGCGCTCGAAGAGGGCAATCTCTGGATCCGTGCGTCGATGCCGCCGACGATCTCTCTCGAAGCGGGCATGCCCGTCGTGAACAGGATGCGCGAGATCCTCAAAAGCCATTCGGAAGTCATCACTGTCGTCTCGCAGCATGGCCGCCCAGACAATGGTAGCGACGCAACCGGCTTTTTCAACGCGGAATTCTTCGTGCCCCTGAAGCCGTTCGATCAGTGGGAGCGGGGACGCGTCAAAGACGATCTGGTGAAGGAGTTGCAGGAGGAATTCGCCCGTGAGTTCACCGGCATCGACTTGAACTTCTCTCAATATATTCAGGACAATGTCGAGGAAGGGCTATCGGGCGTTAAAGGCGCCAACTCCATCAAGATCATCGGTCCCGATCTGGCGAAGCTCGAAGACCTGGCAAATCAGGTCAAGAAGGTCATGAGCGACGTTCCGGGCGTCACCGACCTCGGAATTTTCCGTGTGCTTGGCCAGCCGAACCTCAACGTCCGTGTCGACCGCGAAAAAGCGGCACGTTACGGGCTGAACAGCGGCGACATCGCCACGTTCGTCCAGACGGCCTTTGGCGGAAATACGGCCACCACCGTTTACGAATACGACCGCCAGTTCGGCGTCAATGTCAGAGCGGCGCCTCAGTTTCGCGACTCCGCTGATACCATCCGGAATGCCAAGATCAACGTGACTACGCCGAACGGCAACGCGTACATCCCACTCACCGAAGTCGCCGAGATTTCCATCGAGACCGGGGCCTCGTACATCTTCCACGAAAAAAACCTGAGATTCATCCCGATCAAATTCAGCGTGCGCGGCCGCGACTTGGGCAGCGCCGTGGCTGAAGGGAAGGAGAGGATCGCCAAGGCGATCACATTGCCGACCGGCTATCGCCTGGACTGGGCCGGCGAATTCGAAGAACTGGAGCTTGCTCAAAAGCGCCTCGCCATCATCGTTCCGCTGAGCCTTCTGCTGATCCTGGGCCTCCTTTACGCCTTGTTCAGGTCGTTCCGCGACAGCCTCCTTGTGCTGACCGGCATCCCCTTTGCCGTGGCTGGCGGTATCATCGCGCTCGCCTTATCCGGTGAGGCTTTCGGCATCTCCGCAGCCATCGGTTTCGTCTCGCTCTTCGGCGTTTCGGTCATGAACGGCATTCTGATGATGACCTATTTCAACGAGTTGCGGCAAACGGGTTTGGGCACTTTGGAGGCCATGTTCCAGGCCGCGACCCAGAGAATGCGGCCCATGCTGATGACGGCGTTCTCTGCCTGCATCGGTCTTCTTCCGGCAGCGCTGTCCACGGGGATCGGAAGCCAGGTGCAGCGCCCGCTGGCCATCGTTGTTGTTGGCGGTATGTTCATCGGGCCGATCATGCTCCTCGTAGTGGTTCCCGCTCTCCAGATCATGTTTATAGGGGACAGGAACGGCTCCGAGCGCTCGACAAGAGAGGAACAGTCCGAAGCGGTTTAGGTGGAACCAATCTACATTGTCATGGCCGCCCTTGAGGCGATCATCCAGGTGATACAAACTTGGGAAATTGTGGATGGCCGGGTCAACCCCGGCCACGACCATCCTATAGCATCGAGCGTTTAATCGGACGCGATGGTCCATTTTGTATGCATTTCCTGCAAATGGCGGCATGTGTTTGGCAACTTGTCCCTGACGTTTGTCTCCGCATTCCTTCTTCTGAAAGATCTTCAGCGAAATCGCCTTGATGCCAGGTTAACGAAGCTTGAGCGCGTTCAAGTCATTGATAATCAAGGAAAAAATGACAAAGCGGGAAGCTGTCGCCGCTGCCTGCGCCGTGCTGTTCCGGCTCTTCGCAAGCGTTAATTTGCGATCGTGAAACATATTTAACGGACTTTTGCTCGTCCCAGTAAATGGAAAAATTCCCGCATTAGATTCCATTGAATGGGTCATTTGTTAACAATAAAAACTATAGCAGTTTCAATAGTTTACATTAGCCTCCCTTTGTGCGGCCGTAGGCGCGGCATTCCGCCGTTTCGCGCCGAATAAAGAAGTTTTTTACCAACCCACGGCGGGAAGTAATTCCGGCGCGCTACTGTTAACCACATAAGTATGAAGGCTCGCCGCGGTGAACGAAATGTTTACTAAAACCGATCCGCGGAGTTCGTGCTTCTTGTGAAGAGATAGTTCGCGGGCAGCCCGAGGCGGAGGCAGGCCTGCACGGCTGGGCTCGATTCGAGGACGATGCGGTCGGCTAGCGCTCCGCCCTGCCTGACGATCACCCCCTCCCAGGCCCGCAATCCATCTTCGGTCTTGAGACCCAGGCGCTCCCGTACCCAGGGCGGCGTGAGGCTTACCGCGGCGCGAACGAGAAGGGGCTGAACCGGCTGCAGCAAGGGCGGCAGAATGCGAGTGGTTCGCATAATGTGCAAAAACTCGAAGATGATCGGCGAGGGCTCAAGACGCGGGCGCATCGCGAGAAAAAGCGCTTCAATCTCCGCCTCGGAGCGCGGAGGTCTGGTAGCGCCGTAGAGTGCCGCGGCCGTCTGACCTTCCCGGTAATAACGGTCCCTTTCCGCGTCCGGCAAGGGCGCCGCATAGGCGTGATAGGCTTGGAGAAATCCGAAAGCGGCCGTCGCCTGCACCCAGTTCAGGAGTTCCGGATCATTTGCATGATAGGGTTCGCCTCCCGGTGTCTCGCCGCGCACGCGATCGTGCACGCGCCTGACGCCGGCGATCATGGCCTCTGCCGTGCTGCGAGCGCCGTAGATGGTCACCATCGCCGCGAGTCCGGTATGGCGAAGGCGGCGGAGCGGGTCTTTGCGAAAGCCGCTGTGCTGCCAGACCCCGGTACGCACCCGCGGCTCAGATAGTTCCAGGATAACGGCCGTTACGCCGCCAATATATGTGGTGAGCTGGTTCTTGAAGATGCGCCACGCCACCGACGTTGGCGCTCCAAGCGCCGGTTCGCCCGCGGGGCTTTTAAAATCGATGGCGCGCGCGCCATCGTGGAGCAACAGCTCCCGCGATGCTTTGTCGAGCCGCCTGACAATGGCCCGTTGAAAAGGAAACAGTTTTCCCGCGATAATTTTCATGCCCCATCAACACACGAAAGGGCCAACTAGTTTAGCACTTTTTCGTAATAAGTTCTTTTCTTCAGGAGTCGCCGGTTACGCATTCGCGATGGCCCAACCTTTGATTTTTCCACCTCCCGAGAGGCGGCCCCTTGTGAATTGCCGGGCAATGTGCAATTTCACTGCGCAGTAGCGACATCGCCCGCGGCGACGATCCTCGTTGCCTTGACCACTCTGCCGAATAAGCGGCCAACCAAACCCGGTTTTAATATGCAAGTTACAGAGACTGTTTCAGAAGGGCTGAAACGCCAGTTGAAGGTTATTGTCCCTGCGGCCGATTTGAAGGCGCGCGTCGAGTTGAAGCTGGAAGACCTTCAGATGAAGGTGCGGCTCAATGGGTTCCGGCCTGGAAAGGTGCCGCTCGCGCATGTTCGCCAGCTTTACGGGCGCTCCGTGATGGCGGAAGTCCTGGAGCAGACGGTCGGCGAGACCAGCACTAAGGCGCTGGAGGAGCGCCATGAGCGCCCTGCGTACCGGCCAGACATCAAACTGCCCGAGGACAAGGAAACCGTCGAGCGCATGATCGAGGGCGCGTCCGATCTCGAATACACCATGTCTTTCGAGGTGCTGCCCAAGATCGAACTTGCCGATTTGAAGTCGATCACGCTGGAGAAGGAAGTCGCGGAGCCGGACGAGGACGACGTCAAGAAGGCGCTCGAACGGCTGATGAAGGCGAATGTCTCCTACGAGGCGAAAGATAGCCCCGCTGAGCAGGATGATCGCCTGACCATCGATTACAAGGGCAGCGTGGATGGCGAGCCTTTCGAGGGCGGCACGGGTGAGGACGCTTTCATTGTCATCGGCTCCAAGCGCTTTATCCCGGGTTTCGAAGAGGGCCTCGAAGGGGCGAAGGCGGGCGAAAACCGCGATATCAACGTGACCTTCCCTGAAGATTACCAGGCGAAGCATCTCGCCGGGAAAGCCGCGGTTTTCGACGTGACCGTGAAGGAGGTCGCCAAGCCGGTCGAGGCGAAGCCGGACGATGAGTTCGCGCGGACCCTCGGCATGGAATTTTTTGCCAAGCTTGAAGAGGCGGTGCGAGGCCAGCTCCAGAAGGAGCTTGATACGATCTCCCGGAACAAGGTGAAGAAGGGGCTTCTGGACGCGCTCGACGAGAAGCATTCCTTCGAGATGCCGCCCTCGCTCGTCGAAAGCGAATTCGACATGGTCTGGCGCAACGTCAATCGCCAGCTTGAGCAATCGAAGAGCAACTTCGAAGCGCAGGGCACGACCGAGGAAAAGGCTCGCGAGGAGTATCACAAGCTCGCCGAGCGGCGCGTACGGCTCGGCCTCATCCTCGCGGAGATCGGCAATGCGAACCAGATCCGCGTCGGGGACGACGAGCTCCGCCGCGCCATCATCGACCGCGCCCGTCAGTTCCCCGGGCAGGAGAAGCAGGTGGTCGAGTTTTACCGCAAAAATCCGCAGGCGATGAACGAGCTACGCGCGCCCGTCTATGAAGAGAAGGTCATGAACTTCGCCCTCGAACTCACCAAGACGGAGGAGAAGAAGGTTTCTCCGGCGCAGCTCATGCAGTTCGCCGCGGAACATGAGCGCGAGCAAGCTCTTTTGGAGAGCGGCGACGAGGACCACGAACACCATCACCATCATGAGGAAGAGTGCGGGCCGGAGTGCGATCACGATCACGATCACGATCACGGCCATCACCACCATCACGATTGAGCATCGCGCGGCTGCCGTCGTAGCTAGTTGCGCTCGCGCTCAAATCGTCCCATGTATGCGGTGCGGACCGGTGGTCCGCACCGCTCTTTTTTAGCCGCCGAGTTCAAACCGCCCGCGAGATTGCGGGCACCCACAAAAAATCCCTCAGCCGCGGCTCTTTATGCCTGGGAGAAACGCATGCGCGATCCAGTTGAATACTACACCAGCCAGCTCGTCCCCATGGTTGTCGAACAGACCAACCGGGGCGAGCGCGCCTTCGATATCTTCTCCAGGCTTTTGAAAGAGCGCATCATCTTCCTGACCGGCGTCGTGGAGGACAACATGGCCGCGCTCGTCACGGCTCAGCTCCTCTTCCTTGAATCGGAAAACCCGAAAAAGGAAATCGCCATGTACATCAATTCGCCGGGCGGACATGTGACCTCCGGCCTCGGGATGTACGACACCATGCAGTTCATACGCCCGCCCGTATCAACACTTTGTGTAGGGCAGGCGGCATCGATGGGCTCCCTTCTGCTTGCGGCGGGCGAACCCGGTATGCGCTATTGCCTTCCGAACGCGCGGGTGATGGTGCACCAGCCGTCCGCGGGTTTCCAGGGACAGGCGAGCGACATCGAAAGGCACGCGGAGGACATCCTGAAGACGAAGCGCCGCCTTAACGAAATCTATGTGAAGCACACGGGCCAGCCGTACGAAGTTATTGAACGCACCCTGGATCGTGACCACTTCATGACAGCGGAGCAGGCCAAAGCCTTCGGTATCATCGACGAAGTGCTTACGAAGCGCGCCCCCGTCGAGGAGTTCTGGCTCCGGGCGTTCATAGGGAGCCCCTGTGGCTTCCTTGCGACGTCGGAGCGGGATACGACATTTTTAACTGCCTGGAAAGTATAAGCGGTTCAACCTAGCGCTCTGCCTCTCCAGGCTAGGCGAATCGAAATTATGGACAATCGCCTCAGAAGCCGTAAGACTATGGGGAAGCGTACAGGGAAGGTGGGGGCAGCGAGGCGGGCTTGAGGGTGGCAGTTAACTCGGGAGAAACGAACTTCCGGTCATCAGTCAGGCACAATACGGGGCCAACTTCCTGGTATGTGGGTGCTAAGGTAGGTCAATGACGAAAGAAAGCAGGGGTCACGACTCCAAGAATACGCTCTACTGCTCCTTCTGCGGCAAGAGCCAGCACGAAGTCCGCAAGCTCATTGCAGGGCCTACCGTTTTCATCTGCGATGAATGCGTTGAGCTTTGCATGGACATCATTCGCGAGGAGAACAAGAACTCCTATGTAAAGTCTCGCGACGGCGTCCCTACCCCTCAGGAAATCTGCAACGTTCTCGACGATTATGTGATCGGCCAGGAATACGCGAAGCGGGTCCTTTCGGTTGCGGTCCACAATCATTACAAGCGTATCAATCACTCCGCGAAGAACAACGACGTGGAGCTGGCGAAGTCCAACATCCTCCTTATGGGACCCACCGGCTGCGGCAAGACGCTGCTGGCCCAGACCTTGGCGCGTATTCTCGACGTTCCGTTCACGATGGCGGACGCCACCACGCTCACCGAGGCGGGTTATGTCGGCGAGGATGTCGAGAACATCATCCTCAAGCTTCTTCAGGCTGCGGATTATAATGTCGACCGGGCTCAGCGCGGTATCGTCTATATCGACGAGGTCGACAAGATCAGCCGGAAGTCCGACAACCCGTCGATCACGCGGGACGTCTCGGGCGAGGGCGTGCAACAAGCGCTCCTCAAAATCATGGAGGGCACCGTAGCCAGCGTCCCGCCACAGGGCGGCCGCAAGCACCCGCAACAGGAATTTCTGCAAGTTGACACCACTAACATCCTGTTCATTTGCGGTGGCGCCTTCTCGGGTCTCGAAAAGATCATCGCACAGCGCGGACGGACCACTTCCATCGGTTTCGGTGCGAAGGTCATTTCCGAGGATGAGCGCCGGACAGGCGAAATCCTGCGCAGCGTGGAGCCGGAAGACCTCCTGAAGTTCGGTCTCATACCGGAGTTCATTGGCCGACTGCCGGTGCTTGCGACGCTGGAAGACCTCGATGAGGTTGCACTCGTAAAGATCCTCACCGAGCCTAAGAACGCCCTTGTGAAGCAGTATCAGCGCCTTTTCGAGATGGAAGGCGTGCAATTGACGCTGTCGACCGAGGCACTCAAGTCCGTCTCGCGCAAGGCCATCGAGCGCAAGACAGGGGCCCGCGGCTTGCGCTCCATCATGGAAGCCATTCTTCTCGACAGCATGTTCGAGCTCCCAAGCTTGAAAGGCGTCGAGGAAGTCGTCATCAGCCCCGAGGTGATCGAAGGGAATGCCAAGCCCTTGCGGATCTATGCCGAACGACTAGATGAATCGAGCGCATAATGCAGGGGTTTGTTAACCACAAACCAAAGCCTTGTGTGTCACGGTCCCGCCTATATTTTTCGAAGCACCTTCCCGGTGCAACCGACGCGCTGCTATTAACCGGCTTGCGTATTCGTAAGTGGACGTGTGTCCAAGACGGTGTACTCTTGTCAGGACGAGGCTATGGCGCGTCGGGCAGGTAGACGCCGGACATATAACCGGCGACAGTAAGCGGTGGCGGTTTTCGCTGCCGGATTTAGGAGACTGACATGACGAACCCGCACTCGGATCAATCCAAGACGGCTGGTCCCAACGAAATTTTCCCCGTCCTGCCTCTCCGTGATATCGTTGTTTTTCCGTATATGATCGTCCCGCTTTTTGTCGGCCGCGAAAAATCCATCAACGCGCTCGATGAGGTGATGCGGACCGATCGCCAGATCCTTCTTGCAGCCCAGAAAAACGCCGGAGACGACGATCCCGAGCCCGACGCGATTTACACCATGGGCACGCTCGCGACGGTGCTTCAACTTTTGAAGCTCCCGGACGGTACTGTCAAGGTTCTGGTTGAGGGCACGACGCGCGCCAAGATCAAGCGGTTCAACCCGAACGAGCTTTATTTCGAAGCCGAAATCGACCGCGTCGAAGAGACGCTCGGCAATCAGGATGAGATCGAGGCATTCTCGCGCTCGGCGGTGAGCCAGTTCGAGAACTACGTCAAGTTGAACAAGAAGATTTCGCCCGAAGTTCTGAGCACCCTCAGCCAGATTGATGACTACTCGAAGCTGGCCGATACGATCGCGTCGCATCTTGCAATCAAGATCGGCGACAAGCAGGAGATCCTGGAGCTTCTCTCGGTCTCGGACAGGCTGGAGCGCGTGTTCACGCTCATGGAGAGCGAGATCTCCGTGCTGCAGGTCGAGCGCAAGATTCGCAGCCGCGTGAAGCGCCAGATGGAGAAGACGCAGCGCGAGTACTACCTGAATGAGCAGATGAAGGCCATTCAGAAGGAACTCGGCGACTCCGACGAGCGCGACGATATCTCCGAGTTCGAGGAGAAGATCGAGAACACGAAGCTTTCAAAGGAAGCCAAGGACAAGGCTGTTGCTGAGCTGAAGAAGCTCAAGCAGATGAGCCCGATGTCGGCCGAGGCGACGGTGGTTCGCAACTATCTCGACTGGATCTTGTCCATTCCGTGGGGCGTCAAGGGTAAGGTCAAGAAGGACCTCGACGAAGCTCAGGCCGTCCTCGACGAGGATCATTATGGGCTTGATCGCGTGAAGGAGCGCATCGTCGAGTATCTGGCCGTGCAGAAGCGGACCAACATGCTGAAAGGCCCGATCCTTTGCCTCGTTGGCCCTCCCGGCGTCGGCAAGACCTCGCTCGGCAAGTCGATCGCGAAAGCGACGGGCCGCGAGTTCGTGCGCATGTCGCTCGGCGGCGTCCGCGACGAGGCCGAGATCCGTGGTCACCGGCGCACCTACATCGGCTCAATGCCGGGCAAGGTGATCCAGTCCATGCGGAAGGCGAAGAAGACCAATCCGCTCTTCCTGCTCGACGAGATCGACAAGATGGGCATGGATTTCCGGGGCGATCCGGCGTCTGCGCTGCTGGAGGTGTTGGACCCCGAGCAGAACCACGAGTTCAACGATCATTACCTGGAGGTTGATTACGACCTGTCCAACGTGATGTTCGTGACGACGGCCAATACGCTCGATATCCCGCCGGCACTCAGGGATCGTATGGAGATTATCCGTCTCGCCGGCTACACAGAAGACGAGAAGCTTGAAATCGCGAAGCGCCACCTAATGCGCGGGCAGATGGAGGCGCACGGACTGCAGCCGGGCGAGTGGACGGTGGCGGATGACGCTATCGTCGAAATCATCCGGCGCTACACCCGCGAGGCGGGGGTGCGTAGCCTGGAACGCGAGATTGCAAAACTTGCCCGCAAGGCCGTGAAGCTGATCGAAAGCGGCAAAGAGACAAAGGTCCATGTTACCGGCGAAACCGTCCGCGATTTCCTTGGCGTGCAGAAACATCGCTACGGCGAGGCCGAGCTTGAGGATCAGGTTGGCGTAGTCACCGGCTTGGCCTGGACCGAGGTTGGCGGCGAGCTTCTGACCGTGGAAGGCGTGATGATGCCAGGCCGCGGCCGGATGAACGTCACCGGCAACCTCAAGGATGTGATGAAGGAATCGATCCAGGCCGCGAACGCCTATGTTCGCAGCCGTGCGGTAGCCTTCGGAATAGAACCGCCGATGTTCGAAAAAAAGGACATCCACGTGCACGTGCCGGAGGGCGCAACTCCGAAAGATGGCCCTTCTGCCGGCGTGGCCATGGTAACGGCGATCATTTCTGTCCTGACGAGCATTCCGGTGCGCCGGGATGTCGCCATGACGGGCGAAATCACACTTCGCGGTCGAGTGCTGCCTATCGGCGGCCTCAAGGAGAAGCTGTTGGCTGCCCTTCGCGGTGGCATCAAGCGCGTGATTATCCCGGAAGAGAATGCGAAAGACCTCGCTGAAATTCCGGACAATGTGAAAAATGCGCTGGAAATCATCCCCGTCGCGAGGATGGACGAGGTGCTGGGTATCGCGCTCGTCCGCAAGCCCGAGCCTATCGAGTGGGATGAAGCTGCGGCACTCGCCGCCGCGCAGTTGCAAGGGCTGACGCCGCCGCACGCCACGGACGGAGACGGAGCGGCTCTGCCTCACTAAAGGCAACGCTCCAATCTTAACGACCAAGGGATGAGGCCGCCTCATCCCTTTTTTGTGCCCGCTATCGAACCACCTCCGCCTGCTCCGAGCGGCGTGGTATCAGCACCGAGCCTGGGATAAACGCGTCGAACGCGGCCCAGAATTGCTCGCGGAACTGGTCGCGTTCCTGCAGGATCTCGTGCTTTGCCCCGGCGATGACGATATGAGCGCAATTTTTGAGGCGGCTTGCGAAGCGTTCGATCGCAGCGGTGCAGACAAAGACGTCGTTGCCCGCGGCAACAATCAAGGTTGGAATCTTGACGCGCTCCATGAAGGCTGGAGAGTTTACCACTGAGATCGAGTTACAGGCAGCCGCAACCCAGCCTATCGTCGGGGAACCGATCGCCAGGTCAGGTGCCGCGCGAAGCACCTCCTGGGCGCGCTCGAAGCGGAGCCTGTCCGAGGTCACGGGGTTGCCTTCGAAAGAGACCTCTTCCCACAAATGAGGCTTTCCCCCCGGAATAAAGCTGTCGCCAAAACCGAAGAGGGCGGCCGCTTCAGCGGCGGCGCCGATCATTGTTTTTTGCGAATCGGCTCCGGCAAAACGGATTTTGGGAGCCGTGAGCACCATCCGATCCCACCAGCACACCTTTGTCTGAGCGAGGCGCAGGACGAGATGGCCGCCCATGGAGTGGGCAAGGCAATAATAGGGCGGGGGGCAGTCCGGGAGCACGATTTCGCTCATGAACTGGCGCACATCACCGTCAAATTGCGAGAAGTTCTCGGCGTGGCCCTTCGACGGGTTCTTGAGCAGCCTTGAAGACCCGCCTTGGCCGCGCCAATCCATGGTGGCGACCGCGAAGCCACGCCTGCGCAGGTCGGTAATCGTCTCAAAGTACTTCTCGATGAACTCGGCACGCCCATGAAAGAGGCACACGGTTCCGAGGCGGCGCTCCGCCGTGGTATCCCACCGCGCGTAGCGGATGCGAATTCCTCCGCGCGCGCTGAAATAGCCCGTGACGGCTCCAACCGGTACCGGGTTGCGCGTCGTGCCGATCAGCTGCGCCATTTCTGAGGCCATTAGCGGCTCCTCCTCGTCCTTGCAAAAATTCATACTTCACTTGCACAGGGATGCTCAAGCACCCCTTGAAAGCCAAACTTCGCGTAATAAATCAAAAGTCGCAGGCCAAATGGCTGCAAGTCGACCGCCTGGCCTCTAAGGCAGGCATCAAATTCTCGCTTTTTCAAGGAGCCAGAAAATGAGACGTCTTGATCTTACACCCCTGTATAAATCCTCGATCGGCTTCGATCACCTTGCCAATGTCCTTGACCAACTTACCAACCTCGACACAGAGACGGGCTTCCCGCCTTATAACATCGAGCGGCTCGGCGAGAATGTCTATCGCGTTTCTATGGCTGTCGCCGGTTTTGGTGAGAACGACCTTTCCATCGAAGTGAAGGAAGGCACGCTCACGGTCCGCGGTGAAAAGAAGAACGATGACAAGGTTCGCCAATACATTCATCAGGGCATTGCCGCGCGCAATTTCGAGCGCCGTTTCCGCTTGGCGGAATATGTCGAAGTATCTGCGGCCGCACTTGAGCATGGCCTGCTTCACATCGACCTGAAGCGTGAGCTGCCCGAAGCGATGAAGCCGCGCACCATTACCATCACGAAGGGCCAGCCGGCTCCGCGCGTGATTGAGGGCGGCGCGACTGAAGCTCGGACGCCGACGGCCGCGTAAATCGGCGTCCATCTAGCGTTTGAGGGCGGGCGCAGGCCTGCCCTTTTTGCTGCCCGCACGGGTGAACGAAGCTGCAATTTCGACATGCGGCGAGAACCTGAATTGGTCGAAAACCGCGAGACGGGAAAGGACAAAGCCGCCCGCTGCCAGGATCGCGGCATCGCGGGCGAAGGTTGCCGGGTTGCAGGACAACATGACGGCCAAGCCAATCTTCGAAGCCGCCAGCGCCCTGGATTGAGCTTCCGCGCCTTCCCTGGGCGGATCGGCGATAGCGGCGGAAAACGCATTCAGTTCAATCGGGCCGACCGGGTTGCGAAAGAGATCGCGCCGGATCGCCTTCACAGGCTTGATGCCGCTTGCGCCCTTGGCCGCGTCGGTGAGCGCAGCAATCGCGCTGGCATTATCCTCGAAAGCGGTGACGGGCGCCTGCCTCGCGCAAGGAAAGGTGAAGGCACCGAGCCCGGCGAAAAGATCGCAGACCGGGCCTTTCGTCACCTTCGCTTCCGCGAGTGCCTCGCCCACGAAGGCCGCCATGTCGCGTTCGCAGGCCTCCACTGCCTGCAAAAATGCGCCTTGGGGAAGCATCACCTTGACGCCCCCGGCGAAAACGAAAGGAGCGCTCGCCAGGAAAATAATGTCCCCATTCCAGGATGCCCGGACAATTCCTGCAGCTGGAAGTATTTGAGTAAGCCGCGCCACACTACGCGCCTTAAGCTTGGGACCTTCAATGTTGCAATCCAAGCCGTTCTCGGCCGCACTGATGTGAATTTTCGCGTCGTCCCTGTTCGGAAGCGTTTCCGCCAACGCGACCCTTAGATGCGGCAACGCGGAAGCAATCTGAGGCAGAAGAATAGGGCACTCCGCAAGATCGACGAGGTCGTGGCTACGCGCGGCGTTGAAGCCAAGCCTCACTTCGCTGCCTTCCTTATAGGCGGTGAACGTCGCGCGACGCCGGCTCGCTATCGCGTAGCTTCGCAAAGACTCGATCGGCGCGTCCAGTCCTTCCCGTGCCAAGGCAGATTTGACAAGGCTGACTTTCCACTCCGCGTAGGCGGCTTCACGCCAATGCTGGAGCGCGCAGCCGCCGCAGATCCCGAAATGACTGCAGATGGGCGTGATGCGGTCGGGCGAAGGGTTGTCGATGGCAATCGCCTCGCCCTTCGTGCCCACGATCCGTGCTCTGATCGTTTCGCCGGGTAAGGTAAATGGGATATAGACTTTTCTGCCCCCGATGACGGCCACACCCTGGCCTTGTGCGCCCATCGCCTCGATTGGAAGGCCGACGATCTGGTCCGCTGCGTGCGAATCAGCGGTCGCGTCTGGCGGCGACGAGCGTTTCTTCATTGCCGTCTTGTCCTTTGATCGGCGATGGAAGCGTTCCAAAAATAGCCCATCCCGCCGCCCCTATACATTCAGTAACTCTTTGAACGGCGGCCGGCCTCGCCGCCTCATCCTTGACAATGCCACCCTTGCCAATGAGCGCGCGGCCAACCTCGAATTGAGGCTTCACCAGAGCAACGAGCCACGCCCCCTCTGCGGCAAGGTGAAGCACAGATGGCAGCACCTTCAGCAGCGAGATGAAGCTCACGTCGCATGTAACCGCTTCGATGCGCGCTGGAAAATGCGCGGCCGTAAGTGCCCGGGCGTCCATGCTTTCCCATGAAATCACCCGAGGGTCTGCCCGCAAAGACGCATGAAGCTGATCGCGGCCAACATCAACAGCAAAAACACGAGTTGCGCCGCGTTCCAGGAGAACCTGTGTAAACCCTCCGGTTGAGGCTCCGGCATCGAGGCAGGTTCGCCCCGCGGGCGAGAGCGCGAAATGGTCCAGAGCCGCCAGAAGCTTCCGGGCGCTGCGCGCAACATAACGTTCAATTTCAAGGACTTCAACCGGCCCATCGATTGGAACCTCCAGGCTGGCCTTGAGGTTGGTCCTCCCTTCGATGCGGACAGCGCCGCGCCTTATAAGTTCTTGCGCCTTGGAGCGGGTTTCCGCGATACCGCGCCGGACGAGGAGAAGATCGAGTTCGCATTTTCACAAGTAAATTCCGGGTCTCTGGAGCGCCTGCAATTAGTATGTTGCAAATCCCTTGAATTGCGGCAATCATCGATAATCTGTGTTGCAGGCAGCAACCAGAGCAAGCGCTGTTTTCCAACTTCGCTAAAGGATGTTGAAAAAACACATGTGAGAGACGACAGCCTTCTTCGCGGCCGAGGTCGCACAGTAGGCCGTGAGCGCAATACTTGGCGCAATGCCGTCAAGCTTCACTGAAGCCAAATCAACCTCACAACTCTATTGGGATCTACCAAATCATGATGCTTGTTCGCACCTATCTCTCGAATAGTTCGATCGAGGGAGTAGGCATCTTCGCTGCTGAGCCCATTAAAGCGGGCGATGTAATCTGGCGCCTTGAGCCAAAATTCGATGTGTTCTTTACCGAGGCCGACATCGAAGAACTTCCTCCCCACATGCAAGACTTCATTGCCCGATATTCTTATCCTCATATGACTAAGCAAGGCATCTGGGTGCTGGAGTCCGATAATGGCCGCTTCATGAATCACAGTGAGGCGCCAAACACCGATTTCACGGGTTTCGAGCAAGGTTTTGCGATACGCGATATCGCCGCCGGTGAGGAAATCACGTGCAACTATCATGAGTTCGATTCGACCTTCCAGGGATGGTTCCCCTCCATGGCCAAGGCGGCGAACGGAGAGGCGCACGCCCACCCCTGATCCTACGTCAACCGAGCTAGCGCCGGCGCCCTGAGGTGTCCGGCGCTTTTTCGTGTGCGCATGCTTCTCAGCCGGCGACGTGCTTTAAGGCAAACCGGCGTCTGAACATGCCGCATAGAAACGCCGCCAGCCCGCATACGGCGATGCGGCAAGCGTATCTCAAGATTTAAGCCCTGCGTCCTCAGCGGCAACTTTCGCGAGAGCTGACCAGTCGAGGTCGGCTCCGCCGCGCGCGATGGCGCTGAGGAAATGATCCCGGACGACGCTCCCTACCGGCATCGGAACGGCCTTCGCTTCCGCCGCGGCGAGCACGGAGCGCACATCCTTCAGCCCGAGCTCCAGTTTGAAGCCTGCCGGCTGGTATTTCTGCTCGGCGATGAGCGCGCCATAGGTCCGGTAAACGGGCGCGGCGAAAAGGGTTTCCGTCATGATCTCGAGAAAGCGGCGGGGGTCGACCTCGTATTTGCGCATAAGGGCGACGGTTTCGCCCAGGCACTCGATCATCGCGGCGATCAGGAAGTTTCCGCCGAGCTTCACGAGGTTGGCTTCGGGCGCATTCTCGCTCAGGACGAAGGTGCGTTGGCCTATCGCGTCAAACAGCGGCTGGAATCTCTCGACCGCTTTTTTGTCTCCGGCGGCGACAACGAAAAGCTTCGCGGCGGCGGCGGCGTCAGGCCGGCCGAAAACGGGCGCGGCGATATAACTCTGCCGCGCCTCCGCATGGGCTTGCTTGAGGCGCTCGGAGAGAGCGACCGTGATCGTGCTCATCGAGATGTGCGCCGCTTCCGGTTTCAGCTCTTTCAAAATGCCGCTTTCGCCGAAAACGGTTTCCTCCACGGCCTGATCATTGGCGAGCATGGTAATGACTGCGTCGCCGCTGCAGGCTTCGGCCGGACTGCTTGCGACGATGGCGCCATCCTGCTCAAGGGGCTCGGCGCGGCTCCGGGTGCGATTGTAGACATGAACGCGATGGCCCGCTTTCAAGAGATTGCGCGCCATGGGAAGGCCCATATGGCCAAGGCCGATAAACCCGACATCCATTGCCGATTGCTCCTTTCGCTCCAATTTGACCGCTAGTACAGCCCGAGGCAAGTTCGCCCCCATTTGCCGCACGCGCTTTAGCGAGCTTGCCTCGGATAAGCTGTACTAGAATCAATAAGTTGCTAGTACGCCTTATCCGCGGGAAGTCCTGTCAGCGCCAGCAGGCAAATGGTCAGGACCTCTCGCGGGGCGTACTAGCGGCGGCTTTCGATCTTAAAGTAAAGGACTGAGCCCCCTACTTGTGCCGAAACGCGGTGGTGACATCGCGATCGAATAGATGGAAACAAGCTTCGGGCAAACGAAGGTATTAGACGGAAGGACAGGGGATGGGTGCAGATACGAGCACGGCTCTTTATACGGCGTCGACCTGGATCATTCCGGTGCTGCTGGCCGTCACGTTGCATGAAGCCGCGCACGGATATGCGGCGCGGCTGTTCGGCGATAACACGGCCTGGATGTTGGGGCGCGTAACGCTCAATCCTCTCAAGCATGTCGATCCGTTCGGAACGATCATCCTGCCCGGCATCCTGCTTCTTCTCCGCTCGCCCTTTCTCATTGGCTACGCCAAGCCCGTGCCAGTCAATTTCGGCGCCCTTCGCAATCCTCGAAGGGACATGGTTTTTGTCGCGCTGGCGGGGCCGGGCACGAACATCGCGCTGGCTCTTATCTCTGCGCTTCTTCTTTATGCCACGCAGCTTGCGCCGCAGCCGGCCGCGGAGTGGATGAAGGATAACCTTGAGAACAGCATCCTCATTAACGTGGTCCTCGCGGTCTTCAACATGCTGCCGATACCGCCGCTCGATGGAGGCCGCGTCGCCGTGGGGCTTCTTCCGGTTTCGATCGCCAAGCGCTTTGCGAGGCTCGAGCCTTTTGGCCTCCTTTTGATCCTTGCGATCATCTTCATTCTTCCCATGGCGGGCCGGAATCTTGGCGTCGATCTGGACTTCTTCTCCAGATTTATCGCCTGGGTCTCGGGTGCAATCATCAACGCGATCCTTGCGGTGACGGGCATCGAGTAGGCGCTGCGTTCCGCGAATAAGCGGCGAAAGCCTGCTTTTGATGTAATATTGTCACAAAGCCAACTCTAAAGCTTCTGCTTGCCGCTTTTGTAGCCGGGTGCGGCGTGACGTCGATTGTGGTGCAGGGCGAACACAGTAACGGTGAGAGCAGCACTACATTCGATCCAAGTAGTTTGTGTCCCCAAAATCAGAAGTAAAGACGGTTGAGCTTTCAAGCGACAGCCGAAACGCGCACGCACGACAGGGGCAGCTATGACCGTGGAGACTACAAGGGCACGCCGGACTTCAACAGGAAGCATAATCGCAATAGCTTCTGCTTTAAGTCTGTCCTTAATATGCAGCCAGGACGCAAAAGCCTACGATGAGCCGAATCTCAATCTCGGGTTTACCAGCTTCCTTGATGGTGGCGTGCCTGCCGGGCCTGGGTTCTACGCGGTTGAATATTTGCAATTCTATACAGCCAACAAGCTGGCCGACCAGTACGGGAATAACTTGACTTTGCCTAACGGCTCGGCCTTTCCCAAGACCGACATCGATGCCCTCGTGTCGCTCACTCAGCTTATCTATATATCCAACCTGAAAGTGGGCTCAGGGACCCTCGGCCTGGACGTGATCGTTCCCTGGGTCGCGTCCGCAAACGTCGACGACGGCCTTAATAATTCGGTTCTCAAAGGCAGGACCGGTGTCGGCGATCTCCTTATCGGTCCGCTCATCCAATTCGATCCCATCATGGGAGCGAAGGGCCCACTTTTCGTGCAGCGGATCGAATTTCAAATTCTGGCGCCCACGGGTCTTTACGATAATACGGCGGCCGTGCAGCCGGGCGCGAATTTCTGGTCATTCGATCCTTACTATGCAGGCACCGTATTCATAACGCCCGAGTGGACAGCCTCCGCCCGCATTCACTATCTCTGGAACGGCAAGAACGACGACCCGAACGTGTCGCTGAACGCTGTTCTCCCCTCGGGCGCCAACCTCGTCTCAAGCCAGGCCGGCCAAGCTTTTCACATGAACTTCGCCACCGAGTACGCGGTGACCAAGGAACTTCGGATCGGCCTCAACGGGTATTACCTGCAGCAGACGACCGACACACTGGTCAACGATATCCCCGTGCCCGGCCGGAAGGAGAGAGTGGCCGCTATCGGTCCGGGCTTCATGTACAGCTGGGGGCCGGAGCATACCTTGTTCTTCAACGCCTACGAGGAGTTCGGCGCTGAGAACCGTCCTGAAGGCCAGCGCTTCACCCTGCGATACGTCCAGCATTTTTAATGGTGGAACTGCGGCCCGCCATAGCATCGTGCGTTTAACCGGACGATAGTCCATTTTGTGTGCATCCTGCAAATGGCGGCATCTGACGCTTGTCCTGCATTCCTTCTTCTGAAAGATCTTCAGCGAAATCGCCTTGACGGCAGGTTAACGCAGCTTGGGCGCGCTTAAGCCCTTGATAATGCTTGGAAAAACGACAGAACGGGACGCCATCGCCGCTGCCTGCGCGGTGCAGTTCCGGCCTTTGCAAGCGTTAATTCGCGATGTTGAAACGTATTTAACGGACTTTTGCTCGTCCCGGTAAATGGAAAAATTCCCGCATTAGATTCTATTTAAGGGGTAATTTGTTAACAATAAAAAACATAGCGATTTCAATGGCTTATAGTAGCCTCCCTTTGTCCGGTCGTAGGCGCTGCTTTCCTCCATTTCGCGCTGCTTAAAGAAATTCTTTACCAACACACGATGGGAAGTAATTCCGGCGCGCTTCTGTTAACCATATAAGTATGAAGGCTCGCCGCAGTGAACGAAATGTTTACTAAAGCGCGCTTGAGCGAGCGTCGTCCACGATGGCGATGGCGGTTTGCTGAAGGCTTCCTAACGCATCCGCCTCGTAGGCATCGCCATGCGTCACATGATCATCGACTGGCAGTGAGTGGAAATGGCAGGCTGTTCGCGACCATCCGGGGCGTGCAGGGCGACTTCGCGGGACCCGAGCTGTAGGTAGCGGCGATCCCCGGCGCACATAACCACTTAGCTTACGTTCCGTACTTCGCCGCCTTGAGCTGGCTTCCGAAAACGGCAGCGGCGATCCCCTTGACAAAGCCGGATTGGCGATGCACCTATGTTAATGTAACTTACATTTACATAGGGAGTTACGCAAATGCACCTGGCCGAAAGGCTCGACGACATCGGCAAACCCGCGTGGATCGCGCTGATGATCGTTTCCTTCATCATCTGGTGGCCGATTGGCTTGGCCGCCTTGGCTTTCTTATATTGGAGTGGACGCATGGGGTGTGGACATCACGGGAACTGGCATGAGCGCCGCGAGCGGTGGCGTCAGGCGCGCGAAGAGTGGCGGGCGACGAAGCAGGGCGGATATGGGCTGATGTCGAGCAGCGGCAACGCCGCCTTCGATAATTATCGCTCGGAGACGATGAAGCGCCTTGAGGACGAACAGAAGGAGTTTACCGGCTTCCTGGAGCGCCTGCGCCATGCCAAGGACCAGGCCGAATTCGACCAGTTCATGGCCGAGCGCCGTAACAAGCCCGCAGGCGAGCCTTCATAAGAGCCGCGCCCCGTGGCAAGTATGAAGTTCAGGAGACGGCGATGCGGCAATCGCCGTCCTCCTCGCGATACAGCCGCCGCGACGCCTGCTAAAACCAGCCGCCAGGCCCGCCAATGACAGTCTGCTCCGCGTGCCATGAGCCCGGAGCTTTTTCCGCCGGGGCAGGGGCGTGGAGAATGACCGTTCGAACCAGAAGGAAGAGCACGGCGGCGTTGAAGATGTGCCAGAAGTAGTGCGTGCCGATCGGAAGATCGCCGCACAAGGGCATATCCAGGGTTCTTGCGGCGAAGGATAAGACGAAAAGGCCGGCCGCCGCGTAGAAGGCTTTGCCAGCGCTGGCGTTGCGCCACCAGATGCCCGCCCCCGTGGCCATCAGGAAAACGAGCGTCGGCAGGTACATGGCTCCGCCCCAGAGGACTTTCTCGAACTCGTCCGACTCCAGGTAGAATGTGGACACGAAGAGGAGAAGCGTCGCCAGCGCCTTGCCCCACCACGGCCAGCGGAAGAACGCCGTCAAGATCAGCCAGCAGTAGACGATCATGAAGATGAGGATCGGAATGACATCCGCCCATTCGGCCCAGCGGGTTGCGACGGTGTGGAAGGTCAGGCTGCCGGCTCCGACCACCGCAATGATGATGCAGAGCGCGCGTATCGCACCGCCGAACGCCGCGTTGGGATGGCGTTGCAGCAAACGCCACGCTGCCCAGGCGGCGATGAAGAACGCGATATTCGAGACGGCGTTGAGCGGCTCCGCATCCAGGGCAGCACTCCTGCGCTCGCAGTAGATATTGACCTGCCGGGTCATGTCGCCGAACCAGGAACTCAAGACCATGACGCTTTTCCTCGAAGCCCCGATTTAAGTTTTTCTCAGTGCTGGAGCTTTAGCCCAGGGCCGGATCTGGAGCAATACCGCCTGCTGTGGGGCCTTTACGGTTTTCCCCTTCGCACCCAAGTTTTGTTACGAGCACAGTTTGCAGAAAAAATCGGTTTTGCTCAGCGCGAAGCCTGAAATGTTTTTGGAAACGCCATTACTGCCGCCTGCGAGGCACGATCCGGCCATAAGGATGCGCACACCGCGCCACGCCCTGGGGCATATTCCCGGCGAGGACGGATGGCCCGTCATTGGCAGAACATTCGAGGTTCTCGCGGACCCGAAGGGCTTCGTCGAACACATGGCGCGGCGGTATGGCCCGGTTTACCGCACCCACGCGTTTGGAGACACGAACGTCGGACTTTTGGGTCCGGAGGCCAACGAGTTCGTGCTTCGCGATCCTGACAGGATTTTCTCCTCGGCGCTCGGCTGGAGCGTGCTTCTCGAAAGGCTTTTCCCGCGCGGGCTCATAATGCTTGATTTCGACGAGCACCGGCTCCATCGCCGGGCCTTGTCGGTCGCCTTCAAGGCAGGGCCGATGCACGCCTATCTCGCGCAATTGAACGCGGGGATCGCGGCGGGGCTCGATCGCTGGTCCTATGGCGAGATGCTTTTCTATCCGGCGATCAAAAGGCTCACGCTCGATCTGGCGGCTGTCTCCTTCCTTGGCGCCGATCTCGGCGACGAAGCGGAAGCGCTCAAGCGCGCCTTCATCGATATGGTCGCGGCCTCCATCGCCGTGATCCGCGTTCCCCTGCCGGGCACGCTGATGGCCCGAGGCGTGGCTGGCCGCGCCTTAATCATCGATTATTTCAAGCGGCAGATTTCGCGGCGGCGCGAGTGCGGGGGCGACGATCTTTTCTCTCATTTATGCCGCGCCACCCATGAAGACGGGTCACTCCTGACCGCCCAGGAAATTGCCGATCATATGAGCTTCCTCACGATGGCGGCGCACGACACGCTGACTTCGGCGCTGACCTCTTTCATCTACCGCCTTGCAGCCGCCCCTGACTGGCAGTCCGCGCTTCGCGATGAGCTTGCCGCGCAGAATGCGACACGGCACGAACCGCTGCCGTATGACCGGCTTGAAAGGCTTCCGCTGACCGAAATGGCGTTCAAGGAAGCGATGCGGATCTCGCCGCCGGTGCCTTCCATTCCCCGGCGCGCCGTTCGGGATTTCGAATTCAAGGGCTTCGCCATCCCCGCTTTTACGGCCGTCAGCGTCAGCCCGCTCTATACCCATCACATGCCGGACATATGGCCGCACCCCGGACGGTACGATCCTGTGCGCTTCAGCGAGGCCGCCTCCCGGGACAGGCACAAATTCGCTTTCATCCCATTCGGGGGCGGGGCGCATATGTGCCTGGGGCTCAATTTCGCTTATATGCAGGCCAAGTGTTTCGCGTGGCACTTTCTCAGCAGGTTTCGCGTCTCCGTCGAGAAAGGCTACCGGCCGGCATGGCGCATGTGGCCGATCCCGCAGCCCCGCGATGGTCTGCGCGTGACGCTTGCACGCCTGTAAAAAAAAAGCGGAGCGTTTTTTCCGCCCCGCTTAAGTAAACTTCGCTCATCTGGCCAACGGATGCCACTCGCTCCGCACTTCGTCATCCCGGCCAAGCGAAGCGCGAGCCGGGATCGCAAAAAGGCAGGCGATTCTATTTGTTGCGATCCCGGATAAGGCTTTGCCTTTCCGGGATGACGGCTGCGGCGATCCGGTGGCGCGTCAGGCAAACTCTGCTTAGCTCTCGTCTCTAATGAGAGAGATTTATCTGAAATCCCTGCGCAGCCTCTCAAGGGCTTCAAAGGTTGGATAGCCGTCGTCGCGCATCCCAACCCTGCGCTCCCAGGCGCTGAGAGCATCTCTCGATGCGTCGCCAAAAACGCCGTCTGGGCGGACGCCATAACCCGCACGGTTCAACAGGTGCTGCAGCTCACGAACCTCTTGCGGGTTGAGATCTCTGTCGACAAGACCTTCTCTTCTCTCTTCTATTATTGGTTCTCTTCGCTCTTCCCTTTGCTCTTCCCTTTTCAAATCCCTGACGACTTCTCTCCGTTCCTCAACGCGCTCGGCACGCCGAATATCCTCGGAAGACAAATTCTGGTCATCCAGCGAAGCCAAGTGCTCCACTTGTGCTTTTTGGGGTTCTCCCATGTCCGATGCACAGGGGTAGGCAGAGATCGTGCAGCGTTCCGTGCCGCTAACAGCCCCCTTCACGCAAAGAACATTTTTGCAGGCCGCGAATTTCAAATCCTGGAAGCGCTCGCCGTACTTCGTCAGAACTTCACGCTGCCAGGAAGCCTCTGCAATACTCGCTGCCTTACGGAACACGTTGAAACTCAGTTCTCCGGAAGCCTAAATCCGTTCCCTCTGGCAACCTTTGGGCAATTCAGGCAGATACGGCCATACAGCCGGCGGCGGTCCATCGCAGACAGGCGCGGCACTTGAGGGCGCGGAATAGCCAGCCAAAGTCGCGCTCGCGGCGAGAGCACATAACAATCGAAACCCTACTTTCATAATCACCCCTCCGTTCGTTTCCAAACGAAAATGCGGCCTATGACGCATCAATCAGAACGCCTCGGCACACGATGCTGCAATTTGAGATCCTCTGCGGGCACAGGCTGGGCGTTAAGTCGCGCCTAGATCTTTTACTGAGGGGCATTCAAGCGGACTGAAATTGCACAGTCAAGAATGCGTTAACGATTGTTAACGACTTGGGGATTCGGTGTCACTATTGTGTCCACAGCCCCTGAATTCGCTCAATTTAATTCGGATTGCATCTTTTGGCGCAAGCGCAGTCCGATCCGCTGTATTGATCTGCAATAATTCGTGAGTTGCGCTGCCAGAGGGGAATCACGAGTATGAAACGCAGTATCCCCAAGATGCTTTCCCCATAAAGCCAGATGCTGGACCTCGCTCTCTCTCAAGGAGCGAGGTCTTTTATTTGGTGCCCGGAACGGCTAAGCCAGCGCGTGGCGCCGGGCGGACGGCGAGCTTTTTCCGCGGCGCTCCTCGCGGGAACGTGCAGGTTCGCGGAATGGCGTCGCAGCCTCAGCGAGCACCTCGTTCTGTTGATGCCAGGCGTCCGCACAAGCCACACAGCAGAACCTGCGCCCTGCAAGCGTAATATACTCAAATTCAACAGTTTCGCTGGAGCAAAAAACGTTGTCGCATAGGACCATGTCGTCTCTCCCGTTGTGGGGCGCGTACGCTAACAAGAGACTGGCACCGGGCTCGCGCTCTATACCTCGAAATCAGGCAAGTAATATTATAGCGGATCTTGCGCGTTTTTCGAAAAGGGCGACTCAAGCGCGCCCTCAGGTGTGGCGCGCGTACCGCAATTGTTCGAGCACGGATTTCTGTCAGCGCGGTCCGGCGATGACCTTCGCGTCATGCATCGCCCCGATTTCGGAGTCGGAGTAGCCGATCTCCTGCAGAATCGCGTCCGTGTGCTCTCCGAGGTCCGGCGCACGCGTTGGCGGCTCGCGGTCGTAGGCGCTGAACGAAAGTGGGCTTCCGGGGACGAGATAGCTTCCGATCCCGGGCTGCTCCAGCACACTGAACATTGGGTTGTCCGTCGAGCAATCCCGGTCTTCCGCAATCGTCTGTGCAAAAGACCGGAAAACGCTCCAGGTGATGCCATTTTCATTGAGCGTGCGCGCAAAGTCGTCCACGCGCCGAGCGGCAAACCATGGCTTCAAAATTTCGGTAATGCCGGCGCGAGCTTTGAAGCGATCCCCCTCAAGGCGGAGATTCAACCCAAGTTTCTGGCTCAGCTGTTCGAACTCGGCTTTAAGGCCCGTCGCGGCGATGAGCCCATCCCATTGGCGCGGTGTGATGGCCGCGACCATCACGCGCCTGCCGTCGGCGCAGAGGAAATCCTGAGCGTAAGCGCCGTAAAGCGCGTTTCCAAATTTGGGGCGGTCATACTGGTTGATCGTGACTTCGCCGATGATGCCGAGATTTCCCAGCATGGCGAGCGCCACGTCCTTGAGCGCAAGCTCGACAAGCTGGCCCTCGCCGGTGATGCGGCGATGCCGCTCCGCCGCAAGCAGCGCAAGCGCCGCCATCTGTCCGGTGATGCAGTCCCAAGCGGGAAGCACATGGCAAATAGGGTCGGACTCTTCCGGCCCCGTGACCATCGGAAAGCCGATCGACGGATTCACGGTGTAGTCCACAGCCGGGCCGCCCGCGCGGTCTCCGAGCACCGTTACCATGATGAGGTCGGGGCGCTCCTTCTTCAGTTTTTCGTAGGCCATCCAGCCGGCTCGAATGTTCGTGAGAAACATCCCGGCGTCCGGCCCTGGCGCGCAGATCAAACGGCGAAGGATCTCCTGTCCGCGAGGATTGCCCAGGTCGACCGCGATGGAGCGCTTGCCTTTGTTCAGGCCCGCCCAGAAAAGGCTGCGATTATCGCTGGTGACCGGCCAGCGGTGATGATCGAGACCGCCTTGCAGCCGGTCGAACCGGATCACATCTGCGCCCATCTGCGCCAGCGTCATCCCGCCCAGCGGCGCCGCCACGAAGGCAGAACCCTCGATAACCCGCATCCCTTGAAGAATCTTGACCACGGCGCGCTCCTTCTACTGTACCGATTGCCGGGATTGAACTGTGCCTACAACTCGGGTGCGTCCTGCCAATGCAAAGTTGCCTGCATGCAGACGTAGCCCTCGCCGTTCGACGTGTAGAGATCGAGCCCGCCATCTTCCCGCGTCCGGCCGGACAGAAACAACTTATCGAAGTCGAAAAGGGGCCGCACCCCGCGAAAGCTGTAGCGGGCGACACGGCGGCGCGGATTTCGCGTCTCCGCGGCCCTCATCATCAGCATGGCCTGAAGCGGCCCGTGGACGACGAGGCCGGGATATTTTTCGACCTGTGTCGTATAGTTCAGGTCGTAATGGATGCGGTGGCCGTTGAAGGTCACAGCGGAGAAACGAAACAGGAGCACGGGATCAATCGGATACGGCCGCTGCCAGGTCAGGGTATCGGGCAGCGGGATCGGCTTGGGTGGCACGAAGGTCTTCGGAATCTCGATGTAAACGATGTCCTGCTCCTCCGAGATGGCAAGGCCGCGCGGCGAGTAGACTTCGTGTTTCACGGTCACGAACGCGATTTGGGCAGCCTTCCCCTTCTTCTCGTCGACTTTGAGGATTTCTGACTTCTTTTCGATGACGTCGCCGATCCGCAGCGGATGGTGGAATGTCAGGCGGCCTCCTGCCCACATCCGGCGGTCGAGCGGCAATGGCGGGAGAAAGCCTCCGCGTTTGGGATGGCCGTCCGTGTCGATTTGCGACATGAGCGCGAGAGGGCGGAAATAGATCCAATGCCAGAGGTTGGGAATGCGATCGCCCTGCTCGGCGTAAGGCGTCGTGTCGAAGGTGACGGAGAGCGCGCGAATTGGCCTTGCAACCGCCTGATCGACAAGACTTTCCGTGCGTCCGACCCAGTGTTGCCAATCCGGTTCCGTCATCGTCGCCCCCTTCTCCTCGGCTTTTATTTTCTTAATTTGACCGGGATCGCCTACGGCATCCCTTTCTGAGGAGTAAAGTGTAATTTTCACCGCTTTGCAATGCGCCCCTCGTCGGTGCCGGTACGGGCGCGGAAACGCTCATGCCCGGGTCTCCTGCTTCCACAGCACCTTGCTTTCCAGGCTCTCAGGATCAGCCCAGCAGTGGCTATGGTGAATTCGGCGCATTAGCCCCGGGTGCGGAGTTCCCCCGATCACAATGGCCAAGCTCGACAAGGCTCGGTGTTTTAAGACACTTCGAGCCCACGAAGAAGCACATCTACCTTTCCCAACTGAGTTATCAAAGACCACCTACCTGCTTACCTTTGCTTAAGGAACCATCCAACTGGGGTGCCGATTACTGACTGGGCGAGCCACTAGGAGAACAAGGCGATGCGTACCCGCGTTATCCATCTTATAAATCCGAAAACAAATTCACTGACCACCCGCCCGATGTACTTCAACCGGGCCTTATACTCTCCGCTCGCCGGCTTGCTCGCGGTTGCGGCATGCATCCCGCGCGACCAATACGAGGTCGTGCTTACCGACGAAAACATCGAGCCGGTAGATTTCGGCCTGAAGGCAGATCTGGTGGGGATTTCCGCGATGACGAGTTACGTCAATCGCGGCTATGAAATTGCGGACGCGTTCCGGGCGAGCGGCATGCCCGTCATCATGGGCGGCGTGCATCCAAGCTTCATGCCCGAGGAGGCGTTGAACCATTGCGATGCAGTCGTCATCGGCGAGGCGGAACTCGTCATGGACAAGGTTCTGGACGATCTCAAGAACGGGTGCCTGCGAGGACTGTATAAGGCAGATGCGCTGCATCCGATGACCGGCCTCAACTTGCCGCGCTACGATCTTCTGAAAAAGAACCGCTATGTGAACCGCACTTTCGTACAAACCTCGCGCGGTTGCCATCAGGGCTGCACCTTCTGCGCCGAGCCGCTGATGAATGGCTTGAAGTTCCGCTACCGGCCAGTCGATGAAGTCATCCACGAGATGGAGACTTGCGGCGCCCGCACCATTTCGATCAACGATGCAGACTTTTTCGGGACCCCGGAGCGGCCGAAAGAGGTGATGCGCGCGCTTAAGGGGCGTGGCCTGAAATGGCAGGCTGGCGTCACGTCAAAACTCGCGCAAGACGACCGCATGCTCGAACTGGCGGCGGAAAGCGGTTGCACGCTACTCAGCATCGGCTTCGAGTCCATCTCGCGGACGACGCTCAAAAGCGTCCATAAGCACGTCAATCAGCCGGATCAGTTTGCCGCCCTGGTGGAGAAAGTGCATTCCTACGGCATCATGGTTTTCGGCTTGTTCATGTTCGGGTTCGATGGCGATGATCTTTCGTCCTTCGGCGCCACCGCAGACTTCACGATCAACACCAAATTTGATGCGTGCGCCTATTCGGCGCTGACCCCTTATCCGGGCACGCTCACCTGGTATGAGATGCGGAAAGCGAACCGGATCGTGTCTTACGACTGGACCAGATACGATCAAGGCCACGTTGTTTATAAGCCTGCGCAAATGTCCGCGGTCGAACTCCGCCAGGGGATCGCCAAGGTGTATGAGCGGTTTTATTCGGCGTCTTCAATAGCCAGCAGGTTTCCGCTGCGGGGCAAGCGGGATCGCACGCAGTGGGGCGTTTACAATCTCTTCATGCGTGCAGGCTCACACACCGTGCGCATCGTCGACGTCACTGAAACGCCCGAGCCAGCTTTCGCTCCCATGCCGCCGATCCTGCCCGTGAAGCGGGAATGGCGCGCCGCCGTGCTTGAGGCCGCAAACGTACAGGAGGCTCGCCAGCTTGCTTCGTAGGCGGTTACGGCAGGGGTTTCAGGCGGCGCTTTCGTCCGCCGCCTTGTTCAGCCACTTCACATAGAGCGGGCCGAAATGCTGGGTCTGGCGCAGTTCGATGAAGCCTTCGCGGGCGAGTTCCAGCGTCGCGCCGAAGCTTGATGCCGTGACGGTGTTCCCGAGAACGGGCGAGGGCTTGTACTCTTCCAGAAACTTGTCGAGCACGGTCCAGTCCGGCTCCACGCCAAGGAGCGAAGTCAGCCGGTCGCGCGCCTGCTTGATGGACCAGACGACGCGGCCGCCCCACTTCACCTCCGTGACGGCGTTTCGCTGGCGCTGCTCGGCGTACGCTTTCAAGAGGTCGAAGATGCTCGCCTGATAGATCGTGGATCGCACGATGCGAATGCCTTCCGGCATGCCGCGCGCGAAAAGATCGAGGCCGAGACGCTTGCGGCCCATCAGGCTCGCCAGCGCTTCCCGCATGGCTTCGAGGCGCTTCAGGCGGAATGCCAGCTGAGCGGCAAGCTCCTGGCCCGTGGGGCCGTCCTGCTCCTGCTCCTGCTCGGGAAGCAGCAGTTTGGATTTGAGATAGGCCAGCCAGGAGGCCATCACGAGGTAATCGGCGGCGATTTCCAGGCGCAACTCGCGGGCGGCGTCGATATAGGCGAGATATTGCTCGGCGAGGTGGAGGATGGAAATCTTGGTCAGGTCGACTTTCTGGTTTCGCGCCAGGACAAGAAGCAGGTCGAGCGGGCCTTCGAAACCGTCGAGCTCAAGAAGCAGGACATCGAACTCGTCGTCCGGCTCAAGCCGCTCCGGCGTTTCGCCCCAGCTGGCTTCAGGCAAGGGAAAGTCCGAGGCTTTCTGCTGACCGCTTTCGTCGCCGTTCTCCACGGGGCATTCTCCGCTTGACAATCTCAGCGGCACTTTGAGTGATTCACGCCATCGCCGCCAGCAAATCCAGGCGCGCCTGCTCCGCCGCCTCGCGGTCGAAGGCCAGCGGCTCTTGCAATTGCGCGAGCGCAGCCTCGAAACGTTTGAGCGCCGTGCCCTCAAGATGGGGAGCGGCAGAAGCAACGGCCACCATCTCTTCCATAGTGCCGTTGCAATGGAGCGCGAGATCGCAACCCGCCGCGAACGAGGCGCTGGCGCGTTCCGCAAGCGTGCCGGACAGAGCGCGCATGCTGAGGTCGTCGGACATGAGAAGGCCATCGAAGCCGATGTGCCTGCGGATCACCTCCCTGATCGCCTTTTCAGACGTCGTAACAGGCGCGGCTGGATCTACGGCGGTGAAGACGACATGCGCCGTCATGGCCATCGGGATGTGGTGCAGCGCCTGGAACGGCGCGAAATCGTGCGCTTCCAGCTCCGGCAGCGGCGTGTGCACCACCGGCAGCGCAAGGTGGCTGTCCGCCATCGCGCGCCCATGCCCCGGGATATGCTTCATTACGGGCAGGATGCCGCCCGCGAGCAGGCCATCGGCAACCACGCCGCCAAGCTCGATCACGGCTTCGGTTTCTTCGGCGTAGGCCCTGTCGCCAATGATGTTGTCCGCGCCGGGAACCGGAACGTCGAGCACCGGCGCGCAGGTCGTGTTGAAGCCGAGTTCGTGGAGATCGTGCGCCATCCTGCGCGCGCAGAGATACGCGGCCTCTTTTGCGATTTCCCGGTCGTCGCGCCGTAATTGGGAAAAGGCGCGCGCCGCCGGGTAACGCGGCCAGTGCGGCTCCCGGAGCCGCTGAACGCGCCCGCCCTCCTGGTCGACCATGACGAGCATGCGGCCATCGCCGCCCGCCGCGGCCTTAGCATCCGCGATGAGGCGGCGAACCTGATCTGGGCTTTCGACATTGCGCGCGAAGAGAATGAGACCCGCCGGGCGCATTTGGCCGAGAAATTCCCGTTCGACGGCCGTGAGAGCCAGCCCGGACAAACCGCAAATAAAAGCGCGCCGCTGCAAGCGTCCTCCTGAACCGCAAAAGCCTGTTACAGCCGGAAGAAAGGTCGCGCCCGAGGCCGCAAGCGCTCCAGCGATCTTGCCTCCGAAAAGCTGTACTAAGCAGCCTATGGCCGCTCCGTCAACGAGGCGATATCGTAAAGTCTTGCCCAACTGCGGGAGTTGCTTTCATCTGCTCGGGGTTCAGGCGCGTGTAAACGCTCAGTAGGAGTCTCGGGCCGCTCTTGGCGAGGCGAACTTTTCCAGAACTTGATTACCCGGATGTTTCCGCCAATTCCTTCGTCATGGCCGCCCCTGGAGGCGGCCATCCAGAAAAATACAAGGTATTTCAAGTTATGACTGGATGGCCGGGTCAAGCCCGGCCAGGACAGTGGAGCGAGAATTCGCCAATGTTTTCATGGCGTCTTCTGCTAGCGGAAACATCCGGGTAATCAAGTTCCAGAATGGCTGTTTTCGAGCGTTTTCTCACGGAAGGGCTTTGGGCAGACCCTGGCGGCCGCTGGCGTCGTCGCAGTCGACCGGCTTATGGCTTCAGTACCTCTCGAATTCAGCATCGAGGACGTTGCCGGCGCCGTGGCCCAGATTGAGGGCCGCTCCATTGCCCGCATGGCTTGCGGGTTTCAAAGTCTTCGGCTTGACTGCTGACCCCGACCGTCTCCCAACCATCGGCTTCTTTGGGTGCGCCGAAGTCGACGGTGCGGCGGCGCGGGGTGCGGCGCTTGACGACCGGCCGTTTTCGCCAATCCTGAAGAACGCGATGCTCGCCTGCAGCGCCTCGGCCTGCCCGGAGAGCGCCTCCGAGGTTGCCGACATCTCTTCGGCCGCGCCCGCATTCTGCTGGATCACCTTGTCGAGCTGCTGGATGGCCTGGTTCACCTGGTTGGCGCCGATATCCTGCTCGCGGCAGGCGGCGCAGATCTCTTCCACAAGCTCGGCCGTCTTCTTGATGTCGGGCACGAGCTTGACAAGCATGGTGCCCGCCTCGCGCGCCGCCGTCACGGTCTGGCCTGAGAGCGTGCTGATTTCGGTGGCCGCCGTCTGGCTCCGCTCGGCGAGCTTCCGCACCTCCGACGCGACAACCGCAAAGCCCTTGCCGTGTTCGCCCGCGCGCGCGGCCTCGACGGCCGCGTTCAGCGCGAGAAGGTCGGTCTGCCGCGCGATCTCCTGCACAAAGGTGATCTTCTCGGCGATGGTCTGCATGGCGTGGACCGCGCGGTTCACCGCGTCTCCGCTTGCCTGCGCATCGGCCGAAGACTGGCGCGCGATCTTCTCTGTCTGGGCCGCGTTGTCGGCGTTCTGCTTAATGTTGGCGGCCATCTGTTCCATGGACGAAGACACCTCCTCGGCCGAGGCTGCCTGCTCGTTGGCGCCCGCCGAGAGCTGCTGGCAGGCCGACGAAAGTTCCTCGCTGCCCGACGATACGCTGCCCGCCGCGCCCAGGGCATCGCTGACGACGGTGCGAAGCTTCTGGGTCATCTCTTTCAGCGCGAGGCCGAGCGTATCCTTGTCCGACAAGGGTTTCGGCTCGACGGAGAGGTCGCCTTGCGCGATCGCTTCGGCCATCTGCGGCCGTGACGCGCAAATTTGCGGTCATGCGGTTGAGCGAGTCGATGAGGTCTGCGATTTCGTCCTTGCTGTTGGCCTTGACGTTCTGATGGAGATCGCCAAGCGCGACCGAATCGGCCAGTGAAACCGCCCGGCGCAGCCCGCGACGGATGCTGAGCGACAGCATAATCCCTGCAACGATGCTCAGGGCGACCGCGAGGGCTGCTGCGCCAAGCATGAGGTCTTCCACGAAGTTATAACGCTTGCCCGCCTGCTCGTGCGTATGTTCGGCGCGGCTGAGCGCATCGGCGACGACGGCCTCGAAAGCACGTTGCACGGCTGCAAACTGTTTGACGGCAACGCCAAGGACCGTGTCCTCCGCGTCGTTGAAATCCTGCTTCTGCAAAGCGGCGATGGCCGGCTTTATGGCTTTTGAAACAAGCATATCCCTCTTGGAGGTCCAGTCCGCGAGGAGCGCCTTGTCGCCATCCTCGCTAGCGTTGTTGATATATTGCGCGGCGAGGCTGTCGATTTCGCTCAGATTCTTATCGACGCGGTCGATATACGGCCGGACGTTCGCGGGGCTTGGGCGGGCGATCACGGCTATGATCAATTCCTCTACGCACCTGTGCATGAGGTCGTTGATGCGGGACAGCTGGCTCACCGGAACAAGGCGCGCCTGGTAAACCTCCGCGATGTCGTGATCTGAAAGACGCAGCCCATGAAGAGCGATCGCCGCGATGCCGGCCTGGGTAGCAGCCATTACGACAAAGACAATCATCATGCGGGTCGCAATGCTGAGCTTGTTTATCATCGAGGTCTCGACCAGGGCTTGTTTTTCTCGATAACGAGTGTCGTGATAATCTATGCCCGCTGCTCATTGCGACGCAGTATGGAAGGCTGCGGCGTCTTACTCGACCGGTAAGCCTCTCGACTTCCAATCGGGAAAGCCTAAGCGGTACCAATATATGTTGGAATATCCACCCTTAACCGCAGCGGTAGCAGCTTTGTAACTCTTCCAGCACTCGGCCCCATTGCAATAAAGTACAATGACGGCCTGTGTATTTCCGGGAAGCTTGCTCAGATCGAACTGGTCTTTACTTGCGTCAAAATCGACTGATTTCGCGCTTTTTTCGCGGTACGGAACGCTGAGTGCGCCCTTTATGTGCCCCTCCGCATATTCGCTGGCGATGCGGGTATCGATCGCGACGGCTCCCGCGCCAATCGCTTTCACCGCTTCTTCCGCAGTGATGAGCTTCGCCCCGGATAGCACCGCCGGCGTATTATCCGCCAGCGTGGCATCGGTGAAAAGTAAGGCGAACAGGAGCGCAGCTGCGATGCGCCTGAATGCGTTTGAGCTTGAAAAGGAGTGTTGGGGTAACATGGCCAAGCCTTCCCAAAGTTAAGCTGAGCCATATTTATGCTATCGGCGCTACAGATGAATAAATATACGCAAGAACATCTTAGACGGGTCATTAATGAGGTCGTATGACTTGCCTCGCCAGCCTTTTCAAGGCACCCGAAGGCGGGCCGGTGCTGGACAGGAACGGCGGCTCAACCACCAGCAGCGGGCACTTTCCGAAATCAGCCCAATGGCCGCACCACAGCCTATCGGGTGCGGCAACCGAGCGTAACGCCGTTACGACAGCTCGGACGTCTCCCGCCATGCCGAGGTGACATAGTTCACGATGAGCGACTTCCGCACCGCGCCGTGGAGCGGCCGCTTGCCGACCGCGTGCCACGTGTTCTTGCCGGGGACGAAGATGAAGCCGAGGTTCCGTCCGTAAGGCGCGGAGGCGACATGCTTGAAGTCGGGCGGGCCTTCGTGCATGTCGGTGCCCGCGTTCTTAAGCCGAGGGTCGTCCGACAGATAGATGAGCATCGAGAACGTCTTGACCGAGATGTCGGTGTGCGGCGCGAGCCAGAAGCCTTCCGCATCCTGGCAGTATTCGATGCGGAGCCGCGAGCCGGACAGGTCGGCGCCGGTTTTCTCTTCGATGGCGCGAAGCACGCGCGAGTCCAGAAAGCCTGCGGCGATGCGGTGGCACACCGCGAACCGCGCCTGGTTCTCGGGATTGAAGTAGACGCGGACGGAGTTGTTGGTCTCGCGCTTTCCGTTGAAGATTGCGTCTTGCGGCGGCAGAAAAGGCAGCGCTTCGACGGCCGGCACATCTTCATCCGGCAACACACGATCCAGCAGCCAATGATCGTAGGGGCTAGCCACATGCTTCGAGCGGGCAAGGCAATCGAGGAAAGCGTCCGCGACGGGATTGGCTTCGGTGGCGAGCGCAAGTGCCGTCATCTATTTGCCCCTGTAGAAGAAAGGAAGGAGGCGCTTCACCTTCGCCGATAGCTTGTGCCGCCCGAGCTGCCGCGCATGCGCCCCGTCCGAACGCAGCCAGTTCACCATCACGGAACGGCGCTCGCCGACGAACGGCTTATGCCCGTGCCAGGAGTTGGGCGAGACCTTGAAGGCCACGAAGGCGCCGCCGTTCGGGGGGATTTCCGTGATGTAATCCTCGAGATCGCTGCCGTTGCGCAGCAGCCGCAGCCGCCCGCCGCCTTCGTCCCATGCGCCGTTGAGATAGAGCAGGCAGGTGGCGATCTTGTCCTTCGTGTCTGTGTGGATGCGGCCGTCCTTGGATTGCGCCTGGCCGCGCACGGTGATCATCACCGGCAGGCCCTTTAGCTCGACGCCGAGCTTCTCGCCGACGGCTTCGGCAAGCTCCGGCGACTGGATCTCGCTCAGGAGCGAGGCGAAGCCCGGACCGTATTGCAGCGCGTCGACGGGGTAAACGCCCGGCTTTTCGATTGCCGGGAAGTCCGAGCGGATCTGATTCAGGTCGTCTTCCGCAAGCACCTGCGCATGGAAAAAGGAGAAGGGCGCGTGCGCCGCCTTCGCCTCCTTGATCGCCTGAATGTCCAACATCGCCCCGTCTCCCCCAATGGCCCTGCAGTTTTCGCCCTGATCGAATGCAGGACCTTTTGACCAACAGGATCTGCTGGTGCCTTTTGATTTTGGTCAAATCGGGGCGCTGTCACTCGAATGCACAGCGCGGGGAAGGGCGGCTGTTTTCACCCGTTGAGGCGGCTGTTGAGAAACTCCCGGATGACGGGGATGACATCGCGCCGGCAGGTATTGCCATGAAAGAGCGAGAAGTGCCCTGCGCCGGGCACGACGACACGATGACGGAAGCGAGCCGGAAGCCAGCAGCATAAGGTGTGCGCGGCGCTCGTTTGGCCGGGGGCGGCAATGTCGTCGAGTTCGCCCTCGATGGTGAGAAGCGCCGTTTGCGTCATTGCTGCGGGATCGACGCGATTGCCCTGGAAGCAGAGCGTGCCTTCGCGAAGCAGGCATTCCTGAAACACGACCCTGGTGTTATCCAGCAGAAACCGCGCATCCAGGTCCATGATCGAGGTGTAAAGATCAAGAAATGGGAACCGGCCCGGGTCGGCGCCATCGTCGAAAAGGACCTTGGTTCTAAGCTCTCCGCCTTCGCTGAAACGCCTCGTCAGGTAGATCCCAAGCGGAATCAGGTGGAGAGGCCCGGGATAGACGCGGCGGCCAGCGCCCGCGTATGTCTCGGGCACTGCTTTGATCAAGTATTCTTCGAACGACAACAGCGGGCGGGAACGCAGAAGCGTCGCAATGCCCGTTAGGTTCGCAAGCGGATCGATGGGCGAACCCATCAGCACGAGCGAAGCCGGAGTTCGCGGATCGTTATCGGCGGCAAGGAGTGCGGTGGCGGCAAGGGCTGGCACGCCGCCCTGGCAAAGCGCAATCACGTTCAAGCCCGCCGGCAGCGCTCTTGTTATGTCCAGCAGATACGAAATGTTGGTGTCGAAGCCGAATGATCCGAGATCGGCCGGAACATGGCGGACGTTGATCCAGTCCGTGACGTAGACGCGGCAAAAAGGAAGCAAGCCGATGATCAGGTCGCGCAAGAAGACCGGGAAATGACCGGACAAGGGGGCGACGAGCAGCACGTTCGATTGAGGCGCCACGTCGGTTCTTGCGAGTTCTACAACAGTGCAGAACGGTGTCTTGATCAGGTCGACGGCCTGAACGGGAACAATGCGGTCTTCGACAACAATGCTGAATATGCCGAGATCCCGGCGAGCGGGCTGGTTGCCGCCCGCGAAGAGCAGGATTTTGGGCTTTACGCGGCCATGCATTGCCCCTCACCCACCTTTCGCCCACCACAGTCACTTTAATTAATATCAAAGGAGATTGGGCAAGCCTATGAGAGCAATAGTAGCATGTGCACATCAAAAAGAAGAAACAGGATAGTTTTATCTTTGAAAAACAATGCGAGTATCGCAGGACGCTGCCATGCCGTGGAAGTATTACTGCTATGCGATGAATGCATCGTCGCCGCTTGAGTTGGCCAATGTGCGAACAGGACAAGCTTTCTACTTGCCTGGAAGGCTCGCGATATAGCCGATAGGATGGCGCGGCGGAAGCGGGGCGCCCAACTGCTTCCTCGCCATTCTGGTCGGGGCCTTTCAAGGCACCCGGAAACCACTTCTGCCAGGGCCGAATTCGCTTTAAATTATAAGGCTTGCAGGGCCGATTGAGATTGGCGCGACCGAACTCGTCGGCTATTACCAACGTTTGTTCGCATCCGAAATCCCGTCTGTTGAAGGTTTCACCATGCAAGTTCCCTTACAGATCGCATTCGATGGCATTCAACATTCCGACGCCGTCGAGGCACGCATCAGAGAAGAAGTTGGGAAGCTCGAGCAATTTTCCGACCGCATCCTCAGCGCGCGGGTCGTCGTTGCCCGGCCTCAGCACCGCCACCACAAGGGAGACATCTTTCACATCAAGATCCATCTCGTGGTTCCCGATGCTCCCGATATTGCGGTGAGCCGCGAGCCCGCGGCGGACGGGGCCCATGAGGATGTCTATGTGACGATACGCGATGCGTTCAAGACCGCTCGCCGGCAGCTTCAGGATGTCGTCCGGAAACAGGAAGAGCACTGACAGACGCGAAGCCCAGCCGCGTTCCCCGCGGCCGGGATCACGGTTCCCCCAGCGCGCCTTGAACGCGGCCAATCCCAAGAGCTGCGAAAGAGTTCCATGTGTCCGCGAGGGAGCCATCGGTAGCGATAGCCCGGGACGCATCCTCCAGCACGACAACGCTGAAGCCGCTTCGATGAGCGTCTTGGGCGGAGTAGCGGACGCAGAAATCCAACGCGAGTCCGGCCAGGAAGACGCGGGTGAGGCCGCGCTCACGCAAATAGCCTGCCAGCCCCGTGGGAGTTTTGCGATCGTTTTCGAGAAAGGCCGAATAGGAATCGATGTGCGGATGATATCCCTTGCGCAGGATCAGCTCGGCGTGCGGGATATCGAGCGCGCCGTGAAATTCCGCGCCGCTTGTGCCCTGGACGCAGTGATCGGGCCAAAGGATTTGCGGCCCATAACCGGCCTCAATTGTCTCGAAGGGACGCCGGCCTCTGTGCGTGGATGCGAATGAGCGATGGCCCGGAGGGTGCCAGTCCTGCGTCAGGACCACGTGCCGGAACGCGCGTGAAGCGCGATTGACAAGGGGTACAATCTCGTCGGCCCCCGGAACGGCGAGCGCGCCTCCCCTGCAGAAGTCATTCTGCATGTCCACCACGAGCAGAACATCGGATTTGCAGATTTCGATATCGCCGGTCATGGCGCCTTCGCTCCAAGTTGGGCGAGGCGGCGGTCGGTCTCCTCGGCAAGGCGGAGCAGAGGCTCCGATATCGTGACGGGATAGGACGCGCTCGGATCGAGACGGCGCAGCGGTTCGGGCAGCTTCTCCAACTCGCGTGCGGCCCGCACTCTGATCTCCGCCAGAGTGGGCGCGGGACCGATGCGGCGCCCCGCCTTCATCACAGGCTGAAGGAGCGGCTCGCCGGGCTGTGGATCGTCCTCGAGCGTGATGACATCGCCGCTCGTTCGGCCATCCGGTCCGTAGTTCCGCCAAACCTGCTTTCGACCGGGCCATGTCGCTTTACCGAACGAGTGCTTGCGGCGCGGCAGGCCGTCGTATTCCTGGAGCTTGTAGGCGCAATCGAGCGCGGGCAGATCGATCGATGTCGTCAGGCTCGTCCCGATCCCGAACCCGTCAAACGGCGCGCCGCTTTCGCGGAAGTGGATAAGTTCCGCCTCGTCGATGCCGCCGCTTCCGAAGATTTTGACGTCGGCGAGGCCGCCCTCGTCCAGGATGCCCCGGACGTTCTTGGAAAGCTGGACGAGATCGCCGCTATCGAGCCGGACAGAGCCGATAGAAATGCCTTTGGCCTCAAACCGCTTGGCAAGCGCGACGATCTTTCTGGCGGCGGCTTCGGTGTCGTAGGTGTCGATTAGGAGAGTGAGATCCTTCGGCCTCGACTCTGCGAAGGCCAGGAATGCGGCGGCCTCGTCCTCGAAGGCCTCGATGAAGGAATGGGCCATCGTGCCGTAAAGCGGGATATCGAAAAGCTCGTCGGCCAGCACCGTGGCCGTACCGGCGAAGCCCGCGATGTAGCTCGCGCGCGCAGCCATCAGGCCAGCCTCGGCGCCATGCGCACGCCTGAAACCAAAGTCGATCAGCACCTTCCCTGGAGCGAGCAGAATGTGGCGAGCAGCTTTCGAAGCGATAAGCGACTGAAAATGCAAGATGTTGATAAGCCGTGACTCCACCATCTGCGCTTCCGGCAAGGGAGCCGTCACTCTCAGAATGGGCTCATCAGGAAAGAAGATCGTCCCCTCGGGCATGGCATGAACGTTGCCGGTAAAGCGCATGTCCGAGAAGTAGTTCAAAACCGTGCTGCTGAATTGGCCTGTCTTGGCGAGCCACGCGATGTCCTCCGAAGAGAACCTGAAATCCTCGAGAAAATCGAGCGCTTGCTCCAGTCCGGCTGCGACGAGGAAGCCCCGATTGGGGGGAAGCTTGCGCGCGAAAAATTCAAAGACTGCCGTGCCGGTTTTGCCATGCTCGACGTAGGCTTGCGTCATGGCAAGTTGGTACAGGTCGGTCAGGAGCGCGCTTTTCGTGATATCCATTTTCCGACCTCGGTGGCCTCCCAGCCGCACGTTGCGGCGCGGATTGATGGTTACATTAAGCCTGCAACCGCGCGCTTCAAGTCAAGGATCGGACACGGAGATGAGGGCAAAGCGCCATCCTGAAATCAGCGTTTCGCCGGCCGCCTCGAAGGTCACGCAAATGGCGCGGTCGCTTCTTCGGTGCTGCCCCCCAGCGTTTACAAGGAAGTCGTACTCTTCAAACGTCAAGGCTGCCGGGCCGTTCGGCGTCAATGCGTCCACAGGCAAAACTAGCGCTTGAGAAGCGCCGCGGCCCGCGTTATGTAAGGGAGATGGCGACGCTCTTGCGCACGCCAGCCCTGTGTGGGGGTGTAGCTCAGTTGGTTAGAGCGCCGGCCTGTCACGCCGGAGGCCGCGGGTTCGAGTCCCGTCACTCCCGCCACACTTTCATCCAGTTCGAAGCAGCGTCTGGGCCCCGATCAGCTCCTGAAATTCCGCAGCACGGCATCCAAAAGCCCTGGGAACCGCTCATCGATGTCCGCCTTGCGGAGCGTGGAGATGAAACACACGCCCTCTTTGCGCTGCGCGATTATGCCGGACTCTGCGCAAGATGCGGTAATGGTGCGACTGGGTCGATTTCGCAATCTCGAGGCCCGCCACGGCGGCGTAGCATGCAAGCTCGCCGCGTTTCGCCAAGCTGTTCACGATATGCAGCCTGACCGGATCGCTCAGTGCGTATAAAACCGCTTCGAGTTTTAGCGGCCACGTCTTCTGAAGCGCATCGTCTCCCATGGCGAAAAGATGGCGCGCTAAACCGTGAGTTCAACAGTTCGCTTGCATTGAGCCGCTCAGAAAAGCTTAGCGCAAGGTAAGAGAACTGAGCATCACGCTCAATCCGGGGATGAGGAAGCCTGGATACAAGCTCTCCCTCGATGAGCTCCACCCGGTCATCCTCGTTGAGAATGCCAGCCTCGACCATTTTGTAGACGTCATCGACAGTGAGCGCGAGCCGGGGCAATCCCTCGGCAGCCATCGTCGTGCGATGCTTGCGCGTTCCCGGCATTCCTGGCTCGATTGTGTTCATGGTTCGGCCTCTCTTTCGAAAGTGTGCCAGAGACAACCCCAAAAAACCAGTTGTGGATTGTCAAGCTTTCTCTTGCCCGTCATGCGCCGATATACCGCAAGCTTTCCCCGAGTGATTCGATCAAAGGGGGCGATATGGGGAAGGCGAATGGCAAGGCGCAGGAGCGCTCATTCACGGTCGATATGTGGTGGACGGACCTCCACGACGTCGAGATCGGATTCTTCATCCATTCCAGGCACCGCGCGAAATCTCGGGAATTCACGCAGGATTCGGACGTGATTGGAGAGATCCTGGAAGGCGGCGAGCGCAGCGGGCTCATCACCTACCGCCAAGGGCTTTGGAAATCGGAAAATCCTGGCGAAAAGCGCCTTGTGCTCAAGCTTTTCACGCCATCCATGAACTGGCGCGCCAGCATGGATATGCTTGTGGGACGTAGCGTCCAGCTTTCGGCGGGCGCACGCGGCTTTCCGGTGACGGCCTATTCGATCCACATCGATGGGCTCGATCAAGTTATTCTGCTCGAACGCTCCGCCCGCAAGTGGCCCGGTCTGCCCGAGCAGTTCTCGTTTTTCCTGATGGAGAATGGGGAAGCCAAGCTCTACACATTGCGGCACGATTGGATCGACATCAGCGGCAGTTACACGCTTTTCGATCAAACCGGCGCCAGGATCGGGCATTTGACGGGGCATCTCTTCGATCTCGGGCGGCCGCTGGGATGTGATCCTGAGCGAGGGTTGCTCCCCATATCTTGCAACAGTTCTACAGCTCGTCAGCGCAATGCTGAAGTTCAACGCGGCGGCCCGCCGCCACGTGGACCGGCTGACCCATGAGGTGACGAGCGGCGCCATAAAGCTCGCCCTCGAAAAGCACGAGGCCGATCTCTACCTGAACCCGCGGCGCAACTCACATTGATCGCAAGCGTTTTGCCAGCGGCGATTGCCGCACCGGGCGTGAGCATCTGCAACAGCCGGAGCAGATGCTCACGCCTCATGGCGATGCACCCTTCCGTTGGCGAAAGGGACGGGCGGGCGACGTGAAGGAAGATCGCGCTCCCCCGGCCTCGCGATCGCGGCATCATGTTGTAGTCGAGCACGACGATCACGTCGTAGAGATGATCGTCGCGCCAGAAGGTTTCCGCACTCGCCGGATAAGGCAGCGTGACTTTGCGGTTGTAATTCCGGTCATCCGGCGCGTCGCACCACCCGAAGTCCTGTCGTATCGGCGTAGCATGGAGCGCCGTTTGCGGCCGCCTTATTCTATCGGGGCGGTAATAAACCGTGACGCACAACCAGGCGCCCGAGGGGGTTGCTCCGTCGCCCTCCTTTTTCCTGGCTCGCACGCCACCCTTCCCAAGAGCTACGGGGAAATGTAAATTTTTATAGACCAGGATGCCGGTTGTTGCCGCGTCCGACGTTGTGAGCAGCCGTGCGATGTTTCTTTTTCTCGTTCTTTCTTGCGAGATTTGAGTTAAATTCTGATTGTGCACGAGGTCACCCGTTGCGCCGCGCGAACCCGCGTCTTAAATCAGAAGCGTAAGCTTTGACCGGAGTCAATTATGAGCAACACGCGCAATATCCTGGTTGTCGACGATGATCAAGACCTTGCGCTCTCGCTGGCGGAGCAGCTCGCTCTTCACGAAGAGTTCGAGACACATGTGGCTCACAGCGCCGCTCAGGCTTTCGCCGCCGTGAAGGGCAAGCACACCGATCTTGTGCTTCTCGATGTCGGCCTTCCCGATATGGATGGGCGCGAAGCCTGCCGCCTATTGCGCAAGAATGGGTTCAAGCATCCCATCATCATGCTGACCGGGCAAGATAGCGACTCCGATACGATCCTCGGTCTGGAATCAGGCGCGAACGACTACATCACGAAGCCGTTCCGGTTTGCGGTTCTCTTGGCTCGCATTCGCGCCCAGCTGCGCCAGCACGAGCATAGCGAAGAGGCCGTCTTCACCATCGGGGAATACTCGTTCCGTCCGGCGGCGAAGATGCTGGTCGATAAGAAGGGCGGCAAAGTCCGCCTGACGGAGAAGGAGACGTCGATCCTCAAATATCTCTATAGGGCTGGCGAGAAGGTCATTTCCCGCGATGTCCTGCTGCACGAGGTCTGGGGATACAACGCAGGTGTCACAACCCATACGCTCGAAACGCACATCTATCGGTTGCGTCAGAAAATCGAGCGCGACCCCTCTCGTGCCGAGCTTCTAATCACCGAGGCTGGCGGGTACAAGCTCATCCCCTGATGCGTTTCGCCATCAAGTGTGGCGCACTCTGAGTTGCTAAATCCCTCAAATCAACCAAATCTATGCTCGTTCTTGTGGGGAGTTAATAATGCGCTAACAAACGGCAGGTGACCACGATGCTCGACCAAAAAATCGAGCTTTTGCAGCAGGTTCCTTTGTTCTCGGGATTGTCGGAGGAGCTGCTGATCGCAGTCGCCGACGCGGGCCGGAAGACCTTCTTCGAGGCTGGTGACAAGTTGATCACCGAAGGGGAGAACGGAAGCGCTGCCTACCTTATCATGACCGGCAAGGCCGGATGCCCCAGAATTGAGGTGGGCGAAACCCTCATAGAGGATCTCTGGCCGGGTACGCTCGTCGGTGAGCTGGGAATGCTCGTCGAGACAGCACATAATGTCACCGTCACAGCGAAGGAGCGACTCCGCGCTCTCGCCTTTCATCGCGACGGGTTTCGCACTGTAATGGAAACGCACCCCGAGCTGGCGCAACATATTTCCGAAATGCTTCTGGTCCGCCTTCATGGGCTCGCGGCCGAAATTCGTAAAGTCGACGAGAAGCTGGCAGAGCTGGAAAAGGCCGCGTAATAAGCGCGGACTTTAGACCGGAGTGCGTAAAATCGGACTCTGTTGCGACGCGATCCTGAGGCAAATCCTTCAGCGGAACGACGCCTGCGTCGTATCCGGGATCGCAAAAGGCGCTTCGATTTGTAATGACCCCAGATATACGCCGAGCGCATTCCGGGGAGACGATCATCCAGCACGCCCCGCGTCCAATTACGCACGATGCTTTAGTGCGGCGGCTCGGCGGTGAACGTCAGTCTTTGCCGGCTCGATCCCAAAACGCCTTAATTTTACCGAGGAAGTTCGTGCTCTCGGGATGTGTCGCGTCAGTGGACACCTTCTCGAACTCTTTCAAAAGCTCCTTTTGCTTCCGCGTCAGGTTTTGTGGCGTTTCCACTTCGACTTGCACGTAAAGATCGCCCGTCAATTTCGACCGGAGCACCGGCATGCCTTTCCCGCGTAAGCGGAACTGCTTCCCGGTCTCGGTCCCTTCGGGGATCTTCACGCGGGCACGGCCGCCGTCGATGGTTGGAACCTCAACCTGCCCGCCCAGCGCGGCGGTTGCCATCGTGATCGGCACGCGGCAGAACAGGTCGGCTCCATCACGTTGAAAGATGTCGTGCGGCATGATCGAGAGGAAAATATAGAGATCGCCAGCGGGCCCGCCGCGGATCCCTGCCTCTCCTTCTCCGGCCAGCCTGATGCGGGTCGAATCCTCGACGCCGGCCGGGATATTCACTGACAAGGTCCGCTCGCGAGTGACCCGGCCGCTGCCCGCACAGGCTTGGCAGGGCTTCTGAATGATCTCACCACGGCCCTGGCAGGTCATGCAGGTGCGTTCAATGGTGAAGAACCCCTGGCTCGCGCGGACTTTGCCGAAGCCCTGGCACGTCGGACAGGTGATGGGGCTTGATCCCGATTCCGCGCCAGCACCGCCGCAAGCATCACAGGTTACGGAAGCTGGAACCCGGATTTGCGCGGTCTTTCCGGAGAATGCCTCTCCGAGCGAAATTTCCATGTTGTATTTGAGGTCGGAGCCGCGCTCCTTGGAACTCCGTCCCCGGCTACGGCGGCCGCCCATGAACTCGCCAAAGAGATCGTCGAAGATCTCGGACATGGAGGCTGTAAAATCGTTGCCGAATCCGTATCCCGCGCCATTTGCGCCAGGGCCTTCGAATGCAGCATGCCCGAATTGATCGTAAGCAGCCCGCTTCTGCGGGTCTTTCAAGGCCTCATAGGCCTCGTTCACTTCCTTGAAGTTGATTTCGGCGGTGGTACTTCCCGGGTTTCTGTCGGGGTGGTATTCTTTCGCGAGTCTACGGAAAGCGCTTTTGATTTCGTGATCGACTGCGCCCTTTTTCAGGCCGAGCACCTCATAGTAATCGCGCTTCATGGTTTGTTCTTATGATCCTCGATCATCGAAGCTTCACTGTGCTGAAGGATCAGCTTAAGCTTTTCGAGTATAAATCTATTGCACACTCAGGCTTTTGGCTAGCCTGCGCGTGAAATGAGGGGAGAGCGCGTGCGCCCTCCCAAATCGTCTCTACGCTGACTTCTTTTTGCCTTCGTCGTCCTTGACTTCCTCGAACTCGGCATCGACGACGCCATCGGACGGGGCAGCACTCCCGCCTCCGCCATGCGACGCTCCGCCACCTGGAGCCTGACCACCCTGCTCCGCGCCTCCACCGGCTTGCCGATAGAGCGCCTCGCCAAGCTTCATGGCGGCTTTCGCGAGTTCATCCGCTTTTGCGGTGATCCGCGCTGCGTCCTCGCCAGCCGCGGCGGTCTTCAATTCTGCCATGGCCGCCTCGACTGCCTTTCGGTCGGTCTCGGAGACCTTGTCGCCGAGTTCCAATAGCGTCTTCTCCGTCGAGTGGACAAGCGCCTCGGCCTGGTTCTTAGCCTCGACCAGTTCGCGCCGCTTCTTGTCAGCTGCGGCGTGTGTCTCGGCGTCCTTGACCATCCGGTCGATTTCGGAGTCGCTCAAGCCACCCGAGGCCTGGATGCGGATCGACTGCGCCTTGTTCGTCGCCTTGTCGAGGGCCGACACGTTTACGATGCCGTTGGCGTCGATGTCGAACGTCACTTCAATCTGCGGCACGCCACGCGGCGCCGGTGGAATTCCGACAAGGTCGAACTGGCCGAGCAGCTTGTTATCCGCCGCCATCTCGCGTTCGCCCTGGAAGACACGTATGGTCACCGCGTTCTGATTATCCTCGGCAGTCGAGAAGACCTGGCTCTTCTTTGTCGGGATCGTGGTATTGCGGTCGATCAGCCTCGTGAACACGCCGCCCAGCGTCTCGATGCCGAGCGAGAGAGGTGTGACGTCGAGAAGCAGGACGTCCTTCACGTCGCCCTGCAGCACGCCAGCCTGAATGGCGGCGCCCATCGCAACAACTTCGTCCGGGTTCACGCCCTTGTGGGGTTCTTTCCCGAAGAAATTCTTCACGACCTGCACGATTTTCGGCATGCGGGTCATCCCGCCGACGAGCACAACTTCGTCGATCTCGGCCGCCTTCAGTGAAGCGTCGCGGAGCGCGGCGTCGCATGGCCCGATTGTCTTCTGGATAAGATCGTCAACCAGGCTTTCGAGCTTCGCGCGCGTCAGCTTCATGGTGAGATGCTTCGGCCCGCTCTGGTCCGCCGTGATGAACGGCAGATTGATCTCGGTTTGCTGGGCGCTCGACAGCTCGATTTTCGCCTTCTCGGAAGCTTCCTTCAAGCGTTGAAGGGCCAGCTTGTCCTTGCGAAGATCGATTCCGGTTTCTCTCTTGAATTCGCTCGCCAGATAATCGACGAGACGCATATCGAAATCTTCACCGCCGAGGAACGTGTCGCCGTTCGTCGACTTCACCTCGAAGACGCCGTCGCCGATCTCAAGGACCGAGATGTCGAACGTACCGCCGCCCAGGTCGTAGACGGCAATCGTCTTCGAGTCCTTTTTCTTGTCGAGACCGTAGGACAGCGCGGCCGCCGTCGGCTCGTTGATGATGCGAAGCACTTCGAGGCCCGCGATCTTGCCTGCGTCCTTCGTGGCTTGGCGCTGAGCGTCGTTGAAGTAGGCCGGGACAGTGATGACCGCCTTCTCGACCTTCTCACCGAGATACGCTTCCGCCGTTTCCTTCATCTTCTGCAGGATGAAAGCGGAGATCTGCGAAGGCGAATATTTCTTGCCGTGGCTTTCCACCCAGGCGTCGCCATTATCGCCACGGACGATTTTGTAGGGCACGAGGCCCATGTCTTTTTTGACCATCTCGTCTTCAAATCGGCGGCCGATGAGACGCTTGATCGCGAAGAATGTGTTTTCAGGATTCGTGACCGACTGGCGCTTCGCCGGCAACCCGACCAGGCGTTCGCCGTCGTTTGTGAAGGCAACCATTGAGGGAGTTGTACGTGCGCCTTCCGCATTCTCGATAACCTTGGGATGGCTTCCCTCCATCACGGACACGCAAGAGTTGGTCGTGCCCAGGTCAATGCCAATCACTTTCGACATAGTTCAGAACCTCGTGCTGCTCATCTAGCTGCGAGACGTCAAGCTGCGTGCCGCCAGCGACCCCGTTTTACTTAATAGACTTCGTCCCGCGCCGAGATGCTTATCTCGAATTGGTGTTCATATAGGGGAGCGCACAAGACCGCGCAAGCGCCTGTGGTTCGAGGCGCGGCTTCAAAGGCGCTTAGCGAACAAGATATTGCGTTTGGCGCGTATTTAAGGCGTCGGCGGGGCGTTTTTGACGCAGAAATCCCGTGTCGCGAGGCTGCGATCTTCGAAGTTCTTCGTCGCAGCTGCGCCGCAAAACGGAGCGAGGCCCGAGGGCTTTTATGGCTTTTGCAAGCGGCGCTTTGCGTGGCCAAGCTTTAGTGCAGCTGACGCTTCCTTTTTCCTTGCGACTTGATTCGGGGAGGACAATTATGAAGGATTGTTGACAAAGGCTTAGGAGGGCCGATGACTGACACTCTACCCAGCGCATTCAGCCCGGCGGGCGGGCTTGCAATCCTCCCACAAACGCCTGCCGGGCTTCACCCCTTCACAAGTTTCTCCAGACACGAACTCAACGCAATTTTTTCTGTGTACGGCGCAAAGGTCGCGGCGGGCGAATGGCGCGATTACTCGATCGATTTCTTGAAAGACAAGGCCGTTTTTTCGATTTTCCGGCGCAGTTCCGAGAGGCCGCTTTATCGGATCGAGAAAGACCCCAAGCTGACGAAACGTCAAGGCGCCTATAGCGTCGTCGCCATGACGGGCCTTATCCTGAAGCGCGGGCACGACCTCGCGAAGGTGCTGGGGGTCCTCGACCGGAAATTGTCTGTGGTGAAAGCCTGAGAGGCTGCCGCTGGCCGTCGGGCCGCTCATGGTTCGAAAGCTCACCATGAGTTATCCAAGAGTTTCCACAGCTTTATCTTGGATGAGCCGGAGAACTAAAAGAAAAGGCCCCGTAGCCGGGGCCTTCCTGAACCTATCGCGGTCAGCTTCTACCGCCTGTCGCCAAACAGCTGGAGCAGCGCGATGAAGATGTTGATGAAGTCGAGATAGAGGCTGAGCGCGCCCATGATTGCGGTTCTGCCAAGGGCCTCTTCCCCACCACTCGCGTTCGAATAGTAGGTGCTCTTCAACTGCTGCGTGTCATAGGCGGTCAAGCCCGTGAAAATCAGCACGGCAAGAACCGAAATCGCAAACTGCAGGCCGGTCGAGCCGAGGAAGGCGTTCACGATGCTCGCGATCACAATGCCGATCACGCCCATGATGAGGAATGAGCCGAGTTGCGTCAGATCGCGCTTCGTTGTGTAGCCGTAAAGGCTTACGGTGCCGAAGGTTGCGGCGGTGATGAAGAAGATCCGCGCGATCGAAGCACCGGTATAGATAACGAAGATGCTCGACAGCGACAGGCCCATCAACGCGGCAAACGCCCAGAACACCGCTTGCGCCGTGGACGAACTCATCTGGTTCACGCGCGCCGCAAAGAGGAATACGATCGCAAGCGGCGAGAATGCGATAACCCATCTCAGCCAGCTGACGTAGATCGCCTTGCCGAGCGCGGTCAGCATGAGGCCATTCGGCAGCTTCGCGACCGCCGAGGCCGGATCGCCCGTAACCGCCATTGTGAAGAACGCATAGGCCACGACGCCCGTGAGCACGAGCCCGATGCCCATGTAGTTGTAGACGCAAATCATGTACGCGCGCAGGCCTTCGTCTATAGCGACGGTGCCCGCGCCCGTCCGAGCGCGCACGTCATACGCTCGAGAGCTTTCGTAGTCTGCCATGTTTATTTGGTCCCTGACTTTCTAAACTAAGGTCCTGCGCAATAGGTCTTCCAGGTTTAAGCCCTGAACGGCCTGGAGCAAAGCCTGTCTTTGTCAGGCGGCCTGCCCTTCGTCGCCATCAAGACGTTCACTCGGAACGCAGATAGTGCGCCGGTTTCGCTGACAGAACCCTTAAGGTTCCTAGCGCTCCGAGCGCCATCACGAATATGGTCTCAATGACGGAGGGCTGCAATAGGGCGTAGAAAGACATGCTGAAGCTTAAATCCATCACATACTTGACAATTACGTATGCAGCGGCAAGTCCAAGCGCGGCCGCCAGGACAGACAGGCTCAGTGCCAGAATCAGGTATTCAAACAGGTGCGCCAAAATGATGCGCCGCTTGGCAGCGCCCAGTGTCCTGAGCACGACAGCTTCGTAGATGCGTCGCCGTTGGGCCGTGATCAAAGCTCCGGCGACAACCAGAGCGCCCATGATTAGGGTCACGCTGCCGGCAATCCGCACCGCGCGCATGACTTTCTCGAAGATGCCGTTTATCGCATTCAACGCGTCGCGAACGCGGATGGCCGAGACGACCGGATAAGCCGCGCCGATAGCCTTCACGACGCTGGCCTCTGCTTTCGTATCCGGCTGCTGGCCCTCGGGCCAGGTGAGCGTCGCGAGATAGGTAAAGGGCGCTTGCCGCAGCGCGTTCGGGGAAAAAATCATCACGAAGTTGATGTCGATCGAGCCCCATTTCACCTTCCGGAAATTCGCTATCCTTGCGGTGAGCCTGCGGCCTAGCACGCTGACGGTCACGGTATCCCCGATTTTGAGACCGAGAGCCTTCGCAATATCGGCCTCGAAGGAAACGAGCGGCTCGCCTTCGTAATCTGAGGCCCACCACGCGCCCTCCGTGACTTGCGAGCCTGACGGCAGCGCATCCGAATAGGTTATGCCCCGGTCGCCGGTCAGCACCCACTCGGCCGACGATGGAGCCTTCACCTGATCGGCGGGCACGCCTCGAAGCGAGAGCAGCCGCCCCCGCAGCATCGGCGCCGTTGTAATCCGCGCTCCCGGAGCGTTCGCATTCAGCAGTTGCTCGAACGCCGGGAACTCGCGCTTCGGGATGCCGATAAAGAAGTAGCTCGGCGCGCGGTCGGGGAGGCGTGTTTTCAGTTCATCCGACAGCGACGCATCGACAAGCGAAACCGCCGTGAGAAGTGTCAGCCCGGCGCCGAGCGAAAGCGCAATTGTCCGCGCGAGGCTGGCAGGGCCGCCAATGTTTGCGAGCGCGAGCGCCAACTCCGGCCGTTTTGGGCGCTTCAGCGATGCGGCAATCGTCGAATGCCTGCGCCAGCGCTCCAGAATAACACGAAGACCCCGAAAAGAGCCGCGCACGTGAAAGCGGCGATGCGATGCTCGCGCGCAAGGAACACGGCGAGGAGCGCCAGCAGCGCCACAATCAAAAGCGAGGAAATCCAATAGAAAGCCGGTGGCAATCGGCCGGCTTCGCCAGCGCCCCGGAAAAGCTCCGCCGCCCGTACCTGCTCCGCTCGTCCTAAAGGCCATAGGATAAAGGGAAGCGCTGTCAGAAGCCCGAACAGGGCCGCCAGCGCAAGCGCCTGACCTTGCAGTCCCGGCTCGATCGCAATGGGCACGAAACCGGCCAACAGGCTTGCGATCAGCCACGGCACGGCCGCCGCGATCGCAAAGCCGATAAGAATGCCGAGAAGTGCGAGAAGTCCGATCTCTATAAAGAAGACGCGGAAAATGATGCGCTGCGTCGCGCCGAGCGACTTGTAGGTGGCGATGGTCATGCGCCGTCTCTCGACGAAGGCCGCAACGGCGTTCGCCACGCCGATCCCGCCCGTCAGCATCGCCGTCAAACCGACGAGCGTGAGAAACTCGGTCAGCCGTTTGAGGGTACTCTTCACGCCGGGCGAGGGGTCGGAACTGTCTCGAACGAGAAACCCGGCATCCGTAAACTGCGCCGCGAGGTTCTTCTTGAAGTCCGGCGGAACACCGGACCCTGTCTTGATGCGATAGGCCCAGCGGACGAGGCTGCCCGGCTCCACAAGGCCGGTTTTCTTTAATGTCTCGGGCGAGAGCAGGATGCGCGCACCGAAAGCTGGCCCGGCGGCGAGGCGATCCGGCTCCTGCTCTATAACGGCTGCGACGGGAAGCGACGCATTGCCGATCGAGATGCTGTCGCCGACGTTGACCTGCAACTGGTCGAGAATGCTTCGATCCACGGCAAGGCCGCCCTGTCTTACCGCAGCAAGGCCGCCTTCCTCGAACGTCACCGCACCGTAAAGCGGATAGGCGTCATCCACTGCCTTCAGATCGACAAGCGCCTGCGCGCTGCCGTCCGGCTTGCGCGCCATCGCGCGCATGGTGGCAACCTCGCTCACCTCGCCGAACGACCTGAGATAGGCGAGTTCATCCGCATTCGCCTGCCGATGCACGAGCGATGCCTCGACATCGCCGCCAAGCAGCACCGTGCCCTCGCGGGCGAGCGCATCCTGGATCGCAGCCGACAGGCTGTTGATCGCGCCAATGGCTCCGGTGCCGAGCGCGATGCAGATCAGGAAAATCGTGAAGCCCGCGAAGCCGCCGCGCAAATCGCGGAGCGCCAGGCGAAGTGCGAGTGGAAGCTTGAAGCGGTCGCGCCTCTTCGCCGTCGTGTCGATGGCGGCTGTCATGCGTACGCTGTCTCATGGATGGAGCGCACGATGCGCCCGTCCTTCATGGCAATGACGCGCTCGCACCTCCGCGCGAGTTCGGCGTCGTGCGTAATAAGAATGAGCGTGGTTCCCGTCCTTCGATGCAGCGCGAAGATAAGATCCATGATTTGCGCGCCCGTTTCGCCGTCGAGATTGCCTGTCGGTTCGTCGGCGAACAGGATCTTGGGCTGCGAGGCGAGCGCGCGGGCCAGCGCCACGCGCTGTTGCTCGCCGCCGGACAACTCGCCCGGAACGTGATGATGCCGCGCGGAAAGTCCGACTTCGGCGAGAGCAGCTTCGGCGCGCTCGAAGGCATCCGGCCGATTCAGGAACTCTAGCGGCAACGCCACATTCTCGATCGCGGTCATGGTCGGGATCAGGTGGAAGGACTGAAACACGATGCCGATCGAGCGGCCACGCATCTCCGCAAGCTGGTCCTCGCTCATCCGTGTGAAGTCCTGGCCGGCGATGATAACCTGTCCCGACGTGGCGTCTTCGAGCCCCGTCATCACCATAAGGAGCGAGGATTTGCCGGAGCCGCTCGGCCCTACAAGCGCAACCGACTGGCCTTCCGGCACCGCAAGGTCGATGCCGCGCAGGATGTCGACAGGCCCCGCTCTGCTCTTGAGAGTCAGCGTCACGCCCTTTAGATCGATGACGGGGGAAGCGCGCCTGGATGCGATTCCCGCTTCGTGGCTTACGGAAACTGAGGGAACCTGCAAATGAGTCACCGTTTGGAGATTGCGTTGCCCGGCCTGATATGGACCCGGTTTCTCGTTTTTGCGACGGCCGCGATTGTAACATTCTATGGTGCGAAGGCCCCGGCGCGAGCCGAAGCCGCGCAGGACAAACAAGAAATCGTGCTTCTCTCGTTCGGCGACAGCCTGATGGCAGGTTATCAAATCCCGATCGACAAAGCCTTTCCGGCGCAGTTGGAGGCTGCGCTGCAGGACAAGGGTTATAGCGTCCGCGTTGTGAATTCGGGCGTTTCCGGCGACACAGCTGCAGAGGGGCTGGCGCGGCTCGACTGGAGCCTTAACGAGAAGGTGGACGGCGCAATCGTGGAGTTCGGCGCGAACGATGCCTTGCGCGGCATCGATCCCAAGGTCACGGAGCCGTCGCTCGATGAAATTTTAAGGACGCTAAAGGAGAAGCGTATCGAGTTGCTCGTCGCCGGGATGGAAGCGCCGCGCAATTGGGGGAACGACTATGATGAGGCGTTCCGGGCGATGTATCCGCGGCTTGCGGCCAAATATGACGCGCTGTTGTATCCGTTCTTCTTGAAAGACGTCGCAACGGTTCGTTCCTTGAACCTGGCGGACGGGCTCCACCCCACGCCTGAAGGGGTCGCCGTTGTGGTGCGCAACATCCTTCCGGAGGTCGAGAAACTGATCGCACGCATCCGCGAGAAGCTTGCAATCGCGCGGGTTGAACTGCGCTAAGCAACCTTCGCTCATCTGGCCAACGGATGCAACTCGCTCTCCACTTCGTCATCCCGGCCAAGCGAAGCCCGGATAAGGCGTCGCCTTTCCCGGAAGACGGCGGCGGCGATCCGGTGGGGCGTCAGGCAAACTCTGATCAGCTCAACTCATGCGCCTCCGGCGTGGCCCCTCATAGTTGTCGGGAAGCTGATCGAAGGGGCCATCAAAGTAGTTGTTCAGCTGAGTGTTGCCCACAAAGGCGCCGATGAGAATTTGTCTGTTCGCCATCTTATCCTTGTAGAAGGCGAAGCTCGTCCGCATTCCAACTGTCACGTCAGGAGAAAATTGCGACTTCTCCTACTTGTTCATCCTGGGGCTGTCATTCAGCAGATACAGGAACGTTTTTCGCCGTCCTGTTGAAGACAACTGGACGCCGGATTGATCCCAGATCGAACCGATATAGGTTTCGTTTTCGCGAGCCAAGGCCGGCGTAGGCTTCACTTTCGACAGATCGGGTATTTAGAAGTCGACCGTCTTGCCCTTGGAAGCGATCCTGTAGTGGCACTTGTCAAGTCGTGAGGCCCCAGCTTCTTGTACAGGGTATCGAGAGGCTTTCGCCAATAGGCATATTCTGGGAAACAGGCGAAATGAACCTTGCCGCCGAACTGATCCCAGGCATCGAATCCCAAATCCCTGCAAAGATGATGCCTTTGTAGGGGGATCTGAAATAGTGATAGCTCTCGGCAGGATGGACTGTGACTTTCGATGGCAGAGCTTCAAGGTGGCTTGGTTCAAGCAGTTCCCCGATCATCTGCTGATCTGTATGCAGCTTCAGTTGCGACGCTGACACAGCGGATGGAAGCAGCTGCATCGCTAGCAAGGCGATCACGAAAACAGGCCCGAAGCGCCTCGCGAAAGCGCTTCTCGATATGCTCAATTCACGGCCTTTCTTGGGCTGGAAGCCCTATTTTGGCGCACATTGACGATGTTATGCCTCGAATCAGTGATGTTCTAAGAAAGTGTAACCAATCTTGTGCAATTCATTGAAAGGGCTGGATTTCCCCCGGCATGAATTTATAATCTTCGAGGCCGAGGGAAAGGAACGTGCAACCAGGTTCAAGTTGATGAAGAAATATGTGATTGCGATTGGGATCGCATTCGGTGCTCTGCTAGGGTTGTCCGTTCAGGCGGCTCCTCTCGCCGAGAACACCGCAGCGGTTCAGAGCCAGGTCGCGCAAGATAGCGCCCTTATGAAGGTGTATTGGCGCGGCCGTTACGGTTGGCGTGGTGGCTGGCGCAGGCCCGTTTATGGCTGGGGCTGGCGTGGTTATGGCTGGCGCCGTCCTGTCTATGGCTGGGGCTGGCGTGGTTACGGCTGGCGTCGTCCTGTTTATGCCTACGGTTGGCGCCGTCCGGTTTATGGCTGGCGCAGGCCCGTTTATGGCTGGGGCTGGCGCCGTCCTGTTTACGGCTGGCGTGGTGGCTGGCATCGTGGCTGGCGCCGCTGGTAGTCCCGCTTCGAACTTGGCTGACTTTGACTGGACTGGGGCAGCATGAGTGCTGCCCCTTATTGCGTTGAGCCGCGGTAGAGTAGAGCGCTTTTTGGGGAACTTGGCACACGGGCTTTAGCGAGCGGTATCGCATTCGGCGCAATTTTGTCGGCCCAGGCCGCCCCGCTTGCCTCTCAAAGCTCCGCCATCTAAAGCGAAGTTGCACGAGGTGATGCTGTTCAGAAAAATTCAGCATTGGCGTTGGGGGTCCGGCTATAGCGGCGTACGCAAATGCAATTTTTCTTAACGGCCCCGGATGCGCCGAGGCCGCAGTCCGGGCGGCGATCATTGTGGCTCCCGCATCCGATTGAACGCGGCATGCTTTAGACATGCTTCGCCACTCTGGCCATCGCTGTCTCGGACGGCGCTCGCCGCCCAGCCTATGGTAAAGCCTTCGTTGCCGCCGCCGAGCTTTAATACCAAGTTGGTTAACTGGCGGGCGCCCGATTTATTTCCCGCCGCTGTATGCTTAAAAAGCGTTTAAAGTGCCGCGCGACCGGGCGCCTGCGCGCCTTAGGCCGCCTGCGGATAAGAGGGGCCTAACTGACGGAAAACGAATGGTTTTCTGTCTTTAGCCAAGCCCCTATTCAATAGAACTTAATGCGGGAATTTTTTCATTTACTGGGACGCGCAAAAGTCCGTTAAATATATTTCGACTTCGCTTGTTAACCAGACATGGGCCTGCAAGGGGCGCGGGGCGCGCGCTGGGGGCGGCCATTTGCCCCTGAAAATTCACTTTTATATCAATGGCTTGTGTCGCATTAACATCCCTGCAAGGCGCTTTTGCGCAAGATCCTGGGATCAGGCCATTCGAACGCAAAGAAGAAACAGAAGCCGGTCCGGGGATGAGGGAGAGAGCAACATGCCTATAAAAAAGCGTCCGGACGTCCGCGTCCGATTGAACGCACGCTGGTCTATTAGAACAACCCGCCTTTAATCGGAATCCGATGAAGGCGAAAAGTTGAAAAGCAGAGTTAAAGCAAGCGCGACGGGCGCTGCAGTCGGAAGCCAGGCTCTCATTGGGCTACGCCGTGGCACGCGCCTTGATGGCATGGCCAGCCAGCGTCTTGCCGAGCGACCACACGGCCCCCGGCGCCTTGTGTGCGGCTGCGATCGCTCCCTCGAAAAAATCCTCGATCCAGCGGCGGTCCTCGTCCGTGATTGTCAGCGGCGGCAGGAGCTTAATCGTATAGTTCGCATGCCCCGCCACCTAAGCCAGGATCTTATGCTCCTCAAACAGCGGGATTGTAATCATATGGCAAAATGCTGTGTATGAAGGGCGTATCGCTCAGCCTTGTGGTCGGGAACAGGGATTGAATATCGACGCTCATGCCTAAGACTCCCGATTGCCGCCCTCGGAACCAATCACCCTTTACATTTTTCTAAAATAATCGTTAAGGAAGTCATCTCACAGGGAGCCGAAAGCGATAACTCGTCCAAACATCAAAGAAAACCCACATTGACGGAACATGACGCAGGCGGAGCAAAACGGGAGTACTTAAACCGTGAATAAACTTATGATTGCAGCCATGTTCAGCCTATGCTCAATCGGAGCAGCAGCGGCCCAGTCACCCGTCGGAGAATGGCAGGTCGAAGATGGCAACGCCCATATTCGTATCGTCTCTTGCGGAAAGGCCCTGTGGGGTGTCATCAACTGGACCAAAGGCCCGCCCGGCAAGGACGAGAACAACCCCGATCCGGCCAAGCGCAACCGCTCGGTGATGGGCATGCCCATCCTCATCAACATGAAGCCGTCGGAGGAGCAATGGGAGGGTGAGGTCTACAACGCGCAAAACGGCGAGACCTACACATCCTATATCAGCCTCAAAAGCCCCGACGTCCTGCGCATCCAAGGCTGCGTGCTTGGCGGACTGTTTTGCGGGGGCGAGGATTGGGCCCGCGTTCCGCTGACCAAAGGCTCGCCCTCCGATCAGGCCGTATGCTCGGGGGTCGCTAAATAGGCAGGGGTTTCCGCTTCGGCTTTCGTCTTCGTCTCCTCTTCTTCCGGATTTTCGACTTCGCGCGGCGGTCCCATGAGGAGGGGCTGGAACAGGACCGCCGCCGACATGGTGCTCACGAGCGATAGGGCAAGCAGCTTGCCCATGCTCGAAGTTCCAGGGTGGTTCGAAAGCCAGAGGCTGCCAAAAGCTACGGCGGTCGTCAAGCCGCTGAAGAAAACGGCGCGCGTAAGCGGCGAGGCCAGAAGCCCGGTTCGCCCTTCGCGCCACGCCATGATGTAGTAAATCTTGAACGCGACGCCGACGCCGAGCAGAAGCGGAAGCGCGATGATATTCGCGAAATTCAGCGGCATGTCGAGGATCACGCAGAGTTCCAGCGTGACGATACACGCGAGGAGAAGCGGAAACAGGGTTAGCGCAACGTCGGACACACGCTTTAAAGTGATCCAGAGCAGAAAAGAGATTGAGACAAGCGCCAAAATGGCGGCCTGGATGAACGCGTTGACGATCGTATCGCCCGCCTTCTGAATGCCAATGGCCTCTCCGGTTGCTTCGGGGGCCACCGCCGTCACGGCCTCAACAAAATGCTGTAAAATCGCGTTGTCGTTCGAATCTCCTCTGGGGGTTACGGAAATCCTGACGCGGCCGTCGGTCGCTTTCCAACCCGAAACAAGTTCGCCCGGCAATGTGTCGAGCGTAAATTTCTCAGGGTTAAGACTGAGCCGGATATCATCCAGCGTCATTTTGAGGGGCCTAACGAGCGCATCGGCTGCTCGCGCCCGTGCTTCGGGGCTCGCTTTCGCCAGTTCCGAAAGCGCTTGCGACAGCCGTTCAGCAGCCTGCACGCCCTTTGTTCCCGGACTCCGCTTCGCGATGACGCTCAAGTAATTGGAAGCGCCTTCGAGGCTGCTGACGATTTCCTGATCCGTTGGCGCCGGCAGCACTTTTTCCTTCTGGGGGTTCAGTGTCTCGTTCAGTTCTGCTGCCGCCTGGCTTATGAGGACTACTTTCTTGTCCTGGCCCTCCGGCACAAAGCTGCTCAAGGTCATGGCTCTCAACACCTCGGGCAGCGCGCTCAGCTTCTCCGCGAGCGCGTCTGCGTCCGCGACCGACGGCGTCAGCACCTCGATGGTTCGGCCAGCCGTCTCGGGGTCTTTTTTCAGGTCAAGGTAAGTGGAGACCGATTCCACATTAGGGCTGCGAAGGTTCATGGGGTTGAAGTCGAAGCGCAGCCAATGGAGCAGCGGCAGACCCGCAATTACGACGCAGAGCGTCCCGACGAGAACCGCCATGCGATGCCGTTCGAGAAAGCGGTCGACAGGTGCCAGGAAGGCATAGCCCAGCGGATGGGGTTCCGCCGGCGGATTGAGTAGACGAAGCAGCGCGGGAAGCACCGTGATGCTGGTGACGAAGGCGATCAGCATCCCCACGCCTGCGATCTCGCCGAGCTCCGAGAGGCCCTTATAAGCCGTTGGCATGAACGACAAGAACCCCGCGGCGGTCGCCATGGCCGCGAGCACGAGACGGCCGCCTGTGTGGTCAGCGGTCGCGACAAGAGCCGGGGTCAACTTGTTGTTCTCGTAACGCTCCGCCCGGTAGCCGACACTGAATTGCAGGCCAAAATCCACGCCGATCCCGACGAACAGCACAAAGAAGGCGACCGAAATTGGATTGTAGGCGCCGACCATGGCCAGTCCCAGCGCAGCCGTTATCGCGAGCCCAATGAAAAGGGCGACGAAGACGGCGAAAATGATCCGCGCGGAGTGAAGGGCGAGCCAGAGGATGACCAGAACCGACAGGATGGTCAGCGCCGTATTCAGTTCCACCCCTTCCTTGAGAGTTCCGAATTCCTGATCGGAGATGGGCACGGAGCCCGTCAGACGGACGGTGACGCCGTCCTGGGGAAGGCCGAGCTCTGACGCGGCCTTGCGGATGGCATCCGACGCATCCTGCCCCGGCTCAAGCGAGTTGTAGTCCAGAATCGGCTCGATCTCGAGGAACTGGCGTGTCTCCCTCCGCGAGGAAGGCTGCCCGCTGAGAGCCTCGCGCCAGCTGAACCAGGCCGGACGATTGTTGACCGAATTCTCGATGGCGGACGAGAAAGCGTTGAACTGCGGGGCAAGGCTGTCAAGCGTGATCCGCCGGCCTTGGACGCCTTTCAGCGTCAAAGTGATTGCTCCCATGACGCCGCGCAGGCTTGGGTCGGCGGCGATGGGCTCAAGAAGAGGGCGGGACTTTGTTAATTGGCCGAGGGTTTCCTTCAGGTCGCTCTCGGAAAGAAACAAGAGCCCGTTTCTCCTAAAGAATGGGCCGCCCGACGTCTGGTGGACGCTCTTGATGAGCTCTTTTTCCCGCGCAAGCCGTTCGGCGAGCTTTAGCGCTGCGTTATCGGCGAGTTCCGGCGTCGGTGCGTCGATAACGGCGATAATCGTCGTCTCTGTTGTTGGAAACGCCTTGAAAAAGGCGATCTCTCTCTGCCGCCAGGGCACGTCATTAGAGATGAGCTTGCTGATGTCGGTGTTTATCTCAAACCGCGCAGCCACGTAAAATGCTGAAACAGAAGCGAGAACAATTGCAACGACGATTACAGACCAGGGCCGCCTCGCGCAAAATTGCACAGTCGAAATTATGAGCTTTTTTAGCATCGCCTACCGCTGAAAGATGAGCCCGGCTCTTGCATGCGTACGAGAAAAACCGGGCATGTTCCCGCCGGAAGATGTATCCAGCGATGAGAGTTCTACTAGACTGAAGGGCTCACAAAAGCAAAGATCGAGCCTCACCGGCACCGTGAAGCAATTAAGTTGCTGCCGGGATATCAAGCTTTTGTCACCTCCACCTTCGCCGTAAGGTGCTCCAAAAATATTATTTCCGGTATCTGTTGCAAGTAAGGCACGGTCAAGCAGTCCGACGGAGGGGGCGCGAACTGCCTAACTTTCTTTGAGTTTCGCACCCGGAATGCGAGCGAAAGCTTCTTTATGTCGCGGGGGCGTTCGATGCGACTGGTGTAATCGCCGCCTTTAGGGCATCGTGCGTTTAATCGGACGCGGGCGGCATGGTCCATTTTGTAGCATCCTGCAGATGGCGGCATTCCTTCTTCTGAAAGATCTTCAGCGAAATCGCCTTGATGCCAGGTTAACGCAGCTTGGGCGCGTTCAAGTCATTGATAATTATAGGAAAAGACCAGAACGGGACGCCATCGCCGCTGCCTGCGCCGTGCAGTTCCGGCCTTCGCAAGCGTTAATTCGCGATGTTGAAACGTATTTAACGGACTTTTGCGCGTCCCAGTAAAGGGAGAAATTCCGCCATTAGATTCTATTTAATGGGTAACTTGTTAACAACAAAAAACGTAGCATTTTCAATGGCTTATAGTAACCTCCCTTTGGCCGGCCGTAGGCGCGGCATTTCTCCGTTTCGTGCCGCTTAAAGGAGTTTTTTACCAACACACGGTGCGAAATAATTCCGGCGCTCTTCTGTTAACCACATAAGTATGAAGGCTCGCCGCAGTGAACGAAATGTTTATGAAAGCGCGCGTGGCGAGCGTCGTCCACGATGGCCGGTCTGGTGAAGGCTTCCTAACCTAACGCATCCCGCCTCTCGGGCGTCGCCATGATCGCCGCCCGAAATGCACCGCGGCACAGTCCAAGCCGTTAAGAAAAATTGCGTCGCAACCGGTTCCGATTTTCCGCACGCTGCGCCAACCGGAAGCGATTAGGGCGGACAAGTTGATCGACAAAGTGCTGGAGCAACTTATCCGGGTCGCGTGGACGCGGCGAGCTCTAAGAGACCTTGACGCCCTTCCAGAACGCGATCCGGTCCTTGACCTCAGCTGCTGCCGGTTTCGGGTCCGGATAATACCAGGCCGCGTCGGGATTCTCCTTTCCGTTCACCGAGACCGTGTGGTAGTGGGCGGTTCCCTTCCAGGGGCACTTCGTCGTTGTCTGGCTGGGCTTCAGGTAGTCTCGGTTCACGGCATCCGCTGGGAAGTAATGGTTGCCTTCCACCACGACTGTCTCATCCGATTCAGCCAGCGTCGCTCCGTTCCACTCAGCTTTAGCCATATCGCCTCTATACCCTTCAGTTCGTCTCGAGCCATTCAACGAGAACGCGGCTCAAAACGTCGGGCCGCTCAAGTGTCGAGAGATGGCCGCAGTCAGGCACAATGACAAGCCGGGCCCCTGTAATCCCGTCCGCGAGCTCCTTTGCCACCGCCGGAGGGGTAAGCTCGTCGCCATCGCCGGCTAATACCAGAACCGGGCAGCGAAACGCGCATAGGCTCGGGCGCGAATCCGGTCGGCCCATGATCGCGGTTTGCTGGCGCACGTGCGCGTCAGGACCTAAGGCAAAAAACATATCATCCACGAGCGCCCGTAATGCCGTATCGTTGCGGCGGTTTGCATGGACCAGCGCCGGAAACAACATGCCGGGTATTTCTGCAAACCTCCCTGCCTTCACCATCTCGAACTGCATTTTGCGCCGCTCCGTTTGCTCGGGCGTATCGGGACGCGCCGTGGTGTCGAGCAAAGCAAGCTTGCGGACACGCTCAGGCGCCTGCCGCATGATCTCGAAGGCGACGTAGCCGCCCATTGACAAGCCCGCGAGTGCAAATCGGGGCGGAGCGTGGGCGAGGATGTCTTGAGCAATCCTCGCCATCGAGTTCTGGCGGGATTGGTTGGCGACCATGACAGGCCCGAACTGCCACAGCGCGGGGATTTGCTTTTCGTAGAGGCGGGAGTCCGTTCCAAGACCGGGAATTAAGAGTGTGGGCAGAGTTTCCATACGCAGGGCCCGTGCTGAGCGAGAAAGCGAGCGCCGGGCACCAGCCCGAAACATCTTCGAGATCGAGAATATCGAAGATTGCAGGCCGGCGCTCGTCTAAATCAGCGTCATGTAAGGCCGCGTGCGGGCGATTTCAGCCTGCCTAGAGGGCGGACCGGCTTTCCGCATGGGAATGCGACAGCCCTGTGTCGGACTTTCTACGGGAGCGAACCTCAAAGAAAAGCGCCTGTCCGATCACTGCCTTGACAGTCTCGGTATTGAACGGCTTCGCTATGAGGAATGTCGGCTCCGGCTTCTCGCCCGTCAGCAGCATCTCGGGATGGCCGGTCACAAAGATGACGGGCACTTAAGGTCACCCAGGATCTCATTGACGGCTTCGACGCCTGAACTTCCGTCTGCGAGCTGGATATCGGAGAGGATGAGGTCGGGCTTCCTGTCATGGGCGAGTTGGAGGGCGTCGCGGTGAGTGCGCGCAACGCCGGTCACCTCATGGCCCAAGCTCTGCACGAGCTCTTCCAGATGAGCGGCCGTGAGCGGCTCGTCCTCGATGATGAGGATATCCGCGGGCTCAAGCTGATTTGCGATTTCGTGATCTGCAGCGGCGATGAGCGCGGCAACATCCTCCTGATCGGTCTCAAGGATTTGTGCGATCGCCTCGGCATCGAAGCCTTCCACCGACAAGAGAAGGAACGCCTGCCGGGTTCTCGGCGTCAGGGTTTGCAAACCGCGCACCAGTTCGGACTTTTCGAATTTGAAGTTCGGAAACGCATTAGCGTCCACGGAATTCCAGATTTTTAGGAAAAGTTGGTACAGCGCGACCTTTGAATCGATGTTTGACGGAAATATCGACGGATTCTCCACCAGCGCTTCCAGAAGGGCCACTACGTAGGCATCGCCGCTCTCCTGCGAGCCGGATAACGCGCGCGCGAAGCGGCGTAGCGACGGGAGATGTGGAGCGATCGATTGCGAGACTGACATCTTTGCTTACCCCAAATAATTGCCCAGGCAGAGTCCCCTTGCAACAAACAGCCGGAGGCCGTGTTCCAGGAAGCGTGCGATTTATGAAAATATCCTCCCTGTCCGGTGTTCCGGCGATCTCCAGACAACAAGGAACTAATTATGGACGAAAGCAATAAGAGCGAGGGGCAGACGCCTTTGCCCGCGCAGCAGGCACAGCAGCCTCAACCCACAACCGCTTTGAACGATCATCAGATCCAAACGCCTCAGATGCATTCCGTTTCCGACGTTTCCAGAAGAAATAGCAAGGGGGGTCCCACGAGCTCTGGCAAGGGTAGCGGCGGAGAGCCGAAAAGTGATGGCGGAGATTCCAAAGCGATGGCTCGGACGGTGGCGCGTCGTTGGACGAAGCTCGCTTCGCGGCCGGAGTCGTCAAACTTTATGAGACACTTCTGAAAGAGGCAATTCCGGAGGAAATGCTGCGCCTCGTCGATCAACTTGGAAAGCAGGAGCGCAAATAGATGACCGATCCCGGCCATGCAAACCTGCGTGAAGAGCTGGTGAAATGGATTCCGAATCTCAGGGCTTTCGCGCTTTCGCTCACGCAGAGCGCGCAGCACTCGGACGACCTGGTTCAGGACACCCTCGTGAAGGCTCTGTCAAATCTCGACAAGTTCCAGGAGGGCACGAACTTGCGCGCCTGGCTCTTCACAATCCTCCGGAACAGCTTTTACAACGACATCCGATACAAGAAGTACCATCAGACAGCTCCTCTCGATGACGTTGATCCGGTGAACCTCGAGTTTCGTGCGACCCAGGACAAATATATCGAGTTCAAGGATGTGCTGAAGGGATTGGGAGGCCTCGTTCCCGAGCAGCGCGAGGCTATCATCCTCATCGCCGCGGAAGGGCTATCCTACGAGGAGGCTGCCGCCGTTTGCAATTGCCCGGTCGGGACGGTCAAAAGCCGCCTCAGCCGGGCAAGGCAGCGCCTTGAGGAATATGTAAACGGCGACAAGGTCCTCCCGGAGCAAGTTTCGTAAGAGGGTGTCTCTTCTCGTCTTTTCTTTGCACCCCTTATATCCTTGATTGTTTAGTGCATGAGAGAAGCGCGCGTGAAGATTGGCTCTTTCGAATTTGAGCTTCTTCGCAAAGGCCGCCGAGAGGCGGCTCTGATAGGCGTTGCGGCGCTCATACTCCTGCTGCCTGACCGGCTTCTCATTCTGGCTGACCCAGCGCGTCCTCCGAGATGCCGATATCGCGGACGAGCTGAACGCATACAATGCGAAATTGACGAAGTTCGTGCAGCTGTTGCGCACTGTGGAAAGCAGCCAGCGGGGCTATCTTATCACTGGCGAGCCGGATTTTCTCGAACCCTATAGTAACAAGACCGGCCTGCTCCTGCCGATGGCACATGAGTTGCACGATACGGCACCGAAAACGTTGCCCGTCACAGATAAGGTCGCGGCCCTTCTGGAACCTCTAGCGGCAAAGCTCGAAGAGATGAGGAAGACGGTTGCGCTTGCGAAAGCGGGGCAGCGTGATGCCGCGGTCGCGCTCGTCAAGAATGGCATTGGAAAAGAACTTACGGACAAGATTGAGGGTGACGTCAGGTCGATCCAGGAGGAAGGCAATTCCCTCATCCGGAAAAACGAAGCAAGCACGATACGCCTTCAAAACTTCAAGTTCTTCATCGACGGCGTTGGCGCCTTTCTCGTTTTGACATTCTCGTTCCTTTCGCTTTGGCTGCTGCTTCGCTCTAACGCTGCCATTCGTGAAGCTCAGGACGCCCTCTCCAAGGCAAATGTCGATCTTGAGGAAACAGTCGCGCTGAGAACGGCGGCGCTCAAACGCGCCAATGAAGAGATCCAGCGTTTCGCTTACATCGTCAGCCACGATCTGAGATCGCCGCTCGTCAACATCATGGGCTTCACCTCGGAGCTGGAGACCCTGAGAATAGAGCTGTTCGAGAAACTTGCCGCAGCAAACGCGCTCGCCGGCTCGGAAGTGCTGAGCAAGGATTTCGATGAGGCATTCGGCTTCATCAAAAGCTCGATTGCGCGCATGGATCGTCTTATCGCGGCGATCCTGAAAATCTCGCGCGAGGGGAGCAGGCCGTTGAACCCCGAGCTCATCGACGCGAAAGCGCTCGTGGAGGGGGTTGTTGCCGGCATCGCGCATCAGATCAGGGAGAAAGAGGCCAACGTCGTGGTTGGCGCTCTGCCAGGCGTTGTGACCGATCGTCTTGCGCTCGAGCAGATTTTCTCGAACCTCATCGAAAATGCGATAAAGTTTTTGAACGCGGGCACGCGGGGGGAAATCCGGGTTGAGGGGGTCTCGCGGGGCAGTGAAGTCATTTACGCTGTCTCCGACAATGGGCGCGGGGTCGATCCCAGGGACCATCAACGAATTTTCGAGCTTTTCCGCCGGTCTGGTCCCCAGAACGTGCCCGGGGAGGGTATGGGCCTCGCTCATGTCTCGGCCCTCGTGCGCCGGCTCGGCGGGACGGTGACGGTAGAATTCGGCGCTCGGACGCGGCAGCACGTTCAGGCTGACGCTTCCCGCCACGGCGATACTTAAGAAAAGGATGGCGGCATGAACAAGCCGGTGACAATCGTCATGATCGAGGATGATGAGGGGCATGCACGCCTCATCGAGCGGAACATTCGCCGGGCGGGCGTGACCAACGAAATTCTTCACTTTTCCGATGGTGCTTCAACATTTGCCTATTTCAACCAGCTTCAGGCGCAGCCCGCCGACCTCACGCCCATCCTCGTGCTCCTCGATTTGAATTTACCCGATGTCTCTGGCATTGATATCCTTGAGTATCTCAAGAACGACGGCCATCTGAAGGTCGCCCCGGTCATCGTTCTTACAACGACGGACGACCAATCGGAAATCCAGCGCTGTTACGACCTCGGGTGCAACGTGTACATAACCAAACCTGTCGATTACCAGCAATTCGCAACGGCGATACGGCAGCTTGGCCTTTTCTTCTCCGTGATCAAGGTTCCGGGCCCGCTTTAATGCCTAATCGCAAGCCGCGCATCCTTATTATCGACGACGACGACGGCTTCTGCAGGCTCGTGAAGAGCCACATGGGTCGTGCCGGGTTCGAGGTTGTGGCGGCAAACACCTCGGAAGCCGGCCTTGCCTCTGCGCAGGAGAGCACTTTCGATGTCATTATTCTCGATCACGTCTTGCCGGAGCAGGACGGGCTTGCGCTTCTGGCGGCACTGCAATCAGGGCGGGGGGCGCCTCCGGTCGTCTATCTGACCGGCAGCCAGGACAGCCGTGTGGCGGTAGCGGCGCTCAAGGCCGGCGCCGCGGATTATGTCGTGAAGGACGTGCACGGCGATTTTCTCATTCTTATCGAAAATGCCGTTACCAATGCCATGTTCGCGACGGGCATCAAGCGGGACAAGGAACGGGCAGAGGCCGAGGTTCGGCTCGCCCGGGATGAGTTCAAGGCGCTGGCCGAAGAGCGCGCGCTGCTCTTGCGCGAGGTCAATCACCGGGTTAGCAACAGTCTCCAACTCATAGCCTCTCTTCTTCATTTCCAAGGGGATTTGTCGAAGAATGCCGATGTGAAGGCGGCGCTGAAGGAAGCCAATGGGCGCGTTCTCGCAGTTGCGCGCGTGCACCGCTCGCTCTACACGTCCCTCGATGTCCGGTGGGTCTCGCTCGCCGAGTATTTGTCGAGCCTCATCCGCGACCTGCAAAACGTGAGCTCAGGCGGTGGCGATCATCAAAGCACCATCTCGCTTGTCTGCGATCAGATTCAGACGGGGCCGGACGCGGCAGTCGCCATAGGAATAGTAACCACCGAGCTTGTCCTGAACGCTTTGAAGCATGCCTACCCGAAAGAAGGGGGCCAGGTAAGAGTTACGCTTCAGGCTCTTTCGCCTGAGATCGAGCTGGTGGTCGAGGACGATGGGGTAGGCGGGATAGATCAGATGGATGGGAAAAACCGCCGTGGGCTTGGTCAAAAGATCATCAACGGGATGGCCGATAAACTCGAGGGCTGTCTGCGCTATGAACCCCTAAGCCCGGGTACCCGGGCGATTTTGTCATTCCCGATCGGTAATCAAATCAGGATGCCCGGAAGTGCTGCGGCTTCCTCTTAGCCACGGTCGATTTTGGACAACGCTTCCAGCATTGCGTCTGGCACGGGTTCCGACAGGATGTCGGCACCCATCTCCATAAGCCGCAACTCTATGTTGCGCATTTCCTGGACTTCGCGCGCGAGTGTCGAGTTCCCCCTGAGGAGTGCTTCGAACTCCTCTAAATCCTTCCCGTCAAGCTCGCCGTCCAGGTACGCCGATACCGTCGCGGCCAGCGCCTCATCCTTCAGGATTTCGGCCTTCGTGGTCTTAACCCCGCTCGGATCGCCAAGCATTTTTTGCTCTGTCATCGGCATGATTTTACAATGAAGGCTTTGCTAAAGATTTTGATACCAGTCAGCCCATTCGAACAATTGGATCCCCAAATCGTTCCGTCGCGGCAATGATCAAAACGTACTTTACGTAGCTTGCGGCAAAATATCCTCGCTCGCAAGCGTCCGCTTGGCAAATCCCACGTCTCCACTCCGCTTCAGGTTGTGCGGTTGTCGCGGAGGCGCTTATCCCGTGTCGGGTTTTTAACTCGCCCTTGTCCAGTGGGCCCAGGGCGGTTTTCAGACAGGCGCCGATCGTGTTTAGGATCTTTGACGCGTCCTTGTCCTGTGGGACCTTCACGGTTCGCCGAAAGACGCTTGTCGTTCTCTGGACTTTTTACTCTACCTTGTCCCGTGGGGCCGGGCCGATTTTGAGCAAGGCGCTTGTCGTGAGTGCTGTCCTTTACGCGCCCTTGGCCGGTTGGCCCCATCCTGTTCGACGCAAGGCGCCGATCGCGCGAAGGGTCTTTCACGCGGCCTTGACCGCCCTGCTTGACTTTGGCGTTTGAAGCCGAGTTCATAGCAGCTGCTTTCCTGCTCTTGCCTTTGGCGGGTTTGCCGCCATTTCCTTCGTTCCCGGCAGACATTGCGGGTATCCAGGTCTCCGATTCTGCGGAAGGCGTCGCGTTCCGAAGCGGCCCGGCCTTCCTGCGTGGTTGAAAGATTAGAGGTTGTAAAATCGACTATTGCAACGAACCAATACTTACCCGCGCTTGGCGCAATGGCAAATATGCAACCTATCAATCTTATTTATGAGTACGTAATCTAATGACTTTTGTTCCGCTGAGACGGTTAAATTTTTATCTGCGGCAGAGTTAAATAAATGCAATGGACAGTTTGAAGCACTTATCAGATTACTGATATTCATTATGCAGAGGAAAGCTAAAATTGATGCAATTCTAAATGGTGCCTACTTCCTATATAATAAGATAACGTATGTAATAAGGAAACGGCTCAATCTCGCTCTCAATCTGCGTTAATATTGCCTGTGATATATTGGCACAATTTGGCTAAATAAGGAATCAACCGCAGATTGGGCTGGCAGGGCAAACTGCTTATCTGAAAAGGCTTCGCCTGCTATTACGTCGACCGTATACCAATTCATACCCCTTCTTTAGGTGGAATACCAGGGGTTTGTACGAACTCCATGCTTGGATGTTTGTCGCCCTATGGATCCAACACGAGACCAAACTTGGTCACTCCCTATGGTTCGGCGACGACGCCCAACGGCGTTTTAGAGGGCCGCCCGTTTGGTTGAGCCCGAATGAAGACGAAGGCGCCAATGCATGTGGCGGATTTTCGGGCAGCCTTTTGAGACCGGCTTGCCGGAGCCCGATCAATGGGGGAATGTGAAGTGTTCAGCAGAATTAAAGCCCCCTGAAGCTGTCGGTATCGGCGCCACACCTACTTTTCTACCGCATATGAGAGATATGGCCGGGTCGACCCCGGCCACGACACTATTCTTATTTGTAATAACCGACGCCGCAGATTCGGTCGCCAGCCTTGGTTACGAAGGTGACTTTCTCAACCGGCTCCGTTCCACCTGGACGCGGAAACATGTAGTCCACTTCCGCAACCTTGCCCTCGGAAGCTACCTTGATGATCTCTTCTCCAAGCTTCTTGCCCTTCTTGTCCACCAAAGCGGCAAGAGGCGTTCCCCTCAGGTCGGGTTTGGGGTAGGCGGTGAGATTGTAGGACGGGGCTGCCGCGCAAAAGACGTAGAGATCGCGATCGCGGAAAGCCCCAGTGGGGTTATTGAAATCGTCGATGGCCTTCTTTTCGTCGGCCTTTATCGCCGCGACTGCCTTATCGAGCAAGGCCTTCGCTTCGGCGGCGGTGCCGGAAGATTGCGCAAAGGCAGAGCCTGTTAAGCACATCAAAAACGCTGCTAATGTAGCTGCTACAAAGTTACGAACCATAAGATACTCCCTTTTTATTTTCCCGAAGGCTTGGGCTCTACTTTTGTCTCAAGAGGCGGCTTATCGATTTAAGCTAGACCATAGGATTACTACTTAAGCGTGGGCGTGGGCGAATTCTCAATTCAACGAGGTTTTACAATTTAGTATCGACCTCAAAGCCGACGCTTTCGCTGTCCGCGACAACGGGAGCAACTACTTCTTTGCCGCTAAGCCGCCTTCGCCCGGCTAAGGCATCGTGCGTTCAATCGGACGCGGACGTCCGGACGCTTTTTTATATGCATGTTGCGCTCATCCCCGGACCGGCTTGTGTTTCTTCTTTGCGTTCGAATGGCCTGATCCCAGGATCTTGCGAAAAAGCGCCTTGCCGGGATGTTAACGCGAAGCAAGTCATTGATATTAAATGGAAATTTACGGGACGAACGGCGCGCCCCGCGCCCCTTGCAGGCCCGTTTCTGGTTAACAAGCGAAGTCGAAATATATTTAACGGACTTTTGCGCGTCCCAGTAAATGAAAAAATTCCCGCATTAAGTTCTATTGAATAGGGGCTCGGTTGAAGACAGAAAACCATTCGTTTTCCGGGAGTTAAGCCCCGCTTATCCGCAGGCGGCCTAAGGCGCGAAGGAGCCCCGTTTCGCGGCACTTTAAACGATTTTTAAGCATACAGCGGCGGGAAATAAATCGGGCGCCCGCCAGTTAACCAACTTGGTATTAAAGCTCGGCGGCGGCAACGAAGGCTTTACCATAGACTGGGCGGCGAGCGCCGTCCGAGACAGGGATGGCCAGAGTGGCGAAGCATGTCTAAAGCATGCCGCGCTTAATTGGATGCGGGAGCCGCCATGATCGTCGCCCGGACTGTGGCCTCGGCGCTCCGGGGCAGTTACAACCGGTTCCGGTTTTTGCGTACGCCGCTATAACGAAAAGATCGACGAAGAGATCGGTAAGGAGCAGGCCAGCCGCCGCCTATGCAGTCCCGAGGCCTCCTGTCGCGCAAGCGGCCAGGCGCGCGTCCCAGGCGGTGATAAAGCAGGCGTAGCTCCACGACAGGTCTTGCGCCGAAGTCTGCTCGCCGGTGGTCTGGTCGAATTGCTCGGACAGATCGCCCGAGGCCGGTATGAACTCCCGCGTGCGAGACAGGATTGCGTCGCCTTTTGCGATAAGAGCCGCAGCCTCCGGCGGAGCCGCCGCGGCAAGCCGGTAATAATATTCCGCTGCGCCGAAGGTCGAGAAATAATAAGCGCCGCCGCTCATGTAGGTGTCGCTCTTGTATCGCCCGAAAACGAGCCCGGAGTCCCGGCCCCGATTGAGGGCGTATTCCTTGGCGAACAGCTCTTCCAGCTTTGTCATCGTGGCGCGGACCTGTGGGTCTTCAACGCTGTGCGGGCCGCCTTCAATCCCGGCATGGAGAACGCCGAGAATAACGGCGAAGTCGAGCGCCTTTTCGCTTTCGGCGCCATCATGGGGCAGCCGGCTCCGGATGAAGCCGCCTTCTGCAAACCAGAAACGGTGCAGGAACTCAGCCAGGCGGAGCGCCTTCTCTCGATAATGCTCAGCACAATTCAGGCTGATTTCGGCCTCGGCCCAGCGCGTGCCTTTTGCAAGGGCCGCGAATTGCACCAGCGCTGTGTAATAATGCTGGGCCCGTTCTTCTTCCCAGATGTCGTAGCTGAGTTCTCCCGCAGTGTGGGCGGCATAATCGAGATCGCGGTGGATCAGCTCCTTCAAGCGCAGTTTGGCCTCGCCATCGGTCACGCGATCGTCCCAAAAGCGCATGCAGGTAAGCGCCCGCGAGGCAGGCCCGTCATGCTGCGGCCGGTTCCAGCAGGTGAAGTCGAACGTGCCGTCGGCGTTGAAGCGGGGTTCGCCCAGAACGCGGTCGCCTTCCACGCCGGCTATCTCTTCGTCGGACCTTACATATTGGAGAAAGCCTGGGGCGACCTTGTCTCGAAACCCCGTATGATCCCGCAGAAACGCCCGTCCGCTGACATGGCGCAGGTCAAGGCTGAACTTTACGAAATCGTTGAAGCGCTCGATCCATGCGTCGGTGTTCTCTCGCCTGTTGATGAGAATGCGCACGGCCTCCATCACCGCCGCCGAGTCACGCAGCCAATGAAAGAAATAGTCAGGAACTCCGCTTGTAGGGCTTGCCAGGACCGAGCCTTTCGCAGGCCGCACCGTCTGCCCGAAAAAATCCCGGTCTCTCAGGAGCGCCGTTGCGGAAATGCATTGCGCCAGCTTGGCCGCGCTATGCCTCACCTCGTTTTCGGCCCAGAGTTCAAGCGGCGTTTGTGCGGCAGAAGGCAATGTCGCTTCTCCTATGCTATGGGCGGGCTTACCTCGAAGCCCAGAATGCCAAGCCCTTCCTGGACTTCCGGGCAACTCATGAAAAGACGCCAAAGCAGGCCCGTGCGGTAATTCTCGATCATAATAATGATGGGTCCTTGATCGATCGCAAGATTGTCGCCCGCAACCCAGGCCTTGGTTTCGTTGAAGGCATCCACGAAGCCGTACTTGCCCCAGATTTTCGATCCAAGATCATTATAGAAGTGTCTTAGCGCCTTCATCGATTCATCCGGCGTATAGGGCATGCTCGACAACGCCGCCGTCGGGGTAATGACGCCCCGGTCCTGATCGGGTGCATGGGGGAAATAGCCGCGGTCGCCGTCGCTGGCGGTTATGCCCCAGCAGTCCGGGCCGTAGCCGAGATAAGCGAGAGGGTTGCGCACGCAGTGCTCGTAATTGATGAGCGTGTGATTGCGGTTCTGCTCCCAGTAATCAGCGTAGCGGTCTTTGAGACCTCTGGGATCAAGGCCAAGAAAGGAGTAATGCGCGAAGAAAAGCGGGCCGCCGAACTCTGGGCCGAGGGGCAGGGTGATCCCGTAATATTCCTTGCCGTTCTTGAACTGGGCGCCCTTTGCCCAGCCCTCATGGTAGACGCTTGGGCGGATGGGGTATGTCGGCGACGCGGCAGCTAGAATATAGGTGATCAGACACTCGTTCCAGCCTTCGACCCGATGGTTATTTTCGTTTTCGGTCCTCGCGTTACGGTGCCAGAACAGGACGTCGGCGCCCTTCGTATGCCAGTTCCAGTTTACCTTTCTCCATAGGTTATCGATGCCGGCGCAAATCGCCTTCTCTTTCGGATCGCCCGTGCAAAAATACTGGCGCGCGCACAGAAGCCCCTGGACAAGATAAGACGTTTCGACGAGGTCGCCGCCCGCATTGTCGGCCCAGAAGGAGACTTCCTTCCCTGTCGGGCCGTCAAGGTAGTGGGGAAAGACGCCGTTATATTGGTCGGCGGCATCGAGATAGCTTAGCATATCGAGCAGGCGGTCGATTGCTTCGGCGCGGGAAATCCATCCGCGCTCGACGGCCACGATGATGGCCATCACGCCGAAGCCCGTCCCGCCGACGGCGAGAAGGTCGCTGCTTCCCCCGCCATCCGTGCCGGTACGATCGCGGGCCATGCCGCTTTGGGGATGCGCGAAGTCCCAGAAATACGCAAAGGTTTGCCGCTGCACTAAGTCCAGGAGCGCTTCGTCTCCGATATGTTCGGGCTTTCCGAAGAGGCTTTCCTTCGCACTTTCAACCATCACCGCCCCCTCGATTGACCATGGCGCACGTCTGCGCCCCCTCTCGCATAGAAAAACGCAAAACCAATGACAAATCAGTAACCACAGGTCGCAACCTCTGCGGTCTTATTTTCCGGAACCGTGTCCTGGAAATGCAGCGGGAGCTTGAGCCCCGGCAACCGTGTTTGCAGGCTCAAGGTCCGCTGATAGAAGCTATGGCCCGGCACCTGCCGCCCAACGCTGATGACCGCTGTCTTCGCCAGTTCCGAGGAGAAGATCGACAAGGCGATCTTCCTGTTTTCCTCATCGAGTTCGGCGATGGATTCGTCGTAAATGACCCAATCCGGGCTATGAAGGAGCACGCGCGCCAAGGACGAGGCGCCACTGCTCATCCAGCGTAAGCTCTTTGTCCCAGCGCTCTTTCACACCGAGTTTCGGGCCAAGCCGCCCCAAATTGACCCGCTCAAGCACTCGGATTGCCTCGGCGTCTGTGAAACGGCCTTCCGGCTCGGGATAGGCAAGCGCCGCCTTCAATGCTCCTGCTGGATTGTAAGGCGTTTGCGAGACGAACATCATGCGCGTGCGCTCGGGCATCCGGATCGTCCCGCTTCCCCAAATCCAGAGACCGGCAAGGGCCTTGATGAGGGTGGTTTTTCCCGATTTTGGAGGCGCAACGATCAGCACGCGCTCGCCCGGAGCAATCGTCACGAACCGCTCTCCGAGGGTGACGCGCCCATTCGGCGCCAGCACGCAGAGGTTGTCCATGATGAGTTCGCCGGACAGGCTGGGCTTATACTGGATGTGTCCGGCGACGCCATCCAGGTATTTCACGCGGTCCAGCGCCGTGCGGTAATCGATCACGCGCGTCGAGCATGGCGCGCCATTCGGCAAGCGCGGGAAAGCGGTCTACGTACCAGCGAAGCGCCGTCTGCACCTGGTAGAATGCGCCGACAACCATCATCAGGCCGCCAAGCGAAAGAGTGCCGCCGAAATAGCCGGGCGCGGCCAGGAGAAGCGGGGCGAGAATGGCGAGCCAGCCATAGCCGCCCGTCACCCAGGTGAGCGTCGCAAGCCGGTTGGCGATGCTGCGCATGATCGTGAGCACAGCGTCGACGGGGCCGTTCAGCATTTCCCTTTCGATGTTTTCGCCGCGAGACAGCGCAATGTTTTCGGCGGACTCGTTGAGGCGGACGAGATCGAAGCGAAAGGATGCTTCGGCCGCGCGAAGCTGCGTGTGCGCGCTGATAAGCGGTTTGCCGACAAGCCAGGTGATAAAAGAGCCAAGCAGCGCATAGCCGATCGCCGCCCAGACCATGTAGCCGGGGATGCTGACCTGCTTGCCCTGGATGTCGAAAACCACCTGCGCCGACAATTGCCAGAGCACGCCGACGAAAGCGAGAAGCATCAGCGTCGATTGCATCAGGCCGACCGCGAGGTCTACGGAAAGCTCGGAGAGGCGGCGCGTATCCTCCTGGATACGCTGATCCGGGTTGATGCTGATTTCGCCCGTGAGCGGGAGGAGGAAAGCGCGGGCGGGCTTCAGCCATTCGTCGAGAAGATCGTAGGTCGCGGTCCGGCGAAGCCTGACCTTCATCCGCTCATGCAGCCACGTTTGCAGAACGCCCAGACAAAGAAGGACGCTCACGATCATCAGGAAAATGGTCACCTCGTGGAAAAACACCGATACGTCGCGCTGACCGATGGCGTCGTAGATGGTGCCCTGCCAATTATTGAGTCGCACCTGGGTGATCGCGTTTGCCCCGATGACGAGCGAGATGAAAATGAAATACTTTGTTACGTTGTGCTTTGATTTGGGGCCATCGAGCATCTTCCAGAAGAATCGCATTTGGCCGAGAGTGCTTTCATCAGCGATTCTTTTAGCGTGCTTGAATGGCATAGAGTCCTTTCCCGGGCGGCGGATGAGTTGACCCGCCTATAATCACCTTTATAAGCCTTAAAGCGATAGTTGACCACCGAGGGTTGTTATGACGTTCGAAATTGCCACGGATCGAGGGTCTCATCCAGGCCATGTCCCTGGATGAGAAGTTGGGCCAGCTCACGATGATCCGCGCCGACTTTGGCGAGGCTGGGGCGATGCTTGGCGCGGCCAAGCTCGCGCAGGTTCGGGAAGGCCGTGCAGGGAGCGTTCTCGACCTTCGGGGCTTGGAACACATACAGGAATCTCAAAGGGCTGCCGTGGAGGCGTCGCGTCTTGGCATACCACTGCTTTTTACGCTCGATGTTTTGCACGGATACGCAACAATATTTCCAATTCCCCTAGCTGAAGCAGCGGCCTTCGCGCCCGAACTGTGGCAACAAACCGCAAGCGCGGCCGCAACCGAAGCGGCTGCGGAAGGGATTGCGCTGACCTTCGCGCCCATGCTGGATGTCGCGCGCGACCCGCGCTGGGGCCGGATCGCGGAAAGCCCTGGAGAAGACCCTTTTGTCGGCGCGCGTTTTGCGGAAGCGAAGGTGCGCGGGTTCCAGCAGGACGACCTTGCCCAGGGGAACGCCGTGGCGGCGACCGCGAAGCATTTCGCGGGCTATGGCGCGGTGACGGCTGGCCGCGAATATGCCTCCGTCGACATTTCCGCGCGAACGCTTGAAGAGGTGCATCTGCCGCCCTTTGGCGCAGCGGTGCTGGCGGGCGTGGCAGCCATCATGCCGGCTTTTATGGACCTCGCGGGCGAGCCCTTGACCGCCCATCGCGCGATGCTGGAGGGGATACTGCGGAGGCGTTGGGGGTTCGACGGCGTCATCGTCAGCGACTTCTGCGCCGTCCGGGAATTGATCGTGCATGGCGTCGCGGCGGATGCTGTTGAGGCCGCAGCGCTTGCCCTGAACGCGGGCGTCGACATCGACATGGAGAGCGGCGTCTACCTCGAAGGACTGCCGGAGGCGCTTTCCCGCGGCCTTGTTTCGCAAGAGCAGATCGACGCCGCTGTCCGGCGCGTGCTCGTGCTGAAGGCGCGCCTTGGGCTTTTCGATAAGCCTTTCGAGCGTGGAAGCCGCCCTCTGTCAAACGCGCAACGCGAGCGGCATCGGGCGTTGGCGCGCGAGGCCGCGCGAAAATCCATCGTGCTACTGCAAAACCGGAACGGGATTCTGCCGCTCAAGGCCAAGGCCGGCCATCTTGCCGTGGCGGGGCCGCTCGCGGATGCAGCCGGCGAGATGCTGGGGCCTTGGCACGCGGCAGGAAATGCGAAGGATGCGGTCAGCTTCCTGGATGGCGTCAGGAAAGCGCTTCCCGGCTGGCAGATCACGCATATCCCAAACGCCGCCTCGCTTGATGCCGCCCGGGAAGCCGACGCAGTGCTGCTTTGTGTCGGCGAAAGCGCGAGCATGTGCGGAGAGGCGACAAGCCGCGCCCGCCCCTCTGTTCCGGACGATCAGCGCGCACTGGCGGAGAGTGTGCTCAGCCTCGGAAAGCCGGTGATCGTGGCGCTGACGTCGGGACGGCCTCTCGTCGACCCCTGGCTTTTCGAGCGGGCGGAGGCGGTTCTGGCAAGCTGGTTCCTCGGTTCCGAGGCGGGCGACGCTCTCGCCGATATCCTGACAGGAGCAGCGAATCCAAGCGGGAAACTTGCCATATCGTGGCCCTGCGATGCGGGCCAAATCCCGATCTTCTACGGCCAGTGCCCCACAGGCCGCCCGGCCAAGGCGGAGGAGCACGACACAAGCAGATATCTCGACGTGCCGGTGGAGCCTCAGTTCCCGTTCGGCCACGGCCTGTCGTTTTCGCGCTTTGTATATGGAGTGCCGCGAGCATCATCGGATGCTATCCGGCGAGGCGATCGCTTTGTCGTCGAGGTCGAAGTCGCAAACGCGGGCGAAGTCGCGGGCGAGGAGACCGCTTTCCTCTTCATCCGCGACCCCGTTGCTTCGGTGGCGCGGCCTCTCCTCGAATTGAGGGGATTTGCCAGCGTCAGCCTCGCGCCGGGAATGTCCGGCACGGTGCGGTTCGAACTGAGCGCGGACGACTTGAGCTTCCCTGGCGGTAACGGCGAGCCACGCCTCGAAGCCGGCGAGGTACAGATTCTCGTCGGCCCCAGCGCTGACCGCAAATTGCTGAAAGCGTGCGTTGTGCTTGTCGAGCAGGGCGCGGCCTAGGCATCGTGCGTTTAACCGGACGCGGGCGGCATAGTCCATTTTGTGGGCATCCTGCAATGGCGGCATCTGACGCTTGTCTCCGAATTCCTTCTTCTGGAAGATCTTCAGCGAAATCGCCTTGACGGCAGGTTAACGCAGCTTAAGAGCCTTCAAGCCCTTGATAATTATGGAAAAAGCACAGAACGGGACGCCATCGCCGCTGCCTGCGCCGTGCAGTTCCGGCCTTCGCAAGCGTTAATTTGCGATTTCAAAACATATTTAACGGACTTTTGCGCGTCCCAGTAAATGGAAAAATTCCGGCGTTAAATTCTATTGAATGGGTCATTTGGTAACAATAAAAACTATAGCATTTTCAATGGCTTATAGTAGCATCCCTTTGTCCGGTCGTAGGCGCGGCATTCCTCCGTTTCGCGCCGCTTAAAGAATTTTTTTACCAACACACGGTGGGAAGTAATTCCCGCGCGCTTCTGTTAACCACATAAGTATGAAGGCTCGCCGCAGTGAACGAAATGTTTACAAAACCGCGCGCGGCGAGCGTCGTCCACGATGGCGATGGCCGGTTTGGTGGCATCCTAACGCACCCCGCCTCGCGGGCGTCGCCATGATGGCCGCCCGAAATGCAGCCTCAGCCGTTAAGAAAAATTGCGTCGCAACCGGTTCCGATTTTGCGCCTGTTTCAGTACCGGAGCCGGAGGAAAGAAGGCTCCAGGCTTAGACAAAGTCATGGCCGCCCTTGAGGCGGCCATCCAGGAACAGGTTATCGGCGATTATCAATGGCCGGGTCAAGCCCGGCCATGACCATCTAGCCTAGCAAACTCCGCTCATCTCACACGGCCAACGGATGCGGCTGACTCCGCGCTTCGTCATCCCGGCCAAGCGAAGCGCGAGCCGGGATCGCAAAAAGACGGGCGTTTCAATTCGTTACGATCCCGGATAAGGCTTTGCCTTTCCGGGACGGCGGCGGCGATCCGGTGGCGCGGCAGGCAAACTCCGCTTTGCTGCGCCCGCCCAGACGGCGTCCTACTCCTTGGCCCCTGCCTTCACGGGGACCGTGCCCGTTGGACCGACGCTTGTGAGCTGGGCAATAACCTCGCCATCCTTGGCCCAGGCGTAATGGGAGACGCGGGGCGCTTCGGTGAAGAAGGTTCCGGCGGGAAAAGCCTGGAGTTTGCTTTCGTCCCACTGATCGCCGAGCGCAAAATAAAGCGTCCCTGAGAGTATCACGACGGTCCTTGGCTCATCTGGATGGTAATGCGGCGTGATCTTGATGCCCGCCGGAAACTTGACCCGCTGCACAAAAATGCCGGGTTTGGCCGGGTCGCCGAAAAGGGTCGCGACCAGGAGCGCCCCTGGAGGCCCTTTGAATTGAATGTCTGCAGGAAGCGTCACGCGCCCAGACTGGATGGCTCCGCCCTGCATATCGGCATGGGTGGCTGTTGCCACGAGCCAACAGGAAAACAAGGCTGCAAGTCCAAGTGCCGTCGAGCCTGCTCGTAACCGGCCCGCCGACAATGCCGCACTTCTCATGTTTCCTCTCCTTTTCCTGTAGGACTTGAAACGATCAGGCTCAAGTTCCTGAAAGCTTTGACGCGAGGATGATAAAGGAGAGGCGTCTGCGGATCGCTAAATTAGAAGCGGACTTTCCGCTTTGAAAACGATCCTCATAATACAAAAAGGCCGGGATTTCTCCCGGCCTTTCTGCGTTAGCAAATTGCCCCACAAATTGATAGGTTCGCCTACTTCAGATTGGCGCTGGCGGTCAGGTCGAACGACAGCTTGGCAACGAATGTCGATCCGCACCAGTTAGACCCAAGCCCGCTCGGATTGATGGCGGTGATATTTCCGGGGTTAAACGTGGCTGTTTGATCGCCGGTGAGAACGTTGCACTGCGAGTTCGAGAGGTCTGTATCGTAATAGCGGAGATCGAGCGTAAAGACCTTGTAGGTAAAGGAAGCGCCGACGTTCCAGGTGTTATACTCAGGCAGGTTGGTATTGCCGTAGAAACCGTCCGTCTGGCCGAACCAATAATGGCCGAATTCGCCCGAAAGGTAGGCACCAACGTCCTTGTTGGGCATCCAGGTGCCCGGCGCCGTAAGCTTCAGGGTACCGGATGCATAGGTTCCATCCGCTCCAGTGTTCAGCCAGGACGGCGAGATAGTAGACATTGCCACCGACAGTGACCGTGTCGTTGACGGCGTATGTGCCTTTTGCGAACACTTCCCAGTAGCTGTCATCGGCTTTAGAGATGTTACAAGCACCGTTGGCCCCGTAGAAGCCATTGGTGCAACCCACGTTCGGTTTGCCGAACTATTCGTTGCTAGAAGTGTCCTTGGGGAGCGTCGTAAAGCTGGCCGCCGGGATAATAATATTCCCAAGCGCCAAAATCGAGGCTCAGCTTGCCGAAGGTCGGACGGATACCGCCGTAGAGGTCGATTTCAGACCCAGCGCGGTCCGGGAAATCGATGCTCTCCGCTGCAACTGCGCCGTAAAACTGCAGGTTCGGATTGATGTTGTAGCGCAGTTCCGTATAGACGTTTCCGGAAGGCGAGCGGTTGGACTGGGAGATGCCCCGGAAGATATAGTCGGACGCAATACCGCCGCCAAAAGCAATGTCCCAAGCGGATGTTGGCGCGGGAGCCGGGGCATCCTTCATGCTCGGTGTGCCATCGGCAAAGGCGCTGACGGAACTCGCCATTAGCAAGGCTAAGGCCGTTAGTGTTGTGAGTTTGCGCATGTCGATCTCTCAAGTTGGCGTCGCCGGTTCTACTGCCAGTCACAGCAGCATTTGAACGCGAATGCTGCGCCAATCAGCAAACGCGCGCCCCAAATGGATCTCGAAAGTTCCCCACGGGCCTGATGCTCCGTCTAACCTCGATTTATCCGAATTGAACTATCGCCCTCTAAAAGACTGATTCGCAACGCCGGGGCCGCTTTTCTTGCCTGGAGCCGATCAATTGTTGCAATTATGCAGCGCCGCCAGATTTAGAAGCCGATCTTGCCTAAAAATTTAGCAATACGACGTGTTGCGTAGAAAGGATCCATGCTTTTCGGCTGCGAAGGCACAAAATCGTTCTCCGCCGCATTGGCGAATATCGTGCCCCGATATTGCGAATCGTCAGTGCCGAAATGTTTGCGACACCTTAGCTATCCCGCTAGTACGCCCCGCGGGAAGTCCTGACCCATTGAGTGCGCGCGCGCTGACAGGATTTCCCGCGGATAAGGCGTCTAGCAACTATCGATTCTAGTACAGCTTATCCGAGGTAAGTTCGCCCGGTGCTCGCTGCTATTGGATGCGAACTTGCCTCGGGCTGTGCTAGGCTCTCCGAGAACGGGCAACATTGATGAGCAGCAACACATGGATCGATCGCTTTCCCGGACTTGAAGACCTGCCGTGCGAGCATCGGCAGCGATTGGAGCCGGAAAGCCGGCTGCTCGCCTTGCCGGAGGGGACTCGCATCTTCGGTCCCGGGCAGGCGCCTTCGAATTTCCTTCTCCTCCTTCGGGGGAGCATTCGGGTTCAGCAGGTTTCCGAAAACGGGCGAGAGATCATTTTGTACCGGGTTTCGGCTGGCGAAAGCTGCGCGCTCACTACGACTTGCCTGCTAGGACACGAAGACTACAGGGCGGAGGGGATCGCCGAGACCGCAATTGAGGCGGTCGCGATCCCGCGCGCAACATTTGAAGACCTCATCGCGGCGTCATCCTCGTTCCGGCGCTTCGTGTTCAAGGCGTTCAGCGACAGGATCACCGATTTCTGCCGTGTCATCGATGAGATCGCTTTTTCGCGCATGGACATCCGGCTCGCGCAAAAGCTCGTGCAGCTCAAGAATGCGCAAGGCGATGTAGAAGCCACGCACCAGCAACTCGCGACGGAACTCGGAACCGCCCGCGAAGTCATCAGCCGCCAGCTGCACGAATTCCAACGGCGGGGCTGGCTGAAAAGCGGCAGGGGCATCGTCTCGGTCCCGCCTGACAGCCCTCTCCATGACTTCGCCCGCTCCGCCTGACTTTTCGCATCGTGACTTAGTCACAGACCGCACGCGCCCGCCGCCCCATCGTAGTATCCGCGCGAAACCATCCGGCAGGGGACAAGGGACATGGATACGACACTCAACGAACTCCAAGGCGATGTCTCGCGGCGGGACTTCATCTATCTTGCGACGACGGCGTTTGCGGCGATAGGCGCTGCCGCCGCATTGTGGCCGGCGATCGATCAAATGAACGCCGATGCGTCTGCAATGTCGCTCGCTTCCATAGATGTGGATTTGTCTCCGGTAGGGGTGGGCCAGGCCATCACGGTTCTCTGGCGCGGCAAGCCTATTTTCATCCGGCACCGGACAGCGGAAGAGATCAAAATGGGGCAGGATGTGCCGCTTTCCGAGCTGAAAGATGCCTATGCCCAGGTAAGCGGCGCCCCGTCAAACCTGCCCGCTACGGATGGGAACCGGACAAAGCCCGGCAAGGAGAACTGGCTCGTCGCAATCGGCATCTGCACCCATCTGGGCTGCGTGCCGAAGGGGCAGGCCGCAACCGATGACAGGGGCCTTTACGGCGGATGGTTCTGCCCATGCCACGGCTCGATGTACGACACGGCCGGTCGCATCCGCCAGGGCCCAGCGCCACGCAATCTTGATATTCCGCCCTACGAGTTCACGAGCGACACCAAGATCAGGATCGGCTGACTACAAAGGGCTCGCCTGACGCGCCACCCGATCGCCGCCGCCGTCATCCCGGAAAGGCAAAGCCTTATCCGGGATCGCAACAGATTGAAACGCCTGCATTTTAACGATCCCGGCTCGCGCTTCGCTTGGCCAGGATGACGAAGTGCGGAGCGAGCCGCATTCGTTGGCCAGATGAGCGAAGTTTGCATGGTGCCGCATGTCTATATTGTGCCGACGCGGGGCTGGCTCGGGCTGATCCCCATCGCGACGGCGTTCGCGCGGTTCTGCCCCCTCTACCCCGCGCGGCCGCTTAAACACTTCGTGACAAAGTCACAGACGCTGCATCCCGGTTATGCTGTAGCTGCATGACCATCACTGGAGGTTGTTATGACGAAAAATGTTGGCGGCGTAGACCGCATCCTTCGCATCATCATCGGGCTTGGACTCATCTCGCTTGTCTTTGTCGGTCCGCAAACGCTGTGGGGCTGGATCGGCGTTATCCCGCTTCTTTCGGCGATCGTTGGCTTTTGCCCGGCCTATAGCTTGATCGGCATGAACACTTGCTCGCGGGCATAGCGCAGGGAGTCCGCAGTTTCCTTTGGATAAAGGGCTGCTGGTTGTGACTCCACGCCAGCACCCCTCTGCCCTTCCTCTCCGAACAGGGCTAAAGCAAAGATTACCTGCAAGGTAGCAATTTGACCAAGATCAAAAGGTAGCTTTCCGCGACCGGCGAAGCGTTTGAAAGCTGCCTGCCAAAGCCGCCCGCAAAACACCTTCATCATGGGCTAGCGGCGGCAAAGGCGCAAAATTACGCGCCTGCGCATCTTGGAACAGGGGGTGACTTTGATGTTGAAGGTGCTTTCTCACGACGGAGTGACCTATCGCAGTTTCCGAGGCGAAAACGGCGATGAAGAATATAATCTGGTTGTTGTTCCGCCTGCGCACCTCGCTTTCGACGACCAGATAAAGTATGTGCAGACGGCTTATGCCGAGGCGACGAAGTCGCTGGGGCTCGGCCCCGAGACGGCGATCTTCCGGCGGTTGTTCCTGAGCGACGTCATGAATCAGGCGGCGATCGTTCGCAACAGCGAGCTTGTCGCCGAGCACGAGGACAATCCTGTTGCCGTCTCTATTGTGCAGCAGCCGCCTTTGACCGGCGCAAAGGTCGCGCTGCTCGCCTATCACATCGACACGAAAGGGCAGCTGTCGAAGAAGCGCTTCACGATGAAGCATGTGCTCGTGAAGAAGAACGGCAAGCGGCATCTTTGGAGCACGAGGCTTTGCGCCGGTGCTTTCGATCCTTCCCCTTCGTCCGCCGGGCAGACGCGCAAGATCTTCGACAACCTCACCGATACGCTCTCGGACCTCGGCGGCAACCTCGCCAACAATTGCGTGAGGACCTGGATTTATCTCAGAAACGTCGATGTCTTCTATCAAGGCATGGTCGACAGCCGCCGGGAGCTGTTCACGCATGAAGGGCTGACCGCGTCGACACATTACATTTCCAGCACGGGAATCGAAGGGTCCTGCTCGCACCGTTTCGACGTGGTCTCGATGGATGCTTATTCCATCATCGACCTGCAGCCCAGACAGATGTCTTTCCTGAACGATTTCGACATGCTGTGCGCCACGAAAGACTACCACGTCACCTTCGAGCGCGGCACGCGCATCGCCTACGCGGACCGCGCGCATCACTTCATTTCGGGCACGGCCAGCATAGACAACGAGGGCAACGTCCTGCATGTGGGCGACGTCGTGAAACAACTCGACCGCGCCATCGAGAATGTCGACGCGCTGCTCAAGTCGGGCGGAGCGAAGCTCGACGACATGCAGCACCTCATCGTCTATTTGCGCGATCCGACCGACTATGGCCGCGTGACGGGCATGTTGAACGAGAGCTTCCCAGGGGTCCCGACGGTGATCGTGCAAGGCGCGGTCTGCCGTCCGGAATGGCTCGTCGAGATCGAGGGCATCGCCGCAGCCTCGCACAACGATCCTGCACTGCCGGCATTTTAGGGTACTTGAGAGAGAAAAGGCCACGCCATGGAACGCAACGATCCACCTTTCACGCTGCTGGACGAAGCGGCGATATCGGCCGCGGAGCTACGCCGCGACCCTTACGATTTCTGTTTCGTGGAGCATGCGATTCCAGAAGCTCATAAGGACGAGGTTCTTGCCGATTCGCCGCAAATTCCGACGCATGGCAGCTTCGGCCTTCCGAGCCTGCGCTACGGCCCGAGGTTCGATGCCGCGGTCAAGGATTTGCTCAGCCCGCGCTTCCGCAAGCTTGTCGAGCAAAAATTCGACATGGACCTGAGCCCATACCCGCCCTGCATCGTGATGATGGGCAACACGACGGGCAATTATAACGAGGGCTACGCACACCCTGACTCGAAGCACAAGATCGTCACTGTTCTCGTGGGCTTCAGCCGCGAATGGCCCTATGATCGCGGACGGCTTCGCGTGCTCCGCAGTTCGGACCGCGAGGATTACGCTTTCGAGTTTCCGCCTGAGTTCGGCCGGATGCTCATGTTCCGCGTCTGCGATCACTCCTGGCACGGGTTCCTGCCACAGAAGGGCGCGCGTACGAGCATGCAGCTCTGCTATGTCAATTCCGAGTGGTATGTTCGCAAGGAATATTGGCGCCACAGCCTGAGCGCGATGGTGAAGTCCAATCCGATCACGCGCAAAGTGCTGGAATGGTCGCCTCGCAAGTTCTGACAGGCGCGGCACTTTCCCTGAGGAGAAGTAAATGACCTATCCCCAACTCCCCGAGGCCGAGGAGGTTGCGCGCCATTTTGTGAAGGCTCTGGCGAACCCCGAAATCCTCGAGGAGCCCTACCGTCGCTGGCAGGTTCGGAATGTCTTGCCCGAGTCCATGTGCACCGGCCTCCTGACCTTGCCCATCGCGCCGCCGATCGTCACCATCGACGCGAAAGGCACGCGCAACGCGTTCAACAACCAGCGTATCTTTTTCACGCCGGAAATGCGGAAGCTGTTTCCCGCCATGTCGGTGCTAAGCGATGCGATGCAGCGGCCAGAGGTTGTGCGGCAGTTCAAGGAAACGTGCGGCGTCGAAGGAGAGGGCGGGTACCTTCGGATGGAGTACATCCAGGATCTCGACGGCATGTGGCTAGAGCCGCATCGCGACATCAAGGAAAAGCTCTTCTCGATGGTGATCTACCTCTGCACCGGCCCATTCGCAAAGGATTGGGGCACCGACATTTACGATCACGATGTGAAGTGGTGCGGACGCGGGACCGCGGAGTTCAACTCGGCGGTGATTTTCATCGCAGGGCCGCACAGCTGGCACGGCTTCGAACCGCGTCCGATCTACGGCGTGCGCCGCCTGATGGAAATCAACTACGTAAGCAATACGTGGCGGGATAAGGATCAGCTCGCCTTCCCAGACCGGCCTCTTTCGCTGGCTTAGCGACAACGGGGCGCGCCCACAATGCGCCCCGCGTTCACAAGCTAATTCTTGTGACGCTGATTGTAGATTGCATGGCTGTTATGGTTTAGTTCACGGTTCAGTTGCGCCTGCTCGCGCTTGGTGATGTGGCCGCCGTGTTTTGATTCGTCCCGCTGCAGTTGGCGCTCAACGCGAGCGTCGCGAGCCTCGTCGCGGGCGGCCTGCTTGCCGTTGATTTGCCCCTGGCCGATACCCTGATTGACCCGGTTTTCCTGATTGTTGATCCGGCCCTGAATTTCATTCACGCGGGGGTGGTCCGGGTCCGTCGCCTGTGCGAATGCCGGCCCAGAAAGGGCAAAGGCAAACGCCACTACCGCCGGCAGAATTGAAAACTTAGTGTTCGAGTTCATGAACTGTCCTCTCTATTAGCCCTTTCCCGGTTCGCCTACCCCGGCGACCATTTGGCCCGGACACGTTCTTTCGCGCCGCCACGTCGATTTCGTGTCGCTTTGAAGGCGCGGACGGTCAAAATGAGATCAGTTTGTATCCCGCTGTCTAAGACGGGAGAGTTCTGAGACGAAAAGGGACTAGGCAGCGGCATTCGACGGGAGCCGCAACCGCACACCAAATGCTGCGCGCACCAGTATGGCCGAGCTGATTGAGCCGGGTCGAGCCACACAAACGGAGAGGCAGACGCCTCCACCGATGTGTGGGTTATTGCCAGAAAGCGTGAGACGCGCTTACTTCAGGAAGCCTTCGAACTTCTTCTTGAACTTGCTGACGCGTCCGCCGCGATCCACGAGGGCGTGGCCGCCGCCCGTCCAGGCCGGGTGCGAATTCGGGTCGATATCGAGTTGCAGCTTCTGCCCCGCGGCACCATAAGTCGAATGGGTCTCGAATTGCGTGCCATCCGTCATCACCACGGTGATCTTATGATAATCGGGATGGATGTCCTTTTTCATGGTCTGTTCCCCTTGCGCGTCCATTCGCGCCTTGTATTTGTTCCATTGACGTTGCTATACAGGACGAAATGAGATGATGACAAGTTCAAGCGTCATCGCGCTGCTTCTAATCAGAAAATTTAGTGGCGCATGTGTACGCGGTGAGTGTGATCTGTGACCTTCCAAGACATCGCCGAACGCCGTTCCAGCTTGCCCATAGCTGATGAAACCGCACAGGCCGAAGCTCCGACAAAGGCCGAAAAGCGGTCGCGCCGAAGCCTGAAGCCCCTTTCTCTACTTCGCCCTTACGTCCTGAGATACAAGGGCGTCGCCATCGTGGCGTTCATCGCGCTGCTTCTGTCGTCGGCCTCCACGCTCATGCTGCCCTTCGCGGTGAGGGAGATGATTGACCGCGGCTTCACCTCCGAGAAGGAAAGCCTGATCAACATCTATTTCGGCGGCCTGTTCGCGGTTGGCGCGCTGCTGGCCTTTTCGAGCGCAACCCGGTTCTTTTGCGTCTCGTGGCTTGGCGAGCGTGTGGTCGCGGACCTCCGCGCCGATGTGTTCCGTCATTTAACCAGGCTGAGCCCGGCTTTCTACGAGAAGACGCATTCCGGCGAGATCATGTCGCGCCTCAATGCCGATACCACGCAGATCAAGGCCGCCGTCTCGACATCCGTCAGTCAGGTGCTCCGCAACGGCGTCATGTTCGTTGGCGCGGTCGCGATGATGATCTTCACCAGCGTGAAGCTCAGCCTTCTTGTGATCGTGGTGATCCCGCTGATCATCGTACCGCTCATCCTCTACGGGCGGACAGTGCGCCGCTTTAGCCGCATCGCTCAGGACGAGGTTGCCGCCTCGTCGGCTTTCGCGAGCGAGAATTTGGCAGCGATGCGCACCATGCAGGCGTTCACATCCGAGGACAGCGTTGCAAACCGCTACGCGGCGGCCGTGCGGCCGGTCCTTCGATGCGGCGGTCTCGAGGACGCAACGCCGGGCCATGCTGACGGCGTCGGCAATTTTCCTGATTTTCGGCAGCATCGTCGGCGTGCTTTGGTATGGTGCGCATGACGTAATGTCGGGCATCACTACCGGCGGTGTGCTCGCTCAGTTCGTGCTTTATGCCGTGCTTGCAGCGGCCTCAATCAGCGAATTCTCCGAAGTTTTCGGCGAGATGCAGTCTGCAGCGGGCGCTGCGGAGCGTCTTGCGGAACTGATGATGATCAGGACGGAAATCGAGTCTCCCGCGCGATCCGCGCCCGTTCCCGGAGCAGGCGAAAGGCGAAGTGAAGTTCGACAACGTATCGTTCACCTATCCCTTGCGACCCGATGATCGCGCCCTCCACAACGTCTCCTTCCAGGTGCGTCCAGGTGAACGCGTAGCGATTGTCGGCCCGTCGGGTTCGGGGAAAAGCACGATCTTCAACCTGATCCTGCGCTTCTATGACTCTCAAGGAGGCACCGTCCTCGTCGATCGCGTGCCGGTCGAAAAAGCCGACCTCACGGCGCTGAGAAAGAGGATCTCGCTCGTCTCTCAGGACACCATCATCTTTGCCGAATCCGTGACGGACAACATCCGCTATGGAACGCCGAACGCGACGGACGAGCAGGTGAGACAGGCTGCGGACGCTGCACTTGCAAGCAGCTTCATCGAGCAGCTTCCCCAAGGCTACGACACGCTTCTTGGTGAGCGCGGCGTGGTGCTTTCGGGCGGCCAGCGTCAGCGCATCGCCATCGCGCGCGCGATTTTGAAGAGCGCTCCGATCCTGCTGCTGGACGAGGCGACGAGCGCACTCGATCAGGAGAGCGAAAAGCTCGTGCAGGAGGCGCTTGAGCGCGTCATGCGTGGACGGACAACGCTTGTCATCGCGCATCGCCTTGCTACCGTAATCCACGCCGACCGCATCCTGGTGATCGACGGCGGGCTGCTTGTGGAGGAAGGCACTCACGCCTCGCTCATCAATGCAGGCGGCGTCTATGCGCGCCTTGCGGGTCTGCAACTCACTGGGCAGGAAAGCGCCGCGCTCGCTTGTTGAGGCCCTGAGTCGCGCCCGTAAACGCTGGCCGGAGCCCTTTCCCGCAGGGATAGGGAACCGGCGGCGGTGGCTGGTGCAGGAGGGACATCCCAATGATCGACGTCCATCCAAACACGTACTTTTCCCAAGAAGGAGCTTAGGCCCGTTGCATTCCAGCGCGAAGCGGACGCTTATGAAATCAACTTTATAAGACCAACCCCTTACGGCGCGTGCTGACCGCCCCTAAGTGGAGACGGTCACAAAGGGACGCGACGATGGACAAGAAACATCAGCTCAACCTGACCTACATTGCGATCGCCTTCGGGCTTCTGCTCCTGTTCCAGTTCTATTGGGTGAGCTACAACCAGATCGAGTCCATCCCCTACAGCCGTTTCATGCAACTCCTGAAGGACAAGGAGGTGACGAAGGTTGTCGTCGGCCCAGCGCAGATTCGCGGCGAGTTCAAAAACCCCCAGGACAGCAAAAAGTATTTCAGCACCACGCGCGTCGATCCGGCGGTTGCCGATGAGCTGGAAAAACAAGGGGTCGATTTCAGCGGCAGCGCGGGGCAGAACATGCTTCGCGACATTCTCTCCTGGGTGCTTCCTGTCCTGATCTTCTTCGGGATTTGGGCGTTCTTCATCCGGCGCATCGCCGATAAGCAGGGCCTTGGCGGCTTGATGAGCGTCGGGCGCAGCCGCGCGAAGATCTACGTCGAGAAGGTGACGGGCGTGACCTTTGACGATGTGGCAGGCGCGGACGAGGCGAAGGACGAGCTGAAGGAGGTCGTCAACTTCCTGAAAGATCCCGAACCTTATGGCCGCTTGGGAGCGCGCGTCCCGAAAGGCATCCTGCTCGTCGGCCCTCCCGGCATTGGCAAAACGCTGCTCGCGCGCGCGGTCGCGGGCGAAGCGGGTGTGCCGTTCTTCTCCATTTCCGGCTCGGAATTCGTGGAAATGTTCGTCGGCGTCGGTGCTGCCCGCGTCCGCGACCTTTTCGAGCAGGCCCGGAAAATGCTTCTTTTTTTTTTTTTTTTTTTTTTTTTTTTTTTTTTTTTTTTTTTTTTTTTTTTTTTTTTTTTTTTTTTTTTTTTTTTTTTTTTTTTTTTTTTTTTTTTTTTTTTTTTTTTTTTTTTTTTTTTTTTTTTTTTTTTTTTTTTTTTTTTTTTTTTTTTTTTTTTTTTTTTTTTTTTTTTTTTTTTTTTTTTTTTTTTTTTTTTTTTTTTTTTTTTTTTTTTTTTTTTTTTTTTTTTTTTTTTTTTTTTTTTTTTTTTTTTTTTTTTTTTTTTTTTTTTTTTTTTTTTTTTTTTTTTTTTTTTTTTTTTTTTTTTTTTTTTTTTTTTTTTTTTTTTTTTTTTTTTTTTTTTTTTTTTTTTTTTTTTTTTTTTTTTTTTTTTTTTTTTTTTTTTTTTTTTTTTTTTTTTTTTTTT
>CAWHIT010000006.1:0-139219 GCA_963829495.1 uncultured Alphaproteobacteria bacterium
CGGCCGGCGCTCCGGCATGAATTTCTTGAGTTACAGCGCAATGACAGCCGCCTTTGCTGCCGGATTTATTGCAGCATGGCTCTGCTACCTGGCCATTTTGACAGTACGGACTTGAGTTAGTGCACGCGTGGACCCGAGAGGCACTCGCCTCCTCGTAACAACAACTCATTAGCTGACACCTTACATCTGGAGCTGCACCATGGAAATCACGGCTTTCTTTTCGAATAATCTGGACAATGATCGTTATTGGAGATGGTTCAGGCGAGGCGATTGGTGTAACTCCATCGCGGTGCGCGATTTCATCGTCAGCAATGTTTCACCTTATGCCGGTGACGAGACATTTCTTGTGAGTTCCTCCAGGCGCACAAAGGCAGTCTGGGAAAAGCTCCAGCCCTATTTCCAAGAGGAACAAAAGAAAGGCGTTCTCGCCGTCGATGCGAAGACGCCTTCAACACTGCTGGCGCATCAAGCCGGATATATCGACCGCGATAACGAGGTGATCGTCGGCCTTCAGACCGACCAGCCTTTCAAGCGTGCGATATTTCCGTTCGGCGGCCTGCGCATGGTCGAAGCTGGCCTGAAAGCGGCGGGGTTCGAGGCGGACCCGCAGGTCCACGAAGCGTTCACGAAATACAGCAAGAGCCATAATGACGGGGTGTTCGATGCCTATACGCCCGAGATCATGCAGTGCCGGAAGTCCGGTATTATCACCGGCCTACCCGATGCTTATGGGCGCGGCCGGATCATCGGCGACTACCGACGCGTCGCCCTTTACGGCGTGAACCGGCTTCTCGAAGCGAAACGGGCCGAGCGGGCGCAGGTCGATGATATGTGGCCGAGCGACGGCGTGATCCGGACGCGCGAGGAACTTGCCGAGCAAATGCGCGCCTTGCAAGACCTCGCAGCGATGGCAAAGCTCTACGGCTTCGACATTACGCGCCCGGCTGCGAATGCGCAGGAAGCCGTGCAATGGACCTATTTGGCCTATCTGGGCGCGATCAAGGAAGCGAACGGCGCGGCAATGTCCATCGGACGCATCTCAAGCTTCCTCGACATCTATATTGAACGCGATATGCGCGAGGGCACTCTCGACGAGGAGTGCGCGCAGGAACTGTGGGAGCAACTCGTCCAGAAGCTCCGCATCGTGCGTTTCCTTCGTACGCCCGAATACGATGCGCTGTTCAGCGGCGATCCGTATTGGGCGACCGAATGCGTCGGCGGGATGGATCTCAACGGCAACACGCTGGTGACCAAGAGCAGCTACCGCATGCTGCACACGCTCACCAATCTCGGGCCTGCGCCTGAGCCAAATATTACCGTGCTCTGGTCCAAGCACTTGCCTGAGACCTTCAAGCGGTATTGCGTCAAGGTCAGCCGCGACACGTCTTCCCTGCAATATGAGAACGACGATCTGATGCGGCCCTTCTGGGGCGATGACTACGGGATTGCCTGCTGCGTGTCCGCCATGCGGCTCGGCAAGCAGATGCAGTTCTTTGGCGCACGCGTGAATCTCCCGAAGGCCCTCCTCTACGCGATCAACGGTGGCCGTGACGAAATCTCAGGCGAGCAGATCGCGCCGGCAACGGCGCCGGTCACGGGCGAGTATCTCGACTATGACGAGGTCTTCGCCAAGTTCGACATCACGATGGAGTGGCTTGCGCGGACCTATGTGCATGCGATGAATTGCATCCACTACATGCACGACAAGTACTTTTATGAGCGCCTCGAAATGGCGCTCCACGACCGGGATATCCTCCGCACCATGGCCTTCGGCATCGCCGGCCTCTCGGTGGCCGCCGACAGTCTTGCGGCGATCAAATACGGAAAGATCCGCGTCATTCGCGATCAGACCGGCCTTGCCGTCGACTATGTGAATGAAAGCAAGGCCCCGGTCCCGCAATTCGGGAACAACGACGACCGGGTGGACAGCATCGCTGCGGACCTCGTGACGCGCTTCATGCAGAAGCTCCGCAAGCACCCCACCTATCGCTGCGCAACGCACACGCAAAGCGTGCTCACGATCACGTCGAACGTGGTCTACGGCAAGGCGACCGGCAGCACGCCCGACGGGCGGCGCGAGGGGGAACCCTTCGCACCGGGCGCCAATCCGATGCACGGCCGCGACAGCCATGGATGGCTCGCATCCTGCCTTTCGGTCGCAAAGCTGCCGTACAGGGATGCGCAAGACGGCATCAGCTACACCGTGTCTGTCGTCCCGCAGAAGGCGCATCTGTCAGACGAGGAACTCATCGCGGCCTGGACCAAGGCCATGGACATGTATTTCGATCAGGGCGGATTCCACCTGAATCTGAATGTCATCGATAAAAAAACGCTCGAAGACGCGATGACGCATCCGGACAAGTATCCGCAGCTTACCATCCGTGTGTCCGGCTACGCCGTCAACTTCATCAGGCTGACACGCGAGCAGCAGCGGGATGTGATCAGCCGCACCTTCCACGGCCAGGTCTGAGGGAGGGCATGCGATGCCTGAGCTCGAAACCCTCGAGGCGGGCAGCCGGCACGATTCGTGCTTTGTGATCTCGCCCGGCGCCCCGGATGAAGGTCACCTTCAAGATGAGGCCGATGGGGCATTCGGCTATGTGCATTCCTACGAGACGGCATCCCGCTACGATGGTCCGGGCTTAAGGTTCGTGCTGTTTGTCTCGGGATGTCTGCTTCGGTGTTCTTACTGCCACAATCCCGATACGTGGCATTTGAAGGACGGGACCTCCATTTCCGCGCGACAGGTGATCGACCGGCTCAAGGGCTTCGCGTCAGCCTTGGGTGCTCTTAACGGCGGCCTGACCATCTCGGGCGGCGAACCCGTGGTCCAGATTGCCTTTACCAGGCGGATCTTGTCTGCCGCCAAGCAGATGGGCCTTCACACCGCGATCGAGACCTCGGGCCATCTCGGCGATCGCGTGGACGACAACTATCTGGCGAACCTCGACCTCATCCTGCTCGACATCAAGAGTTCAGACCCGGCAACCTATCGTAACCTAACCGGTCGCGAATTGGCTCCAAGCTTGCGTTTCGCGGAGCGGCTCGCTGCAATGGGCAAGCGCGTCTGGGTGCGGTTTACACTGGTACCAGGGTACACGGACGATCTCGCAAATGTCGATGGCATCGCACGGTTTCTCGCTCCCATGAGAAATGTCGAGTGGGTGGAGGTGCAGCCCTTTCATCAGCTCGGCGCCTTCAAGTGGAAGGCGCTCAATTTCGAATACAAGCACGTCAAGACGCCAACGCCCACTCCCGGCCTCATCAATCGCGTCCTCGGCCAGTTTCATGCGGCGGGCTGCAACGCCCGCTGATCGCGATGGGGTCCCAATTGCGAACAGGCAAAGCCTTTGACAAAGAAATCGATAAAGGTCCCGGACCTTGGCTGGTGTTTGCTCCTCGATGACAGCCGCCTTCGTTGCGGGCTTTTTGCCACCTCGGGGACAACAAATACCCCGTTGTGTTCATTCCCAAATGCCCCAGGATGGCGCGCAGAATACGGAAAAGCAGACCGAGACGGCAAAAGCGATCGGGGAAAATGTCATTACCGTCGGGGCTGGTTACGTTGCCGAGAATCTCAAGGACGCTAGCTTGGATTATGCATTGCTTTCTCGTGCCGCGGGCCTTAGCTTTCGGCCGGCTTATCGCGGCATGAGGCAACCGTATGTGGAAAGGCGCAGGTCGGCAGCGGGGGCCAGGTCAGCTCTGCTGGGCGATAGCTTCCCTATGCGCGGCGATGGCTTTGTGCGGCCTCATCGGCGGAAACTTGCTCCCGGCGGCTTTCGCAGCAGAAGATGGCGCAGTAAAAGCGGCTGATTTCGTAGGTTCAGCCGTTTGCACTGGGTGCCACGAAGGGCAGGCAAAAGCCTGGAAAACATCTCAGCATGCGCATGCCATGCAGGATGCCACTGAGGCGACCGTGCTTGGCGACTTCAACGATGCACAAGCCTCCCATTTCAGCTCAAAGGCGCGCTTTTACCGCAAGGATGGGCGGTTCCTTGTAGCCACCGAAGGCAAGGACGGGAAGGAAGCGGAGTTCGCAGTCAAGTACACCTTCGGGGTCTATCCACTTCAGCAATATCTGGTCGAGTTCCCCGACGGGCGTCTGCAGGCGCTGCCCTATGCCTGGGATACCCGGCCTAAGGCCGAAGGAGGGCAACGCTGGTTCAATCTCTATCCGAGTGAAGATATTCCTCCCTCCGATGCGCTGCACTGGACCGGCCCCCAGCAGAACTGGAATTACATGTGCGCGGAGTGTCACTCGACCAACGTGCGCAAGAATTACGATGCCGCGAAAGACAGCTTCAAAACCACCTTCTCCGAAGTGAGTGTCGGCTGCGAAGCCTGCCACGGCGCGGGCGGTGGCCATGTTCAATGGGCGCAGAACAGCCGCCCATCTGATGTCGCTCATAGCGGTTTTCCATCCGCGGCCGCGCCGCGCGGCGCGATGTCTTGGCTTCCGGACGCGCGAACGGGCAACCCTTCCGCGTCGTCCTCTGCTGTCGCCGGGGGGGTGAGCGAAACCTGCGACCGTTGCCATTCGAGGCGCGGCCAGTTCTCCGAGAACTGGCGGCCGGGTCAGCCTTTGACCGACACGCATCTGCCGGCTTTCCTGACCAGCGATCTGTTCGAGGATGACGGGCAGATGAAGGACGAGGTGTTCAACACATCCTCATTCCAGCAGAGCAAGATGTTCGCGAAAGGGGTCGTTTGCACCGACTGCCACGATGCGCACAGCGGCAAGCTGAAGGCGGCGAAGAGCGACGTCTGCTCGCAGTGCCACGATCAGAAAAAGTTTGCGGCAACCGCGCATACCGGACATCCTCAAAGCGCCGGCTCGCCTGATTGTGTGGCCTGTCACATGCCGGAGCGAACCTACATGGTTGTCGATCCCCGACACGATCATTCCTTCAGGGTTCCGCGGCCTGACCTTACAGTGAAGTTCGGCATTCCGAACGCCTGCGCGTCCTGCCACCAAAATCGCGACGCCGCCTGGGCCGCCGCTGCCATTGAGAAATGGCACGGACCGGTACGCAAGGGCTTTCAGACCTATGCCGAGGCCTTTCACGCCGCACGTCTCGATCAGCCCGAAGCCAGCGATCTGCTTTTGAAAGTCGCCCAAGACCCGGCGGCTCCGTCAATCGCGCGCGCTACAGCTGTTGAGGAACTGCGAGACAGGCCCTCTGCCGCCGCCGAAGCTGAAATCGAACGCGGTTTGCGCGACTCTGACCCCATGGTCCGCCTCGCAGCCCTGAGAGCGATGGAGCCGCTCCCAATTGATGTTCGATGGACGAAGGCCAAGGCCGCTCTCTCGGATCCCGTCCTGGCGGTGAGGATGGAAGCGGCCACTTTGCTTGCAGACGTGCCCCTGCCGAACATGACCAACGCCGAGCGGCAAGCCTGGGATAAAGCCTCGCAAGAGTACATCGCTGCGAAGCGGTTCAACGCCGACCGGGCCGAGGAACATGCCAATCTTGCCCACTTTTATGTCAAGCTGGGTAAGGGCGACCTCGCGGAGCAGGAATATCTAGCCGCCATCAAGCTCACGCCCCGTCAAGTGGCACCGCGCGTCGACCTTGCTGATCTTTACAGGGCATCGGGCCGTGAGCCGGATGCCGAAACTGTCTTGCGCCAGGCAATTTCTCAGGCTCCGGAGGCCGCCGCCGCCCATCACGCCCTTGGCCTCGCACTCATCCGGCAGAAACGGTACGCTGAGGCGCTCGGGAGCCTGAAGCACGCGTCCGAATTGCAGCCGGCACAGTCCCGCTTTGCCTATGTCTATGGCGTGGCTCTGCAATCGACGGGACAAGCGGATGAAGGCCGCCGCGTCCTTACTGCGGCGCTTCTCGCAAATCCTTCCAATGGAGAGATCCTGACCGCGCTCTTACAGGATGCGCTCAAGTTACGCGATCTCAAGGGCGCCCTTTCTTACGCCGAGCGTCTTCGCATCCTGCGCCCCGACGATGCCTCGCTCGCCCAATTCATCGAGCGCTTGCACCCCGAAGCCAATCGTTGAGGGCATCACAGGCTGTTCGCTGATGACATCGGTCAATGAGAAGAGTGGCAATCGAGACATCATTAAAAAAAGCTAATATAAAAGCCCTTTCGACGGTGGGCATTTGATCGGCTTGGCTGCAGCTTCAAGGTTGCCGCCCGAGAGATCAAACATCGCTGCCGCTTCCGAAAGAGCTTAGGGGAATTTCTCGCAATGGACATTGCTTTCGGGCCGTTGGATGCATTTGCCTTCGTTGTTTTTGGGGTACTCATTGCCGCGGCTGTTGTCATCATCGTCAGCCTGGGAAAATTGCCCGGCCAACTTGCGCGAAAATGGGGGCATCCTCAGGCCGCCGCGATCAATGTCGCCAGCTGGCTTGGCTTGGCCACCGGCGGGCTACTCTGGCCGCTGGTGCTGATCTGGGCATTCATGACTCCATCCGGGGCCTCCCCGGCCAGTAACGCGAGCGTTGAGCAAGGGCGAGACGGCCCCGAACCGATCCCACTGGCCAAGCCTGAGACACTGGAAATCAAGCATGCTGCCGAGATGGGGACGCGGTCATGATAGCCTTTTTGACCATCATTTACGTCGTCATCATCGTCATCCTCTTCAAAGTGCTCCACCTGAAGCCTAAGCCCTATCGCATCGCATGGATCGTCGTGGTGGGCATTCTCGCTTTAGGAGGAATTGTCGTCGGGTGGGTGCAGTCAGCGCCGCTGTCGGCGAAGCTGGTGACAACACAATATGTCGTTCAGCTCGTTCCATATGTGAAGGGACAGGTTAGGGCGGTGTATGCGCAGGCCAATCAGCCGATAAAGAAAGGCGATTTGCTGCTGGAGATCGATCCCGCTCCCTACCAGTATACCGTGGACCAGCTTGATGCGGAGCTCAAGAAGGCGAAAGCAACCGTCGACGAGGCCAACGCCGCATCTCAAAATGCGCAGGCAGTTCTTGAAAAGGCGAAGGCGGCGGATGAACTGGCGAAGACGGCGGAGCAAATGGTCCTTTACGTTGAACATTTGAACCGGGAAGCGATCAGCCAGCTGAAAGTCGCCCAGGCACAGCAAGCGCGCGCCGAGGCGGACGCCGCTGTAAAGCAGGCTGAGGCGGCAGCCCAGCAAGCCGCCTTCGCCGTCATCGTAGCCCAAAGCGCCGTTCCCGCCATTGCAGCCCAACTTGAGGACGCTCGCTTCAACCTGGCGCAATGCAAGATGACCGCGCCGGCAGACGGTTATGTCGTGGACTGGCAAGTTCAGGTCGGGACGATGCTCACCTCTGCTCCGGTGGCTGCGGCGGGAGCCTTCATAGACACATCGAGCCTTTATGTCGTCGCCGTCTTTCCTCAGAACTACCTCAACAATGTCCGTCAGGGTGACGATGTCGAGCTTGTGCTCGACCCCTATCCCGGCCGGCTGTTCAAGGGGAAGGTCGATACCGTAATCGCCGCCAGCGGGGGAGGACAGTTTACCACAGGCGGTACCCTTCCAACGGCCGCGATGGTGGGCTCTGTCGGAGCATACGCGGTTAGAATTCGTATCGACGACAAGGCCGTTGCAGAAAAGCTTTCCATGGGCTCGGGAGGAGCGGCCACCATCTATACGGCGACGGGCAAACCCTTCCACATCATATCGAAGGTGGCCATCCGCATGAAGAAGTGGCTGTTGTTCGTTATGCCTTCCGCGCAGACGTAAAAAGCGAACGTCTTGCCTGCTTGGTCCCACAGCGCTGGATGTAGCGCTACTAACAGCTCGATCACGCGCACAGATGGTCGGACATGCGTCTCCGCGACCGACTAAACTCTACAATCAGACAGCGGACGAGATTACACTCAGTAAGGTCAAGGCGTCTGGCTCTGACATTCAGTTCATAAGCCCCCGCGAGATACCGCTCCGAGTTATTTGGAGTGCGCTTCTGCCACCTCAGGACGAAGAACGACTGCAAGCACAATTCCGCCTTGGAGGACCCCAACCGATGACTTTTCTTACGATTGCCAGGGAAGGGCTACATTCACTGCCAACTCTGGCGAAATTCGCCCTGGGAATGGCGGTCATTGTTGGAATTCCCCCGCTAGCCCGACGAGTTGGGCTTCCGGCTGTCGTGGGTTTGTTGCTCTGCGGAGTCGTCTTGGGACCTCATGTGCTTGGGGTTTTCGGAGAACGAGCGCCCATCGCGGATTTCTTCGCTGAATTGGGAAAACTTTTGCTGATGTTCTTCGCCGGTCTTGAGATCGATATTGCGCAGTTTAGGCGAGAACGAAACAAATCGATCATATTCGGTCTCGTCACCACCTTGATCCCCTTACTGCTGGGCACGGCCGTAGGGCTCTTGTTCGGCTACCAGCCCGTTGCGGCGGTGGTATTAGGATCGCTGCTCGCTTCGCATACACTGCTCGCAGCTCCGATCATAGTTCGACTTGGCGAAACGCGGCTCGAGCCCGTCACAATCACGTTCGGCGCGACCGTGCTCTCTGACACGCTTTCTCTGATCGTGTTTGCAATTTGCGTTCCGATTTATCAGAGCGGCTTCTCGGTATCCGGGCTCGTGGTGCAGCTCATTGAGATCGCCATCTTTGTGCCCCTGATCCTGTTTGGCCTAAGTCGGTTTGGCGCATATCTCCTGAAAAAGGTGGAAGATGATGAGGACGCATATTTCATTCTTATGCTTGCGATCGTAGCGGTGGCGGGGCTCCTCGCCCAAAGCATCAACCTCCCGGGCATCGTCGGGGCGTTCCTCGCCGGTCTGGCGGTCAACGCGGCGGTTCACGACAAGCCGGCAAAAGTGAAGTTGGAATTCTTTGGAAATTCCTTCTTCATCCCAATCTTTTTTGTCGTGACAGGGTTCCTGATCGACCCGCTCGCATTTTATCAGAGCATAACTACCAATTTTCCTTTGGTGGCAGGCGTCATCGGCGCGCTGCTCCTAGGCAAGTGGATAGCGGCACAGACTGTGGGTCGCGCCTTTGCCTATACACCAGCAGCGCGCATGACGATGTGGTCACTCACGTTGCCGCAGGTGGCCGCGACACTCGCCGCCACGTTAGTCGCCTTCGATACTCTAAACCCCGCCGGTGAACGCCTGATCGATAGCCGATTGCTCAACGTGGTCCTCGTGCTGATGGTTACCACTTCCATTCTTGGGCCGGTTCTAACAGAGCACTTCGCACCTCGCCTCCTGAAGGACGAAATTCCACCAGATCGAATGAAGGTCGGCGCCACAACCTGATTCCGCAGGAGTGCATCGCGATTATGAGGCTGCGGAGCCGCTTTTTTAATCGCTCGGCAAATCGCTTCCGACGACAACCAGCAGGCAGTTCCGATGCGTGACGTTCTGCTTCTCTTTAGGTATTAGAAAACCCATCTGGCCCACTCGCTACCGATGACGAAGCGCAAGGGTCGAAATTCTCCATGGCTGAGCGTTGGGATCTCTTGGAATGCCGTCTGACCTTCTTACGAATTCTGACGCGAACCTGTCGCATATGGTGCAGGCAATCGTGACAGTTCTGGCCGTCATCAACCCCGTGGTGTGTGGCTCAATCTTTTTGACGCTGACGCCAAAACTGGCATTGGCGCAAAGACGTTGGGCAGCCGTCAAGGTAGCACTTAGCATTCTCATTATACTGGTGACCTCCGCACTCGTTGGGCTCAAAATCCTGAGCATTTTCAATATTTCATTGGATGCCTTCCGGGTTGTTGGCGGGATGATCATTGCGTATATGGGTTTCGACATGCTGAGAGGCGGACATTCGGTCGGTCGAGCGGCGCCTCCCGCGGAAGGCGACGTGGATGCCGGCTCTCTTGCTCCGGTCATCATGTTCGCCGCTGGTCCGGGGACAATCACCGCTGTTGTGACGTTGGCGGCGGTCCACACGCCGGATAGTTTGCCAATTACCGCAATCGTCGCCGGGGTGATCGGCGCAGGAATAACCTTCGCCGTTTTGCTTGTCGCCATTCAGGTGGGATCACGGCTCGGGCGGAGCACGCAGGCCATAGTCACCCGGTTCATGGGCCTCATTGTGGCTTCCATGGGAATGCAGTTCGTGCTGGAAGGCCTGAAAGCTTTTTTGCGCACTTAGATCGATACCTTCGTCTACGACAGGCCCCTTCTCAACTTGATAGTCATGCAGGGGTTATCAGAGACGCTGCGCGTGCTCGACTTTGCCGTCGACAGTTACGCGATCGCAGTCCGAAAGGCAGCCGCATTCTGGACAAGCTGAACATCGCGGTTTTGGAGGAAACCGAAAGCGATTGGTGGCAGCAAACGCTCTTCCAATATCTGCGCAAAAAGCAATGAGGTTCGGGCTTTGCTAAACCTTGATGTGCTGCAAAAGCACATCCTTGGCCTCGTTGATCTGGCAGGCCAGATAGCCTGTGCCACCCTGATTGGGGTGGAACCGCTTCATGAGATTGCTATGCGCCGCGAGCATTTCGCCGCGCAACGCTCCCCGGTTGAGGCCCAAAATGAAGCGCGCTTGCCAAGCGCGTCGGACCATCGGTCGTGCGGTGCTCACCTTATGGCCGCTTGTTTGCTTCCGAAAGCCTCTCGGACTCCGCACCTACCGTTCGTAGTAGAGGCGCTCGCAAGCCTCTGCCCGCTCGCAGAAGGCGGTGGCCGCTGGCGTCAACGAGCGATTGCGCAGACTGAGGATGCCGTAGTTGGTTCGCAGCCAGGGCGGCTGAAACGGCACCAGCGCGATGCCGTTTTCCTCCGGCACTTGCTCCAGCTTTGCCAGCGGCGCGATGCCGATCGCGTCACAAGCACGAACGATGCGCAGGCAAGCATCCAGGGTCTGACATTCTATTTGCGGCTCGAAGTACTGGCCATTCTCCGCGAGCTTCCCGATTGCCCTTGTGCCCGCCAAAAACTCGCCGGCTCGTTTGGGAAGCTTTGGCGACACCAGCGCGTACTCGCCGATCTGTCGAACGGTCAGACGCTTGGCCCGCATCAGCGGATGCCCTACCCGGCAGTAGAACCGAAGCGGACGGTGGGGGAGTGGATTGACAACAATGTCCGGTTCCTCCGAAACGGAGTCCAGTTCTCCAATCCCAATATCGATGCGGCGTTCGCGCAGCGCCGGGGCCAGATCCCACCAGTCCTGGGTTATGATGCGCACTCTCAGATGCGGATGGCTGACCAGAATCCCAGCGACCGCATCCGGCATCCATGTCTGTGCAACGATAGGTCCGATGCCAAGATGGAGTTCGCCAACATCCAGCCCTTTGAGCAAAGCGATGTCGCGCTTCAAATCGTCGATGTCCAACGCGACGCGCCGCGCCCTCTCAAGCAGAAGAGCACCGAAGGCGGTCGGGACGGAGCCGCGGTTGGTCCGGTCGAAGAGCGTCACCGAAAACAGCCGCTCCAGTTCCTGAATGGCGCGGGTGACGGTCGGCTGGGAAACATGAAGATGCTCGGCGGTCCGATGGTAAGTCCGATGTTTCTCGAGCGCCAGCGCACATTCCAGGAGGTAGAGCATTTATTCGTCTCCTGCATTGCCGTCAGGCAAAGGTCAACTGGATATTACCATGAAAACGCGGTAATTATAGTCGGACGCCAGATCAATATAGCTTCGGCGTGGCATTAAAAAGCTTCATCTTGGCCATAAAGCCGGGCGTAGCTTTGTCTTGACCATTAGTCAGTAAACAGAGGGTGGGTAACGGAGTGGTAAGTTCATGAGCTCTCATTCGAAAGTCCCCAGATACGCGTTCGGCCTCATAGCCGGCGCGCTGCTGTCAGCGACAATGCTGACCACCGTCGCGCAGGCACAGGATCGCCGCGAGGAGCGCAGGGAAGAGCGGGCGCTACGAGAGGAAGCGGAAAAAGCGAAAGGCAAGCAGCCCAACATTCTCTTCATCATGGGCGACGACATCGGCTGGATGCAGCCCGGCATTTATCATCGCGGCCTCATGGTCGGCGAGACGCCGAACATCGACCGCATCGGCCAGGAAGGCGCGGTCTTCATGGACTATGTCGCCATGCAGAGCTGTACCTCCGGGCGCAATGCGTTCTTTACTGGCATGTATCCGCTGCGCACCGGGATGATCCCGCCACAACTGCCTGGCAGCCCGTCCTATCTGCGGCCCGGCACGCCGGCGATCGCCAAATTCCTGCACGATCTCGGCTATACCACAGGCGAGTTCGGCAAGAACCACCTGGGCGATCATACCGCGGCGCTGCCGACGGCGCATGGCTTCGAGGAATATTGGGGCTATCTCTATCACCTCGATGCCATGCAGCAGGTGAGCTTCCCCGACATCAACAAGACGCCGACCGAGCAAGTTATCGCGCCGCCGTGCAAGAACACGCCCATCCCCGGCATCCCCGAGGTTCCGGGCGCCGTCGACCCCAGAACAGCGACATGCATGACGCCGCCGCGCCCGATCATCTGGTGCCATTCCTCCGATGGCACGGAAAAAAATCAGACCTGCAAGGACGAAGGGCAGCTGACGCTGGACCGGTCGAGAACGGTGGACGAGGAAATTTCGGCCAAGGTGATCGACTTCCTCGACCGTAACGACCCGAAGAAGACCAACAAGCCCTTCTTCGTCTGGTACAACCCGGCGCGCATGCATGTGACGACGATGCTGTCGCCGAAGTACGAGGCCATGCTGGGCACACAGGGTGGCAAGGACTGGGGCATCAACGAAGCCGGCATGAAGCAGCTCGACGACAATATCGGCGAGGTACTCAAAAAGCTTGAGGACATGGGCCAGCTCGACAATACGGTCGTGGTCTTCACAACCGACAATGGCGCTGAGGCGATCACCTTCCCCGATGGCGGCGTCACCCCGTTCAAGGGCCAGAAGGGCGAGGCCTGGGAAGGCGGGTATCGTGCCCCGCTCGTGGTCCGCTGGCCGGGCCACATCAAGCCGGGCACCGTGCATAACCAGCTCTTCGCAGCGCTCGACTGGCTGCCGACGCTGGTCGACATCGCCGGTGGCCCCAAGGGCGACGAGTTGAAAAAGCAGATCGAGAAGGGCGAATATCCCGGCATCGTCAAGACCACGCTCGACGGCTTTGACCAGCGCGAATATCTGGAGGGCAAATCAAAAACTTCCGCGCGCGATGTCTTCTTCTACTTCTCAGGATCGACGCCGTCGGCGGTGCGCTACAAGAACTGGAAGATGTATTACAACATGTCGCAGCCTGGGGCGACGGGCTGGATTTTGCCGCTGATTCCGTTCCACTTCACCCTGGTGCAGAATATCAAGCGTGATCCGTTCGAGCAGGCCGTCGGCGAAAGCCAGAAGACGGCGCTCGGCCTCGGCGGCGCGCTGGCGGCCCCGAGCACCGCCTTCCTCTATGACTGGAACATGCTGCCCATCGGCCAACTCCTGTGGCTGAAGGAACTTGAGTCGTACAAGCAGTTCCCGCCAATGCAGGCGCCGGAGAGCTGGAACCTCACTCAGGTCCTGGAGCAGGTCAAGGCCGGTACTGGTCATCCACAGGACTGATTGCTGAATGAAATGTGCGGGCGCCCTGAAGTGCGGCGCCCGCGGACGACTGCAAGATCTACTGAGCCATTCTATTGTATCCACGCGCCGCATTGCTTCGCGCGCGCCATTCGAGTGACAAATCTCGCGCCTGGGAAGCAGGCTGACTGCGCATTGCGGCGGTCGAATAGAAGGAGTGTATGATGAGTATCGGCAGGAACATCTGGCTCGGTCCGCTCGCGTCAGCGGCTGCCTGGCGTTACGGCTTTTCCGAGGTGGGACGCTTCGCCGTTCTGTACCGAAGGATGTTCGGGGAGACACCTTCAACCACGTTGCAAAGTGATGCCACAACTGCGGGAGTTGCCATAGCGCGCGTTTCTCACGGTGTGAGACAATTATTCAGTTGGATGAGCAACCAAGGACCAACGACCGCTCGGCGCCAGATCCAGCCCAGCCTTCCTGAGGTTCCTGTCATGAACTGGAGAGGCGCCCTGAAGCTCGGAGCCACTTTATCGGTCGTGTTCGCAGTCCTGCCGGCGAGCGCGCAAAATAATTTTGAAAAGAGATTGCAGAAGTTGGAGCAGAGGCTGGACCGTGTAGAACAGGGTATGGAACAGAGGTTCAACCGTGTAGAACAGGGGGTGGAAAAGAGGTTCAACAGTGTAGAACAGAGGATCGATGCGATCCGCAGCACACAGGCATCCGCGCAGCAACCGGATAAGCCCAACATTCTCTTCATCATGGGCGACGACATCGGCTGGATGCAGCCCGGCATTTATCATCGCGGCCTCATGGTCGGCGAGACGCCGAACATCGACCGCATCGGCCAGGAAGGCGCGGTCTTCATGGACTATGTCGCCATGCAGAGCTGTACCTCCGGGCGCAATGCGTTCTTTACTGGCATGTATCCGCTGCGCACCGGGATGATCCCGCCACAACTGCCTGGCAGCCCGTCCTATCTGCGGCCCGGCACGCCGGCGATCGCCAAATTCCTGCACGATCTCGGCTATACCACAGGCGAGTTCGGCAAGAACCATCTGGGCGACCATACCGCGGCGCTGCCGACGGCGCATGGCTTCGAGGAATATTGGGGCTATCTCTATCACCTCGATGCCATGCAGCAGGTGAGCTTCCCCGACATCAACAAGTCGCCGACCGAGCAAGTTATCGCGCCGCCGTGCAAGAACACGCCCATCCCCGGCATTCCCGAGGTTCCGGGCGCCGTCGACCCCAGAACAGCGACATGCATGACGCCGCCGCGCCCGATCATCTGGTGCCATTCCTCCGATGGCACGGAAAAAAATCAGACCTGCAAGGACGAAGGGCAGCTGACGCTGGACCGGTCGAGAACGGTGGACGAGGAAATTTCGGCCAAGGTGATCGACTTCCTCGACCGTAACGACCCGAAGAAGACCAACAAGCCCTTCTTCGTCTGGTACAACCCGGCGCGCATGCATGTGACGACGATGCTGTCGCCGAAGTACGAGGCCATGCTGGGCACACAGGGTGGCAAGGACTGGGGCATCAACGAAGCCGGCATGAAGCAGCTCGACGACAATATCGGCGAGGTACTCAAAAAGCTTGAGGACATGGGCCAGCTCGACAATACGGTCGTGGTCTTCACAACCGACAATGGCGCTGAGGCGATCACCTTCCCCGATGGCGGCGTCACCCCGTTCAAGGGCCAGAAGGGCGAGGCCTGGGAAGGCGGGTATCGTGCCCCGCTCGTGGTCCGCTGGCCGGGCCACATCAAGCCCGGCACCGTGCATAACCAGCTCTTCGCCGCGCTCGACTGGCTGCCGACGCTGGTCGACATCGCCGGCGGCCCCAAGGGCGACGAGTTGAAAAAGCAGATCGAGAAGGGCGAATATCCCGGCATCGTCAAGACCACGCTCGACGGCTTTGACCAGCGCGAATATCTGGAGGGCAAATCAAAAACTTCCGCGCGCGATGTCTTCTTCTACTTCTCGGGTGCGACGCCCTCCGCGGTGCGCTACAAGAACTGGAAGATGTATTACAACATGTCGCAACCTGGGGCGACGGGCTGGATTTTGCCGCTGATTCCGTTCCACTTCACCTTGGTGCAGAACATCAAGCGCGATCCGTTCGAGCAGGCTGTCGGCGAAAGCCAGAAGACGGCGCTCGGCCTTGGCGGCGCGCTGGCGGCTCCAAGCACCGCCTTCCTGTATGACTGGAACATGCTGCCCATCGGCCAACTCCTATGGCTGAAGGAACTCGAGTTGTACAAGCAGTTTCCGCCGATGCAGGCGCCGGAGAGCTGGAACCTCACTCAGGTCCTGGAGCAGGTCAAGGCCGGTACTGGTCATCCACAGGACTGATTGCTGAAAACGGACGCGGGCGGCCAAGGTCGCCCGCTGGCAACCGCCGGGCCGGGCGGACCGGCCCATCTCCATCACTGACAGGAGACGATCATGCAATCCTCCTCATCCGGCCCGAACCGGCGCGCCGTGCTCGGCGGGCTTGCGGCGCTGCCGCTCTTGTCGGGATCATTTCTGTCGAACTCCGCGCGGGCGCAAACGGCGCCGGGCGATCCCCTCCCGTCATGGAACGATGGCCCGGCTAAAGCCGCCATCATCGGCCTCGTCAAATCGACGACCGACGCCGCGAGCCCCAACTTCGTGCCGCCCGACGCACGCATCGCCACCTTCGACCAGGACGGCACAACCTGGGTCGAGCATCCGGTCTACACGCAGGTGGTCTACATCCTCGACCGCGTCCCGGCGGTGGTGAAGGAAAAGCCGCATCTGAAAGAGGTCGAGGCGTTCAAGACCGTGTTGTCTCGCGACCGCGAGGCGATCGCCAAGCTCTACGCTGAAGGAGTTGGAGGAGATCGCCGTGGCGACCCTCACCGGCATGACGGTGGACGACTTCAAGGTTGACGTGGCGGAATGGATCGAGACGGCCAAGCATCCGCGATGGAACCGTCTCTACACCGATCTGACCTACCAGCCGATGCTCGAAGTCATGCAATACCTGCGCGACAACGGCTACACGCACCTTCATCGTGACAGGCGGCGGCCAGGATTTCGTGCGCGTCTATTCGCAGCGGGTGTATGGCATCCCGCCCTGGCAGGTCGTGGGCACGGCGGGCGGCGTGAAATACGGCTACGACAAGGACGGAAAGCCGTTCCTGACCAAGGAGCCGAAGTTGCTCCTGAATGACAACAATGCAGGCAAGGCGGAAGGCATTCACCTTGAGATAGGGGTTCGCCCGGTCATCGCGTTTGGCAATTCGACCGGCGACCGCGAAATGCTGGAATACACCACCGGCGGGTCGGGTGCACGGCTGGGTCTTCTGGTCCTGCACGACGACGCGGCGCGCGAATATGCCTATGGACCAGCGCGAGGACTGCCTGACACGAGGGTCGGGACCTTTCACCGAGGCGCTGTACGACGAAGCGAAGAAGAACGAATGGCAGATCATCAGCATGAAGAACGACTGGAAGCGGATTTTCCCATTTGATGAGCGATCCTGAAGACGCTGCGTCGCGGTGATGACCGCCATGGTCGGTCAAGCGATCACGCCGCGCAGGAGGCGGGGTAGCGTACGCCGGTGCCCAATATCTCAGTTTGTTTCAATGAGCGGAGGCGTGAATGAGACGCAGGATGTCCGTGCAGTATGTCCTCTCTATCCTGGCCGCGGCTTCGACGCTGGTTTGGGCTTCGTTTGTTCCGGCGCAGGCTCAGGCCCAGCCGGAGCAGCGGCCGAATATTCTCGTCATCTGGGGCGACGATATCGGCCAGTTCAACATCAGCGCCTACAATAATGGGATGATGGGGTACAGCACCCCCAACATCGACCGCATCGCCAAGGAAGGCGCGCTGTTCACCGACTATTATGGTCAGCAAAGCTGCACCGCCGGCCGCGCCGCTTTCATCACCGGGCAGTCGCCGATCCGGACCGGCCTCACCAAGGTTGGCCTGCCTGGGGCGCCGGAGGGGATGAGCGACAAAGACCCGACCATCGCCACGTTGCTTAAGGCCAAGGGCTATGCGACCGGCCAGTTTGGCAAGAACCATCTCGGCGACCGCAACGAGCATCTGCCGACCGTGCACGGCTTCGATAAGTTCTTTGGCAACCTCTACCATCTCAACGCCGAAGAGGAGCCGGAAAACGAAGACTACCCGAAGGATCCCGCCTTCAAGGCGCGGTTCGCGCCACGAGGCGTGCTGAAATGCGAGGCGACGAGTTCGGACACGTCCCCGCCCGATCCCCGTTTTGGCAAATGGGGCAACCAGAAGTGCGAGGATACCGGTCCGCTCACAAAGAAACGCATGGAGACGATCGACGAAGAATTCCTCGGCGACACTCTCGGCTTCATCGATCAGGCCAATAAGGACAAGAAGCCGTTCTTCGTCTGGTTCAACTCGACCCGCATGCACATCTGGACCTATCTCAAGAAGGAGTCCCAGGGCAAAACCGGTCTCGGCATCTATCCCGATGGCATGGTGGAGCACGACGGTCAGGTCGGGCAATTGCTGAAGAAGCTCGACGATCTCGGCATCGCAAACAACACGATCGTCGTCTATTCCACCGACAATGGCGCCGAGACCATGAGCTGGCCCGACGGCGGCACAACGATCTTCCGCAGCGAGAAGAACACCAACTGGGAAGGCGCCTATCGCGTCCCGGCAATGGTGCGCTGGCCGGGTCTGGTGCGGCCCGGCACGGTGATCAACGACATCTTTGCGCACGAGGACTGGCTCACCACACTGATGGCCGCGGTGGGCGAGCCGCAAATCGCGGACAAGCTCAAGGAGGGTGAGACCGTGGGCGGCGCGACGTACAAGGTGCACCTCGACGGCTACGATCAGCGCGATCTGCTCGCCAAGGGCAACGGGAACGGCAAGCGCAAGGAGTTCATCTACTGGACCGATGACGGCAACGTGGCGGGGCTGCGCTTCAACCGCTGGAAGATGGTGTTCATGGAGCAGCGCGCCCATGGCTTCGACGTCTGGCAGGACCCGTTTGTGGTGCTGCGGCTGCCGAAACTGTTCGACCTGCGAGCCGATCCGTTCGAGCGCGCGGATCACGAAGCGATCGGCTATCCGCGGTGGCGCATCGACCGAGCCTTCCTCATCGCCCCGGCGGCGGGCTACGTGGCGCAATGGCTGCAAACCTTTCAGGACTTTCCGCCGCGCCAAAAGCCCGGCACGTTCAACCTGAACAATGTGATGACAAAGCTCACGAGCCCGACCGGCGGCGCGCCCGACTGAGTTCGCCCGGGGCGCCAAGCTAAGTTGGCGCCCCTGTTCCGCTCTCAGCTGCGGACAATTGACGAAAGTTTTCCGTCGCCCCTAAATTGGGAGGCGGCTCGGCAAGCAGACGGGAAACTGCGCCCGCGAATTGGCTGGCGTGGATGCCTTTTTGCGAAGGGACGCTGGGTCATAAGCGGGTTCCCAATTCAAGCCCCTCGAGAGAAAAGCCATGAGCGCATTCGCAGGCGCCGGCGAGTTCCCGGCCGACGGCGGCAATCTTAGGCTTTCTAGCAACCATACCAAGACATACCGCGCATATACTCGCTCAGATTGAGCATCGATTTGGAGATGGATCGGATGCCGAACGCGCTTGCTGCCCAGGCGCGGGCCAAGAAGCGATATGTAACGGAGGCGGCGATGCTTTTGGAATGGAATGAAAACCTGTCGGTTGGCGTGCCCAGCATCGATGAGCAGCACAAAGCGCTCTTAGGACTGCTCAATGAACTCTTCGACGCCACCGAGGCTGGGAAAGGCCAGGCCGTGTTGGGCAAGGTGCTTAAGGAGCTTGCCGACTACACGGTTTATCATTTCCAGTATGAGGAGTCCCTCTTTGCCCAGACGGGCTATAGCGCTGCACCGGGTCACATGAAAGAACATCACGACCTGATCAGACTGGTTCAAGTACAGAGGCAGAAGTATGAGGACGGCGCCAGCGAAATTCTGTCTGAAGAGCTTGTGAAATTCCTGAAAAGGTGGCTGTACATGCACATCATGGGCAGTGACAAGAAATTCGGGCCGCACTTGGTCTCAATGGGAATAAAGTAATTTTCGGCCGTCTTTCCGGCGTCGATGGCCTGAGGGCCTGGAGCGTGTGAAGAACACCCTGGAACTCAACCAAAGCTGGTGGTTGCGTGCATGCGTGAGCGGCTTAACATCACGATGGGCATCCGTCTCCTCCTGGCTCTGGGGATATTGAGCCTTTTTTCATTGTCGGGGATCGGGGTTTGGTCGCTGCGTTCGCAGATGCTTGAGGACCGGCAAGCCGAGCTTCGAAAGCTCCTGGATTTGACCCTCTCGGTTGCTCGGGCCGCCATGATCAAGGCCGGAGGGGCCGAAAGCGAGGCTGGACGGAAAGCTTTCTTCGAGGTTCTCCAATCGGCAAGGTTTGGCGAAGACAAGGAACAAAACTACATTTTTGCTTATGACTATGATGGCTTTGCAAAAGCCCACGCCGATCCCAGGAGGCTGGGGCGGAACCGTATCAACGTCGTCTATGCGAATGGCATAAAAGTTATCAAAGAGTTCATTGATATCGCAAGAGGACCAGCCGGGTTCGGATTTATTGAGTATCCCGTCGAGAAAGGAGTGGGCGGTCCGTTTAAGCCCAAGCTTTCCCTTATACAAAACGTGCCTGAGATTGGAGGACTGGTTGGCGTCGGCGCCTATAACGAGGACGTGGACGCGGACTTCTACAGTCAGCTCGCCCTGGAAGGCGCTATGGTTGCGGCAGTTCTCGCGGCGATCGGCGCTGCAGGCTTTCTAATCGGGCGAACGCTCATGGCTGTGACGTCCGAAATGGAGCGCCAACTGGCGGCTGCGATCGCCCTCCAGAGGGACATGCTTCCGAGTTCGCAGCAGCTAGCGGAAATTCAGGGTGGCTGTCCTTTGGACCTTTCGAGCTATTACAAGCCGCTCGATGGCATCGGGGGGGATATTTGGGGCACGGAAGTTATCGGCCCTCAACGCATCATGATCTATATCGCCGACTTCACGGGGCATGGCGTTTCAGCCGCTCTTAATACCGCTCGTTTCCATTCCTTTGTGCATACGGAACTCCAGGGCACAGACGAGCCCGCTTTGTTGCTGCGCCGATTGAACAACAGGCTGCATGCCGTGCTGCCTGCCGGCCAGTTCGCAACCACGTTCTGCGCGGCGATACATTTCGACAAGCAAACGATCGAATATGTCTCGGCGGGCGCCCCTCCTCAGCTCTATCGCAGGTCGTCCGAGGACCAATTCGAAGTTATCTCGCAGCCAAGCTTGCCGCTCGGCATTCTCCCTGACGTGGCCTATGAAAGCCAAACGGTTGCGTTTCGTCCCGGCGGAGAACTTGTTCTTTACACCGATGGCTTGGTCGAGACGCCTAAGCCGCCCCTGAGCCTATACACGACAGAGTCTCTGAGAGAGTTTCTCAACAAGACCAAGCCGGGCACCTCGTCGCAACTGTGCGGCTACCTCATTGGCCAACTTTCCAAGCCAGCGATCAAGGCAGACGACGACATCACTCTCGTGATCGCGAAGCATACCGGCGGGGAGTATGGAACCATGGCGGCGTAGCCTTGAAGGTTCTTGCCTCCAGCGACTCCCTCAAGGCCACGACGCAGAGTTTGCCTGACGCGCCACCGGGTCGCCGCCGCCGTCATCCCGGAACTTGATTACCCGGATGTTTCCGCAGCAGAAGAGGGCATGAAAACATTGGCGAATTTTTACTCCCACGTCATGGCCGGGCTTGACCCGGCCATCCAGTTATAACTTGGAATATCTTGTATTTTACTGGATTGCCGCCTCCAAGGCCATGACGAAGTCGGAGCCTTATCCGGGATCGTAACAAATTAAATCGCCTACCTTTTTGCGATCCCGGCTCGCGCTTCGCTTGGCCGGGATGACGGAGTGCGGAGCCAGCCGCATCTGTTGGCCAGATGCAAAGTTCGCTGTTTGCCCACGACGTCAAATATAGATTGTCGGCTGATGGCCCAGATTGCCTGGAACTGGTACTGCCACGAAACATCCGCTAAAGGATCTGAAAGCAAACATTTCCGCTTGGCGCTCGGTCGCCCGCGCGCCAAGATAGATATCGCTTGCGTCAGCGTGTGGAAGAGGCCTACCGCCTGCCGGAAGTCGATCGGCTCGACAGTTTCGAGAATGGCAGACAGCACGGGTACGGTTTAGTCGACGATCTTGTTCAGTGGGAATTCCACGATACCTTCCGCCCCGGCGTCCTTCAACTGGGGTATCAGATCCCGAACGAGGTGTTCGTCGACGATCGTGTTGATGGCGTACCAGCCTTCGGTTTGCAGCTTCGAGACGGTGGGCGACTTGAGCGAGGGGAGCATGTCCTCCACTTTCGTAAGGTTCGCCTCGTGCACGTTCAGCATCAGACCGACCTTGCCACGCGCCGCCAGGGCCGCCCGGAGCAGCAACGCGATCCGGCCGATTTTCTCCCGCTTCCACTCGTCTTCCCAAGACTGGCGATTGGCAATGAGCTGGGTCGTCGAATGCATGATCTCGTGGACGATGCGCAGGTTGTTGGCGCGCAACGAGCTGCCCGTTTCGGTGAGTTCGACGATGGCGTCCGCAAGATACGGTGGCTTGACCTCGGTCGCTCCCCACGAGAACTCCACCTCGGCCTTGATCTGGTTTTCGTCGAGGAACTGGTTCGTGAGGTCGACCGCTTCGGTGGCGATGCGCTTGCCGGCGAGATCCCGAAGGGTCTGGATCGGAGAGTTCTTCGGAACCGCCACCACCCAGCGCACGGGACTCCTAAGCTGCTTCGAGTAGACCAGCTCGGCCACCTTCACGACATCGCTCTTCAGAATCCAATCGAGGCCGGTGATCGCCGCGTCGAGCACGCCGTGCTCCACGTATCGAGACATTTCCTGCGGCCGGATGAGCATGCATTCGATCTCGGCGTCGTCGATCGTCGGGAAATAGCTGCGGCTCGATATGGTGACCGTGTAGCCTGCCTTGCCGAAAAGCTTCACGGTCGCGTCCTGCAGGCTGCCCTTGGGCAGTCCGAGTTTGAGCAGGCTCACGGCTTCACCCCATACATCTCTTCCGAGGTCATGAGCCGCTCACCTCGAACCCCGAGCGTGCCGTCACTCTCGACCGACCGGAAAAAGCAGGTCCGATATCCTTCGTGGCAGGCCGGACCCTTCTGTTTGACGCGCAGCACCACGGCGTCGAGGTCACAATCGATGCGCATTTCAACCAGCTCCTGCATATTGCCGCTCTGCTCGCCCTTCTTCCACAGCTTGCCGCGTGAGCGCGAGAAGTAGTGGACCTTGCCGGTCTCGAGCGTGAGCAGGAAGGCCTCCTCGTTCATGTATGCAACCATCAGCACCTCACCGTCCTCGGCATCGACGGTTACAGCGGTGATGAGGCCACCGGCTTTCCCGAAATCGGGCGTAAATTGCGGTTTCACGTTTTCCTCGTGGTTGACGTCAGCGTTCTTGCCTAGTTTTGGGGCTCACCGTTCTGTTGTCAAACAGTTCAGCTTCAGGTGCTCGTGGCCCGCCGCCGGCGCTCGGCATGGTCCTGGATTTTCCGTGCTGCTACCGAAAGAAGCGCCGCCACCCGGGATTGAACCGCGGCTCGAATTCGCGCTGCCCCGCTCGATGGGTCGATGGCCGAAGTCACCGTCATCCATCTGCGGCAGGCGAGCATTGTCAACGTGAAACTGGCCAGGGAGCCGTGCTAAAGCGCCACGCTAAGAGCCGACCCGCTTAGGTTTTCGGTGGCGAAACATGGATGGCGCCTGGAGCGCTGGTGCTTCCCAATTCCCGCGCATGAACGACTCCTGCCGGTAATAATTCATCCGTTGGCCGGTAGAGAAATGTTTGCTTGGTTAAGTATTGGCTTCACCGATGGGGGACTTGAATTCGCCCGAGTTCGCGCCCATCTCTACCGGAGATTGTGACGATGGTGTCGCTCGCTTCCCCTTTCCAATGCAGAACGATGAGTCCGTCGCTGACCGACACGCTCTTAACCTCGCCTTGGCCGAGCGCGAGGGTTTGCCCGTAAAGCGATTGAGCCGACAGCGCGGGAGTTGGCGACGCCGTACCGATCTTCGCCGCTGTACGCGCCACCCCATACACAAGGGCCAAAATCCCAAGTATTAGGAGCGTGGTCAGGATCGCAACCGCGATCTTGAGCATGCGCACCCGCTCCGGGGTCCATGGGCCGGGGATCGGACTTGAAACGTTTGTCATGGCAACCGCGTATCGTTGGGCAGGCTGGATCATAATATGGCGAATGATGTGGCGCTTTTGGCGGGCCGATACGTCGTTGAGGACGCCGATGCGGGGTCAAGGCTCGACCGCTTTCTTGCGAGCCGCATTGAGACACTAAGCCGGGCGAGGCTGCAAGACCTTATTCGCGACGGTCATGTATTGCGCGGCGGCGCGGGCGAGGAAGCGCGGCCCGCAACCGATCCGAGCATGAAGGTGCGCTCGGGCGAAAGCTTCATGGTCCAGGAGCCCGCAGCGGAACCTTACGAGGTGGCGGGTGAACAGATCCCGCTCAAGGTTGTTTACGAGGACGAAAGTCTCATCGTCATCGATAAACCACCGGGTCTTGTGGTGCATCCGGGAGCAGGCAATCAGAGCGGAACGCTTGTCAATGCGCTGATCGCGCATTGCGGGGAGAGCCTGTCCGGAATTGGCGGCGTCGCCCGTCCCGGCATCGTGCACCGGCTGGACAAAGACACGAGCGGCGTGATGGTCGTGGCGAAGACCGATGCGGCGCATCGAAGCCTTGCGGCCCAGTTTGCCGACCATGGCCGCACCGGCGAGTTGCGCCGGGAATATTGGACGCTGGTATGGGGCGAGCCGAATCCCCGCGCTGGCCGCATCGAGACACTGATCGGGCGGCACCCCTCCTCGCGTATAAGGATGGCGGTCCTGAAGGCAGGAGGGCGCGTCGCAATCACGAATTACGAAACGGAACACACCTTTTGCGAGCCCCTCCAGAAGGGTGTGGCAAAGGGGAAAGGGAACAACTCGATATTGTTAAGTGTCGTTCGATGCAGCCTTGAAACGGGGCGCACGCATCAGGTCAGAGTCCATATGGCTCATCTGGGCACGCCGATCGTCGGCGACGCCCTTTATGGAGCAGGGTTCAGGACAAAGGCTCTGGCGCTCCCGCGCGAGGCGTCCGAGGTGTTTTTGGGCATGGAGAGGCAGGCTTTGCACGCGGCGAGCTTGCGCTTCAAGCATCCGATGACCGGGAATATCCATACGTTTGAAAGCGTTTTTCCCGAAGACATCGCGAAATTGTGTAACGCTCTTGAAAGGTGGGAGGCAAAACTGTCCAAGAATTAAGATGCACACGGTTTATAGGCAGGGTAAGGTAAGTGTTGTCGTTCAAAAAAAACGAACGAGTTCTCCAACGGCGGCGGATCTCTCGCTGCGGAGGGTAGATGCATGAGTTCATTGCCGTCAGTTGCTGCAAGCGGTGGTTTGGCCCGTTATCTCGAAGAGATCCGGCGCTTTCCCATGCTTGAGCCACAGCAAGAATACATGCTTGCCAAACGTTGGCAAGAGCACGAAGATGCCGCAGCAGCACAGAAGCTGGTAACGTCACATTTGCGCCTCGTCGCTCGCATCGCGATGGGCTATCGCGGTTACGGCTTGCCAATCGGTGAAGTCATCTCCGAAGGCAATGTCGGCCTCATGCAGGCGGTGAAGCGTTTCGATCCTGACAAGGGTTTTCGCCTTGCCACATACGCTATGTGGTGGATAAGAGCTGCCATTCAAGAATATATTCTGCGCTCCTGGAGCCTTGTGAAGATGGGCACCACGGCGAGCCAGAAGAAGCTTTTCTTCAATCTGCGCAAGGCGAAAAGCCAGCTGCAGGCGCTGGAGGAAGGCGACCTTCGCCCCGATCAGGTCAAAACGATCGCGACCAATCTCGGCGTGCCGGAAGAAGACGTCGTTTCCATGAACCGGCGGCTCGGCGGCGACGCTTCGCTGAACGCTCCGCTTCGTGCGGATTCGGAAAGCGGGGAGTGGCAGGATTGGCTCGTGGACGAAGGCCCGAACCAGGAGACGATTCTGGTCGAGAGCGAGGAAATGGACCGCCGCCGCGAATATCTCGGAGCGGCGATGGATGGCCTGAACGAACGCGAGCGCCGGATCTTCACCGCGCGCCGCCTGGCCGATGATCCGCTGACGCTCGAAGAGCTGTCGACGGAATTCAATGTGAGCCGCGAACGCATTCGCCAGATCGAGGTGAGGGCGTTCGAGAAGGTGCAGAAGGCTGTGCAGAAGGCAGCGCTGAAGGCCGAAACGCCGCGCGCCGCCGCCGCATCGAGTGCATCGGGTACGCCAGCGTTCTCCGCTGCCCCTTAGAAATCCTGCCTGACTAGGTCTCCGAGCCAGCGCTCACGCGCTGGCTTTTTTTGTTTGTTACATTTCTCGAAGAATTTGTTTGGCTTAAACCATTGGAGCCTATGGACACTGCCGAAATCCCTGCCCTTTTATACCCTCAGTCGAATCTGGACCCAAGAAGGGGCAGCCATGCCAGACAAAGCATCTCCCGGTCTTAGCCTTCCCAAAGGCGTCACGGTTTCCGGCGCATTGAAGCCCGGCTATGAGCGAATTCTCACAAGCGATGCGCTCGAGTTTGTGGCCACGCTGGCGAGGCGCTTCGAGGCGCAAAGGCGGCAGCTTATGCAGGCTCGTGCCGAGCGCCAGGCCAAGTGGGACGGGGGAAGCCTGCCCGACTTTCTGCCCGAAACCCGGAAGATCCGCGACAACGACTGGAAAATCGCGGGCATCCCGGAAGACCTGCTCGACAGGCGCGTCGAGATCACCGGGCCGACAACGCGAAAAATGATCATCAACGCGCTGAACTCGGGCGCGAAAGTCTTCATGGCCGATTTCGAAGATGCTCTCTCGCCGACATGGGCGAACATCGTCGAAGGCCAGATCAACCTGAAAGACTATTGGCAAGGGCAAATCGGCTTCACCGAGGAAGAAACCGGCAAAAGCTACGCGGTTGGGCCAAACCCTGCCGTGCTGTTCGTGCGGCCGCGTGGCTGGCACCTCCTGGAGGACCACATCACCGTCGACGGCGATAAGGTCGCGGGGGCTTTCGTCGATTTCGGCCTCTATTTCTTCCACAACGCGCAGGCCATTCTGAGCCGTGGAACAGGCCCCTATTTCTACCTTCCGAAGTTGCAAAGCCATCTCGAGGCACGGCTATGGAACGAAGTGTTCCAGTTGGCGCAGGAAAGCCTGCAGCTCCGCAACGGCACAATCAAGACCACCGTGCTGATCGAGACGCTGCCCGCGGTCTTCGAGATGCACGAAATCCTGTACGAACTGCGCGACCACATCGTCGGCCTCAATTGCGGACGCTGGGACTATATTTTCTCCTACATCAAGACGCTGCGCGCGAAGCCGGAATATGTGCTGCCGGATCGAAGCCAGGTCGTGATGAGCAAGGCTTTCCTGAAGGCCTATTCGGAGCTTCTGATAAAGACCTGTCACAAGCGCGGCGCTTTCGCCATGGGAGGCATGGCGGCTTTCATCCCGAACCGCCGCGATCCCGAGGTCAACGAGAAGGCGCTCGCGGCCGTGCACGAGGACAAACTGCGCGAAGTGCAGTATGGCCATGACGGCACCTGGGTCGCACACCCGGATCTCGTGCCGACCGCGCTCGAAGTCTTCGATCAGTATATGCCGCAGAAAATCAGCTCGATAAGCTGCGTGAGGACGTGAATGCCGGGCAGAAAGAGCTTCTGCAGCCTCACGAGGGCACACGCACCGAGGAGGGGTTGCGCGTCAATACCCGCGTCGGGGTGCAATATATCGAAGCATGGCTGGGCGGCAACGGCGCCGTTCCGCTTTACAACCTGATGGAAGACGCCGCCACCGCCGAGATTTCGCGGACGCAGAACTGGCAGTGGGTTCACTACGGCGCAACCCTCGCCGACGGTCGCAAGGTCACGGCGGAGCTTTTCGAGGCTGTGCTCGCAGACGAGATGCAGAAGCTGAAAGCGACACTTGGCGATGCCTTCGAGCATGGGCGCTTCAACGACGCCATCACGCTGTTCCGCAAGCTGGTTCTGAACAAGGAGCTTGAGGCGTTCCTGACGCTTCCGGCGTACCAGCTCATCGCCTAGCGGCCGACTTTGCTGAATGGCGTCCCGCTCACCCCGATCCTCTCCCGCGAGGGAGGGGATTGTTTGTGGTCCCTTACGGCAAACCCGCATGCGATCTTTGGGCCGGAACCGGAAGAGCAGGTTTCTTCGCGATCTCGTGCGTGCCGCGTCGGCTAACGGATCCCAGTAAAGGGCCAACCACTCCCGCGCGTGACGCAATTTAGGTATCGGGAGGCACCGAAGAACGGGCCGCTGGTTCTAAAACGTGTGGATCAACTCCGGTTCAAGCGCTTGGCGAAGAACCTCTACACCAATGGTTTCGACGGCACCGAGGTAAGAAAGCGCTCCGCCCCGCCCGCGCTTTAGAAAACGTAAAGCATCTTTATTCATAAATAGCGGACGGCCGTTTTTCGCCGGCCGCGGATGGCAAGACTTTGTTAAGCCGCGCCAAGGTCTAGGCGCGGCCTGTAGACCCATGAGCAGTGGCACGGAGGAGACGGCAAGCATTCGCCTGCCTTGTTCGCGTCAGAATTTTTGTGTCTCCATGCGGTGTAGAGTTTGGAAGAGTTGAATGTCAGTACCAATGTGGGAGCAGGGCTCGGCTCCGAGAGTTCAATCAAGACCGCGAGCTTTCCTGGTGTGTGTGGTAACGCTGTTGCTCGCGATGGCGGCCCATGCGGATGAGATCGCGCGAAACAAGTCCTCGTTCGCCAAAACTCAGCCTGGGCGAGTCCAGAACGTGTCCATTCATTACAAAACCGTTCGCGTGGCGCAGGTCGCGCCGCTCGCTGCAGTCTCGCCCGAAGCGACATCCGCCGAACGCAATATTGCCGTTCAGCCGCTCATTGTTAATTTGAAGGCAGGCGGCGCGGTGCAGGCGCAGCCCGTGAGCGCGGCCGTTGCGGACGACGTCCAGCCGCAAAAGCCTTTCGTCGTGCCTCGTTTTGCGAAAGCGGACGATGCAGCCGGTACGGCATCGCCGTCCGTTGCGGCATTGCAAGGAGGGGCTGGTGTTGCGATCTACGATATCGGAAGGGGCAGGGTTTACTTGCCGAACGGCGAGACGCTCGAAGCCCATTCCGGAATTGGGCGGATGCGGGACAATCCCGCTTTCGTGGATCGGCGCAACCGGGGGCCAACGCCGCCCCACATCTATGATCTGACGCTACGAGAGAGCCCGTTCCACGGTGTGGAGGCGATCCGCCTGACGCCCGTCGAAGGTGACGCCGCAGTCTTCGGGCGGGACGGTTTCCTGGCGCACACCTATATGCTCGGAAGACAGGGCGACTCGAACGGATGCGTCTGTTCAAGGAATACCACCGGTTTCTAGCCGCCTTCAAGAAAGGGCAGATCAAACGGCTGGTGGTTGTGCCACGGCTGAGAGAGGCGCCGGCTTCGATTTTGACGGCCTTGCATCCGGCGAAAAATAGCTGACCCTGCCGCTTTGGCGAAACTCGTTTGGTCAAATGGCCAGCTACGGCGCGCACGGCGTCGGCGTCGAGCTTCGATTTCGCATCGGCTTCCGCTTCGCCGCCGCCTGCTGGGGCAACCGTTGACATCGCAGCATCGCTCGCCATTTTTTGCGAGGGGCTAGCGAAGCCGCATCGTTAAAGTCAGCCGGGAGCCTAAACTTGGACGACAAAAGCGCCGCCTGGAGCGTGAGCGTTCTGAAGAGCGTGCGCGATATTCGCCAGGAGGATTGGGACCGCTGCGCGCATGCGCCCGATCAGCCTTACAACCCCTTTCTGGATTATGCCTATTGGCTTGCGCTTGAGGAAAGCGGGTCGGCGTCGCCACGGACAGGGTGGGCGCCCTGCCATCTCGTCTTGAAGGACGGCGGCGGCGGAGTCGCGGGCGTAATGCCATGCTACCTGAAGTCCCACTCCTACGGCGAATATGTCTTCGACCGCTCCTGGGCCGTCGCCTATGAGCGGGCAGGCGGCCGCTATTATCCCAAGCTGCAGACCGCGGTTCCGTTCACGCCCGTCTCAGGGCGGCGCATTCTGATCAGGCCCGGCGTTCCGGAAGACGAAGCGCGCGCGCTGCTCGCCGCTGCGGCGCTGCAGGTCGCAAGCAAAATCGCGCCTCATCCTGGCATATGACCTTCGCGACAAAAGAAGAGTGGGAAGCACTCGGCGCGCTCAAGCTTTTGCAGCGGACTGACACACAATATCATTGGCACAATCGCGACTATTCGAGCTTCGACGATTTTCTTGCGGCGCTCGCGTCACGGAAGCGCAAGGCAGTCCGCAAGGAACGCGAGCAGGCGCGTGCATCCGGCGTGACCCTCGAATGGCTGACCGGCTCGGACATCAAGGAAGCGCACTGGGACGCCTTCTTTCGCTTCTACATGGATACCGGCAACCGAAAGTGGGGCAACCCCTACCTGACCCGTGCCTTTTTCAGCCTCGTCGGCCAGCGCATGGCGGACCGCATCCTGCTGGTCATGGGAAGACGCAACGGCGGCTATGTCGCAGGCGCGATGAATTTCATCGGGGGCGACACGCTTTATGGCCGCTACTGGGGCTGTCTCGAAAATCACAGCTTCCTGCACTTCGAGGCCTGTTATTATCAGGCGATCGACTACGCCATCGCCAACAAGCTTGCACATGTCGAAGCCGGCGCTCAGGGCGAGCATAAACTCGCGCGCGGCTATGCGCCGGAGACAACCTACAGCCTCCATTATTTTGCCGATCCAGGGCTCGCCGCTGCGGTTGCAAGTTACCTGCGGCAAGAGCGGCAGGTGATCGAGAGGGAAAAAGCAATATTAAGCGACGCATTGCCCTATAAGAAATGCAGCTCAAGCTGAACGGCAGCGACGAAGCGCCTCGGTTCTTGACGTGAGCCGCTGCATGTCCCTTATACTTGCCGAATCGTGGTGATTTGGCCGGCCGGCTTGCAGCCACGTTAAAAAACTCGCTAAAAGGCCGTGGCGCGGCAGCCCGGCCTTTGACCGGCCCATCGGGTTTGTGTCCTGGAGAGGCCGCGGCTTCATGAATAGAATGATTATCTCCGCTCGTGATCTGCGGATGTCGTCGGACGATAGTTTGATTTTTCGCAGCGAGGCGGAGTTACCGCTCGATTGCGGGCGCGTGCTTGGCCCGTTCGAGATCGCCTATCAGACCTACGGCACTCTCAACGCCGAGAGATCCAACGCCGTCCTCGTCTGTCATGCGCTGACGGGCGACCAGCATGTCGCGAACCTGCATCCTATGACGGGCAAGCCGGGCTGGTGGGAGACGATTATCGGGCCGGGAAAACCGGTCGATACGGACCAGTATTTCGTCATTTGCTCGAATGTCCTAGGCGGCTGTATGGGATCGACGGGGCCCGCATCGCTTGATCCCGCGACGGGCAAGCCCTACGGCCTCGACTTCCCCGTGATTACCGTCGACGACATGGTCAGCGCCCAAGCCCGCCTCATCGATCATCTCGAGATCCCGGACCTGTTCTGCGTCATCGGCGGCTCGATGGGGGGCATGCAGGTGCTCGAATGGTGCGCGAGCTTCGGCGACCGGGTTTTCTCCGCTGTGCCGATCGCGACCACTCCGAGGCACTCTTCGCAGAACATCGCCTTCCACGAGGTTGGGCGGCAGGCCGTGATGGCAGACCCGGAATGGCGCGGCGGGCGCTATCTGGAGGAAGGGACGAACCCTGCCAAAGGGCTCGCCGTGGCGCGCATGGCCGCGCACATCACCTATCTTTCCGACGATGCGCTGCATCGCAAGTTCGGGCGCAATTTGCAGAACCGGGAGAAGATCACCTTTGGTTTCGACGCCGATTTTCAGGTGGAGAGCTATCTGCGCTATCAAGGCATCAGCTTCGTCGACCGCTTCGACGCCAACAGCTATCTCTACATCACGCGCGCGATGGATTACTTCGACCTTGCCGCAGATTATGGCGGCGTGCTGGCGAATGCCTTCAAGGGGACGAAAACGCGCTTCTGCCTGGTGTCATTTACAAGCGACTGGCTCTATCCGACGCGTGAAAGCCGCGCCATCGTCCAGGCGCTGAACGCGGTGGCGGCGAACGTCAGCTTCGTCGAAATCGAAAGCGACAAGGGCCACGACGCCTTCCTTTTGCACGAGCCGGAGTTGTTCGACACGGTTCGCGGCTTCCTGGAGGCGGCGAAGCAAAAGCGCGGGCTGCCTCTCACGCCAAGGCATAGAGGCCGGAGATGACGGTTGCGACTTTCGAGGAGCGCGCGGCGCAGGCGGCTCAACAAGTCCCGCAACCTCGAATTGATCTCGTGCTCATAGCAGGGATGGTGGAGCGCGGCGCACGTGTGCTCGACGTGGGCTGCGGAAACGGCGAACTGCTGAATCTCCTGGAGGAGGCGAAAGACGTCGATGGGCGTGGCGTCGAGCTGAGCCAGTCCGGCGTTAACTTCTGCGTGGCCAAGGGGCTTTCCGTCATCCAGGGCGACGCCGATCACGATCTCGTGAACTACCCCGATCAAGCCTTCGACTACGCGATCCTGAGCCAGACGCTGCAGGCCACGCGGCAGCCCAAGGCCGTGCTGGAGGAACTCCTGCGCATCGCGCGCCATGTGATCGTCTCGTTCCCGAATTTCGGGCATTGGCGGATTTGCTGGCAGATCGTCGTCCACGGCCGCATGCCTGTGACCTGGAACCTGCCCGAGTCCTGGTACGAGACGCCGAACATCCATTTCTGCACGATCAAGGATTTCCTGGAGTTGTGCAAAGTGGCCGGGGCAAAGGTGGAACGTTCGTTTGCGCTTTCACCGTACGGTCATCCGCTCGGCACGAAGGTGCCTTCGTTCCTGCATAACCTCATTGCGCAGCAGGCGGTGTTCGTTTTGACCTCGAAACAATCGAAAGAAGCAGACAGCAAAGCTACCCGAAAGCGCCGTCGCTCATAACCTGCTCAGCTTCTTTCATCGTAACGGCATTTGAGCGCTAGAGTCCTTCCGACTTTAATTGAATCACTGGGGATTCCCATCCGGCGCGAACAGTGATTTAAACTGCATGCTGGGGCGGAGGCCAGCATGCATGGCGCGAGCTTATTCTCTCGACCTGCGTGAGCGGGTGGTGGCGTTTGTTACGAGCGGTCAGACGACGCGGGCGGCCTCAGCCGCGTTCGATGTCAGCGTGGCGAGCGTCGTGAAGTGGACGCAACGCGTTAGGGCAAGCGGCAGCGCGGCCGCCAAGCCCATGGGCGGCAAGCGCCCATTTCTTTTGGAAGCGGAGCGCGATTGGCTACTGGCGCGGCTCGATGAAAAGCCCGATTTGACGCTTCATGCGCTGCGCGGCGAACTGCGCGAGCGGGGCGTCGCCGTTTCCTGCGACACGCTGTGGCGCTTCCTGAAACGCCAGGAGATCAGCTTTAAAAAAAACCTTGTTCGCCGCCGAGCAGGACCGTCCCGATGTCGCCCGGCGCCGCCTCCGCTGGAAAAAATACCAGGCGCGGATTGATCCCTCCCGCCTTGTTTTCATTGACGAAACCTGGGCCAAAACGAACATGACCCGCACCCGCGGCTGGTGTCGCCGCGGCAAGCCGCTCGTCGCCAAGGTTCCGCACGGCCACTGGAAGACGCTGACGTTTCTCGCCGCGCTGCGGCAGGACGCGATTACCGCGCCTTGCGTGCTGGATGGCCCCATCAACGGCGAGGCCTTCCTTGCCTATGTCGAGCAGATCTTGGTTCCCACGCTCAAGCGGGGCGACGTCGTCGTCATGGACAATCTGGGGTCTCACAAGAACCGGGCAATCCGCAACGCCATTCGCGCCGCCGGCGCACGCTTGGTGTTTCTGCCCCCTTACAGTCCCGATCTGAACCCGATCGAACAAGTCTTCGCCAAGCTCAAAACGCTCCTCAGAAAAGCCGGGGAGCGCACCGTCGAGGCCGTCTGGAAAAGGATCGGATCGCTGCTCAAATGCTTCCATCCAGCCGAGTGCGCTGCCTACTTCAGGAACGCTGGTTATGCTTCAATCTAAGTCGGAAAGACTCTAAGGCTCGCAATTACGAAGCGGCGGTTCAACCTATCGATGTAGGCTTTGCCGGTCAGGCCGGGGTCATAAGGCGCGGCGGAGGCCGCAGCTGGCGCCCAAACTTCGCTAATCTGGCCAACGGATGCGGCCCGCTCCGCCTTCGTCATCCCGGCCAAGCGAAGCGCGAGCCGGGATCGCAAAAAGCCAAGCGTTTCAATTTGTTACGATCCCGGATTGTATCTCAGGGCAGCTGACCTTTCTATCGCCAACGAATCAGAAAGCATCAGCCCCGTGAGGAGGGTGGCCACCCTCCTCACGGGGCGGCGCGCGGCCGTATCCCGGATAGACCATACACGGTCCAGCCGTATCTTTGACCCGCGCCGCTTCAGTTCCATGTCCATCCGAACGGTAGAAGGGCCTTGCACGGCCGCATACAATCCAGGATCACGGAACATCCGTCATGACTATGAACCCGGCTTTATCTGCATTCAATCATGTCGTTGCGTTCGAAGTCGCCAAGGACAGCTTGGTTATTCATGTTCTGCCCACCGAAAAACAAAGCATCGCGGCGAACAAGCCAAAGGCGATCCGCAAAGCGCTGATTGCCGAGACGCGGCGCAATGCCGAGGCCTCCCTTGGGCCTCTCCTCGTCGTCTGCGAGGCGACCGGCGGCTATGAACGCCATATTCTCGAAGTCTGCAAAGAACTCGGGATTGCCGTCCACAAGGCCCACGGATCGCGCGTTCGCCATTTCGCCAGGTATCTCGGTCTTCTCGCCAAAACCGATCCGATCGACGCCCGCGTTCTCGCCCTCTATGGGCTTAAGACCCCTGATCTTCGCCTCTATGTTCCGCCGACCCCCGAGGCTTTGGCGCTCAGAGACCTGAAAACCCGGCGCGACCAGCTCCAGCAGATGCTCTTCGCCGAAACAAACCGGCTGGAGCATGCCCGTCACGCCAGCGTCAGCCGAAGCCTGAAGGCGCATATCGCCAGCCTTCGCAAAGCCTTGGCGGCGCTTGAGGCCGAGATCGCGGCGCATGTAGAGGCGAGCGAGACGCTCGCGCGCAAAGCGCGCCTCATGCGAACGTTCAAGGGCGTCGGCCCTGCGACGGCCGCAGCCATCCTGGCTTACATGCCCGAACTGGGCACATTCACAAAGGGCCAGGCCGCCTGCATCGCGGGCCTTGCGCCCATCAACAACGATAGCGGCACCTTCCAAGGCCCTCGCCATATCGAGGCCGGGCGAGCCGCCGTCCGCAAGGCGCTCTATATGGCGGCGCTCGTCGCTATCCAACACAATCCCGTCGTGCGCCTCTTCGCCGATAAACTCAGACGGAACGGCAAACCCAGCAAAGTCGTTATCGCCGCCGTTATGCGAAAGCTCATCGTCACCTTGAACGCCATACTCCGCTCCGGAGAACCTTGGAGCCATGCGAAAACTGCTTGACTCCAAAGACGGTAGATAAGGCTTTGCCTTTCCGGGATGACGGTCGCGGCGATCCGGTGGCGCGTCAGGCGAACTCTGCTTTGCCAGGATCGGACAGCGTTGTCCGGCGCCAGCGCTGATGGTCTCTCAACTGCTCCGCAGATTGAACCAGCTCGCGCATATCGAGACGCTTTACAAGAGAGCCTCGACGCGCATCCTATCGGATGACGAGAGGTCGCCGCGACCAAGTTTTCGAGACTAAAGCAAACTTCGCTCATCTGGCCAACTGGATGAGGCTCGCTCCACACTCCGTCATGCCGGCCAAGCGGAGCGCGAGCCGGGATCGCAAAAATGTAGGCATTTCAATTTGTTGCGATCCCGGATAAGGCTTCGCCTTCCCAGGATGACAGAGGCGGCAATCCGTTGGAGCGTCCGGCAAACTTTGCTTTAGTAGCAATAGCGCGGGTGCACCCGAATCCACTCCCCGTCGGGGCGCTGGAGCCAGCAGCCGTCGCGGTAATAATAATAGCCGTTCCGGCGCCGTTCGCCCTCAGCGGCGATGGCGGCCCCCGTGCCCGCCCCGATGATCGATCCGATTGCCGCACCGCGGCCTCCGCCGAGGGCGCCACCGAATATGGCCCCAGCGGCTCCGCCGAATATGGCGCCGCCAAGCACATCCTGAGCCGCCGCCTCCTGAGCCGGCATCACCAGGGCCGAACCCAACAACACCGCAATTCCCAAATTTCGAAGCATTCTATCGTTCTCCCCTCTTTGGACGGCCTGTTCGCACCCACATTGCGGCATGTCAATGGCGGGAATCCGCCAGCGTCGGGGACACGTGCATACCGTGCGCCTGAGCTGCTATATTGCTTGCCGACCTGGGGCTACGACAAAAAAACGCGAGTCGCCTTATCCCGCAAAATTTGGCCAGCAGTAAGACGAATCCAGTGTTCTGCCTTGAACCAGCCTTCGCGGCGATGCAGCCAATCATGAACAGAAAAATATAAGGCCGACGAGCGTAATGCCTGCTATTGGCTCAGGGCCTGGATCATGCTGCGGTGCCGGAAGATCCTCCTCAGCGGGGCGGCCGCCCATCCTCACGCGAGGAAGCTGCGTCTTCGATGTTTTTAGCGATTTCGTCGACGTAAGCGGATGGCTCCGAGTAGGTAATGGCAAGCCTATCTTCGGCACGCGTCAGCGCCACATAGATCAGCTTTCGTTCATTGTCCTCGTCCCGGTCTTCGAGGTTGGAAGGCAGGAGATCCGCCCACATAAGAATGACCGCGCGGAATTGCAGGCCTTTTGCCGAATGTATGGTCGAGACCTTGATCCCCCTGTCAGCCGGGCCTCCGGTGGCTCCTTCCCCGGACAAGCGCACAACTCCGAAGTTTGCCAACTGGCTGCAAAGGCTTTCCATCGCTCCCTCATCACGCTTGCGTAAGCGCGGATAAAGAATTCCGATGCAGTCCGGAGCCAGAGGCGCGGCACTGCTTCCTTTTCCAAGGCTGCTGTTGGTCCACTCGCGAACAAGGCCAACTATGGCGTTAACCTCAGCCTCCCGGCTTTCCGCGCGGATCATTTTTGGCCATGGCCCGTGCCGGAGCGCGATCTTGGGCGAGACGCTCATGCTGCGCAAAGCCACATCCTCTTTGTCTGAAGTGGGCGGGCCGGCAAACGTGTGCGCCGCAGCGAGGATTTCCGCCGTGTTTCTATAATTCCGGTCAAGGTCGAGTTTGCTGTTCAGAACCCTGCCGCGGGCGTTGATACCTGCATCCGCCCACGTAAAACGCCTCGACCTGTAGAGCGACTGGCTTCCATCTCCAACAATCACCAGATCGCCGTCTTCCGGCTCGCTGAGCGCCGCCTTGCAGCACATGAACCAGGAACAGGCAAAATCCTGCGCCTCATCCACGAGCACGGCGCCGTACCGCCCCGCATCCCCTTCGCGCCGTTCGAATGCTTCGAGGAGGCGCCTGCCGTAGTCTTCCGGCTCCTCGTCGGGCCGAAACTTCACCCCGTTTTTTGCGCCCCAGGCATGAAAATGGAAGAACTCCTACGTTAGGCTTCCCTGAAAGCGTCCCCTTCAAGGAGCGCGCAAGAACCCTATTGAAGCAGAGAACGAGGATGCGTGTTTCCGGGTCTTCCGCCAGCATCTTTGCCCGCGCAACAAGAAGCACCGTCTTTCCGGAGCCCGCTACACCGTAAACGATGCGATGGCCATCGCCGATCGAGCGGGCATTCCGTTCCTGGCGATAGTCAAGCACTTTGAGCTCCGGGGGAGCCGCGTCCTCGATTTGAGCGGTCGCTGAGAGTTTGACTTCGGGATGGATCACCGAGCGCAGCACATCCACTTGCTGCTGCGTCATCCTCGGGATTGGCCAAAGCGGGTCGAAGCGCCTTGCAAGCTCTGCTTTCAAAGCGGCAGCGTCGAGATCCAGCCATGCCGCCAACTCGTCGCGGGTCACAACATTGCCCTGCGAAAACATCGGGGCCAAGCCTGGCCGAGCCGGATCGCTGAGCTGTGCGCGGGTAATGTTGCTCAAAACTGCAATATGGCCGAAAGGGAAAATGAAGGCGCCGGCGTGGGGGCCGGTGAGATTGAGGAGGGATCCTGCCAAGGGATGACCCCGGCATTCATCGCGGACACGATGCATGTAATTGCGGGCTTGTCTTGCCGGGTGCGGTTCGGCGCTTTCCCTCCCACGGGCATGCACCAAAATTTTCTGGGTGTCTCCCTTTCTGATTTCGGAAGGGTGCCAGCCCTTCACCTCGATGACGAGAACGCCGGTATCTGGCAGCACGACAATGAAGTCCGGGTAACGCTGCCGGACCAGGGGCTCGTAGTACACGAGGCAATCGTCGTCGAGCTTTTGTAAGGCGGCGAACATACGCTGCTCGCCCGCGCTGCACCGCATGGGCAGGCGGTCCGGGATCATTTCGGCCATTGGACCTCCGCAAGAACGGCCCTGATATAGTCTTAGCAGGAATGATTAAATCAATGGAGCCCCATGGGCTCCATTAACTAAAGCCGAAATCGATAAAATCTCGCCTGCTGAGTGGCCTCATGCTCGGCGCTCTGGCTCGTTGTTGCTCCGCAAGCGGTGAATGCGTGCATCGGCCAGCGCGACGAATTCAACGGGGTTTCCGGCGCTTCTCCTTCGGTGGAGGAAGTTCCGCTGCGGTTAGCAGGATGAGATTTATCAGCCACTCCGAATCCTCGCAGCGCTCTCCCGCAATCAGAAAATGCGGTTTCGCGCGAGGATAGGGCTGGCCTTCAGGGCAATCGCCAAGAAAGGACCGGCCCGCTTGGGTCGGTTTGACGTAAAGCTGATCGTCGCAAATAAGCGCAACCATTTTGCCTTCGTAGAAAAGACCGAACTCGCCAAACATCTTGCGTGCCGCCACGCCTGTCTCAGCCAACTGTTCGACGATGTAATCGGCAGTGCTTTGCTGCGAGGCCATGACGACGCGTCTCCGGCGGGAACGAACCAATTCCTTATAGCCTTCCGGCTTCGACGCAAGCGGCGCCGTGCCTCGCCGCTCATTTTTATTGCGCCGGAGGGTCCCACCACTTGGAAAGCCGCCGGCTCAGGACCCGCGCCGGGATGCCTTCGTAATGCGAGATATCGTTGAAGAGACGCAGGCGCGGACGCACCTCGCTCATGAAGTCTAGAATGTTGAGCGCGGCCGGGCTTTGATCGAGGCGATCCCGGTAGCTTCGCATATCGAAGCCCAGCAGGCTCGAGATCAGCAATCGGTTGGTGCCCTTGTGCGAAACCACCAGCACACTCTTATGCCGATGCGTCTCGACGATGCGGCGAACAACCGGCAGGACGCGATTGAGGACATTCAAGCCCAATTCACCGCCCTTGGGCGCGATGGTGAACGGATCCTCCTGCCAGATTGCGTACTCGGCCTCGAAATCGCGTTCCACCTCACTGCGGGTCAGCCCTTCCCAACGCCCATAATCGATCTCCCTGAGACAGGGCTCGGGAATTGGTTGAAGACCGTGCGGCGATGCCAGGATACGCGCGGTTTCAACCGTGCGCGCAAGAGGACTTGCATAGATGGCGTCAAGCTTATCATTCTTGAGCCGTTCGGCGAGGCTCGCAATCTGCCTTTGACCTTCCGCCGACAGGTTGACGTTCGAGGAACCGGCAAAGCGATCTTCCTCTGTCAGCTGGGTTGCCCCATGACGAACCAGATAAATGCGAGTTGGCATAGTGAAAGCTTCCCCTTAGACCGGTTGGGAAAGGATCACCCTTAAAGGCGGGCTATCCTGGCTGGCATTAACCTTATGCAGCTTGGCATTGACTTGGAGCTTAACCAAGAGACCTCCTCGGGTACGGTAAAAGATCGGCGCCATTTTAGAGCAAGGATCGCACGCACCCAGTCTCGGTCTCGATCACATTCAGGACATCGCTCGCGCTTGTTGGAACAGCCCCGCGAAGAATGCGCGATGCCCAAGGTTCAATCCCGGACGTTTCAAGCCCTCATTTTTTTCAACGGCCTGATTGATATCTTTCTCTCAGGCGAAGGAATAAAGGTTAACCATCGCTCGTTTTTTATCTAAACCGGATTTGATGAGCCACCAAAATGCGGCACGTGCACGAATTCCAAATTTCCGAGCTTTACGTCAAGCCTTTTCCCAGTTGGGTGATGTCAGTCTTTTGGCTTTCGGCTTGGCTGTTCTGCTTGTTGTTCTGGTGGGGTATGATCAAGCTGATGTTATCTCATTAGCAGGTCTCTGCAGAAGCATGAAATCTTAGTTTCATCCTTGTGAAGCACTAGCCAATCTGTGAAGTCCTTCCTTTATTCTAGGAAAACCTGACGCTCTTGGAGAAATGCGAAGTGCGAGGCAGGTTGAAAACATCGTCTGACTTGAGCGCAAGGGCTCAAGGGCTATGACGCCATCCATATAAAGATTTCGGCGTGCCAGCGCCGAGATGCGCGCCATGAGTTGCGTCTCAAGGGAGATGATCGCACATGCGCGAGGCCTGCTGGCGGGTTGGCCGGAGACACCCGGCCTGAGATCGCGCGCAGCGAACTCCGCCTCATAGGCTAAATAGGCGTCTTTAGCCTTCAGCTCCCGCACTTGGCGGCCTTCAACGCCCCCTCCATAAACATTGCTGTCGCGAGGATCGGCTTTTCAACGAGCTTGGCCTTCTTGACCTTCGCCATTGCTGAAAACCATGGAAGCAAATCCAGGTTCACAAGTTGCTGCATTGACTTAAACTATCGAGGATGACATCTGGCTGGGGATGGGTCGTCGCGACAGGGGTTAAGGACTGATGCTGGACACTGCTGAGCCTCTGGCTCTCATTGGCGATACGCCGCTCATCGAGCTGACAAGTCTTGATTTTGGCCCTTGCCGCGTCTTCGCGAAGCTCGAGAGCCAGAACCCGACCGGCTCCATCAAGGATCGAATCGCGATGTCGATGGTCGACGCCGCCGAGCGCTCCGGCGCTTTGAAGCCAGGAGGCCGAATCATCGAGGCGACGGCGGGCAACACCGGGCTTGCGCTGGCGCTTGTTGCGGCCCGGCGAGGCTATCAACTGACCCTTGTCATCCCGGACAAGATGAGCCGCGAGAAAATCGCCCATGTCAGGGCCATGGGCGCGAACGTGGTGCTCACCCGGTCGGACGTGCCAAAGGGCCATCCCGAGTATTATCAGGACGTCGCCGCGCGCATCGCTCGGGAAACCGGCGCGTTTTATGCCGACCAGTTCAACAACCCGAACAATCCGGCCGCGCATGAACGCAGCACCGGGCCCGAAATCTGGGCGCAGGCCGAAGGCAAGGTCGATGCCATCGTGGCTGGCGTCGGCTCCGGGGGGACGATGACCGGGTTGTCCCGGTTCTTCGGCCGCGTCTCTCCGGCGACCGAGATGGTTCTCGCCGATCCGAAGGGCTCCATACTTGCAGAGTACATCCGCACCGGCATTGTTGGCGAAGCGGGAAGCTGGCTCGTCGAAGGCATCGGCGAGGACTTCATCCCGCAGGTCAGCGATCTTTCGCGCGTCAAGAAAGCCTACACCATCTCAGACGGCGAAAGCTTTGCTGCCGCCCGCACCGTCTTGAGGAAAGAAGGTCTGCTCGTAGGCTCCTCCTCCGGCACCCTGATCGCAGCCGCCCAGCGCTATTGCCTCGAACAAACCGAGCCGAAGCGGGTGATCACCTTCATCTGCGATTCGGGCAACAAGTACCTGTCGAAGATGTTCGACGACCGCTGGATGGTCGAGCAGGGGCTGTTGCAGCGGCCGGGCCACGGCGATCTGCGCGATCTCATCGCGCGCCGCTTCGACGAGGGCGCCGTCGTAACCGTGGGATCGGGCGATACGCTGCAAACCGCCTACGGCCGCATGAAGCTTTACGACGTATCCCAGGTTCCCGTGCTCGAAGGCGACCGGTGCGTGGGCCTTCTGGACAAGTCCGACCTGCTTGTGGCGCTCACGCAAGGGACGCTCGATTTCAAGCTCCCCGTCAAGCAAGCCATGACCGGCAAGGTCGAAACCGTCTCGCCCGATACCCCGCCCGAGAACCTCATTCCCCTCTTCGACCGGGGAATGGTCGCCGTCGTTGTCGATGGCGAGCACTTCCTTGGCCTCATCACCCGCATCGATCTTCTCAACCACCTGCGCAGAAAGTTGGACTGACGTGTCAAAACGCTCTCAAAAGCCCGGTCCGGCCACGCTGGCGGTTCATGCCGGCACGACGCCGGACCCCCGGACCGGCGCGGTGATGATGCCGATTTATGCCTCCTCCACCTTCGCGCAATCGTCGCCCGGCGTGCATACCGGCTGGGAATACGCGCGGACCGGCAATCCCACGCGCGCGGCGTTTGAGGAGGCCGTCTCGGAGCTGGAGGGCGGTGGCACAGGCTTTGCCTTTGCCTCGGGCATGGCGGCGGAGGCGACGCTTTTGGATCTTCTCGACCAGGGAAGCCACGTGGTCGCCAGCGACGATCTTTACGGCGGCACATGGCGGCTGTTCGAGCGCGTGCGCAAACGCTCCGCCGGGCTTTCCGTGACCTTCGTCGATCCGACCGATCTCGATGCCGTCACGGCGGCAATTACCCCCAAAACCCGGATGATCTGGGTCGAGTCGCCGACAAATCCTCTGCTGAAAGTCGCGGACCTCGCCGCTGTCGCCGCAATTGGCAAATCCGCAGGCGCGCTGACTGTTGCAGACTTCGACCTTCGCCTCGCCCCTGATCCAGCGCCCGCTGGACCTCGGGTTCGACATCGTCGTGCATTCGGCCACCAAATATCTCAGCGGCCACTCCGACATCGTGGCGGGCGTGCTGGTTGTGCGCGATCAGGGCTTGGCCGACCGTATCCGGTTTCTGCAAAATGCGACGGGCGCCGTCCTCGACCCGTTCCCGGCCTTCCTCGCGCTGCGCGGCTTGAAGACGCTCGCACTTCGCATGGAGCGCCATTCGGCCAACGCACTCGCCGTGGCCGAATATCTGGAAGGCCACCCGAAGCTCAGGCGCGTGATCTACCCCGGCCTGAGAAGCCATCCGCAGCACGCGCTCGCCGCGCGGCAGATGAAGGGCTTCGGCGGCATGGTGACGATCGAGATCAATGCGGAAGAGCAAGGCGTCCGGCGCATGCTGGAGTCGCTCAAGCTGTTCACGCTGGCGGAGAGCCTCGGCGGCGTGGAAAGCCTTGCCGGTCACCCGCTCACCATGAGCCACGGTTCGCTTCCGCCGGAGCGGCGCGCGGAACTCGGCATCGGCTGGGGAATGGTGCGCCTCTCCATCGGCATCGAGGATGCCGCCGATCTGATCGACGACCTTGAACAGGCGCTCCAGCGCGTTTGAAGGTACTCGCTTAGAACTCGGGCCAGCTTTAGGCTTGACGCGCCCCTGCGGGCAAGGCTATGCGCGGCGCATGCGTTTGCGCCTTCTTGAAACGTCCGACCTCCACATGTTCGTGATGGACTGGGACTATTATCACGCCAAACCGGACCCGACGGTGGGCCTCACACGGCTGGCGACCCTCATCAAGGCGGCGCGCGGCGAATGCGCGAATACGCTTTTGTTCGACAATGGCGACTTCCTGCAGGGCAATCCGCTCGCCGACTACGTCGCGGAGCAGCCGCGCACGTCTGGAACGCATCCGCTCGTGACGATCATGGACGCTCTCGGCTATGACGCCGTGGGCCTTGGCAACCACGAATTCAATTACGGCCTCGATTTCCTTGAGGCGTCGCTCCAAGGCGCGCCTTTCCCCTTCCTCTGCGCCAATATCGTTCGTGCGGGCGGCGACGCTTTCCTCCCGCCTTATGCGATTTTGAATCGCACCTTGAAGGACGACGCGGGCGTCGACCGTGAGTTTCGCGTCGGCGTCATCAGCTTCGTCCCGCCGCAAATCATGGCGTGGGACAAAGCGCACCTCGAGGGGAAGATCGAGGCGAGCGACATCGTGTTGACCGCGAAGCGGCTGGTGCCGGAGCTTAGGGCCAAGTGCGATCTCCTGGTCGCGCTCTGCCACGCGGGTATCAAAGCAGGCCCCTGGGCAGAGGGTGAAGAGAACGCCGCCCTTCACCTCGCCGCAGTGCCCGGCGTAGACGTCATCATGACCGGACACGCGCATCGCGTTTTTCCGGGGAGAGACTATGCCGGCCTCGACGGAGTGGATGCCGTCGCAGGGCGGCTCAATGGCGTGCCGGCCGTCATGCCAGGGTTCTGGGGAAGTCATCTGGGCGTCGTCGATCTCACGTTGAAACGCGAAGATGGACGCTGGATCGTTGAGAAGGCGGACATCGAGACGCGCCCGATTTACCGGCGCGAGGCAGGCGCGGTGCAGGAATTGGCCAAGCCCGACGCGGAAGTTGCGGCGTGGATTGCTCCCGCACACAAGGGAACGCTGGCCTGGGTCGAGCAGCCAGCCGGCTCGATTGATACGCGCGTCCATAGCTATTTCGTCTGGGCGGGATATCGATCCAGCGAGCGCGCTCGTGAACGCGGCGCAAATCTGGTATGCGCAGCCCCTCCTTGCCAGCGCGGGTTTCGGCGAGTTGCCTTTGCTGTCTGCGACAGCGCCTTACCGCGCAGGCGCGAGGCCGGATGATTTTATCGATATTCCGGCCGGCCCCGCGCCGATGCGCGCGCTTGCCGACCTCTATAGCTACTCCAGCAATACTGCTGTCGTCGTGAAGGTGACGGGCGCGCAAATCGTTGACTGGCTCGAATGGGCCGCGCGCATCTTCAACACGATCGACCCCTCGGCTGGGCAGGTCCAGGCGCTCGTCAACACGCGCATGCCCTCCTACGATTTCGATATGATTGCGGGGTTGGCCTATCAGATCGACGTCACGAAGACTTCGGGGCGTATTGCCGACGTTCGCTTCCAGGGCCAGCCGATCGGCCTCGATCGTGAATTCGCTGTCGTCACCAACAGCTATCGCGCCGATGGCGGCGGCGAGTTTGCCGCCTTGGCCCACGCTCGGGTTCTCGTGCGCGCCCCCGACACCAACCGCGATGCCGTCCTCCGCTATTTCAAGGCAAGCCAAACCGTGACGGCGCCCAAAACGTTTCCATGGACGTTCGCGAAGACTGGCAAGCCGTCGGCCGTCTCTTTTGACACGAGCAAAGCCGCCATACCTCTTATCGCCGGGTTCGCAGGAATGACCTTGTTAGGCGATGGAGACGCCGGTTACGCTCGCGTGGGCATAACCTTGCCGTGAGGGACGCGTCTGCCGGCGGTTCTTCCTTGGGTGCGGCATGGGTCCAGGAACTTCACCCGCATTTCGAGCCAATTATTGCCCAGAGTTGGCGACGTTGGTGGCATGCCCCCTGCATCGAGATCTTTGGGAATGACAAAGGTGAACACGGCGCCATGAGGCTTGGCGTTCTCCGCCCAGATCGCGCCGCCGTGCGCTTTGATGATACGATCGCAGATCGCGAGACCCAACCCCGTCCCGCCCTTGCCTGTTTTTGTTTTCTTGCTTTGAACGAACTTGTCGAACACTGCCTCAAGTTCATCGTCGGGAATGCCGGGCCCCTCATCGGCAACTCTGCATTGAACGCCTCGCTCACCGCTGCTTAAACGATCCTCGGAAACATCGATGGCTATTTGACTTTCAGCGTTGGAGAATTTGATGGCGTTGGAGACAAGATTGATAAGCACCTGAATGAGGTGAGTTTTATCAAAGTGGGCGGCCGTATGTTCCTCTAGCTTGACGCTTATATTAAGTTTCTTCGCCTTGATAAGCGGATCGAGCTCCATCAGCGCATGCTCGATGACTTCTCTTAAATCCCCGCACTCCGGTTTATAGTCCATTCTTCCGGATTCCATCTTAGCCAGGTCCAGAAGATCATTCAGGAGAATGAGCAGCCGGCCGCCAGCGGCCGTAATGTTGTTCAGATATCTTTCAATATTCTCACCTTCGCCTTCCCGGACGGCGTCGGTGCAAATTTCGGCATATCCGAGAATTGCATGCATCGGCGTTCGGAGTTCATGGGACATGTTCGAGAGAAATTCCGACTTGGCTTTGGCCGCCCTTTCAACCGCTTCTTTTTGGTTCACTCTCTCGGTTATGTCTTGAACCAATCCCCCCATGACCTGCCTGCCGGCAACGGACCGGCGCTCAGCTCGCGCGTCCAGCCATCGGATCGAGCCGTCTGGAAGCAGCCTTCGGAACTCAATTCTAAGCGGTTGCCCCGTTTCAGCGGTGCGCCGGAGGGCTTGGTCCGTCGCCAACTGGTCATCCGGATGCACACGGGCGATAATCTCTTCGTAGCTCGGCTGCGTTCCAGGGGGGAGATCGAAAAAGGACAGCGCCTGATCCGACGCCGTATACTTTCTCGTTTCAAGCGACATCTCCCAGCTTCCAACCTCGCCTGCCTCAAGTGCAAATTTGAGGCGGTCCTTGCTATCACGAAGGGCCTGTGCGACGTGCGCCCGTTCAACGGCTTCCCAGGTGCGTTCGGCGACCTCCTGCGCCAGCGCAATATCCTCTGTCCTCCAGGCATGCGGAGTACGCTTGTGCACGGCCAAGCCTCCGGCAAGTCTGCGATTCTTGATGAAAGGTACAGCGATAAACGCGGCTATCGAGCCAAGCTCGAGAATTGCCAGCGCTTCAGGGTTACAGGAGCGCGGATCCAAGCGCACGTCGCTTATAGCGACGGTTTGGCCGTTTTTGAGATTTTCAATCAAAGACGCAGCGAAGTCGTTCATCCTGTCTATTGCAAAGGCGCCAGAAACCACGCCGTCGTTCCATTCGTGAGTGATGCTCGCACGCTCTCCGGTTTCTCCGGTCTTGGCGTACACCACCTGGGCGGCGTTGAGCTTTTGCCCAAGCATTTCGCTTGCAATTGCTATCGTCTCAAGCGGATCACCTACGGTGCGCAGAGCATCGTTCAGGGACAACAAGAAGGATTGCCGCTCCTCGCTCTCGCGCAAGGCAGCTTCCAAAAGCTTCTGCTCGGTTATGTCGATGATAACGCCGAAATAGCGATCCGGGCTTCCCTTATGGTCCGCAATCGGCCTTCCTCGCGTGAGAAACCAGCGCTCTGGTTCGCCATCCGGTACGTTCAAGCGCCATTGCGCCTCGTAGTCTTGACCGAGTGCCACTGCTCCCATGACCGCCGCGATAACGCGCTCGCGGTCTGCGGGATGCATGATCGACACCCAGCCCTCGATAGAAGGCTCCCATTCATCGGGCTTCTGCACCCTATACAAGCCCCACAGGGAATCGGAGCACTGCAGGGAGTTGTCCACGAGCCTCCACTCCCAAGCGGCGGCTTTAGCCGCCTCCTGAGCCAGGCGCATGCGCATTTCGCTCTCCCGCAGAGCGCGCAGGACCAGGACCTTGTCGGTCACGTCCTCGCTCATGATCGTGATGCCGCCGATGGTTCGGTCGCTCATCAGCCAGGGGCGCGCTTCCCAGCGCACCCACTGTATGCGCCCGTTAGGCCGCTCGAAGACATCTTCGTCCGCCCGCACGACCTCGCCGGCCAAAGCTCTGCGGTGCGCCTCTTTCCAGCGTTCGGGAACTTCGGGAAAGACCTCGTAAAGAGAGCGGCCGGTAATATCTACGTCTTCGAACAAGTAATCTTCGATCCATCGGCGGCTGGAGGCCAGATGGCGCATATTTCGATCAAGCATCATGATCGCAACGGGCGCCTGATCCACAAATTGCCGCATGAGCTCCGCGCTTTGACGCAAGGTGTCCGATGCGTCTTTTTGCAAGGCAATGTTACGGATGATTTCCGAGGCGCCGATTATTTTCCGGCTCTGGTCCCAGATGGGCGAGAGCGTCAGGGAAACAACGATGGGACGCTGTTCCTTATCCAGACGGACGGTCACATAGAACTCAACCCGCTCTCCAGCTTTGATTTTCGCCAGAATTCGATCTTCTTCATCCTGCCGGTCCCGGGGAATGAGACGGCGGACGGGCTCGCCAATCATCTCTTCAGAATGGTAGCCAAAAAGCTCGCTAGCCGCCGGATTCAAGCTTGTGATCGTTCCGTCGAGTGTCTTGCTTATGATCGCGTCGAAGGACGAGTTGACGATTGCGGCCGCAAGGTCCGCCGCCCCGGAGGTCCCGTACGTCGTGTCGTTTGCGGCTCTTTGAAACATCGCAAGTTTCATGACGATGATGTCTCCGCGGTTAACATTGGTTACCGCTCGCTCTAGTTAAATACACAAGGAGCCAAGACACATCTGATCAGGACCGGTACGATAATAAGCACGCGGGACAGAGCTTTCGAGTGATCGACCGCCTCCGAGAGTGGTAGAGGAACCAGGACTTAAACGAGCGGAAACTTCGATGAGCGGCACGCGTCGACATAGCCTTGGTGCCTTGGTCGTAAGGCACCTTTTTAATGACAAGGCGGGAGGGCCTTTTATCAAGCTGCGGCTGTGTTTTTTCCAGCGTCACCGAGAACGTTACATCGGGACGGTCCTGCTCGGCGGCGAACAAGGTTTTTTTTAAAGCTGATCTCCTGGCGTTTCAGGAAGCGCCACAGCGTGTCGCAGGAAACGGCGACGCCCCGCTCGCGCAGTTCGCCGCGCAGCGCATGAAGCGTCAAATCGGGCTTTTCATCGAGCCGCGCCAGTAGCCAATCGCGCTCCGCTTCCAAAAGAAATGGGCGCTTGCCGCCCATGGCGGCCGCGCTGCCGCTTGCCCTAACGCGTTGCGTCCACTTCACGACGCTCGCCACGCTGACATCGAACGCGGCTGAGGCCGCCCGCGTCGTCTGACCGCTCGTAACAAACGCCACCACCCGCTCACGCAGGTCGAGAATAAGCTCGCGCCATGCATGCTGGCCTCCGCCCCAGCATGCAGTTTGAATCACTGTTCGCGCCGGATGGGAATCCCCAGTGATTCAATTAAAGTCGGAAGGACTCTGAGCGGCCGGATTCCAGCTTGTGACCTTTCCGTCGAGTGTCTTGCTTATGATCGCGTCGAAGGATGAGTTGACAATTGCGGCCGCCAGGTCCGCCGCCTCGGAGGTTCCTTGCGTCGCGTCGTCGGCGGCTCTTTCACTCATCGCAAGATTCATGACGTTGATGTTTCACGCAGTTAACAACAGGTTACCGCTCGCTCTGGTTAAATTCACAACGAGCCAAGACACATCTGGTCAGGACCGGTACGCGCGGGGCGGAGCTTTCGATTGATCGACCGCCTCCAAGAGTGCTAGAGGAACCAAGACTTAAAGGAATTTAAACTTCGCTTGCGGCACGCGTCGACATATCCTTTGTGCCTTGTTCGTAAGGACCTTTTTAGACTATGTAAGTTTGCCTTTTCTCAAGCTTGGGCTTGTTTTTTCCTCATTACCGAGAATGTTACATTAATGACTTTGGTCGCAGTTATCGGCGCTGCCGGAACTAAGCAGAGATTTAGTTTGGCCAACGGATCGCGATTTCGCTCGGCGTTGAGGGCGGCGACGGGGGCATGGATTGCTGAGCCAAGCAGAAGGCGGTTACATATATTCCGTAAAGTTTAGGCTTGTTCTAACGCCTACCATTGCAGGCGGTTTGTAAAAATAATTTCAAGTAAAATGCTAAGTTAAAGTAGTATGCGGTAGAGCGTGGATTCTTATAACTATTAGTGAAGATACGTGTTGTAAATATTTTTGTGAATTGCTGAACTTGTGTTCTAAAAATAAAATTTCCTCAGTCGAGTAAGCGTGAGGTCAGCAAAGGTCATCACGCTTTGACAAGGAGAACAGTTATGAGCGCAAACAGCAAAGTAGTAGTTCTCGTGGCCGCTCTTTCGGTGCTTGTTGCGTCAGCGTTTGGCGCAACTGCTCAACAGAGGGTCAGAGGCCATCATCGGCCTTACGTCCGCGCACAGGTTTATTACCCTGTGCCATCCGGGTATTATGCCGGGTATTATGGCGCACCATACAGCTATGGCTATGACAATGGCTGGAGAAAACGCTCAAATGCTCGGGGATGGGATAATACTTGCTTAGACCTCCCATGGCTCCCCTCCGAGTTTGCTTGCTCTGCCAAGTAAAGTGAGACCTTCCGAGCCAGCCCCGCGGATGGCGGGGCTGGCCCTATCGCCCGGGCATCAAAGCCATCCTTTGCGCTTGAAGAAGTAATAGGGCAGAATTGCCGAGGTGACCATCAGCCCAATGGCCCAAAGATAGCCGAGTTCCCACTTGAGCTCCGGCATATGCTCGAAGTTCATGCCATAGATCGACGCAACGAGCGTTGGCGGCAGGAAGATGACGGCCGCGACGGAGAAGATCTTGATGATCTGGTTCTGCTGCAGGTTGATGAGGCCGAGCGTCGCGTCGAGCAGAAAATTGATCTTGTTCGAAAGGAACGTCGCCTGGTCGGTCAGCGCGACCACATCCCGGTAAAGTACCTTGGAGCGGGCGCGGGCGTCCTTGATCCTCTGCTTGTCATTTCCATCGAGCGTCGTGTGATAGGTCAGGACGCGATTGATGCTGACGAGGCTTTCGCGCACCTTGTTCAGAAGATCACCGTCGCGGCCGATCTTTTCAATGATCGCTTGCAGAGCCTGCGTGCTTGAGAGGGGCTTGTCGGTGGGCTTTCTGCGAAACACGGAGCGGGATACGCTGTCGAGGTCGCGCCCGACATTTTCGAGCGCGTCGGCTATCCGATCGCACAGCGCTTCGATCAGGCCCATCATGATCAACTCGCCCGCGGAACACTGGACAGCGCCCGGCTTCTGGGCGCGAGTGAGATAGTTGGCGAACGCCTTGGGCTCGGCGTAGCGTAGTGTCGCGAGCGTGTTTCCCTTCACTACGAAGGTAATGGGAGTTGTCTCAGGATCATCCGTGTCACTCCGAACGATCGCGGTCAGAGTCATGAACTCCGCACTGTCCTCCTGATAGAGACGGGCCGAGACCTCGATCTCCTCCATCTCCTCGCGTGTCGGGAGCGAAATGGAGAGCAGTTTCTCGACCTGGTGGTCCTCCTCTGCCGTCGGGGCGAGGACGTCGATCCACACAATGTCCTTGGAGGCACCTTCGAGCGTGTTCGGAACGGCGTCGCAAGCGAGTGGCTGAAGACGGTTGCCCTCATATCTGTAGGCTTTGATCATGGTTCCCTCCATTGCCGCGATGCGCCATCACGGCTTTACTGCCGGAGCTTCACCGTCGGCGTCGCGCGCCTTATCATTGGCTTCAGGCTCGATCTCTCCGCCAATCTCTTTGTCATTACCCTGATCTTCATTCACCTCAAATCTTCGGGTTGGCTTTCCCCTCGATACCCGACTTAAGCAGAGTTCGCCGGACGTGCCAACGAATGCTGCCGCCGTCTTCCCGGAAAGGCAAAGCCTTATCCGGGATCGTAACAATTGAAACGTATACCTTTTTTCGGTCCCGGCTCGCGCTTCGCTTGGCCGGGATGACGAAGTGGGGAGCGAGCCGCATCCGTTGGCCAGATCAGCGAAGTTTGCTTAAATCCAAACGTGCGGGTCGGGTTCTGCCGGGTCGGCCAGCCACACTCGTTTTCATCGGCAATTCCGCATCTTTGATGACCGGCGCAAATTGCGCTTGCGATGCCGCCGTGGCCACTCGATACAACCGCCATGAAGTTCGCTACACCGCTTCCGATCGACGCCGTCCTCGCCGAGTTGCGCGCCGCCTTGGCCGAGCGCGCGTCGGCCGTTCTCGTCGCCCCGCCCGGCGCGGGCAAAACAACGCGCGTGCCGCTCGCGTTGATGGACGAAAGCTGGCTTCGGGGCGCCAAGAATCCTGGTGCTTGAGCCACGCCGCATTGCTGCGCGGGCTGCTGCCGAGCGCATGGCGCACACCTTGTCGGAGGCTGTCGGAGAGCGGATCGGATTGCGCGCGCGGATGGTCTCGAAATCAGGGCCGAGGACGCGCATCGAGGTCGTCACCGAGGGCGTGTTCACCCGCATGATCCTTGACGATCCCGAGCTTTCCGGCGTCGGCGCGGTGATTTTCGACGAATTCCATGAGCGCTCGCTCGATGCCGATCTGGGGCTCGCGCTTGCTCTCGACTGCCAGAGCGGCTTGCGGGATGACCTGCGCATCCTGCCGATGTCGGCGACGATGGACGGCGCGCGGGTCGCGCAACTTCTCGGCAATGCTTCCGTCATTGCCAGCGAAGGCCGCGCGTTCCCTGTCGAGACGCGCTATCTCGGCCGCGATGACACCGCGCGCATCGAGGATCAAATGGCGGACGCGGTGATGCGGGCCTTGCGGGCGGAGTCCGGTTCGATCCTCGCTTTTCTGCCGGGCCAGGGCGAGATTCGGCGGGTCGAGGAGCGGCTGAAAGAGCGCATCGGCGATCCGGCGATCGTGCTCGCTCCTCTCTACGGCGCCATGGACAGTAAGGCGCAGGACCTTGCCCTGGAGCCCGCGCCCAAGGGCCAGCGCAAGGTGGTGCTCGCGACCTCTATCGCCGAGACCTCGATCACCATCGAGGGCGTGCGTGTCGTCATCGACAGCGGTCTTGCGCGGGTTCCGCGCTTCGAGCCGGACGTCGGCGTGACGCGGCTCGAAACGGTGAGGGTGTCCCGCGCCGCGGCCGATCAGCGAAGGGGCCGCGCGGGCCGGACTGAACCGGGCGTCTGCTTTCGCCTGTGGGATGAGCCGCAAACGCAGAGCCTTCCTGCCTTCGCCGATCCCGAAATTCGCTCTGCCGATCTTGCTGGCCTGCTGCTCGACTGCGCGGAATGGGGAACAGCCGATCCGCGCTCGCTGTCCTGGATCGATCCGCCGTCCGCTGCCGCCATCGACGCCGCGCGCGAGGAACTGACAGAGCTGGATGCGCTCGACGGACGCGGCCTCATCACGGCCGCAGGGCGGCGGCTCAGGTCGCTGCCCTTGCCGCCCCGGCTTGCGCGCATGGTGATCGCGGCGGCCGAGTTCGGCCACGCGAATGAGGCTGCGGACATCGCTGCAATCATGGTGGAGCGCGGACTTGGCGGCAACGATGCCGATCTGGCGCACCGGCTGGAAGCTTTCCGCCGCGACCGTTCCCGCCGCGCCAGCGAGATGCGAAAGCTGGCGGCGGGCTGGGCGCGGATGGCAAGCGCCGGGCGTTTCCCTCTTCCCCTCACCCCAGCCCGCTCGATCGACCACACAACGGGCACCCCCAGGCTCCCTCTCCCCTCGCGGGAGAGGGCTGGGGTGAGGGGGCATGGGCAATGCGAAACCGGCGAGGATGTGTCCCTCGCGCGCATGCTTGCGCTCGCCTTTCCGGAGCGTATCGGAAAGGCACGCGGTGCGGCCGGCCAGTTTCTTCTCGCCAATGGCCGTGGCGCCAACCTCGATCCGGCGCACCCGTTGGCGCGATCGCCCTTCCTGGTCGCAGCCGAGCTGTCGGGAACAGCGGCGTCGACGCGCATCCTGCTCGCGGCAGCAGCCGATGAAGCGGACGTGTCTGCCGCCGCCGGGCATCGCATCCGCGAGATGGACGAGATCGAATTCGACCAAGGGGCGGCCGCGCTGAGGGCACGCCGTGTGCGGCGGCTCGACGCCATCGTGCTCGCAAACGAGCCCCGCCCAGCGGTGCCGGGCGAGGAAACAGCGCGTCTTTTGGCCGACGGCATCGCGAAGCTCGGATTGAGCCGCCTGCCGTGGAGCAAGGCGCACATCCAGCTTCGCCATCGGATTGGCTTCTTGCGCGCGGCCGGAGAGGACGAATGGCCGGATCTCTCCGATAAGGCGCTTGCCAGGACGGCCGCGGAGTGGCTTGCCCCATATCTTGGGAGCAAAACGAAGCTCTCCGAGATCGGCGCCGATGACCTCGGCGCCGCGCTCGATGCGTTGTTGCCGTGGACCTTGAAGCGGCGCCTGGAGGAAGAGGCTCCAACGCATTTCGAAGCGCCCACGGGAAATCGTCACGCTATCGATTACGAAACGGCGGGTGCGCCCGCGCTCCACATTCGCGTGCAGGAATTGTTCGGGCTGTCGCAGCACCCTTCTATCGCGGGCGGAAAGCTGCCGCTCACACTGCACCTGCTCTCGCCAGCGCACCGGCCGATCCAGATCACGCGCGATCTTCCGGGCTTCTGGAAGGGCTCATGGGCGGCGGTCAAGGCCGAGATGAAAGGGCGCTATCCGAGACACCCCTGGCCCGACGATCCTGGCTCGGCTGCTCCGACTTCGCGGGCGAAACCGCGCGGAACGTGAGGGCTGTCAAGTCTGCCCTGGGTTTGCCGCAGAGGGAGCGCAGGACATAACCCGCACCCCGTCCGATTTGTCAGGTGCAAAAGTACCGCAACATTCAATATAAGATAGAGCACAGCTCAGGATCATCTCCGGCGGCTGAAAAGGTATCATATCTTAGGGAGCAGAAGCATGAGTAAGCGTGATGTTGTTGTTTTGAGCGCGGTCCGTTCCGCGGTGGGCACCTTTGGCGGATCCCTTTCCGATATCGAACCGTCGGAACTGGCCGGTATCGTGATGAAAGAAGCGATCGGCCGCTCCGGCGCCGATCCGAAGCACATCAATTATGTGACCGTGGGCAATACCATCCCCACCGAAAGCCGCTCGGCCTATGTCGCGCGCGTTGCCTCGATACAGGCCGGCCTGCCCATGGAGTCGGTCGCCATGGCGGTGAACCGTCTCTGCTCGTCGGGGCTCCAAGCCATCGTCACGACCGCCCAGAACATTCTGCTCGGCGACTGCGACTTTGGCATCGGCGGCGGCGTGGAGGTCATGAGCCGGGGCGCCTACATTTCCACCGGCCATGCGCTGTGGCGCGCGCATGGGCGACTGCGAAGATGGTCGACATGATGGTCGCCACGCTCACCGACCCGTTCGGCGTGGGGCACATGGGCGTCACCGCCGAGAACGTGGCCGACGAAATGGGTCATCTCGCGCGAGGAGCAGGACGCGCTCGCCGCTCGAATCGCACGCCGCGCGGCAGCCGCCATCGAGGACGGCCGCTTCAAGATCGCAGATCGTGCCCGTCGTCAAGAAGACCCGGAAGGGCGAGGTGGTCGTTCGACACCGACGAGCATGTGCGGGCCGGCACCACGCTCGAGATCCTTGGCCAAGCTCAAGCCAGCGTTCAAGAAGGACGGCACGGTGACGGCTGGCAACGCCTCCGGCATCAACGACGGCGCCGCCTTCTTCGTGCTGGCGGACGCGTGCGACTGCCGAAAAGCGCGGCCTCAAGCCAATGGCGCGGCTGGTTTCTACGGCCATGCCGGCGTCGAAACGAAGATCATGGGCGACGGCCCGATGCCGGCCACGCAAGATCGCGCTGGAGAAGCGCCGGACTCACGTTCGCGATGGACGTCATCGAGGCGAACGAGGCGTTCGCCGCCCAGGCCTCGCCGTCACGCGCGGCCTCGACCTCGACCCGGAGAAGATCAACCCGAACGGCTCGGGCCATCTCGCTCGGCCATCCGATCGGTGCCACCGGCGCCATCATCGCCACCAAGGCGCTCTACGAGCTGCAGCGCATCGGCGGCCGCTACGCGCTGGTGACGATGTGCATCGGCGGCGGGCAGGGCATCGCGGCGATCTTCGAGCGGCTCTGAGCGGGCGCTGGCGCTGTCGTGCTGTGAATGCCTGAATAAACGTCCGGCTCCCCGTCACTTCGGGGAGCCTTTTTTAATTCCGAGCAAGAGCGTAAAGAATGGGCCTTCTGCCATATTTTGGGATGCCACTTGAGTTCCGCGGCTATGATCGGCTTTACGGCCGGATACATCGCGAGTTGCGAACGGCTATGGGATCATTCTCCGGGAGATAAAACTCCGGTTTCATGTCGGAGGGCGTCCTCGCGATAACGTTTCTGTTCAAAATCATACATGGAAAAGCGCCGGTTGGGTCCGCCCCTTTTGGAGCTGGCCCTGGTTTGACGCTCGTGCATGTCATCGGGATGTTCGTATCCGTTAATCTGGCATTCAGCCAAAGACTGGCTCTTGGCGGTATCCCAAGCGGTCTCGTAGCTGTCCTCGTTGCCAAGCGTTGGAGAGTTCGGCTCATCGCAAACGTGCTCATCCCCTGTCCGGTGAAGCATCCCATCGTGATGGGCGCCCATTTCGATGCCGATCCGCTGATAGAAAATATCGCCCTCGACCCTGGCGGAGGATTTCAGCAGGACACGGCGGCTGCGGATCGCTCCCGTCACCTTGCCCCGGACGACCACGTCCTGAATGGCGACGATGCCGCCATTCACGCGCCCGTTGGCCGTAATGATAAGCGAGGTGCAATAGATGTTGCCCTCGACGACCCCATCAACCGTAACGCTCCCGGTGGTCGACAAGTCGCCCAATATTGTTAGGTCTTTGCTGATATTCGGATCGCCGGCGGAGCACACGCTGCCGATTATGGTCAGGCTGTTGCCGCAATGCGTATCGCTTGGCTGCAAACTAGACTGCTGTGCAATTGGAAACGGAATAGCCATGGCTGACCTTTACGCATGACAACACAATATTCAGAATGGCGGCCGACTGCGGATGAGGCCGCCTTTCCTTCCTCGTTAGTACCTTCAATATTTTTACCTCTATTTGCGTTTTTGGGAAAACGACGAAACAAAGATAATTAAATCGAACAGATACTAGTCGATGAATTTAGGCTTTTCCGAGGCAATGCCCGGCAGTTTTCGATATGGATCAGATGAAACTTAACTTGAACGCAGGTTGTATTTCTCTTGTCCAATGATAACACTAGTACGCCCCGCGGGAAGTCCTGACCCATTTGCTGCTGGCGATGACAGGACTTCCCGCGGATAAGGCGTACTAGCAACTTATTGATCCTAGTACAGCTTATCCGAGGCAAGTTCGCTTGGGCGCTCGCGGCAAATGGGGGCGAACTCGCCTCGGGCTGTACTAGCTCATCGAACGCATCGTGCAGGTTCAGCTTGGCCGTGTCTTTTTAAACAGAGTCCAGCTTCTCTAATGGCAGGAGCTTGCTTCGCGCCAGCTTGTGAATTCTGCGTTCGAGCCAGTGCACAAAACCGCCCGTTTCGCGCAACGACGGGTACAGCGTGAAAGTCGTGAAGCTCGCTCCGGACGATCCTGAACCGAATCGGCTGCCGTGCTGCGGACACGCTCATCTGACGCATGTTATGGTGGAAGAGGCGCGCCGCGAGGGCTTGCGCATTCTGATGGCCAACGGCTTTTCCTGCCGCCACCGAATCGCGAGTGGCAGCGTCCGGCGAGCCACATTGCGCTTGTCTTGCGTGAGGCGCTAGACGCCGGCAGGAATGCCAACGAAGCCTCCGATCAGGACCTTACTCTCGGTGTAGAAACTATGAGGATTGTCCAGCCAAAGTTTCGATGAGAAGGTGAGCTACGAACCTAATCACTCCTCACGGGAGCCTCGGCGCCCACAGATTTGGAACCTGAAAGATGCTTCTGAGGTCCGTCAGGGCATCTGCGATTGCTTCAAGACGCTGCTGACACGCCGCCGCCGGGACGCGATACCGATCCCCTGCACATGAAGCAAGCACGTGTTCCAATCCACTTGTTGGATATCAGGCTGCCGCTTGTTCTTCTTTCGGGTCCCGCAGCACGTAACCGCGGCCCCAGACGGTTTCGATATAATGCTGCCCGGTATTGGCGGTCGCCAGCTTCTTGCGCAGCTTGCAAATGAACACGTCAATAATCTTCAGTTCGGGCTCATCGATGCCACCATAGAGGTGGTTGAGGAACATTTCCTTGGTGAGCGTCGTCCCCTTGCGCAGGGAAAGCAGCTCCAGCATCTGATATTCTTTGCCCGTCAGATGCACGCGGGTGCCGTCGACCTCGACAGTCTTGGTGTCGAGATTGACGACAGGTTGCCGGTCTGGATGACGGATTGGGCATGGCCCTTGGACCGGCGCACGATAGCGTGAATGCGCGCAACGAGCTCGTCCTTATGGAATGGCTTGGCCAGATAATCATCTGCCCCAAAACCAAGACCGCGAACCTTGTCGTCCACGCCGCCCGACCCTGACAAAATGAGGATCGGTGTTTTGATTTTGCTAACCCGAAGAGACCGCAAAACTTCATACCCGCTAATATCGGGCAAGCCTAGATCGAGAAGATGATATCGTAATCGTATATTTTGCCGAGATCGATGCCTTCTTCCCCAAGGTCGGTTTGAAAGACGTTGAAACCCTCGGATAGAAGCATGAGCTCAATGCTTTGAGCCGTTGCGCTGTCGTCTTCAATAAGAAGCACCCGCATAGGAATCCCTCGCTAGCAACACTTCCGTTCTGCCAAGACGCGAGGCCTTATGCCCGAGCGCGCCGTGAAGCTTAACTTCAAAAAAGACATTAACGCAGGAAAGGTTAAGAAAACTTAAGCTTACTACGTTCGGACTCATCCCGCGCAATATTTCTTTGCGCAAGCCTAACTATATTAACAAATTCGGATGAGCCCGAGCCCTGAAGCAGAAACGCTGCTTGCTAACAGACGAGCCATTTATCCGTCACAAACCTCATCATGACAAATTAACGACAACCGTAATGTGACGCAATTCGCGAGTTGGGCCAACACCCATTTCCCTTACAACGCATTAACGGCCACTCTGTTGCAAACCAGCGACGCTTTACTCGCCATTAATTGTTTTGAGCGAAACTGTTTTTGGTGCTGGAATATGCGGCCGTCAAGACGTGGTAACCGGAGTTGGGGCCTCGAACGATCATGATCGAAACAGGTAATTCTCAAAATCAGCGTTTTGAGTATGACGAGAAGAGGCAGCAGGTCAACGACCTCGAAATGATGATTGCCGACTTCCGCCGCATGGCGAGCGACCTCGATCAGCAGATCAAAATCGAGCAGCAGACGGCCGGCGTCAGCGATGTCAATCACTACGCCTACCCGACTTTCGCCAGGGCGGCGATTACGCGGAGGGACAATCTCCGCTCCTCCGTTGCCGAGCTAGAAAAGAGGCTGGACCGGGCTCGTCAAGAGGCTCTGGATGCCTTCGAGCAGCTCAAGCTCTCCGAGTCAGCCGGCGATCTCGAGGCTCAGCGGCAGGTCAAGCCGGGCTTGCGGCGCAAGACGCCGAGGCACCTGGACGGTCCTGTGATCGGCCCGGATCAACTGAGGTCCAATTCGTAAAACCTTGTTCGCGTCGCCCTGCGGTCTCTGCGTTAGCCTCAGTTTTGCCACGAACGAACTCGAATGGCACTGACAGAAGGCTACTCAGGGGGCGCGCTTGTGGGTTCGCATCATATTTTTTCTTTTTCTTGCTGTCATTCCGCAAGCATGCGCGCGACGAGATCCTGCGGTTGAAAGCCTCATCGGATCGGAGCCGCAGCGGTTGTCGTTCGGTCCCCCCGCCGACGTGCGCCATGCTTTCGTGGAGAAGATGAAGCTTTGCTGGTTTTCAGGCGCCAATTCACCCATGGCCGGGTACCATTATGAAACGGGCGAGATCGAGGACAGCGACTCCGGCGAAGGCTATCCCGAGGTAAAAATTTTTGATGGCAGCGGAGGCTCTCCGGTTTTCGAAATCCAGTTTCACAAATATAACGAAAACACCCTGATCGTAACGCGGAACGTCTCTTTGTCCGCTTCGCTCCTGACCAAAGCCAAACGTGATATTCAGCTTTGGGCGTTGACCGGCCCCGATTGCACGACTTGAGAGCGCCCCTAAGCAAACTCCGCTGATCTGGCCAACGGATGCGGCTCGCTCCGCACTACGTCATCCCGGCCAAGCGAAGCGCGAGCCGGGATCGCAAAAGGACCGGCAATTCAATTTGTTACGATCCCGGATAAGGCTTCGCCTTTCCGGGATGACGGCGGCGGCGATCCATTGGAGCGTCCGGCAAACTCTGCTTTAGGCCGGTCCGGGTGTCTATTCTGGCACAGCTTGAGACCGAGATGGCACATCTGTTGCTTCGTCGCAGCACCGACTGCCATGCATGCTTTCGGCAAGCCTAAGCCATGGTCCGACCTGGGCTGAGACCAACCCCCTAATGGAAGAAATCGATGAAGCGCGACGATCTCACGGAAAAAATTCTCGACGCAAAGCGCATGAGCGGCATGTCTTGGGAAGACATCGCCGAAAAAATAGGCGGCTGCTCCCCAATTCTGATCACCGCAGCGCTGCTTGGACAAATGAAGCTAACGCCAGAGCAGGCGGATCGCGCTCGCGAACTCTTTCACCTCTCGGAGCCCGAGGCGAAGATGCTGACCGAGATCCCTTATCGGGGATCATTGCCGGCCGTGCCTCCCAGCGATCCGCTTATTTATCGCTTCTATGAACTTGTCCAGGTTTATGGAACGACCTGGAAGGAGTTGATCCAGGAGAAGTTCGGCGACGGCATCATGTCTGCCATCGATTTCGACATGAAGCTGGAGCGCTTGCCGGACCCGAAGGGCGATCGCGTGAAAATCACCATGTCGGGCAAGTTCCTGCCTTATAAATATTACGGCTGAGGCCGACTTATCGTGTATCTCCTTGCTTCCCGCGCGCCAGAAGCCTAGCCACTGTGACAAACTCAGCTCGACCGGGTGAGGCATGGTTGCACGCGGGCTTCGTTGGGGGTTGGCGGTCCAGGTGCTTGGCGCCGGGCTCTGCGCTTACCTGCTGGTTCGATTTGCAGAGCTGAGCCCTGCCACGGCGGCGGCGCTTGGCTTTGCAGCCTTGCTTGGCGTTTATCTTCTCCTGACTTTGGCGACATTCGCGATCTGCTGGCCGCGCGGCCGCGACGCCATTCCGGAGAAGAACGCCGGGTTCCTCGCGGCGTGCCGGACGATCCTCACGGAGTGGATCGCCTTCGTCGCTCTATTCGGCGTGATACAGCCGTTCGCAGACACTATCTTCTCGGTTAAAGCGGGGCGGCGGCGTCCAGAAAAACTGCCCGTCCTGCTTGTTCACGGCTACCGGTGCAATTCGAGCCTTTGGTGGTGGATGGTTCCGCGCTTAAGGCGGGCTGGCTTCGAAGTTGAGGCCATCGACCTGGAGCCTGCGCTGGTGAGCATCGACAGGTTTGCGGAACAGCTGCACCGGCACATCGAAGCCTGGCTCAAGGATACCGGCAGCGCCAAGCTGCGGCTCGTGACGCATAGCATGGGGGGGCTCGTTGCCCGGGCCTATCTCCAGCGGTATGGGAGCCAGCGGGTCTATAAGCTTGTTACGCTCGCCTGCGGGCATCACGGGACGCGGCTCGCGCGCCTCGGATGGGGCCGGAATGCGCGGGAGATGGAGCCCGGTTCCGATTGGCTGGCCGCGTTGGAGGAGCCCGCTCCGGTTTCAACCGTCACCATCTGGACAGCGCAGGACAACTTCATCGCGCCTCAGACAAGCAGCCGTCTTTCCGGCGCGCAAGAGATCATACTGGCCGGGATGGGGCATCTGACTCTCATGTTTTCGCGGCGTGTTCTCGATCTCGTCCTGAACGAACTGCGCTAGCGTGCATCCGGAAAAGTGCGAAGCGGTTTTCCGATAAGACGCACGACAAAACAAAAGCTTAGAGCCCTATTGATTCCATCAAAAGCGGATAAGCTCTAAGCAAACTCCGCTCATCCGGCCAACGAATGCGGCCCGCTCTGCATTCGTCATCCCGGCCAAGCGAAGCGCGCGCTGGGATCGCAAAAGGCAGGCGTTTCAACTTGTTACGATCCCGGATAAGGCTTCGCCTTTCCGGGACTTGATTACCCGGATGTGTCCGCTAGCATAAGAAGCCATGAAAACATTGGGGAATTTCCGCTCCAACGTCATGGCCGGGCTTGACCCGGCCATCTACCGTCATAACTTGAAATGCCTTGCATTTTACTGGATGGCCGCCTCCAGGGGCGGCCATGACGACGGAATTGGCGGAAACATCCGGGTAATCAAGTTCCGGGATGACAGAGGCGGCGATCCGGTGGCGCGTCAGGCGGAGCCTGCTTAGGGCAGCGTGCGCAAAATCGGAACCGGTTGCGACGCAATTTTTCTTAACGGCGCTGGGACTGTGCGCGGTGCATTTCGGGGCGGTCATGGCGACGACCGCGAGGCAGGATGCGTCAGGAAGCCTTCACCAAACGCCATCGCCATCGTGGACGACGCTCGCCACGCGGGTTTTCATAAACATTTCGTTCACTGCGGCGAGCCTTCATACTTATGTGGTTAACAGATGCGCGCCGGAATTATTTCCCACCGCGTGTTGGTAAACGAGTTCTTTATGAGGCGCGAAACGGAGGAATGCAGCGCCTACGACCGGACAAAGGGCGGCTACCGTAAGCCACTGAAAGTGCTATGGTTTTTATTGTTAACAAATTACCCATTAAATAGAATCTAATGCCTGAATTTTTCCATTTACTGGGACGAGCAAAAGTCCGTTAAATATGTTTCCAGATCGCGAATTAACGCTTGCGAAGGCTGGAACTGCACGGCGCAGGCAGCGGCGATGGCGTCCCGTTCCGTCCTTTTTCCCTTAATTATCAGGGGCTTGAATGCGCTTCAGCTGCGTTAACCTGGCATCAAGGCGATTTCGCTGAAGATCCTCCAGAAGAAGAGATGCCGCCATTTGCAGGATGCTACAAAATGGACTATGCCGCCCGCGTCCGGTTAAATGCACGATACCCTAGTCAGAAACTCGCTATCTGCGGATGTGGATATAGATGTTTGCAACCCGTTTCATTCGCAGTGGGTCGGCCGCAACGCCGATGTCGAACTAAGCAGGTTCGTCGGACGTGCCAACGGATTGCTGCCGCCGTCTTCCCGGTAAGGCGAAGCCTTATCCGGGACCATAACAAATTGAACATCTACCTTTTCGCGATCCCGGCTCGCGCTTCGCTTGGCCGGGATGACCCAGCATCCGTTAGCCAGATGAGCGAAGTTTGCTTAGTTTCCCAGCCGCCCGATCTATCGCTGAGCCAAGGCGGGGTTGAGCCGTGCGAGCACAAGGCGCGGTGTGGTGACGAGCGGCGAAAGTTTGGTCGACACGGGCATGGCAAATGGCTGCCGTCCCTCTAGCAGGACAAAATCATAGTTTGCCAGCGCTGCTCTCTCTGCGGAGTCGAGGGTCGCTGTCCCTTCCACCAGCGCTGCCCAGAGCCAATTCTGAGCTAGCTTTGCAGCGAGGTCGCCGTAGGGTGGGCGCAATGCGATGGGTTGCTGAGTTGGATAGGCGAACAAAGTCGGCACGAACGCGTCGCGGCGAAGGACCGCAAGCGTCGGAAAGTGATAGAGCGAGGCCGGAGCCCATTTGATCGCGTCGGGAGGGTTGGCAACGGCGACGCGGCTCCCGGCGGGGATCGAAATCGAGCACGGGCAGAAGCTCGGCATAGACGCGATCGCTCTCACGCCATTCTGCCTCGACAACGCCCATGCGGACCAGGAACATGAGGAGCGCCGCCACTGCGAAGGTCCGCGCCATGCGGGTGTCAGGCGCTGTCCAGCGGCTCCCTGCCACCAATACGAGCGCCAGCACCACCGGAATCCGATGGTCTGCGCCTGCCGCTGTCGCGAGCTGCGTCGGCATGGCGAGATAGGTGAAACAGAGCAGGCCCAGCGGCATGGCGATGGCGGGGTGCAGCGTTATCCAGCGCCGCCAGAAAGCGAAGGCTATCGCGAGTATGGCGAGGGCGAAGCACGCGATGTCGAAGGGCGTGCTGTAGTTGTCGAAGATGGTGAAGAGCAGGTCGAATTTCCGGCCGATATTACTATAGGCGATAGGGCCGCCGTCTCCCGCCGGGGTCAGGAGCAGAAAGATGGCGATCGCCGGCAGGAAAGGTGCTCCGGCGAAGATGAGTGCACGGAGCGCCCGTGCTAGTGTAAGCCGCTTATGAATGATGACGCCCGCCTCATAGCCCATCACAAGGACGCCATACAGGCCGAAGGCGAGAAGATGAGAGAAAAAAAGACAAAGAGCCAGGGCCGTCCCGGCTGCTAACCGGATCAATGGGCGATTGGCGAGCGCAATCCAAAGCGCCAGCGCGAGAAGGCCGAGGCCCACGCCAAACAGGTAATTCAGGAGTCCCCATAGGAAGGTGCGGCTGTAGAGAAGCAGGAAGGCAAGAAGCGGCCATGCCGACCAGCTCGAAAACAGAACGCGATGCAGCACCGCGGCGCCACCGGCCAGAAGACAAAGCGTCGATATGACGAAGACCTTCCCGGCCCAGGCGAGCGGCAGCCAGCGCGCAAGCGGCGGAATTGTGAGGTCCATGGCCAGGTTCGGGAGTGCGTGCCAGGAAACTTCGTAATAGCGCTGCAAGGATTCCGAATTTGGAAGCGCTGAAAGGATGTGCATGCGCGCGAGATGATTGGGGTAATCAACGAGCGGCAATGTGCTGCAAGTCAGAACCGGCAAAGAAACAAGAAGCGCCAGCGCCACAAAAAGCATCGCAAACGATGCGCCGTCCAACCGCAAAGGGTCGACTGCCGGGTTTGCCGGTCGACGTTCCATCATCCGCCATCCTCGTTCACCATCCCCTTTGGGGATTTATCGAGTACAGCTAATCAGAAAGAAAAATGGCTAAACGTGGATGCCGGGGAACAGATGCGAAAAAGCGATCTGGTCCGCTGTGAGCTGCTGCTCCGGATCCGGCTCGCCCTCCTTCTTCGGCGCCAACTCCGGGAAGACCTGATAAAGCACATTCATGATAAGAAGCAGAAGCCTTGGCGAAACAGTCTGCACGAGGTTTCCGAACACGCCCAGTCCGGTCGACTGCCGCGCCGTCCGGTTGATAATCGCCTCGGCGATCATCCCGGCGGCCTGCTCCGGCGTCAGTACCGAAGCCTGCTCATAGATCTTCGTCGGCGAGATCATCGGCGTCTTGACGAGCGGAAAGTTGACAATGGTAAAGCGGACGCCCCGCTCGAAGAACTCCGCCGCCGCGCTGCGCGTCCATGCTTCCAGCGCTGCCTTCGAGGCAACATAGGCCGAGAAGCGCGGCAGGCTCACCTGCGTGCCGATCGTGGAGAGGTTGATCACATGCCCGTCGCCCTTGCGGCACATCTCCGGCAGCAACGCCATCGTTATGCGCACGGAGCCGAAATAGTTCACCTGCATGGTGCGCTCGAAATCGTGCATGCGGTCGTAGGATTCGGAAATGCTGCGCCGGATCGAGCGCCCGGCACTGTTGACGAGAATGTCGACGCCCCCGTGGTTCTTCAGGATCGTCTGCACGACTTCGGCGCACTGATCGGGCTGGGTAATGTCTCCGGCATAGGCTATGAGCTTCAGCCCCCGGCTTGCAGCCTCCTGCTTTGCTGCTTCTAGCTTCTGCGGATCGCGGGCGAGGATGATGGTCACCGCGCCTGCTTCTGCGAGCCGAAACGCCGTCGCCTTGCCAATGCCGGAAGATCCGCCCGTGATCAGAGCGACTTTGCCCGCCACGTGTTTCTGGAGCGTGCCTCCGTTGACTATGTCGGGATCGAGATGGCGCTCCCAATAGTCCCACAAAGCCCCGGCGTATGTTTCGAGGTGTGGAACCTGTATGCCTGCGGGTTCTAGGATGCGTTGCGTCTCCGTGCAATCGAAGCGGGTCGGGTAGCTGAAGAAGGTGAAAACATCCTCCGGAAGCGACCAGTCCTTCATGACGGCGTGCTGCAAGCGGCGCATGGCTGGCAGCTGAGTTAGCCCGCTCAACAGCGGAACCGGAAGATGGCGCAAAAGGCCGATATTGACACGCATGCTGATGTCCGGCGCGTGCCCGGCATGAGCGAAAATGTTCATGACTTCGCCGACCCGGTGTGGATGCGGGTCGGTCAAATGGAAGGCTCGGCCGTCGAGGCCCTCGATATGCGCGATATGATCGATGGCAGCGGCGACAAAGTCGACCGGAACCAGGTTTATTCTTCCTCCTTCGATGCCAACCATGGGCACCCATTGAGGAAGAAGCTCTCTAATCCTCTTGATAATGCTGAAGAAATAATAGGGACCGTCGATCTTATCCATTTCGCCGGTCTTGGAGTCGCCGACGACGATGCCAGGCCGGTACACGCGCCAGGGCACGGCACACTCGCGCCGGACGACCTTCTCCGACTCGTGCTTGCTTTTGAAGTAGGGATGATCGAGCTCGCGCGCTTCGTCGAACATGTCCTCCCGAAACGTGCCCTCATAGAGCCCGGCAGCTGCAATGGAGCTCATATGATGAAAGCGCCGCGCGCCGATGTCCTTCGCAAAATAGGCGACGTTTCGCGTGCCCGCGATATTGGTTTCCATCTCGATCAGAGCGTCTGCGGCGAGATCGTAGACCGCGGCGAGGTGGAAGACGTGATCGACGTTGCCCTTCAACGTCTCCTTGTCTTTGTTTGAGACCCCGAGCCCTGGTTTCAGGATGTCGCCTTCAATCGGGATCGCGCGCTCGGCACCCGTGTGCCAGTATTGGCGCAACCTTTCGACCCGCTCCGGAGTTGGATTGCGCATGAGAAAGTAGACGGTTGCCCCATCGCGGGCCAGTAGCTTCCTGACCAGCCGCTTCCCGATGAAGCCGCTCGCGCCCGTGACAAAATAGGTCATGCTGAGCCTCCCTGAGCAGCGCGCATCCGCCGTCCTTGTTCGCAGAGATAATTAGAGGCGGGTGCCTAAAATGGCTTGATTAATGTCAATCGGAGGATGGGGCTGGAGTAATATAAGTACATCTATCAAGAAATAACTCGCGGCGCGAGGGGGTTGGAGAAGCATCATGGTAAAGAAACTCGATGAACTAGCCGGGGACGGCAGCGAGAGCGGTCTTGTCTCCACCATTCGTGAATCGGCATCGAAGATATGGCTCGCGGGCCTTGGCGCTTTTTCGAAAGGGCAGGAGGAAGGCGGCAAGCTTTTCGAGGCGCTCGTGAAGGAAGGCGAAGCAGTGCAAAGCCGCGCTTCGAAGTCGGCTCAGGAGGCGATTTCGGACGCAAGGTCGAAGGCGACGGGAACGTGGGACAAGCTTGAGCATGTCTTTGTCGAGCGTGTTCAGCGCGCCCTTCATAGCCTCGATGTCCCGACAAAACAGGACATTGATGCCTTGTCGAAGCGGGTGCACGAGTTGACAAAAGTGGCGGACAAGCTCTCGGCCTCCTTGGAGGAGAGCGGCCACGAAGCCAAAACGGCGGCTAAGAAGACGACACGCTCTCATACGTAAGCCATGCGCGCGGCGCCGATGGGTGAGCAAATACCAGTCAAACGCGATCCATCGGGCGTCGCCCTCGCCGGCGGCGGTCCGTTGGGTAGCATTTACGAGGTCGGCGCACTCGTTGCGCTGGATGAAGCGCTACGCGGCCTTCGCCTGACTGACTGTGATGTCTTCGTCGGCGTCAGTTCGGGCGCTTTCTTCGCGTCCGGTCTCGCCAATGGACTGTCTCCCCTTGAGATGCAGGCGCGATTCATCGAAACGGAGCACGACGATCCCTTCGAGCCCGAAGTTCTCACGAAATTGGCGCTGCGCGAATATGGCAAACGGATCGCCACGCTCCCCCGGCTGCTTGCTTCCGCGCTTGCCGATTATGTGCGGGGCAACTCAAAGCAAACAGCCATGGCGTCCTTCCAGCGGCTGTCGAAGGCTCTGCCCAACGGCATTTTCGACAGCGGCCCCGTCCGCCGCTACCTCCAGCGGCTTGCGGCCACTCCCGGTCTCACGGACGATTTTCGCGAGCTGAAGCGCAAGCTCTTCATCGTCGCTGCCGATCTCGACACGTCCAACCTTGTGACGTTTGGTGCGCCGGGCTTCGATCATGTGCCTATTTCCAAAGCGGTGGAGGCCAGCGCTGCGCTCCCCGGCTATTTCCCGCCCGTGAAGATCGACGGTCGCCATTACTGCGATGGCGCGCTCCTGAAGACGCTGCACGCCTCGGCGGCGTTGAAGGAAGGCGTCAAGCTGCTCTTCGCGATCAACCCGCTGGTCCCTTACAAGGCAGAGCTTCAACCGCCTGAAATGGAAACCAAAAGCCTCGCCGAAGACGGCCTCATCACGGTGCTGTCGCAGACATTCAGGTCGCTCATTTACTCCCGCATGAAGGTCGGCATGGAACGCTACCGTCATGAGTATCCGGACGCCGATATCGTTCTCTTCGAGCCGCGCCGCGACGACCATGAGATGTTTTTCACCAATGTGTTCAGCTATGCGGACCGGCGGCGCCTCTGCGAGCATGCCTACCAGCAGACGCGAGAGGATTTGCTCCGCCGGGCCGCGTCCTTGAAGCCTGTGCTGGCTCGCCACGGTGTCTCGCTCGACGAGGCCGTGCTGAGGGACCGCAGCAGAACGCTAATGCCAAAGGAAGGGGAACCTCTTCGCTTGCAAGCCATCCTGGAAAACCTTTCCGAGACGTTGGGGCGGCTTGAGCCCATGCTGCATGTGCCAGAGGAACGGGCTTAGGCTTTTCGCGCTTGCCTGGCGGGGTATGGGGGATGCCGGACGATGGAGCACAAACCCAAAAGGAAGACCCGCGAACGGATCCTTGAGGCCGCGCTCCTGCTGTTCAACCGCTTCGGCGAACCGAGCGTAACCGTATCCGCAATCGCAGCCGACGTCGGCATCAGCCACGGCAACCTCTACTACCACTATCCCTCAAAAGAGAAGATCGTCGAAGACCTGTTCAGGGACTTCCGCCGCGATATTGAAAGGACGCTCGCTGCGCCGAATGGGCATCCGCCTCACGCGGAGGACGTCTGGCTTTTCCTGCATCTGATGTTCGAGACGATCTTCAAATATCGATTTCTTTATCGCGATCTGAACGAGCTTCTTACCCGGCATCACTCGATTGAGAGATATTTCCAGGAAATTGTCGGTCACCAGATCGAGACAGCAACGACGATCATGCGGCGGCTCGTGGAGTCGGGGGCCATGCAGGCGACGCGGGCCGAGATCGAGACACTTGCCGAGAACATGACGATCATCGCCACCTATTGGCTGTCTTACGCCTACGTGCGCAATCCGCGAGCGCAACCTGATAGCGAGACGCTGACGCGCGGGATCGCCCACATCCTGTCTCTCGCGAGCCCCTATCTGGAGCCGGACCAGCGACGGCTTTTGGAAGCCCTTTCACAAAGATACTTGGAGGCTGGAGGATAACGCCATGGCGGCGAAGAAATGGAACAGATTCGAGGGGCGCACCGATGGCTTCGACTACGAAGGCCCCGCCCTGACGAAGAACTGGGCGCGCCTTCATGCAGGCGACTGCGAGCCGTTTCCGGATGCGGCCTATGTGAAGAAGCTCGTAGACAAGCATCACGATTTGAAGCCGAACGTGCCGATCGCAAAGGCCGCGGAAACGCTGCGGGATGCCTGGCGGGCCTATCACAGGGGCGACTTTCACAAGGCGTTCACGCTCGGCCAGTCGCTGGGCCTCATCGGCGCGAACGTCGCCAATAAGGCGGAAAACATCCAAGCCACCTATCTCGAGCACGACAAGGAAACCAAGCTCGCGATGTTTCTGGATGTCGTCCATCGCGGCGAGGAGCTTCACAACGCTGCTCCCGATGTGGCGAACGCCTGGTACCTCTACGCGCAGGCGCTGGGACGTTACGGCCAGGGCATCTCCGTCGTTAAAGCGCTCGCGGAAGGGCTTGGCGGCAAGATGAAAAGCGCCCTTGAGCGCGCCCTGCAACTGGAGCCGAGGCACGCGGACGCGAACATCGCGCTTGGCGCTTACCACGCCAATGTCGTCCACAAGATGGGCGGCATGGTTGCTCGCCTCACCTATGGCGCCAGTAAGGAAGCCGCGGTCGAGCATTTCCGGGAGGCGATGAAGCTCAATCCGGGCTCTGCTGTGGGCCGCATCGAATATGCGAACGGCCTCGCCATGCTGTTCGGCAAAAGCAAGCTTGCGGAAGCGACCCGGCTCTACGAGGAGACCGCGAAATGCGAGCCCGCCGATGTCATGGAATGGCTGGACGTGGAACTGGCGAAGTCGGAGATTGCCGCCTAATCACCCGGAAGAAGAGGTCATCCCGGAAGCGCCGCAGGCGTTATCCGGGATCGTTTCAAATTGTAATGATCCCGGATAGCCGCAAGCAGCTTCCGGGATGTCGACGATTTATCGATGGCGTCTTAAAGATTTCGGCGGATGAAGGCGCCCGCGTTTTCGAGCGCGCGGCGGCCCGGCTCGAGGTGCGCGTTCCACAGGGACCACGCGTGGATCATGTGCGGCCAGATCTCCAGCGTGACAGGCACATCGGCTGAGCCTGCTGCGCCAGCGAAGCGCGCTGCGTCATCGATGAGACCCTCGGCGGAGCCGACCTGGATCAGCGTCGGCGGGAAGTCCGCTCAGGTTGCCATAGAGGGGCGAGACCCTCGGGTCCTTCCTATCCACGTTGGGGGGCACATAGGCATCGGCGAGCTCGCCCAGATAGTCCTTGTGAATGAGCGGGTCTACGGCATCCTTCGTGATGAGCGAAGCGCCGGACATGGTCAGATCTGTCCAGGGCGAGACGAGCCAGAGGCACGCGGGCAGGTCCTCCCCGGCATCGCGCAATCGACAGGCCAGCGCCGCTGTCAGCCCGCCGCCCGCGCTGTCTCCGCCCACCGCGATTTGCCGTGCCGGAATGTCCTGGCTGCGCAGAAAGAGCCATGCCGTGAGCGCGTCGTCATAAGCCGCAGGGAAAGGGTGCTCGGGGGCGAGGCGATATTCGACAGCAAGCGTGCGCGCGCCCGCCGCTCGCCCTGCCTCGGTGACCATCCGGCGGTGGCTGAGCACAGAGCCGGAGCAATAGCCGCCGCCATGGAAGAACAGGAGGACGCGCGAAGCGTCGCTGCCGGGAACGATTGACCACTCGCCGGGTACGCCATCGCAATCGGCTGGCGCGAGCTTCACATCATCGGCTACGGGCCAAACAGAGCCGACCTCATCGATGCGCTGCCGCCGCGCTTCCCAGCCGACGGGCCTCGGCTTGGAACTCAACAGCGCCCGGATGGCGTCGATCCCAATCGCATCCATGATCCTGATCTCCAACATTGCCCTGAAATCTTATCGGGTTGCCTGGGAAAGTAACCACACTATCTGTTGAGTTGCATTTTCTGATGCCAGCGAACGAAATCTCATTGCTGGGGAGAATGGTAGAATGATTACGCTGTATTCGTACCCGGAGCTTTTCGGGGTCGCCGACAATAACCCGTACGGGCTGAAGATCTTCGCTTTCCTAAAGCTTTGCGATCTGCCATTCCGGCATGAGCACATCCTCGATGCGAAGGACGCACCGCGCGGTCAGCTTCCCTATATCGTGGATGACGGCGCGCATATCGGCGACAGCGACGCGATCGTCGCTCATCTCATCAGGAAATACGGCCTCGACATCGATAGGGGCTTGACCTCGGCTCAGCGGGGTACGCACTTGATGATTCGGCGCATGCTGGATGATCTCTATTGGGTGATGTCCTATTCGCGCTGGAGCGATGAGCTGTTCTGGCCGCTGTTTCGCGACGCGTTTCTGAAGGCGCATCTAAGGGCCTGTCAGGAAATAACAGCTTCTTTTTAGCCTTTGGTTGGCGAGATGGTGTAGTTCCATTCTCCGTGAAAGTCTTCACGTTGGATGTTAAGGGTAGCCATTTCAGCATCCGAGACGGCGACACCTTTGGGATAGCAGTTCTCGTCCAGCTCGCAGAGCACCTTAAGGCCGGTATCGGTTGTCGTGGCGGCGATCAGATCGACGATCACACGGTAGCTGACCAAGGGCTTGGCGCGCCAGTTCTGGCTAATGAACGAGAAGAGACGGTGCTCGATCTTGTTCCACTTGCTCGTTCCAGGCGGCAAATGGTGAACCTTGATCGCGATGCCGAGTTCGTTGGCCAGCCTCTGCAATTCGCGTTTCCATAGGCGCACGCGTGAGCCGTTCGATCCGCCGCCATCGGCGGTGATAACGAGCTGTGTCGCTTGGGGGTAGCGGACGCATCCAAGCTCTTGCCACCAGCGCCGGATTGTCTGCACGGCAAAGGCTGCCGTGTCATGATCGATGCCAACGCCGACCCATCCGGCATTGGCGGCCAGATCGTAGACGCCGTAAGGCACGGCGCGGCCCAGCTCCTTGATGAGGAAGTCATGGACCCGCACCTCTTCAGGGCGCCCTTTGGGGCGCCACTCCCGGCCGTTGTTCTTGAAGTCGCCAACCAGCTCCTTTTTCTTCGTGTCCACCGAGATCACGGGCTGGTTCTCAGCCAAAGCCGATTTTACGCTTGCCGCGATATGACCGAACTGCGCGTCGCGATCCGGGCCGTCCCCGCCTTCCCGTGTTTTGCTGTTGGCTTGCAGGCTGAAGTTCAACTGTTTCAGCAACTCGCCAACCACGGTGTGGCTAATTTTGTGCCCGCGTTCGCGCAACTCGCAGGCAAGCCGCCGCACGCTCTTGCAGGTCCAGCGCAGGGGCGACATCGGGTCGCCGCGTGCATCGGGATCGACGAGGCTGCTCAGATCCGCCAGCAATTGCGGAGACGTCGAAGTCAGAGACTTGCGGCCGCCACCGGAGCGGCGAACCTTTCCAGGCGCCAAAGCCGTTGGTGCTGCAAGATCTTTTAGGCCACGCCCGATGGTGCTGCGCGCCACCCCCGTCGCACGTGAGGCATTGACTATGCCTCCATAGCCTGCCGATTGCGCTTCGCTCGCGATCAACAAGCGCCGGCCCCGCTCGTCAAGATGCGGCGCCATCGTCTCCCAGCGTTCCTGTAAGGATTTATCGTGCGGCATCACCGCAAGCTATGCTGCTTCGCCCCTTCGGGGAATCCTCTATCTTGAACTCTAAACCCAAACCCGATTCGCTTATTTCCTGACGAGCCCTAAGGGTGCGCGTAAGCGGTGCTCCGATCACAGGGTGGCGGCGTAGGCCCAGGGCATAAGCTCATCGATGCGGCGCGCAGGCCAGCGATTGACGAGTTTGGTCAGCACATCGGCGAGCCAGACGTTCGGATTGACGCTATTGAGTTTGCACGTCTCAAGGAGCGATGCCAGACACGCCCAGTTTTGGGCGCCCTGATCGTGCCCGGCGAAGAGACTGTTCTTACGATTCAATGCAATAGGCCGCATTGAACGCTCAACGGTGTTGGAGTCTATTTCGATGCGGCCGTCATCGAGGAAACGGATCAAGCCGTCCCACTGGTTCAATCCGTATTGCATGGCGTCGCGGACCGGCGACGACTTGGAGAGGCGCTTGAGGCAATCCTCGAACCAGGATTTCAGGGCCTCGACCTCAGGCCGGGATCTCGCTTGGCGGACAGCGCGTCGCTCTTCCGGCGGCTTCCCGCGGACGTCTTCCTCGATCTTGTACAGTTTCTGAATGCGCTGCAGCGCCTCTTGGGCAATGGGCGCCGGGCCCTTGGCGGCGATTTCGTAAAATCGTCTGCGCAGATGCGCCCAGCAATAGGCGAGCGTCACCGGTCCGCCGCGGCGATCGGGACGGACAAGGATGTTGTAGCCGTCATAGCCGTCGACCTGCAGAATGCCCGAGAAGCCCTCCAGCAGCGTCTCCACATGTTTGCCGCCGCGACCGGGCGCGTAGGAGTAAATTACGGCGGGCGGCGTTTTGCTGCCCCACGGCCGGTCGTCGCAGGCCAAAGCCCAGAAGTAGCCGGGCTTGGTTTTGCCTCGGCCCGGATCGAGGACTGGGCAGCGCGTTTCGTCGGCGAACAGCTTGTCCATTCCCTTCAGGATGACGACGAGGCGCTCGTGAAGCGGCTTCAGTTCGGCCGCGGCGGCCCCCACCCAAGACGCAAGCGTCGAGCGGTCGAGAGGGATCCCTTGGCGGGAAAAGATTTGCGCCTGGCGGTATAGCGGCAAGTGATTGGCGTATTTCGACACGACCACATCGGCGATGAGCGCTTCCGTGGGAATGCCGCCCTCGATCAGCCGCGGCGGCGCGGGCGCCTGCGCCATGGCGTTCCCGCACGCGCAAGCGTATTTGGGACGGCGGGTGACGATCACGCGGAAGACCGCCGGGATTTTGTCGAGGCGTTCGGACCTCTCTTCGCCGATGACGTGCATGGCCTTGCCGCAGCAGGGGCACACCGTGCTCTGCGGTTCAATGACCTGCTCGATCCTTTGCAAATGGGAAGGCAACGCGCCCCGGTTCGCGCGGCGTTTCTTCGCCCGCGCGCGTTTTTGGCCTTCGTCTTTCTTCTCGTCTTCGGCTTCCGTCTTGGCGTTGTCGGTCTCAAGCTCTTCCAGAACCAAGGCGAGTTGGTCTTCGCTCAGCCGCTCGGATTTGCGGCCGAAGCGCGCCCGCCGCAAGACAGCGATGATGTGATGAAGCTTCTCATTGGCGGCGTTGAGCGCGTTGCGCTCTGCCGCCAACCCATCGCGTTCTTCAATAAGCAGCCGCTTCTCAGCCTGCCCGGAAAGAACCAGCGCGCGCAAGGCGTCGACGTCGTTGGGAAGCGCATCAGGCGAAGCGGCAATCATGACGGCAGTTTCACTGATTTGCGCCCAACTTCCAGTTGAAATCGCTGTTCGCGCTTGGCGCCGACAAGTTTATTGCGTCGCCGTGGGTCGCTGAACCCGCCGTGCGTGAACGCGGGTCCACTCCAGCCCTTCCAGAAGTGCGGACAACTGCGCCGGCGACAGACGCATCACGCCATCCTCGATCTTGGGCCAGTGGAACTTGCCATCCTCCAGCCGCTTGATCAGAAGACAGATGCCAGTCCCATCCCAGAACAGCAGTTTTACCCTGTCCGCCCGTTTTGACCGGAACACGTAGATCACCCCCGAAAACGGATCGGCCTTGAACTCTGATTCCACGATCGCAGCCAGCCCCATGACGCCTTTGCGGAAATCGACCGGCTTGGTGGCGATCAGCACCCGCACATTGGTTGGCGGAACGATCATGCGACAGCCTTCACAGCGCGCAGCACCGCGGCCAGGGCCTTGGCGTCGACGGAGCCGCGCGTGCGCACCATAACGCCGCCAAGCACAATTTCGATCAGAGGAGCGTCAGAAACTGGAACTGCCGTTTCAGTCCGCGCTGCGGAAGCGCGGTCATCGGCGATCATCACCGGCGCAAAGGCCGGCGTTCCGCCACACACGAGCCCGGTCTTCCGCTTGCGAAACTCGTTTCGCCAATTGAACAATTGCTGAGGCCGCAAACCGTGACGCCGAGCCACGTCCGAGATCACGACACCGTCCTGGCAACTCTCCGCGATGATCGCCTGCTTTTCCTCGTCGGACCACTCCCGCCGCCGTTCCACGCCCGTGATCACCTCGATCCGCCGTATCGGCGTGGCCTCGGTTTTGACCTTAAGGTCAACATTAGAGTTGAAACGATCGCTGTTCATGGGGCCACATCATGCCCCCGCGCGAAAAGGCGCGGAAGATGTGGTCGGAGCACCGCTTACGGGTGCGCCACCTTCGGAACGCGCCTTGTCATTCGATGACAATGGACGACAGAGCCTCAGGTATCTAGGTCGCTACCCTTTTCCCTAGCCGAGTTTGCCGGACGCGCCAACGGATCGCCGCCGCCGTCTTCCCGAAGGCAAAGCCTTATCCGGGATCGTAACTAATTGGAACGTCTACCTTTTTGCGATCCCGGCTCGCACTTCGTTTGGCCGGGATGACGAAGTGCAGAGCGAGCCGCATCCGTTGGCCAGATGAGCGGAGTTTGCTTAGTTCTGCACCGGCCGCAAAATGCCCCAGGTTTCGATTCGAGCTTCTCCTTGACAATTTCCGGGGAGCCGGTGGTACTCTGCGGCGGTACTCTGAAGTGGCTGCCTTAAGCGGCTGCCTGGGCTTGTTGATCGGGTTGTGCTTGTGAATGGGAATCACTCCTCAATTCCCGCCGAAAGAATAGCGGCGGCCTTCGATGGAATTACTCCCGAAATAGCGATATTGGATGCGGCCGGAGACATTGTGTATGTCAATCCGTCGTGGCGGAAATTCGCGATCGAAAACGGCTCCTCCAATCCTGAAGCATATCTTGGCTGGAATTACGTCGATGTCTGCCTCAAGTCGAGTTGCGCCGGCGACTTGCTCGCGCGGGAGTTCGTCGAGGGGATCAAAGCAATTATCGCCGGCACACTTCCAAGCTTTGCGCAAAAATACCCCTGCCATTCCCGTGAGCAGGAACGCTGGTTCAACATGACCGTCACCCGCGGCTCCAGCGGCAGTGACATTCTTATCGCTCACAGCGATATAACACAGCTCGTGCAAGCGGAACGCGGGAACGCGGAGGTAGAGCGGCGTTTGATGCTCGCTCACGAGCGGTTTGAAGCGAGCAGAGCTTTGGCTGAGAGCGAGGAACGGTTCAGAAAGATTGTCGATGCGGCTATTGAGGCGATCGTAATCATCGATGACGAGGGGCGAATTCACTCCCTTAATCACGCAGCGGAGCGTATTTTTGGCTACGATCGCAATGAGGCGGTGGGGAGCAACGTCTCGATCTTCATGGCCGAGCCACATCATATATTTCAAGAGTCCCCTGCCGGCAGTCCAGGCGGGACTTCGCGAGTTGGTCGGAGGGTCGAAGGTCACCGAAAGGATGGCTCGAAGTTTCATGTCGACCTTTCCGTTGCCGCTTGGCGCAGGGCGGGGAAGCGTTACTTCGCCGGGGTCATGCGTGACATCACCGAGTTTCGAAAGGAACTCGTAGAAACCGCCGCCTGTCGTTGCCCATGCCGCGTACCCGCGAAATGAGCTGTCGTTAAATACACCGCGGTATCTTGTATGCATTCCGATCCCGCCAAAGCTCGCGGCCCGACCATCCATTTTAAGTGGTGCGTTTAAATGGAAACGATTTCACGCACGCGCGCCGCGTTTTCGCATTAGACGCTTTTGCAGGTGCGCATTCTCGGCATAGCGGTTTGAGACGTTTCATCCATAGGGGTCGGCCGCAAAGCCGGTGCAGAACTGGCGGACTTCGCCTGACGCGCCACCGGATCGCCGCCGCCGTCATCCCGGAAAGGCGAAGCCTTATCCCGGATCGTAACAGTTTGAAGCGCCTGTCTCTTTGCGATCCCGGCTCGCGCTTCGCTTGGCCGGGATGACGAAGTGCGGAGCGAGCCGCATCCGTTGACCGGATGAGCGGAGTCTGCTTAGCGTGGAGCGAGCGGCGTCCGGGATCACCAGATTAGTGCCGCTCTGCCCTCGATAGGCAGGGCCGACCAGCATGCAGCACCGGAATTTCACTTAGTTTGCACACCGAAGACTTATACAATTTTCCGAAGGCCTTTTTCGTTGGAGGGACATCATGAAATCTTCGCTGGTTTTGGCTGCGGCGAGTGTTCTCGTCGCCTCGAATGCGCTCGCGGATGATGGGGCGAGCTTTGTGAACGGAGATTGGATCGGAACAGGCTCTTTTCAGATCGGCGAACAGATCATGGCCTGTTCCGAAGTTAAAATGAGATTTGGAGGCTCGAAAACGACCTATGTAGTTCGCGAAGCCTCGATGATTTGCGGGAACGGCCCAAAGCAGGACTTTACGGCAGTCGATGCTTTCAGCGTCAAGGAAGACGGCCAGATCTATTTCGACGGAGGGACCAATACGACGCTGCCAAAAGAGACGAAGGTCGGCGCCGTGAAAGACAACAAGTTGCGCACAGTGAACCCGATCGACACCGGCGGCGTGGATGACATCTCCATGCAGAAGGCTGGGGATTTCCTGATCTACAATCAGGTCGCAGGCGTTCCGGGCGAGACGCCGGCCTACAGCCTGATGGCGATCATGAAAAAGGACCCCTCTGCCGCGCAACCTTAGAGCGACCGGCGACTCGCAGTTAGCGCCGCGGCCATCCAGGGCCGGACAGCATGAAATCTTGGCTTCATCCTTCGACAGCCTCATCCTGAGGTTGAGTTTTCAAGCCCGCAAGCTCGCGCGTAAGTAAGGCGCAGCGCGAAGGCGTCGCCGTTGCCGATTGAGGCGGGCGCGAGCTATGTGTTCGCCCCTTGGATCGATTGCATCCCTTGAGCAGGGGCAGGAGTTGGAAAAGCAGGGCCGCCCGGACATTCTCGTTGTGTTGCTCCTCATGGTGGCTGGTCGGACCATGAGGCAACATCTCTTAAGCATCCCGTGCAGAGGTTGAAATTTTTTCGGATCGCCATGTCTTTGCCTCAACCGCGTGCGCATGCGGTGTCCGCATCGGCGAAAGAAAAAATTCGGCATGATCAGGCATTCTCTTAAGACGCTCCTCATCTCGCTTTTGTTCTCGACTTCCGCACAGGCGGCGCAATGTGGCGGCGACTTCCATTCTTTCATCGCCGCAATGTCGCGCGAGGCCGCGGCTTCGGGTGTATCGCGCGCCGTGATCGACAACGCGCTTTCGGGCGTCACGCCCGATCAGTCCGTGCTGGCCTTCGACCGGCGTCAGCGCGGCACGTTCCGGATGAGCTTCGAGCACTATGCGTCCACCCGCGTCACCTCCGGCCGCATCCAGCGGGGAAGGCAGCTGTTGCAGCGGCACGCGGCGCTTCTCTCACGCATTCAGCGGCAATTCGGTGTGCCAGGTAACGTGGTCGTTGCGATCTGGGAACTCGAAACCGATTTCGGCAGCGGCGACATGGGCAGGCTGCCCGTAATCCGCACGCTGGCGACGATGGCCCACGATTGTCGCCGAACCGAGCTGTTTCAGGGCGAGCTTCTTGCCGCGCTGAAGATCGTGGATCGTGGCGACCTTCCCATGCGCGATTTGATCGGCGCTTATGCCGGGGAAATCGGGCAGACGCAGTTCCTGCCATCGTCCTACATCAAATATGGCGTCGATTACGACGGCAACGGCCATGTCGACCTCAGGCACAGCGTGCCGGATGTGCTCGCCTCGACAGCCAACCTTTTGAAGACCAACGGCTGGCGTGCCGGCGCACCCTTCGGCGAAGGGACCGCGAATTTTGAGGTGATGCGCGAGTGGAACCGCGCCGAGGTCTACCGCAAAACCATCGTCTTGTTCGCCGAACGGCTGGCTGGGCAATAAGGCGCGGCTAAAGCAAGCATTTCGCATTTCGCCGACGAATTGTCAGGTTTCTCCGGCAGCAGCCGTAAGATTTTTGTAATCAATAGCGTAGCAATAACATTCCCACTTTGGAGCAAATGCCATTGCCAAAGCACATGCAAAAACACTCAGAAGACTGGTTTATCAGGCTGACGTCTTCGGTGCTGTTGCTTTTCTTTTTCACGCCATTTGCTTTCGGTTCAGATGGCCCCATACCTGCAGGCTGCAAGGATTTCATCTCCCCTGTCGGCCGGTTGAGTTATGAGAATGAGGCACACCGAAACTGGTATGTAACTTGGTGGGACGGACAATGCGAGGGGCTTCCTTCATGGCCGTTTTGCCAGTCAAAGCCATATTGGAGCACTGTCGTTGAACCGGTTCTGGAAGCAAACCCCGACGTCGATCGGAAACCTCTTCTTCGAGAGCTGTGCAAACTTGGAGAACTACTTGGTTATGAATTTGCGCGTGACAATACATGGCGATGCATTGATCGCGACGATTTAAGCGCCTGGGTAGATATGTTTTCATCGAGAGACGGGAATATATTCCAGAAGATTGCCAGCGTGAAATCTGGGGCCGAAGCCAAAATCAAAATGGCGCGCCCTCCCCATGCTTGCTTAAGGCAGTGAGAGTTCTACAATCTGCGGATTGTTACGCGGAACGGCCTGAGAACAAGGTGCTGGCGAAGAGGGGGAACTTTGGTTAGCCCTATAACCGGTTCAGCCGCTTCCATGGGGCGCGACCTTAAACTATATCTTTGCCAAAGGCAGCGTTCAGTTCGCGCGAGAGAAGGGCCTTCGGCATGCACAGTGAACCCATCCAATATATTCCTCCCGTTTACCGCCCGCCGAGCGAGGCAGACTCCCTGATTCTGCCGCTGACCAACGGCTGTTCCTGGAACAAGTGCACCTTCTGCGAAATGTATACCGCCCCGCAGAAGCGCTTCCGCCCGCGCAACGAGGAGGAAGTGCTGGAGAGCATCCGGCGCTGCGGCGAAGATTTTGGGGGCGGGATCAGGCGCATTTTTCTCGCGGACGGCGATGCGATGACGTTGTCCACGCGCCGCCTCGTGACGGTGCTCGAGGCCATCAAGCGCGAGCTGCCCGCCGTGCACCGGATTTCGAGCTACTGCCTGCCGCGAAACCTCCGCAAGAAATCGGTCGAGGAAATCAAGGAGCTGGCCGCGCTCGGCCTGTCGCTTGTCTATGTCGGCGCAGAGTCGGGTGACGATGAAGTTCTGGCCAGGGTCAACAAGGGCGAGACATTCGCAACCACGCTAGACGCGCTTGAGAAGCTCGGCGAGGCCGGGATCAAGCGTTCGGTGATGATTTTGAACGGTCTTGGTGGTGGGGCGCTTTCCCAGCAGCATGCGATGAACTCTGCGGCGCTCATGAATGCGGCTCAACCGGAATATTTGGCGACGCTCGTCGTTAGCTTTCCGCAGGGCGAGGAGCGGCTGCGCGCGGATTTTCCCGGCTGGGAACCGCTCGAGCATCCTCGGCCTGATGCAGGAGATGGAGGCGTTCCTATCGCAGCTGGAGCTGAAGCGAACCGTATTCAGAAGCGACCACGCCTCGAACTGGCTGATTCTGAAAGGCACGCTGGGAGCGGACAAGCCAAGGCTCTTGCAGGAGTTGCGTGCGGCCATTGCAGAGCCCGAGGCAGCTAGGCTGCGCCCGGCCTGGGCGAGAGGCTTGTGACGTCTGAGTTTTGGAAAAGCCGATCTCCGACGCCATCGGCGAAGAAAAGCGTTTTGGCCGCGCGTCGGAAGCTTGCAAAGTGCGTTGCTGTTGTTATGATTTCATAATGTTTCGATAGTCGTTTCCTGTTGGTCCTCGGCTGCGCTTTGTTGATCTGCAACCCGATTTCTTGTTTTATTTTGAAAAACAAAAAATGAACGGGGAGAGATCGTGACGAAGGATGTCGTGGCCACTGCTCGCTCGGTTCTTGAGCGGCACTCAACGCAAGAGGGCGCCCTGCTTCCCATCTTGCGTGATCTTCAGGATGAGTTCGGTTATCTGCCGGAGCCGGTCCTGCCGCTTGTCGCCGAAACCTTGAACATTTCCCGCGCCGAGGTCTATGGCGTGGCCACCTTCTATCACGATTTCCATCTCGAACCGCGCGGCGAGCACACGATCACGCTTTGCCGTGCCGAGGCTTGCCAATCCGTGGGCGCTGTTGCGCTGGCGAACCGCGCGAAAGCGAGGCTGGGGCTCGATTGGGGAGAAACCACGGCCGACGGCCGCGTGACGCTGGATCAGACCTTCTGTCTTGGCCTGTGCGCCTGCGGGCCTGCGGGAATGATTGACGGAAAACCGGTTGCGCGCCTCACGCCGCAAAAACTCGATGCGATGATGGAGGAGGCGGGCGAATGAGGGTTTTCGTTCCGTTAGACGCCGCCGCCCTCGCGCTTGGCTCGGATGAAGTGGCCGTGGCTGTGCAGGAAACGGCTGAGGCTCGCGGCATCGCGCTCGATATCATCCGCAACGGATCGCGCGGGATGTTCTGGCTCGAGCCCATGATCGAAGCCGAGACGCCGCAGGGGCGCATCGCCTATGGCCCGGTCGAGGCGCGCGACGTTTCCAGCCTTTTCGACGCCGGATTCCTGGAAGGCGGCAACCATCCGCTGCGCATCGGGAAACCGGAGGAGCATCCGTTTCTCAAGCGGCAGACGCGGCTCGTTTTCGAGCGTTGCGGCATCACCGATCCGCTTTGCCTGCAGGATTACCAGGCGTACAAAGGGTTTGAAGGCCTCAGGCGCGCCATCGAGATCGGTCCCGCCGCGACTATCGAGGACGTGATCCTTTCGGGTCTGAGAGGCCGGGGCGGGGCGGGCTTCCCGACCGGCATCAAATGGCGCACGGTCGCCGAGACCGACGCACCCCAGAAATATATCGTCTGCAACGCCGACGAAGGTGACAGCGGCACCTTCGCCGACCGCATGATCATGGAAGGCGACCCCTATTGCCTCATCGAGGGGATGGCGATTGCGGCCGTCGCGACCGGCGCTACAAAGGGGTATGTCTACATCCGCTCGGAATACCCCCACGCTGCCGTGACGATGAGCGAGGCCATCCTGCGCGCGCGTATGGAGGGACTTCTCGGCGAGCGGCTGCTCGGCTCCGGCTACTCCTTCGACATGGAAGTGCGCGTGGGCGCCGGCGCGTATATTTGCGGGGAGGAAACCTCGCTTCTCGAAAGTCTCGAAGGCAAACGCGGCGAGGTTCGCGCCAAGCCGCCGCTACCCGCGCATAAGGGCCTGTTCGGCCTGCCGACCGTCGTCAACAATGTTCTCTCTCTTGCCTCGCTGCATTTCATCATGGTGGAAGGCGGCGCGGCCTATCGCGACTATGGCATGGGCCGGAGCCGCGGCACGAAGCCGATCCAGCTCGCGGGCAACATCAAGCATGGCGGACTGTTCGAGACGGCGTTCGGCATCACGCTGGGCGAACTTGTCGACGACATCGGCGGCGGGACTCTGAGCGGGCGTCCTGTGCGTGCGGTTCAGGTTGGCGGCCCGCTCGGGGCGTATTTCCCACGCTCGCTGTTTGACACGCCATTCGACTACGAGGCTTTCGCGGCGCGCGGCGGTTTGATCGGCCATGGCGGCATTGTCGTTTTTGACGACACCGTGGACCTTTTGGAGCAGGCTCGGTTTTCCTTTGAGTTCTGCGCGCTTGAAAGCTGCGGTAAGTGCACGCCCTGCCGGATCGGCTCGGTGCGCGGGGTTGAGACGATGGATAAGATCCGCGCCGGCATCAACCCAGCGGCAAACCTCGCGCTTATCGAAGATCTTTGCGAGACGATGCGGTTCGGTTCCCTTTGCGCGCTGGGCGGTTTCGTTCCTTTCCCCGTCATCAGCGCGCTTACCTATTTTCCCGAAGATTTCGTCCACCGGCCCCGGCTGGAAGCGGCGGAATAGGAGGATTTCATGTCTCTTGTCCACGAGCCGGATTACGGCACGCCGCCCTCAAAGTCTGAGGCAAAAGTCACGCTCACCATCGATGGGATGCAGGTAACGGCCCCGGCGGGCACGACGATTATGCGCGCCGCCGCAGAAGCCGGAAACATGATCCCGAAACTTTGCGCGACCGACCTCGTGAAGGAGTTCGGCTCCTGCCGGCTCTGCCTCGTTGAGATCGAAGGGCGCAGCGGCACACCGGCATCCTGTACGACGCCCGTCGCCGAGGGCATGGTGGTTCGCACCCAAACCGACCGCCTGAAACGCATCCGCCGAGGCGTAATGGAGCTTTACATCTCCGATCACCCGCTCGACTGCCTGACCTGCGCCGCCAATGGCGATTGCGAGTTGCAGGACATGGCGGGCGTGGTGGGCCTCCGCGAAGTCCGCTACGGCTACGATGGCGAGAGCCACATCAAGGAAGCGAAGGATCAATCGAACCCCTATTTCAGTTACGATCCGTCGAAATGCATCGTCTGCTCGCGCTGCGTGCGGGCCTGCGAAGAGGTGCAGGGCACCTTCGCTCTCACGATTTCCGGGCGCGGCTTCGATAGCCGTGTATCCGCTGGGATGGCCGAGCCTTTCCTGCAGTCGGAATGCGTGTCCTGTGGGGCCTGCGTGCAAGCCTGCCCGACCGCCACGCTCGTTGAGAAGTCCGTCTATGACATCGGCACGCCAGAGCACTCGGTTGTGACCACATGCGCCTATTGCGGCGTGGGCTGCGCCTTCAAGGCTGAGATGCGCGGCGACGAACTCGTGCGCATGGTTCCTTACAAAGACGGCAAGGCGAATCGCGGCCATTCCTGCGTGAAGGGCCGTTTCGCCTGGGGCTACGCGACGCACAAGGATCGCATCCTGAAGCCCATGGTCCGCAAGTCCATCCACGACCCCTGGCAGGAGGTGAGCTGGGCCGAGGCCATCGGCCACGCGGCATCGGAGTTCAAGCGCATCCAGGCAAAATATGGCCGCGGCGCAGTCGGCGGAATCACGTCTTCGCGGTGCTCGAACGAAGAGACTTTTCTCGTGCAGAAGCTCATTCGCGCGGGCTTCGGAAACAACAATGTCGACACATGCGCGCGCGTTTGCCACTCGCCGACCGGATATGGCCTCAGCACGACGTTTGGCACGTCGGCGGGCACGCAGGACTTCGACAGTGTCGAGCACGCTGATGTCGTGTTGGTGGTGGGCGCAAATCCCACCGATGGGCACCCTGTTTTCGCCTCCCGGCTCAGGAAGAGGCTGCGCGAGGGGGCGAAGCTCATCGTCATCGACCCGCGCCGCACCGATCTCGTGCGCAGCCCGCACATCGAGGCCGCCTATCATCTGGCGCTGAAGCCCGGCACCAATGTCGCGGTCCTGACGGCGCTCGCCCACGTGATCGTAACCGAGGGGCTCGTCAACGAAGCTTTCGTGCGCGAGCGCTGCGACTGGGACGAATTTCAGCACTGGGCTTCGTTTGTGTCGGAGCCGCGCAACAGCCCCGAAGCCATGGAGGAGCAGACGCAGGTTCCGGCGGCCTCCCTCCGTGGCGCGGCCCGGCTGTTCGCGACCGGAGGAAACGGCGCAATCTATTACGGCCTCGGCGTGACCGAACACAGCCAGGGCACGACGACCGTCATGGGGATCGCGAACCTCGCCATGGCGACCGGCAATATCGGGCGTCCGGGCGTCGGCGTAAACCCGCTGCGCGGCCAGAACAATGTGCAGGGCTCTTGCGACATGGGCTCGTTCCCGCATGAGTTTTCGGGCTACCGGCACGTTTCGCAAGACGCCACCCGGCAGATGTTCGAAAGCCTCTGGGGCGTAACGCTCGACCATGAGCCGGGGTTGCGCATCCCGAATATGCTCGATGCGGCGGTTCATGGCTCGTTCAAGGGCATCTACATCCAGGGCGAGGACATTCTGCAATCCGATCCCGACACGACCCACGTCTCGGCCGGACTGGAAGCCATGGAATGCGTCGTGGTGCAGGATCTTTTCCTGAACGAGACCGCGAATTACGCGCACGTCTTCCTGCCCGGCAGCACCTTCCTCGAAAAGAACGGCACCTTCATAAATGCCGAGCGGCGCATCCAGCGCGTGCGGAAAGTGATGGCGCCCAAGAACGGCAAGGAAGATTGGGAAGTCACCATGGACCTTGCCGAGGCCCTCGGATATCCGATGCACTATGATCATCCATCCGAGATCATGGATGAGATCGCGCGGCTTACCCCGACCTTCGCGGGTGTTTCGTATGAAAAGCTCGAAGATCTGGGCTCCATCCAGTGGCCTTGCAACGCGAAAGCGCCCGAAGGGACGCCTGTGATGCATATCGGCGGCTTCGTGCGCGGCAAGGGCCGGTTCATGATCACGGAATACATCCCCACCGACGAGAAAACGGGGCCGCGCTTCCCGCTGATCCTCACCACGGGCCGGACGCTCACCCAATACAATGTGGGCGCGCAGACGCGGCGCACCGCCAATGTCGTCTGGCATGGCGAAGATCTTCTCGAAATCCATCCGCACGACGCCGAACAGCGCGGCGTCCGAAGCGGCGATTGGGTCCGCCTGACGAGCCGCGCGGGCGAAACCAGCCTCCGCGCCGTGGTTACCGACCGGGTCGCGCCCGGTGTCGTGTACACGACCTTCCACCATCCCATGACACAGGCCAACGTCGTCACCACCGACTATTCCGACTGGGCCACGAACTGCCCGGAATACAAGGTGACGGCCGTTCAGGTCTTGCCTTCCAATGGGCCGAGCGATTGGCAGGAGCGCTACGGAGCGTTATCCGAAAAGAGCCGGCGCATCGCGGCGCTGGAGGCAGCGGAATAGATGGGGCATCCGGCGGCAATCGAGGTTTCGCGGCTCGGATGGAGCAGCGGCACTTTAAGCGCCGGACACCGCACCATCCCGGAAGAGGTTCCGGTTGCTCTCACCTATGACGGGTCAGCCTATGCCGTGATGATGGCGACGCCGTCGGATTTGGTTGATTTCGCGCTCGGCTTCAGTCTTTCGGAAGGCATCGTCGATCATTCCTCCGAAATCGAAAGCCTCCAAATCATCGAGGTCGAGGGCGGCATCGAAGCCCGCATGTGGCTCAAACCAGCGGCTTCCGCGCGCAATCGGGGCCGCCGGCGAGCCATACTGGGCCCGACGGGCTGCGGTCTTTGCGGCGTGGACAGTATCACGGAAGCTTTGAAACCGTTGCCCGAAGTTGGCGGCGACGCGCTTCGCGTCCGAGGCGCGGATCTCGTCAACGCGATGGCGGCGCTTCAGAAACGACAGGTCTTGAATGCACAAGCCCGCGCGGTTCACGCGGCTGGATTATGGCTCGGCCAAGACGATCTTCTGGTACGGGAAGACGTTGGCCGTCATAATGCCCTCGACAAGATCATCGGCGCGGCCGCCGCGTCGGCCAAATCCGCCAGCGATGGCGTGGTACTTCTGACAAGCCGGGTTTCGGTGGAACTCGTCCAGAAAACAGCCCGGCTTGGCGCGCCTATCATCGCGGCGATCTCTGCTCCGACAGCGTTGGCGGTGAAAGTTGCCGGTGAGGCGGGCATCACGCTTGCGGCTGTCCTTCGCGGCGAGGAGTTCGAGATTTTCACAAGGCCGGAACGCATCACGGGGAGGGGCTGAGCGATGAAGCCTGAAAAACTTGTCATGATGGCCAATCAGATCGGGGCGTTTTTCGCCAGTCAGAAATCTGATGCGGCGGTGCATGGCATCGTGGATCACATCAAGAAATTCTGGGATCCGAGGATGCGGGCGGCGCTCCTTGCCCATCTGGATGCGGGCGGCGAAGGCTTGCAACCCCAGGTGCGCCGTGCGGTCGAGCAGCTCTCTGAAGAGCAAAAAGCTCATGAGCCCGCAAAGCAGGATTGACGCGAACGCTGAACTGAAATCCTGGTTTCGACTAAGCCTTCGAGCTTTTACTTCTTATGAAGCAGGCGAGCAGAGCGGCAAGCGGAACACAAGCGGCTGTTCACCATGTCGCCTTTCCCGTTGTTCGAAGCAGGCCCCAAGGTCGCGATTATGCTGGCGCTTTGAGCCTACGGCTGAGAATATACGGGAGATTCCAGAGGCCTCCTGAAAGAGACAGCCATGAAATCGCGGATATTGGTGGTCGAGGACAACGGGCTTGTGGCTTTTGACCTTTGCCGCGCCCTCGAAGCGGCCGGCTTTGAGGCCATAGGCCCCGCCCCCTCCGTGGATAAGGCGCTCACGCTCATTAAAGAGCGCAGGTGCGATGCCGCCGTGCTCGACATACAATTGCGCGGCGAGACTTCGGAGCCTGTTGGGCACGTGCTCGTGGCGCTCGGCGTCCCGTTCGTAACCATGACGGGCTATGCGCGAACCCACCAGCCAACCATCTTCGAAGGGGTTCCCACTTTCACAAAACCGATCCCTTCATCCATGATCGTGGCCCAGATCGGCAAAATGATACCTCGCCACGCCTAAGCAAATCCCCTGCCTTTCGCCAACATCGGACGTCCAGATCCTCAGATCGTTCCAGCAAGGCTAATTCTTGGCGCTCGTCACAATCGAAGGTGCGGGCAAAATAAGCTCTTGAGCGCGGCGTGCGCAAAATCAGAACCGGTTGCGACGCAACCCTGAGGCAAACCTGTCATCCCGGAACGACGCCTGCATCGTATCTGGGATCGCAAAAGGCGCTTCGATTTGTAACGGCCCCGGACGTGCGCCGAGCGCATTCCGGGGAGACGGTCATCGGCACCCCGCGTCCGATTGAATGCACGACGCTTGTCTTATGACTTTTCTGGTTGCGGGGCGCCGCAGATATCGCCGATGGGGCGCTAAAGAGTTCTATTTCATGCTGCACCGCAAAAATGCCCTGGAAAATTTGTTGGAGTCCTGTCACCTTTCGTATCAAGGGGTGCCCAGTGCGTTCCGGCAGGAGGAGAGCATGAGCTTCGATCCACATACAACCCACAAGCCAGAAGCAACGAAGCAGGCTGGTTCCGCGACGCTCACATTGAATGACAAGCAATATGAGTTTCCGCTCATTTCAGGCACCAGCGGGCTGAATGTGATCGATATCAGGAAGCTGTACGGCCTGTCCGGCGCTTTCACCTACGATCCCGGGTTTGCTTCGACTGCGAGTTGCGAATCCGACATCACCTTTACGGACGGCAACAGGGGAGTTCTCCTTTATCGCGGCTACCCCGTCGAGCAGCTTGCCGAGCGTGGCAGCTACCTCGAAACCTGCCACCTCCTGCTTTACGGCGATCTGCCGAACAAAGAGCGCTACCTCGATTTCAAGAACCACGTCACCTCGCATACGATGCTGCACGAGCAGATGCATCGCTTTTTCACCGGGTTCCGGCGCGACGCCCATCCGATGGCCGTGATGATCGCAACCGTTGGTGCGATGTCCGCCTTTTTTCACGACTCCACCGACATCACCGATCCGGCCCAGCGCGAACTTGCCTCGCTCCGGCTGATCGGTAAGATGCCGACCATTGCGGCGATGGCCTATAAATATACCATTGGCCAACCCTTCATGGTTCCGCAGAACGACTTAGATTACGCCTCAAACTTTCTGTACATGATGTTCGGGGTGCCCGCCGAGACTTGGAAGGTCAACCCGGCGTTGAGCCGCGCGATGGATCGCATTTTGACCATTCATGCCGATCACGGCCCGAACGCCTCGGCTTCGACGGTGCGGCTCGCCGGATCATCCGGGGCCAATCCGTTCGCCTGCATTGCGGCTGGCATCGCCTGCCTCTGGGGTCCCGCCCATGGCGGCGCCAACGAGGCCGCCCTGAAGATGCTCATGGAAATTGGCACGGTGGACCGCATCCCGCTTTACATCAAGCGCGCGAAGGACAAGAAGGATAAGTTCCGCCTGACCGGCTTTGGGCATCGCGTGTACAAGACCTACGATCCACGCGCGCGCATCATGAAGGAGATCTGCAAGGAAGTGCTCGAGATCACCGGCGTCAAGAATGACCCGATCTTCGAAGTGGCGTCTGAACTCGAGCGCATTGCGCTTCAAGATGATTATTTCGTCGAAAAGAAGCTCTTTCCTAATATCGACTTTTATTCGGGCATAACCCTGAAAGCGTTGGGTTTCCCGCCCTCTATGTTCACGGTGCTGTTCGCCATGGCGCGTACCGCGGGCTGGATTGCCCAGTGGAAAGAGATGATCGACGATCCGGATCAGAAGATCGGCCGGCCGCGCCAGCTCTATATCGGCGAGAAGGCCCGCCAGTACGTGCCGCTGGAGTCGCGCCCTTAGAGCAGCCCGCGTTCACCACGCTTCGCGCGAAGCCACAACACCAGCAGCGCCGCGGCAGACAGAAGCGCACACAGCGCGAGGACTATCGCGGCGGTCGCAACCCGGTATCCGTGAAATGCCAGGATCACGGCATCGCCGTCGACGCGCACGGATTTCACCGTGGCCAGAAACACCGCGCCACCGTGCGTATCCTCTTTTATTCTTTTAACCGGAATAATTTCTGTGAGGTTCTGGGCGATATAGGTTGCGAGCGGGTTCAGCATCGCATTCATCCGGCTTAGCATCGGGCGCGCCGCATCGCGCGGCAGCCGGGCCTCCGTCACATGAAAGAACACGGCGTGCGTGTTCGCGTCATACTCCGGAGTGCCGGTGATCTCAACCGGGGTATGGATCATGTGTCCGGATACACGCGCTTCGATATGCACCTCTCTGTTGACCGACACATTCAAAATTTCGATGTCAAAGCCGCGCCAGGGCTTGGGCGGATGAATGCGCGCATAACTCAAAAGCGTGTCGCCCGACAGGTGCACTTCTGGATTTTCCATGAGGACGCGCCATAAGCCGGCGAGGCTTGCGATCAGCACTAAAAAGGCGACGATCCCAGCAAGAGTTCTCCTGCCCGCCCGCATTTTCTCTGCCCCCAGACCCGCCCGGCTGGCCAATTGCTAATCAGACTCGGCAGCAATGTCACGCGGTGATGGCGGAGTGGCGCTTGGTATCGCGCATGAAAAGGTAGACCACAAGCGAGACGGCAATGCAGCCGGTCAGGTAGACATAGAACCAGCTTTCATGGCCAATCGACTTGAACCAGAGGGCCAAGCTCTCAGCGGTGCCGCCAAAAATGGAGACGGTGAGAGCATAGGGCAGTCCGACGCCGGTCGCCCGAACACCGGCCGGGAAAAGCTCCGCCTTCACGACGGCGTTGATGGAGGTGTAGCCCGAGACGATGAGCCAGGCCGCCGCGATGAGCAGGAACGCCGTCCAGGCGCCCTGAGCCTCGCGAAGGGCGGTCAGCAGCGGGATGGTGAACAGGGTGCCAAAAACGCCGAAGCCGATCAGCAGCCATTTGCGCCCGATGCGATCGGACAGAGCGCCGTAGAGCGGTTGCAGCGCCATGGCAAACACCAGTGAGCCGCCTGTGACGAGCGTTGTCTCGATATCCGTCAGCTTGACCGAGAGCTTGAGAAACTTCTGCATGTAGATCGTGTAGGTGTAGAACGCGGCCGTCCCGCCCACGGTCAGTCCGATCACCAGCAAGACCTCGCGTGGATAGCGCAAAAGTTCCCTGATCGAGCTTTCGTGGCGGTGCTCCTTTTGGGCAGCAAGGTAGGATTCGGTCTCAAGCAGGGTGCTGCGCATGACCGCGGCGAAGATGGCCAAAAGGCCGCCGATCACGAAAGGAATGCGCCAGCCCCAATCCCTTAGCTGCTCGGGCGTCAACAGCCATTGCTGCAGGACAAGCAGCACCAGGATCGCGCAAAGCTGGCCGCCGATGAGCGTGACATATTGGAAGCTTGAATAGAAGCCGCGATTTTTCTCGTCGGCGACCTCGCTCAGATAGGTTGCGCTGGTGCCGTATTCGCCTCCGAGGCTGAGGCCCTGGACGATGCGGGCTATCGCCAGCACGACGGGCGCCATGACGCCGATGGTTTCATAGGTGGGAGTGACCGCGATGACGAGCGAGCCCAGACACATGAGCATGACCGAAATTGTCAGCGAGATGCGCCGGCCATGGCGGTCCGCGATATGGCCGAACAGCCAGCCGCCGAAGGGCCGAGCAAGAAAGCCTGCCGCAAACAGCATCGCGGCATTGAGCTGCTGCGCGGTTTCATCGCCTTCGGGGAAGAAGGACTTCGCAAAATAGAGCGCGAAAGCGGAGTAAGCGTAAAAGTCGTAATACTCGATCAGATTGCCGACAGAGCCGATGAAAATGGCCCTCAACCGTCGCCGCATGTCGGCAAAGCCGCGCGATGGGGAAGGGCCCGGCATCGTGGCTGCGCCTTCGGGGATCGCGGTGCTCGCCCTGCTGCGCTCCATCAATGCTCTGGCCGCCTCCTGTTCACGGTCGTTTCAAAGACGCATTCGCCTTCGTAAACATCTCGACTACTTTGGTCTTATTCGACATTGAAGCAAGACTGCCAAGAAGCTTACTACCTGAGAAAATTGCTTATTGCATTGAGCACGGCGGTTTCTTCCTCGCGATGAGGGATATGCCCGCAATTGGCCAGGACCCTGATTGTCGTTGGCCCGGAGGTGAGAGCTCCGATGCGCTCGGGATGTTTTGTCGATCCATACTCGTCATTGTCGCCATGCAAGACGAGCGTGGGACAGCGGACATCGGGGAGGTCTTTGTCGAGAAGTCCAGGACGCGAACTCCTCCGAAAGCCAGGAGTCGATCCAGGATCGCAGAACCCATTCGGCCTTGTCGCCGTGATAGCGTCTCAGGCGCTCCATTTGATCCTGCCGGGCAAACCCACGCTCTGCCTCGCGAATGCCCTCCAGCGTCCGGTCCTCAACAAAGGCCTGTGCCAATTCCGTCACGAGAGCGCGGCAATCCTTCGAAAAGGCCCCTGCGGCGATGATTGCCATGCCGCCCCCAACGCTATGTCCGAATGCAACGAAGTTCGTGATATTGAGATGAGCGCGAAGTGCAGAAAATGAGCCGTGCGCTTCATCGCGAACAAAAGTTATGCCCAGAGGCCCAGGGTGCCTGTCCGATCTGCCAAAGCCAAGCCGGTCATAGGCGATGACACCTCGTCCCGTTGCACGAGCCAGCTTTGAGGGAAAGTCACGCCACAGCTCCACGCACCCAAGCAAGTCGTGAAACAAAATAACCGGCGCTTGTCCGGGGCCGCCGATCCAGTCGACGTTCCAGGCTTTTGCAAAAAGGCGACCGGCGCCGGTATCAACCCACAACTCCTGCGTCTTCAAAACATCGATGCGCATGTTCCTCGTGGCCCCGGAATTTTGCTACGGCACCGTGCGTTTAATCGGACGCGGGCGGCATGGTCCATTTTGTATGCATCCTGCAAATGGGCATTCCTTCTTCTGAAAAGATCTTCAGCGAAATCGCCTTGACGGCAGGTTAACGCAGCTTCGGCGCGCTCAAGCCATTGATAATCATGGGAAAAAGCACAGAACGGGACGCCATCGCCGCTGCCTGCGCCGTGCAGTTCCGGCTCTTCCAAGCGTTAATTCGCGATTTCAAAACATATTTAACGGACTTTTGCTCGTCCCAGTAAATGGAAAAATTCCGGCATTAGATTTTATTTAATGGGTAATTTGTTAACAATAAAAAATATAGCGATTTCAGTGGCTTATAGTAGCCTTCCTATGTCCTGCCTTAGGCGCGGCATTCCACCGTTTCGCGCCGAATAAAGAGATTTTTTACCAACACACGGCGGGAAATAATTCCGGCGCGCTTCTGTTAACCACATAAGTATGAAGGCTCGCCGCAGTGAACGAAATGTTTACGAAAACGCGCGTGGCGAGCGCCGTCCACGATAGCGATGGCCGGTCTGGTGAGGGCTTCCTGACGCATCCCGCCTCGCGGGCGTCACCATGATCGCCGCCCCCCAGCACAGTCCCGGCCGTTAAGAAAATCTGCGTCGCAACCGGTTCCAATTTTCCGCACGCTGCGCTATCGGCCCTTGCCGCCTCAGCGCGGCGTTTTCGCGGCGGGCCAAGCATGCGGTTGACGTTCGCGTGCACGAGCAATACAGGGTTACATTATGCACTGAAAGGATGGGCGGTTCATGAGGCAGGTGCTGCTTTCATTCTGGACGTGGTTCGAGATCGGGCTCTGCGCGGTCATGGGCTTCCTCATCCAGCTGGTTCTAGCGCCCATCACCCTGCCATTCGACCGGCGCCGTCTCATTGTCGGGCGCTGTTTCCGGCTGGCGGGGGTCGCCGCTGCCCGCCTGACGCCGTTCTGGCGCTTCGGTGTGTACGGCGATATTCCGCGCCGCATCGAGGGGCGGACGGTGTTCGTATCCAACCACGAATCGCAGGCAGACCCCTTCCTCATCTCGTTTCTTCCCTGGGAGATGAAATGGCTGGGGAAGGCGTCGCTCTTCCGGATTCCGATTGCCGGCTGGAGCATGTGGCTCGCGGGCGATATCCCGATCCAACGCGGCAACGATCGCTCCACCAAGGAAGCCCTGGGCCGGTGCAAACAATGGCTTGAACGCGGCGTGCCGGTGATCTTCTTCCCCGAGGGGACGCGCACGCCCGATGGCAAAATGAGGCCGTTCAAGGATGGCGCCTTCCGGCTGGCCGTTGACTGCGGCGCTCAGATCATCCCCATCGCGGTGTGTGGCACCCGCAAGGCTCTCCCCAAGCACTCCTGGAAGTTCGGCTTTACCCGCGCCCTCGTGTCGGTAGGCACGCCCATTCCCACCATCGGGCGGCGCGGCACAAGCGAGCTGGAGGCTATCAAGGCCGAAGCGCGGGCTCAGATCGAGGCAATGCGGGCACGAATGCTCCCGCTCACCAGCGTCTGGGAGGGAGCGGAAGCGTCCGATCCGTTGCATTCGGGAACTCCTGATTGCGATGCCGTTACTTCTGTAAACGACACCTCAAAGCCAAGTATAAAATTCAATAAAGAGTTATAGACAACGGTATCTATTCTGATTTAGGGCAAGAGCCCATGTATTCTTAACTTATTTCGGAGAACGTACGGAACATCCATTCTTTGGAGGTTCCAATGTCATACCGTGGTTCCCGTCGCGCATTGCTTAGAAGGTCTTTTCTAGCCCGCTCAGCGCAAGTCCTTGTAATCGCGGCGGCGGCCTGGTTTTGCGTGGCCCCGCTTCATGCGCAAACGACCCGTACCTTGAAAATCGGTTACATTCTATCGCAGGATTCCCAGCTCGGTGCCGGCGCCAAGGCTTTCGCCGACGAGGTCGCCAAGCGTAGCGGCGGGCGGTTCGCCGTGGAGCAATACCCAAACTCTGCGCTTGGCGGCGAAGTCGAAATGCTAAAGGCCCTTCAACTCGGCACGCTCGATCTGGCTTTTATTACCGGGGCGCCTTTGCCGAACGTCGTGCCCGAGGTTGGCGCATTCAATATCCCCTTCATTTTCAGGGATGTTGACCATGCCCACGCCGTGCTCGATGGGCCGATCGGGCAGGACTATCTCCGAAAGTTCGATGCAAAAGATCTCGTGGCGCTCGCCTGGGGCGAGAACGGCATGCGCCACCTGACCAACTCCAAACGCGAAATTCGTGCGCCAGAGGACCTGAAAGGGCTAAAACTGCGGTTGCCGCAGTCCGAGGTCATGCTTATTGGATTTAAGGCGCTGGGTGCCGATCCGGCCCTGCTGCCATTCCCGCAGGTCTTTGGAGCGCTGCAGTCGGGACAGTTCGACGGTCAGGAAAATCCGATCGCAACCATCATGTCGGCGAAGTTCGCTCAGGTGCAAAAATATCTGACTTTTTCGGGCCACGTGTACGATCCGGCGGTCTTCCTGGCCTCGCCCGACATGTTCAACGAATTGCCGGACGAGGACAAGAAGATCCTTGCTGAAGCCGCCCGCTCCGGCGCTCAGGCCTCGCGCAAATACGCGGCCGAAGCCCAGGAGAAAGGCGTCGCTGCCCTCCGTCAGGGTGGCATGACGGTCACGACCGTGGACAGGACGCTGTTCTCCAAGGCCATGGCTTCCGCGATGCCAGAATATGAAAAGCGTTTCGGCGCCGACGTAATCCAGCGCATCCGCCAGACGGGCGCAGGCTTATAGCAGGCTTCGTCAATCTGGCCAACGATTGTGGTCGCTCTGAACTTCGTCATCCCGGCCGAGCGAAGCGCGAGTTGGGATCGCAAAAAGCCTAGCTTTTCAACGTGTTACGATCCCGGATAAGACTTCGCCTTTCCGGGATGACGGGAGCAGCGATCCGCATTTCACACTTTGATTTTGAGACTGTGAACAATGGCACGGACATTCATAAGTCATCGGTTGTCGATCAGGCACAGGATCTTTGGCGGGTTCGGACTTCTGATCGCGGTCTTTCTTGTCGCGGTGGCCGTCTTGCTGTGGGGACTGGCGCACGTCGACCAGGAGGCGGACACCGTGTACACGAGTTCTCTGGTGGCGGAGCACGTGGCGGATTTTGTCTCCAAGGCGGTCGAGGCGCAGAAAAGCGTGCTGCGTTATGCGGTCAGCGAAAACGACGCCGATTTAGCCGCCGCGCGGAAAGCTTTGTCGGAGTTCGCCGAAGGTGCGCGCGTTCTTGGGGAAACGAGCGCCGGCTGGAAAAGCGGGGCATCTGCTGTTTCGAGCGCCCTCGAGGCGGCTTCAAAATACCAGGCGGCATCGGCGGACACAATCCAAACCATCGCCGGCCGTCGCATGGCTACGTCACAGTTCAACAAGGAAATCACGGCCTTACGCACCATCGGCTCGGCCATCCCGGCGGCGCTATTACGCGAAAACGCGGTGCCTGAAACCGTGACGACGGCCATTCGTTTGCTGGAAGCCGTGCAGGTTGCCTCCGCCGCGGCCAGCCGTTTCCTTGCCTCGCGCAACCCTGCGGACGCGGCCGCGGCCCACACCGAACTGGACGCGCTGCAAGCGGCTATCGGAAGCTTGCAAGGCTCAACGGCGAATAGCAAGCGCGTGCAGCGCTTTCTTGCGGCCGCCGCCGAGCCGCTTGCGCACACGAAAGAGGCGCTCAACCTCCTCATTTCGACAAACGAAGCGTTCATCCGCCTCTCGGCCGAAAGGAAGGCCGTGGCAGACACACTGCAATCGCAACTCAAGCAGATCCGCGAGATCAGCGAATCGGAACGAAAGGGCGCGCTCGCCTCGATGCGCGACATCTCGAGCGCGAGCTGGCGGCTCGGGCTCGCGGCCTCCGGCCTGTCGCTGGGCCTCGGCGCGCTCTTGGCGTGGCTGATCGGAAGCAGCATCATAAATGCTCTTGGCCGCATCAGCATGAGCGTGTGCCAATTGGCCGGTGGTAATCTTTCGGTCGAAATCCCCCATCGCGGCGAACATACCGAACTCGGTATCATGGCGGACGGGCTTCAGGTCTTGAAGGACGCGCTGATCGCTTTCGAGGAAAAGGCCTCCGCTCTCACCCAGCACCTCTCCGATGCGTCCGAGCAAATGCAGCGGACAGCGAATTCGATGAGCACTACCGCCGAACATACGGCAAGCCAGATCGTCACCGTGGAGAACGCCGCCGGGCAAACTTCTGCGAGTGTGCGGCAGGTGGCAGCGGTAACGGCGGAACTGTCCAACTCGATCCGCGAGATCGCGTCCGAGGTAAAAGAGTCAACGCACATCGTCGACCGCATCGTAACCGATGCAAGGCAGACTTCCGATATCGTCAAGACCCTCGCTTCCGCCGCCAACCGGATTGGGGATATCGTCACGCTTATCGGCAATGTGGCGAGACAAACCAACCTGCTCGCTTTGAACGCCACCATCGAGGCCGCGCGCGCCGGCGCGGCTGGCAGGGGCTTCGCCGTGGTGGCAGCCGAGGTAAAGGCTCTGGCTGGTCAAACCACGAAGGCGACGGAGCAAATTATCGCGCAAATCTCCGAAGTCCAGGCCGTCACCGAGAAAGCGGCAAGCGCAATTCAGGACATTTCCCAGAAAATTTCCCAAATGTCCGTCATCTCGAACAGTGTGATGACTGCCATCGGCGAGCAGGACGCGGCGACCCGGAGGATTGCGCAGAGCGTTCAGGAAGCTGCGGCCGGCACGACGCAGTTCAGCGGCCATGTCAGCGAGGTGCGCCAAACCGCCGGCGAAACAGGAACGGCCGCATCCAAGATGCTCGGCGCGGCGCGGGAGCTGGCTCAGCTTTCGGGCAATCTTGGGAACGTCGTTGAGCACTTCCTCAGCGGAGCCAGGGCGGCGTGACATCGGCCTCCGCAAAGGAGTCACCTATGCGCTGCAAAAGAGAAGGCCTCAAAACTGGAATGCGATTCCTAAATTGTCCCGCCGATCAACATACGATCACGAACTTAGATTGCATGGCGCGTCAGCCACGACCGGGCGCCTTGAAGGGTTTTGAAATCTTCGAGGCAGCGCACTGACAGGTCCTTATAGTCCTCTGTCAGCATCATCTTGCTCAGAGCCGTGGCCGGGACCAAGCTCGAAAAAGGCGGTGGCACCAGCCTCCATGCAGCTTTGGAGGCAAGCCTCCCACTGTGCGGGTTTCCCGAGTTTGTGAGAACCGGTGTCATATCCGTGCAGGGTTAGTGTGCAATGAACGCTGAGAAGAGCAACAGTAAGGAGGCAAAGCGATGGAGATCACCCTTTGCAATACCGCATCTTGCCCAAGCGCGGCATGCTGCTATCGGTTCACGGTGCCCCAGAGTAGCCCAGAGCAATCCGAGTTCTCAGGCGATCCGCGCAAGGAGGATGGTTCTTGCGAGCACTTTCTGCCGATGCCGGGTCACTGCGCACCAACAAAAGGGGCATTTGGCGCCTCATTGATAATCGGCGAGTAAGCCTTCCACTAGAGCAGCCCGCGCCCATTTGGACGCGGGCTGCTCCTGATTAAAGGCGGGTCGATCTAGAGTTGCGAGCGCGGATGTTTTCGTCGCGCAGAAGGGCGAGCCAAGGCATGACGCGATAGCTTCGCCCCCTATCCGCGCCCAATACATCACTGTCGGCGTTATCCAAGGGATCTGGCGCGCGAACCGGTCCGGCGGCACGAGTGACAAAACCTCACGAATGGAAACATCTCAGCAATGATTATTGAGATTGGAGCTGTTGCGGCTGTCACAGGCGGCGTCATCGGTGCAATGTCGATCCGGCGCGCGCAACATTATAAGAGGCTAGCAACCTGTCTGGATAAACTGAAACAGACTTCGCGTAGCCCGGCCACCGATCTTTTGCTGCACCCGGCGCCCTCCTTCGCCAACCGGATCGCGGCAGTTCCCGATTTCCTTGGCGCCGAGCAGTTTGCGAACCTGCAGCGCGAAGTCGAGGCGCTTTCCGGAGCGGAGCGCAGCTATGTGCCCAGCCACAAGAAGGGCGCCACTATTGCCTACGAAACCCTCATCGAACATGCACCGGGCGTGACGGCGTTTTACCATTCCGAGGCCATGGCAGCCACCATTTCGCGTATTACCGGCGTTGCGGTCCGGCCGACCCCTCTCCACGATCAGAATTCCCTTTCGATCCTGGTCTACGAGCGTCCGGGCGACCACATCGGCTGGCATTACGATCACAATTTCTATCGCGGCCGTCACTTCACGGTGCTGCTGCCAGTGGTAAATCGCGGCAACGCGGCGGACGGACATTCGCATGCACGGCTTAAGGCCATGATCGGCGATGCCGAGGCCGAGCTGCAAACACCGCCGAACACGCTCATCGTATTCGAGGGCGCCAGGATTTTGCACAGAGCCACGCCGCTGGCTGCCGGCGAGCGGCGGGTTCTGATTAGCATGACGTACTGCGGCGACGGCCGGGCGAACTTCGCTCAGGCAGTTGCCCGGCGATTGAAGGATACCGCCTTTTTCGGGGTGCGCGCGTTGTGGACTTAAATTGGGAGCTTCAGTCCGATGGGCTGAACGTCCCGGCAATTGAGCGGAGCCAATCGCGGTTTGGGTCGGCCAAGCTTAGGCGCTCGAACCTTGATGGCTGGATTTCGGAACTGGCCGAGCCCCGATCGAGCAGCTTCCAAGATCGTCCCTAGGCAAGCAAGGGATGATCAGGACCTCCGACAGCCTATTCGACGGCGCGTTTTCTCCTGTCAAGCTACTGCGTAAAATGTTGAACTTCGCAAGCTGACCAGCCTATGCAATCCCTCGCCTGTCGCGTCATTTCTGGGGGCGCTCGCCATGGCGAGATCGAGACGCGAATCCCTATTCGTGTTCGATGCGAACGATGCGAAGATTATTCGTCGTGCCGGCTTTGCCAAAAGGGACGCCAGCGACGATGACCGCTGTGTCGCCCGGCTCGGCAAACTCCTGTTGACGCGCCATCTTCACAGCTTCGCTGACCATCTGCTCATAGGAATTGATATCCTCCGAAAGAACACTGTGCGCCCCCCAGAGCAGGCTCATGTGTCTCGCGACGTTGATATTCGGTGTGATCGCAAGAATGGGAATGTTCGGACGTTTCCGTGCGATGCGCGAAGCCGTCGTGCCGCTGGACGTGAATGCTACGATTGCAGACGCCTGGATCGCCCTGGCCAGATCGGCAGCGAGGGCTGCAACCGCATGCGAGGCCGTCTTCTCCTCGGCACACTGGGAAGCGTCGATGATGGAGCGGTAGAGTTTATGCTGTTCGGTGCGGCGTATGATGCGATCCATCATCTCCACCGCCTCGAGGGGATGTGCGCCTACCGCGGACTCCGCCGAAAGCATGACGGCATCCGCTCCATCATAGATCGCCGTGGCTACGTCCGACGCTTCCGCTCGTGTCGGCGTGGGGGCTGCGACCATCAATTCGAGCATCTGTGTCGCGACAACCACGGGTTTTGCCGCAAGCCGAGCGGCGCCGACGAGTTCCTTTTGGCGGCCGGGAACGTCTTCAGGCGGAATCTCGACGCCAAGGTCGCCACGAGCGACCATGATCGCGTCAGAAAGCCTGATGATGTCGTCGATGTGATCGAGCGCGGAGGGTTTCTCGATCTTTGCCATCAATCTGGCCCGATTGCCGATGAGCCCGCGCGCCTCGATCATGTCGCCGGGCTTTTGGACAAACGACAGAGCAACCCAGTCGACACCGAGGTCCAATCCGAAGGCAAGATCGGCGCGGTCTTTCTCGGTTATCGGCGAAATGTTGAGAACCGTGCCGGGAAGGTTGACCCCCTTCCGGTTCGAGATGATCCCACCGTTGATCACTTTCGCATCCATATGGTTGGTGCCAACCCCGGTTGCGCGCACGCGAACGCGGCCGTCATCGATCAGGAGAACCTGCCCGGGCGCCATAGCGTCGAAGATTTCCGGATGTGGTAATGGAATTGAGGTCCTATCGCCGTCGGCCCCCGACCGAACGAAACGGATCGTTTCGCCCGCCTCGACGATGATCTTGCCGTTCCGGATAGTGCCGACGCGGATCTTGGGCCCCTGGAGATCTTGAAGGATGCCGATGGGGCGGCCGATCTCCTTTTCCAGCGCGCGGATGGCGCGATGCACCTTCGCGTGATCTTCATGCGTCCCATGACTGAAATTCATCCGGAAGGTATCGACGCCTCCGAGAAACAGCGCCTTCAGCATTTCAGGCGCTGCGCTTGCCGGTCCGACGGTAGCGACGATCTTTGCACGACGATTACGATGCATGTTTCAACCGGCGCGAAGGGCCGTCCTTATGTGATCGGGATTGCTCTGATGTTGTCTTTTGATGCAGGTGGGTGTCGCCAGTATGACGGGGCGTAACGTCGTGCTTGCTTAGTTCGTTGACCCCATAACGGTGACGGCTGACAGGATCTTCGGTGTGCCATCAATGTCGGCCGCTGTCAGCTGTCTTCACCGCAAAAAGAGAAGTCCCACCGGCGAACTTGCTCCAGCCGGAAGCAATCGGTCGCATAGCTACCATGTAAAGAGACCTATGGCCCGCTGTCCCCGTTCCAATCGTCCCGCGCCGCAGCTCTTAAGCTGCTGTTCCTGCGGTGTCTCTGCTTTAAGACCTATCGCTTCCGTTCTGCGGACTGATCCAAACCGCCAAGGTTGAGCCCTTGTGAGATGCCGCATTTAATGACAGCGTCATCGGAAAGGGTCAAAAATGCGGCCATGGCAACATGGTCTTGGCACGTTGCTGGCGGAATATCCCGTCCAAACCATAGGAGAAACAGCATGAAGATCGGGATTGTCGGCGCCGGGCAGGTCGGCGCCACGGCCGCCTATGCCATGACGATGCGTGGTGTCGGTTCGGAGATCGTGCTCGTCGATCGCAATGTCGATCTCGCGGTAGCCCAGGCGCACGACATTTTGGACGCCACGCCTTGGTCATATCCTATCCGGGTCCGCGCCGGGGAGGTAACCGATCTCGGCGGCGCGGGCATTGTCGTGCTTGCGGCCGGCGCCAGCCAGAAGCCCGGGGAGAGCCGGCTGGACCTGTTAACGCGCAACGCGGAAATCTTCGCTGGGATCGTGCCGGCCGTGGTGGCGGCTGCTCCGGACACCATCTTCCTGGTAGCGTCGAATCCGGTCGACATCATAACGTGGATTGTGACTGTGCTTGCCAGCCGGCACGGGGTCGCGCGCGAACGCGTGATCGGGTCTGGCACGATTCTCGATTTTAGCGCGGTTTCGCACGCTGCTCGCGGCCCATCTCGGGATCAGCCCGGCATACATCGATGCTCGTGTGCTCGGCGAACATGGCGACAGCGGAGTGTTGCACTGGTCGGGCGCCGTAGCGGGCGACCTGCCGGTGGCGGAGGCCGCACGCCAGATGGGCCACGAACTGACAAAGTCCGACCGTAGCCGCATTGATACCGCAGTGCGCCGCGCCGCCGATCATATCATCAAGGGCAAAGGAGCAACCTGGTTCGGCGTGGGCGCCGGCCTCGCCCGGATGGCTCAGGTCATTCAGGGCGACGAGCGGGCGCTGATCACCTGCTCTATGTTGACGGCGGAATGCCACGGCGTTCGCGATGTGGCTCTGTCCTTGCCGCGTGTGCTTGGCGCGGGCGGCGTGCTGCGGACCTTCATGCCAAACCTCGACCCTGGGGAGCGCGCCGCGCTAACGCAGAGCGCCGAGATATTGAAGGAGGCGGCAGAAGGGCTGCGGCTCTGAATGACGACGTGCAACAAGCGCGCGCTGGCCATCTGGGAGAATGCGCTCGGCACGGGTCATCCGCATACCAAGACGGTAAATTCGGCACCGCTTCAAAGCCATATTTCCCGGAACAATTCCTGCGCCCGAAACCCCATAGGCAGGGCCGCGGCCCCAAATTGCCTTATGGGTGTTTAGCAACTTCGCCACGCAACCCTCGGCGCACGCAAAGGTTATGAAAAGGGCGGTGATGGGAGCAGGAAACAGAATGGCAAAGAAAACCTCAGGCGAAGAAAAGCAAACCCTGGTCGAGAAGCTGAATTTTCCAAAATGCGTGGAGAATGGCTGCTGGGCGCCGATCCCAGGCCCTTCACCCGAGGGTCCGCTCATCCTCAAACTCAAGGACGTGGATGCCGATCTCTCAAGCCGCATCAAAGACGATGAGGTGATGTCCTTCCACCTCACTGGCTGCACGGGCAATGATGGCAATGGCATCCCAGGCCAGGCCGTTGCCGAGGCAATGGCGGCGCAGGCTGAAGATGCGCGCGCAGGCGGTGGCAGCGAGGCCGCAAAGAAAGCAGTATTTTTCTTCCATTTGGGCGACATCATCTACAAGAGTCCGGACAAGAAAAATCCACAACGAGAGGACATGCAAAAGCTCTTCAATGAGCAATTCTATACAACCTACAAAGATTACCCTCGGGATATTTTCGCCATCCCCGGCAATCACGACGGCAAACTCAAAGACAAAGATGGAAAATCCGCCATCGAGCATTTCATGATGAACTTTTGTACCTTGGGCCGGCACACTTCGAACGATAACCTGAGCAGCACGCGTAAATCGATGATCCAGCCCTATCCTTATTGGCTCTTCCGGACGCCGCTTGCCTATTTTGTTTGCCTTTATTCCAACGACATCAATGGCGGGCAGCTCGACGATCCTGAAAGCAACGAGACGCCGCAATTCAACTGGCTCGTTGACACGCTGAAAATGATCCGGAAGGAAGACGATGATCGCGCGGTTTTCCTCGCGATCCACTATCCGCCCTTTTCGGGCGGCAGCAATTTCCCGGAGCGCGGCAATCCCAATCTCGGCCCCACCTCGCATACGCGCATGCTCAAGCCGCTTGCGAAGATCCTGCAGGAGGCATTCGAGGCCGGCAAGCTCTACCCGGACGCGGTTTTCTCCGCGCACGCGCATCACTATCAGAGGCTGACCTATTTTTGCGCCGATGGGCGCGAGATCCCCTATCTCATCGTCGGCAGCGGGGGCCACGCGCCCGTTGAAGCCCTGGCGGAGCGTTGCGATGGCAGTTTTGTTGCGCCGCCTCAACTTCCCGTGCGCTCGGTGGCGCCTCCAGGCTTCGCTTTCCCTGACGGCGAATGCGCAGAGATGGTGGACTACAACGATAAGGAGCACGGGTTCCTGCGGATGACGCTCGACCTCAAACACCACACGCTCATCGGGGAATATTTCGCGGCCTATAGTGCAGACAAAGGAACGACTGGCCTGCCAGCCTTGCGCGACAGCTTCACGCTCGATCTAAGCAAGCACCGCATTTCCTGATCGCGCGGGCTTTTGGCTGCGTGCTCAGCCGAAGAATGCGGGGGTTAGGGAGCAGAGGTTGTTCGCAGCTTAAGACTGCTTTTTCCAGCGGGCGAGTTGAGGGATCTGCAATCGGACCATTTTCCTGATGGCCCAACTGTACCCCTCCTTTTTCATGGCTTGCTCAACAATGCCTTGCATTTGTGCCACGGTGCAGCCCTTAGCGACGAATTCCCCGTTCTGATAGCAGCGGCTGCAGTAGGTGTGGCTTTTGCGTCCGTCTCTTCCTGTTCCGCCACCGCCGGGGTCTTTGGAAAGCGGTATTCCGCAGGATTGGCATTGCTTCATGGCATTCTCGCAGGATTGATAGAAGTTTAGTCTCTATCACAGGGTTGCACGCTCGTGTAGTAAGTGCGGAAACAAGTATGAGTTGTATAAACGAGATCTATAAACCTTAGAGAGAAAACAAAAAATCAGTCGAAAAGGTGAGGCGAGAAAACTTAGGCTTTGCCATTCGCATATATAATGGCGAATATCGAATCACTGCCGAAGAGAGCGAAACTTATGAAGATATGGAAAACTCTTGTTCGCGTCGAAGGCAGTGCCATTCTTGCCGTCGACACCGTCGAATATAAAGGCAAGCTCTGGCTGGTTCCGGAATGGACCATAGAGCATGCTACAGGCACTCAAAGGCCAACGAGACTGATAGGTCTGCGGTTTGGGTTGCCGTTGATGAAACCGGGACCGAATTCGGCCCATCTCCAATTAGCGATTTCATTAAACAAAGATACCCTTGCAGGCCGAACAGCCCGAGGCTTTGACGTGATTGAGGCGCCGGATTTACGCTGGCGCCATGCCGCATAAATGAGTTTGGTGATTGATCCGAGGGGACGGTTTGTTGATTGCCGCCGGCATGGTACTTGCCGTGGTCGCCACCGCCCTGACGGGAACCGTTGCGCTTGCCTTTGTCGGCGCCGTTTTTGGCTGACCCTAGCGGCTGCGTCGGCTCAGCCGCCTCGATACCGGCCTTCTTCGGCCAGCCCGCAACCGTGAGGCTGGGCGATGCGGAGGCGCCGCGCCTCACGAGAGCCACGCTTTTGCGATGCGGAGGACTGGCGTCTCGACTTCGACGCCGGTCAGCGGCTTTTCCAAAGCGAGGAGCGCGCTGATGCACGGATGCAAGTTTGCCGTGGCACGCACGTCCGGGGCGCGCAGCGGCGTCCGTCATGGCTGAGTTGCGCTTGGCTTTCAACCACATGTCATCAAGCGCGTGTTAAACCACGTCTCAGGGGCGCAAGGCGGGCTGGTAGGCGTCTATCAGCGGCGTGAGTAAGGCGGCGGCGGCCGATCATTGCATTGGGGCGCACGTAACGAACATCGTGAGCGCTAACAAACTGCCGTCGAATATTGTGCCATTGCGCGTGGCTTGAACGGGATTGAGGAGCAACGACCCATGGACATAGAAATCAAAGCGGCCAAAGACGAAGTGCTCGGCGGGCTGGAATATTCCCCGTATCTCGAACTTGAATTGACGGAGGGCGGCACGGCTACCTTGAGCACGGGGGAGCGGCACAGCTCGAACAACGGCGCCACCTTTGACCGATGGCACGGCCGAGCGCTGTGTTGGCGCAATAGCCTCAGCCAAGGCTCTTATGCACTCGCCGATATCGCCGCAATCGAACAGCTGGCCGAGCGAGTAAAGCCGCTGCTGGGCCGCGTCCATGCAGGCCATTCAGCGCCTTTGGAGGGCTCGAATGACAAGGGTCGGCTCACCGGGGACGCCCAGGAAGCCAGCGATGAAATCGAGCGCATCTTCGAAACTGCCGCCTGGTGCGATGAAGAACGCCAAGTGTGGGACGCCTCGGAGTGGATAAGCGTGGTGGGCTTTGCGCAAGCCGGCCGCGAGCTTGGCTTGACTGTCAATTCAGACGATGCCGCCTTTGAAGCGGCGTGCGCACAACTTGAGCGGCAAGCTCGCTCCGATAGGATGGTGCTGGTCAATCTCGCTGACGCGCTCGGACAAATCAAAGAAGCTCTTAAAGCAGAAATGGACGCCGCGGCCTAACACGGCGCGATGATTTCCGGCTCACGCCACGTCAGAGCAAACCGGCGCTCGCATACGTGGAAAATCTTACGTGAGGCCCTTCCAGGAAGAACCGGGAAGGGCCTGCCTTCTCTTATTCGTATGAGGAAGCGTTCGCCTTAGTCTGTAACGGTGTCTGGTTTTCACCGCTCAGCCCTGGCAGCGGCTGCGTGTGCTCGATAACGACCGAGTTCAGCGACAAAGGATTGATCCCCAGGGATTTCAGGATCGTTGGCGCCACTTGGGACGTCGCAACCGGGGTCTTTATAACCTTGCCGGAAAAGCCTGGATTCGAAACGATGAGCGCAACGTTGGTGTCGCCGAAGCTGAAGCCGCCATGTTCGGCGTTCTTCTTCTTCGATGTCGTGTAGATCGTGCCATAAACTGGCTGAACGATAATGTCCGGCGTCCGAGCATCACGCAACGGACTGTTGAATTTCAGATTGAGGTCGTCGCCGGCCATCACTTCATCGATATAGAGCGCTTTAGCATTGGTGTTCAGGTAGTTGGCAACGAGTTGAGTTTGGCTTTGATCTTTAAGCCAGATGAGTGCGATGTCGTCATCCTGGACGAAACCGCAGGGGCCTGTCGAGCACGCCGCAGCGTTGGCGATCGCCAATGCAGCCGGGTTCGTGTTGGCATCGGGGAGGGCGGCAACAAGGTCCGCGAAGTGGCCGGGCTTGTTGACCTTCACCGGGTTGATCGGCGATTGGCCATGCTTGGAACTGACAATGAACAGCGTCTTATCGTAGAGCCCGCGGCTTCTCAAAGCCTGGATCATGCTGCCAAGGCTTGCGTCGGTCTGGTCAAGGCCGTAGGCGAGAACAGCGCTCGGCGTGCCGGCGCCGTCCAGGTAGCCGCCGGCCAGGCCATCGTGCGGATGGGTCGCGCAGGCCCCGGTGCCGTTGCTGTTAGCCAGCTTCTGCCCAACGCTCACCGCCTGGAAGTTCATGCCGAAAACGGTAGGGACGGCGCTAGGCTTGCCCAACGAAGTTAAGCCCTTGATCTGGTTGAGGATCGCCATAACCTTCAGCTGGTCATTGGCGACCGTGCAATCGACGCTGACAGTCGCGTCCGCTCCATTCACATTGGTGATCTCTGGCGTATAGAGATCATCAACGCCTTTGCCTGACGGGCCGTTCACGAGATCGTAGGCTGGATGCTTGTCGGCCCATGCGGTCTGGCCGCCATTTCTTTTGATGACTTCGAAGATTGTGTTGGTCTTAAGCGCGCTGTGCGGATAGAGCGGCGCGCATTGACCGAATTCATTCCGGTAGCGAGGGAGTTTCGCCGGATCGATGACATTCAAGGAGACGTTGGCGGAATTGTATTTGTCGATGCTCTCGTCGAAGACCATCGTGTTGCCGCCTTGACCCGAGCACGTCAGGTTGGTCGGATCGAAGATTGTGCGATCGTAGCTGACGTCGTAGAACAGACCGCTGCTGATCGGGGAGCCGCCAGTTGCCAGCGCCAAAAGGCCAGGGAAGGAGTCCGAGTTCGCGGGCGTGCGCGCATTGGTGTAGGTGACCCCATGTTTGGACAGTTCCGCCAATGCAGAGTTTGGATGGCTCTCGACATAACGGGCGACATCGAGAGCGTGCAGGCCGTCTACGCTGATAAGCAACACATGCTCAATACCGTAGGCGTGTGCAGTCGCGCACGACGCCACTCCAGCCAGCAGGCCGAGCGCAAGTTTTTTTAGCATATGGATAAGATCCCACCGAGGTTAGTGCCGCGGCCTCTATCTCAGGGATCCATTTCATTTCGATGACATAGGCTGCTCAAGCGGAAGTGGCTTCACAAGACGTAGTGCTGGCGGGCACACAAATTGCAGAAACAAAGGCTCGCAAGCAAGTAAAGGGAAGTGTGAATTAGCCAAATACACTTGGAAAGTGCAGACATCCATTTTTACTACTGTAACATTAGCGCCGCACCACAAGCCTTTTTACAAGGCCGGCCTTAAAGCCAGACGGACAAGGTCGAGCTGTCATCTTCCCGTGCTAGGGGCAGACCTGCTTTCTTACAATAATCGCTTTTGGAGTTCAGCTCATGCTGAAAACATCAAACGTCATACGGCGGCCGGTTGCGGCGGCGCTTGCGCTGTTGCTTGCGGTTACTCCGCCCGCCTTCGCGCAAAGCACAGCCGCGAAAGACCCGCAAACCGCGAGCCCGATCAAGCATGTGATCATCGTCATGGGCGAAAACCGCACCTTCGACCATGTGTTCGGCGTTTACACGCCGCGCCCGGGCGAGACGGTTTCGAACCTGTTGTCGAAAGGCATCGTCAAGCAGGACGGCACGCCAGGACCGCTGTACTTCACCACCCGGCAGTCTACCGCGCCTGAGCAAACGTCCTATTACATCAGCGCGAATCAAAAAACGCCTTACGAGACTCTGCCCGCGCCGCAGTTGCTCGGCACGCCGAACGTTGCAACCTCCCTGACCACGTTCTCGCCGGCGAACCCGTTCCCGCCCTACACTCAAAGCCTTCTGGCATATATTCAGAGTTTGATTCCCATCCCTCTCGAGCCGGGCATATCGAGCACCAATCTGCTGATGACCGGCGCCACAGGCCTTGCCTCGACAACAGGCGTCGATACGCGCGTCACGAACGCCAGCAGCCTGCCGAACGGTGTATTCCAACTCACCGGTCCTTCCATGCCCTATGACGCCTATACGGGCGATCCCACCCATCGCTTCTATCAGAACTGGCAGCAGTCGGATTGCAGCGTGAGGCACGCAACGATGTCCAATCCGAGCGGCTGCCTGCACGATCTCTTTCCCTATGTAATGAGCACGTCCTCTGCCACCTCTGAAGGCGGCACGTCGATGGCGTTCCTGAACATGCAGAAGGGAGACGCGGCCTATCTCAAGTCGCTGGCCGATCAATACACCATGAGCGACAACTACCATCAGGCGCAGATGGGCGGCACGATGGTGGAGCATTTCTATCTGGCCATGGCCGATAATCTCTATTACAGCGACGGTAATGGCAACGCGATTACGCCCCCCTCTAGCCTGATTGCAAACCCCAATCCGCAGCAGGGCACGCAAAACAAGTATATCAACGACAGCGTTTACACCAGCTGCTCGGACATCAATCAGCCGGGCGTCGCTCCCATCGCGAACTATCTCTCTTCACTCTATTACCGTCCGAAGCCCAATTGCGAGGCGGGCCACTACTATGTCCTGAACAACGTGTGTCCGGCCTACAACCTTGACGGCTCGGCCAAAACTACCTGCTCCACGCTCGATGGCCAGGGCGTACTGCCGCCCACGTCCGTGCGCAGCATCGGCGACGCGCTGAACGAGAAGAGCATCCCCTTCGCCTACTATGGCGGGGGCTATTATCTCGCGCAGGCCAACGCTTCGTTGTTCTCCGAGATCTACGACCCGGTCAGCAACCCCTTCCGGTTCCAGAAATCGATCATGAGCGATGCGGCCCAGCGCGCGGCGCACCTGAAAGACGTTATCGACCTTTACAGCGATATCAAGAGCAACACGCTGCCCGCCGTCTCCTACGTCAAGCCGGACACGCTCACGGATGGCCACCCCCAGACATCGAAGCTCGATTTATTCGAAGCCTTCGTAGCGCAACTCGTCGGTGCGGTGCAGGCCAACCCGCAGCTTTATGCCAGCACGGCGATTTTCGTCACCTTCGACGAAGGTGGCGGCTATTACGACTCGGGTTTCATTCAGCCGCTCGATTTCTTCGGCGACGGACCGCGCATTCCCTTCATCGTTGTGTCGCCATATACGACGGGCGGTCGCATCGTTCACAACTATGCAGACCATGCCTCGATCGTAAAGTTCATCGAGCGCAACTGGGGCATCAAGCCGCTGACGCATCGCAGCCGGGATAATCTCCCGAACCCCGTGATGATTCCCGTCAATCCCTACGTACCTGCCAACATGCCAGCGATCGACGATCTTTTCAGCATGTTCAACTTTGCCGGAAAGCCAGGCACGGGACAGTTCAACTGATAATAGTGAGCCTGCAGTTCTGGCGCCTTGGCAGAATCGCGATCCTGCCGAGGCCGAGGCGAATACCCGGATGTTTCCGCCAGCAGAAGAAGCCATGAAAACATTGGCGAATTTCCGCTCCAACGTCATGGCCGGGCTTGACCCGGCCATCCAGAAAATCACGAGGTATTCCAAGTTATAACTGGATGGCCGGGTCAAGCCCGGCCATGACGACGGAATTGACGAAAACATCCGGGTAATCAAGTCCCGGAAAGGCAAAGCCTTACTCGGGATCGTAACAAATTGAAACGCCGGTCTTTTTACGGTCCCGGCTCGCGCTTCGCTTGGCCGGGATAACGAAGTGCGGAGCGGGCCGCATCCCCGCTATCTCCGCCTTGTAAGCCTAGGGCGCCTTACAATAGACCGGCGCGCCATTATGGTAGCCGCTTATGCATTAACCCTTGATGGTTAACGGCATTTACTTCCGGCCTGAATTTGCAGGCCCAAAAGGTCCAAACATCAGAGCGGCCCCGTCCGGCGGGGCGAACAGGCAGCATATCCCCTTGAAAAATGCTTAGCTTTATGCCAAAAATCGACACGTTAAGGAAATGTATTTTTGGACGAAAATGGGCGCGCAAAAGTCCGTTAAATATGTTTCGGGCGGGGCGTATTAACTATATTCGCTGGCTTCGTCAGTGCTGTGCGGCGGTAGTGTCTGATTGTTTCATTACCAATATCAATGACTTATAGCCATTAACCTCTCAGCAAGGCGCTTTTTCCTAAAATCCCCGGCCAGGCAATTGATCGGGGGATAAAGCGAGATGCCACCTTTCGAAATGGTCGACCAAAAGACAGTTGGCCTGTAGCCGCGTTCCGAATTGAGGGCGGCGGAAGCAACGGGGTAATCAAGTCCCGGGATGACCTGCGCCGGCTTGCGGAACTTATGCGGGCATTCACTCCACATGTGGTGGAAGCATTAATCCGCCGGCCTGCTACATGCCATCAAAGCCGGGTCCGCCATCGTCATCTCATCGGGAGGGGATGCATCAGGCCGCCTTCGGTCCAAAGCGCGTTGAGACTCCGATCCAGATGGTAGGGACCGCCCGTCGTACGTTGGAAGATCTCACCGTAATTGCCGGTCGCCGCGATAACTTTGGCGGCCCAATCATGCGCCAGCCCCAGCGCCTGAGCAGTCGCGAAGTCGTGCCCGAGCAACTGGTCGGCCCGCATGTCATGGCGTTCCAACGCCGCCGTTACGTTGCCCTGCGTGATCCCCAACGCTTCCGCCTCGATCAGGGCGCTGACCGTCCAGTCGATCAGCAGTCCGAACTTCTGGTCGCCATAGCGATAGGCGGGGACAATCGGGTTCAGCCCGAACCGTTCCGGCAGAAATACGAAATCGGCGGTCCACGCATGAAAGTTGGCGCGCGACTGGGCAAGCCTCGACTCCGTGCCTGCGCCCGCGACACATCGGCGAACTGCCACGGCCGCGTCCATTTCGCCCTGTTCGGAGTGAGCCATCAAAGCGTAGGGAATGCCTCGCGCGGCCAATTCGTCGCGCAGCGTCCGCTCGGGCGGGCTCATGTCAAGTGCACAGATAAGCTGGTCGCGCAACCCCGCAAGTTCCGTGATGCCGCTTTTCTTCGAGACGAGAAAACGCTGAGGATCGTAAAAGACCGCCGGTCCGAACCCGATGCCGAAATGTGTCGCCATCAATACAGAAGGCGAGATGCCGACCGCAAGATGGATGGCACCGTCCTTCAGCGCATTCAGTGCCTCCGGCTCGGCTGGAAAGGCCCGAATCGACAGGCTTTCCGCGTCACCGAAGATAGCGACGGCGACGGCGCGGCAAATCTCGGTTCCCAAGGCGGAGAGATTGCCGTGAATGTCCTCTCCATTCCAGTCGTCGGCGCCTTGGACTGTGCCGCATTCCAGGTGGTGAGCGGCGCGGATGGACTCTAAAGTTTGAGCGTGCCCGGTGCTGGCATACGCCAGCAAGCAGGCGGCAAAGAGGCTTGGGATTAGGCGAGACATCTATAAATCCAACCAAGTAGGAAAAAGAAAGAGGATGGAGGTCAAGACCTCCATCCCGTTGCGGACCTTCTCCAGCCCGCAGGCATGGCTAAGCCAGGAAATGGATTACGGTGTCCAGTTTCCGGAGGTCGGCGTGCCGGGCGATTGGGTCGGACGAGGATTTACGTCAACCGGATACGGGTCGATCGGCTGACCCGCTCTTGTAGGCATCCCAAGACGGGAAGTCGGTCGGCAGGACGCCGATCGCCTTGCAGGCGCCATTGGTATAGCCGTTTGAAGAATATTGTTGTGACGACGCATAGTGAGGCAGCGAGCTAACTACTGCCGGAGGGATATATGCCTGTATAGCGGAGACTGGCGGCTTTATCCCCAGCAGGATGTCATAGTCGAATGCTTCCGTCAGGTCGCCAACCTCGTTGGCCGGATCATCCGAAGGACCGAGGTTTGCCTGTCCCAGTGTCTGTTTGCCTAACTGGCGCCCACGCTGCTCATCCGGCAACGAGGCGAGCGGAACGAGGCCGAACAGCTCGTTGACAAATTTGATCACCGAGCCGTGCTCGCTGTAGCGATGCGAGATCTTGCCCGCTTTTGCATAGGGCGAGATCAGGATTGTCGGAATGCGCGGTCCGGCCGCAAGCAGCGAACCGTCGGCGAACGTGCTGCGTCGCGTCGGCGAGACGTGGTCATAGAACCCGTCGGTCTCGTCGTAGGTGATGATGATCGCGCTTTCCGGCCAGTAAGGACTGTTGACAATATCGTTGATCGCCTTGGCGGAAAGCGCCTCGGAGATCTGCTGATCCGAATAGGCGGGATGATCGTCATTGCCGATGAACGCGTGCTGGATGGCAGGGGTCGGATCGACCGGCACGAGCCCGTCATTGTTGTCGTAGCCGCCGCGCAGATAGAACACGCCGCCGCCTTTCGGCAGCGTTCTATTCTCTACGGCCGTGAAGAAGTCCTTGGCGCCGTGCAGGTTGTTGGCCAGGACCTGCGTATTGTCGGCGAGATAGCCGAAATACTGCGGGCCGTTGTGATGCAAGATATAACCGGTGTACAGGCCCGGGTTGTTGCTTGGGTTCGGCGTGCCTGTGCCTTGCGGCTCGTAGGGGTCAGACGTATCGTTGGCGTTGAAGCCCTGCTGGTACCAACCCCAGTTGACCGTCGGGTTGAGGGACGCAATGACTTTGATGTCGTTCTGGACGTCCAGGAGGTCCGCGGTGGGGTTCTGGTCGTTCTTGATGGTCTGCGCGATGTTCCGGCCCATGAACGACAGGGGCAGGGAGGCAAAGGTCAGGTTCGGGGCCGGGTTAGCGGCATTCTCGTCGAAGTTATACGGCGGCTTGACCGAACTCTTGTCGAGGTTTGAGCCTGGGAACGGGCCAGGATCGGCAACAATCGGCACGAACGCATTGGTATTTCCTGCGACCTGCGGCGCGCTCTGGGCATAGCTGGCGCCGATCACGCTCGGGAAGCTGGTGTTCGCATAAGTCGTGGTCGCGCCTTCATTGTTGTGAAGCGCCCATTGCGTCTCACCGGCCTGGCCGGCGATAAGCGCGATCGCATTCGGGGTCGAAGGTCCGACGATTGTCTGGCGGAAGTTATCGAACAGCACGAAATTCTTCGCCCACTGCCACATGAAGGGGATCGTATCGCAATCGATGTGGCTGATGTCCGTCTCGGCTTTCTGCTTCTGCGCGAGTGTGATTGAGGTCGGCGGCACGTCAAGTTTCGTGACGATGTTGCCGGACGCGTCGGTTGTCAGCCCCTCTTGATCCATCGCGTAACGGTCGTTCGCCGCGATGCCAGTCGACGGGTCGACATGCAGGCCGTTCGCCATGCCCTGGTGGCTGTGATCGACCGAAATCAAGTCGGCGGGATAGATCTGCTCGAGTTTGGCCGCCCGTAGTCGTGACTGCTTGCGGCATCAGGAACGGAGAGATTATCTGGGTATTAAGCGACGTGTCGAGGTATTTCTGCTTGAAGCCGGACGTCGCGTTGGCGGGCACGGCGCCTTGGGGAGCGCTGAAGAGGCCGTTCGCGCCAGGGTAGGTGCCGAAAAAATGGTCGAACGACTCGTTCTCGTGGAAAATCACAAACACATACTTCACCTTGCTGCGCAGCAGCGCGATCTTCGCTGCAAGCGGTAGTTTCTGCTGCACCGCGTCTTCCCACACGTTCCAGCTGTCTTGCACCAACTGCCCCCCGATTGGCAGGCTCTGTGCGAGCGTCAGCGTGGAGTTGGTCAGCAACGCCAAGCTCCCCACTAGCGCAGTAGTGCACCTGAGAAATCTCATTAAAGACATGTTCATTTCCCCTTCGTAACCAGTTGGTTACCCGTCTCGCAATAATTGCGGCGTGAACTTGGCTGTGTTCGATGACGGTTTCGTGAAGCTTGTGTGAAACTGGAGGGGCTGCGAGACTTCTGTTGCCAAAGTGCACCGCATCGATCGTAGGAACCAGCCTCAGCGCGCATGGCAAGAACTGGCTCACCAACAAACGGCAGGGATGAACGAACTGCCCGGCTTGTTAAAGGAGAGCCCAAATCATGGGGTCGTTAGCAATGTGTGTTATTCCGGCACCGGTTTTATAATTGCTATCTTCTACCGGTGGAAAATTTAGCTTGGCAAAGCCGAATTCTCGAAGCCAGGCTTTGGTTTGCACCTGCATGCCCGGCGGTCACGGCGGATTACTGCCGCTCATAATCTCGATCAAAGGCTGCTACTACTCTTCGCTCAATGTGAAGGTTCGAGAATTCTTGGAAGTCCGGTCTTCAATAACGACATTCGGGCCTTCGATAGACCTGACAATCAGCAAATCCCCTTCGGCAAATGGCTTGCCAAGCGGAACCTCCAGCAAAGACGTACCAAGCTTCACGAGGACCGTTGCCGAGTTTGGCCTGCGCACGAGACCAAGCACTTGAATGGCACTCAGAGGATCGGGCTTCTGTAACGCGACCTCCGCCGACTCGGGCGCCGGAGCGATAACGGGTGCGGCTTCTGCTGCACCCTCTCCGCTCTTTGCAAAGGCGAACAGATCCCGCCTTGACCCCTGTTGCACGTCGCGCTCCATAAGCCGGAGTTCCGGCAAGCTGTCCTCGCGCACCGGCCTGGGAACGCTTTGATCCTGGCTGGGCTGTGAATTCGAGCCCGAAGAACGCTAGAGCCCCGCCAGCAACGATGATGGCGTAGAGCGCGTAACGTAGCTTTTCATTGAAACTCACCGTCATTCCATGCCTCTCGATTCCCCCGCGAACATGGTTCCCTTCATGTAACACGCTGCGCAAGCAGGTCGCTGGAAAATCTGGACGGATAGGACATCGCCCCTTATGACAAACGGCAAGGAGCTTCGGGAGGCAATCGCGACGCCCAGCATATTGAGGCGTCTTTCCTGCCCCAGAGGCAGGTCGAGCGCCTAATTGCACGAGGCTCGCAGTAAGAAAAATGCTTGAAAAGAGCCGTTCTGGCTATGCCTGGCAGATAGCGATCCACCCGAGGCTGTGTTCAGCGTTTTCACGCGGCCAAGTTGGTCCAGCCAGGCGGCGGATTTTTTGTCTCCACCGCCTAGCCGTTCGTGCACCTTTAGAGGGCGGCAAGGAAGTTGGCGAGGTCCTTCTTGTCCTGATCGGACAGGCCGATATTGAAACGCTTGTTATAGAAATTCACAACGTCCAGCAGCGTCGGAGCCGAGCCGTCGCTGAAGTAAGGCGCGCGCGAGGCGAGAGCCCGTACCTGCGGCACCGTAAGCCGGCCAATATCCCGGCACTTGCCAGTGATCATCGCTGCCCCTGGGTCGTTGGTGTAGACGGGGCCCGTGTGAAATCCGGCCGGGTTGTCCGTGACGCCCTGCTTGCAGGTAAGCTTGTAAATCGGGAGATCCATCGCCGCCTTCGGACCGCCAAACTCAGGCGAAGAGCCGCCAACTCCGATATCGTGCTGGGCAGAACGGAACTGGTCGGAGCCGCTATTCGGCACGGAGTGACAGGTTGGGCATCCTCCCGGAATGCTAGGGCCGCCGGCGGCGACGCCCGGGATGTTGTTAAACCCGGAAACGTTGCTGATTTTAAAGAGAGCCGGGTTATTGTAGATAATCATTCCCCGGTAAATCGATTGCTGCTTGGCCCCCGATGCGGACTGCCAGGAGGTGTAGAGCGTGAATGGCGGGGCTACGTTGCTGGGAATCTTCGATGCCGTCGCTTCTAGGTTCGCGGCACCCCCGAGGGCTCCGTCGGCTGTCAGGCTCCCCGCCATATTATCGGTGAGCTGAGCGCTATACAGTCCGTTTTCGAAGTCGACGATCTGCTTCAGCTGAGCGGAGTTCGGCGGCGACGCTGGCGGTTTCAAATTTTGCCCGGTCAACTTGGCGATTTGCGCCGCAGTAGCTTGAGCATGACCTGCGGTGGCATTGATGGCCTGGCTCTGTAGCGTCGGCTCCCGGCCATCCCACATGATGTTGCCGCTCTCGACCAGCTGGGTGTAGGGATCCGTGGGCACGAGTTCACCCGTTAGCGGGTCGAAATTACCGGCGGGAGGCGGTAGCGGGGGGTTGAGATCGGTGACGAATTTGAGATTGGTCGAGATGAACGGCCGACGGTACATCGACACGATCTGCGCGCCGGTCGCGGGATCCTTATTGTACATTGGGTTCTTACTACATCCGGTTGGATCGCTCACCACCTCCACCGTGAATTCGGCGTTCTGAGGAACCGGCAGGAAGATGCGGAAGAGTCCCTTGTTCAACAAAATGCTATGATCATGCGGCGTGCTCGGACAGTTGGCGCCGTCCACCGCCGCAAACACGGGGTCAATGTCGCCGGTGAGCTTGTATAGGTTTTGGAGCGCCGTCGTGCTGAGGCCCATGCCGGAGGACATCTGGTGGCACGAGAAGCATGTCCGGCCATTCGTCCCGAGCGACTGGAAGAAGGCGTTGTTCATCGTGACCGTTGGCCCGTTCACATTGGCGGTGCTGAGAATGCCCGTCCCATTGAAATCCTTTTCGGATTGAGGGACTATGGGAGGAGGCAAAGTTCCCCCTGGCATTGGTATAAGACCGGTGTGCGCGATATTGAGGGCCTGATTCAGCATCGGCCCGAACCAAGCCGGCCACCCCGCCGGCAGCGCCTTGACGGTCGCCTGCGCATCTGGATTGACGGTTTGCGCTGCCGCTATCCCCGAGAGGCAAGCCGCCCCCGCTATCGCGGCGACGGCCGCGATTACTTTTTTTGTCATATTAAATCCCCCAATTATCTAAAGCGTTTCCGCAGGCTACCCCAAACCAATGCCCGAATGCTGGAAACGCGTGTATATGAGCAGTAAAACGGTAATACGCTTCTTTAAAAGCCGCAATTAACAACCCGCCAAGCCAAGTTTTTAGTTCGGTGCGGCCCTTTTATCACAAATACAACTTTAGATTGTAACACCCACCAAACAACACCTAGCATTTCTACTTGAGCTTAACAGTATGTTGAGATCACGCGAATTGGTTATCTCACGTTTCGAGGCCAAACGTGGCCGTGCGCTCGATGCACCCCGCGGAACGCCTCTATGAGGGGCGCATCTCCGTGCTAACAAGAAACTCGCTACCTGAAGATGCTGATATGAACGCCTGCAACTTGTTTCATTCATCGGGGTCGGCCGACAGGCCGGTGCGGAACTAAGCAGAGTTCGCCGGACGTGCCGCCGGATCGCCGCCACTGTCATCCCGGAAAGGCGAAGCCTTATCCGGGATCGTAACAAATTGAATTGCCTGTCTTTTTACGATCCCGGCTCGCGCTTCGCTTGGCCGGGATGACGAATGCAGAGCGGGCCGCATCCGTTGGCCGGAGTGAGCGGAGTTTGCTTAGCCGGCGGGTTTCCAGCAACCTGTTTGGCGCCTGTAAACGCCAAGGGGCGCGTTCGCTGCAACCGCAATTACAACAGCAGAGAGCATGCTGCAAAGTTGCCTCCCAACCACAGAGATGGTGGGATCAGGGCTGAGCATTGGCTTGCGCTTTGTCTACTCTGCGAATCGTTTATCCTGGCGCCTGCCGTTTTGTACATTCAGAGGCTGAGTATTTGGGCAAGCTGGGCCGCATTTCGGGGAAAACATCAACCTTTAAAAAAGTGTCATGAGCTTGGCGGTATGTTTCGCCGGGCTGGTGTTCGCGAATTACAAGATGGCCAACCTTCGGCGAATAGGTCAGGGTTGAAGTTGCGCAATTGCGTAGTATGCATGAAAGCGTTATCGCGGCTGCCTGGGCAGTGACCGCGTTGGTGTGTCAGTAGCGTTAGGCTCGCATTGGGCGCGGGCCTCTTGAAACTCAGTTGAACGCCAGCGTCTAAGGTTCGGCCGGTCGATCCCACCCATCCGGACCTTTATGCTGCGGTGGGGGCCGTATGTATTTCAAGTCGATCATATCTTTAGCTCTTTGCGCAGCCGTTGCAGGGTGCTCGGTCCCTGCTGGTCTTTCAGATCTGTCGTCATCGCTCGCGGTGACAGGTGAACCGAAATCTCCTCCCCAAGAGGGAAGCGATGCCGATGATCAGCACTGGGTCCAGTCTGTGACCGAGATGCGCAAACGCTTCCGTGGCTCTAGCGACAGCGCAGGCCTGGACGAACTGCACCGGTCAGAATCCGATGCTGCCAGCCACTTCCTTGCCGCAGGCTCGACTCTTGCCCATCAGCAGCGTTACGATGAGGCGATCCAGAAGTTCGATCTTGGGCTGGTCGCGCAGCCGAATAATGCTGAATTGCTGCAGGCCCGGCAGACAGCTTCAGGAAGGAAAGACATAGCGCGCCTTTATGACGAAGGCCAGCGCGCCAAGTCTGTCGGCAATTACGACCTTGCGGAAACCATGTTTCAAAAGGCCGCTCTGCTCGATGGCAGCAATGCAAACGTGAAACGCGAGCTTGCGGCTCTCGATCATGCAAAGAAAAGCGAGGAGCAGCACTTGGTGCTGGCGGCCTTCAGCTCGCCGAGCCCTGTGGCCTTGAATTTTCGCGATGCCAAGCTCAAGGATGCACTTAAGGTCTTGTGCGATCCTTACAACCTCAATTTTGTTTTCGATAAGAACACAGACAACCTTGAAGTTACCCTCAGTGCGAAAAACGTCAACTTCGAGCAGGCTTTCAACATGATCCTGCAGTCGAGCAACACGACCTATAAGGTTTTGGGGTCGAACTCAGTTTTTATCTATGAGAATACGCCCGACAAAAGGAAACAATACGCCGACCGTTACTTCAAGACCTTCCATCTGTCGACGCTCAAGGCCGAGCGCATGGCCGAGATCTTGAAGGGTGCGATGGAGATCAAAACGCTCGTCGCGAACAACGACCTCGGAACAATCGAGATCCGCGATACAAGAGATACGCTCGACGTGGTTGAGAAGCTCGTTGCTGCAAACGACCGCAAGCCCGCTGAAATCATGCTCAACGTTGAGGTTCTAGAGATCGATAGAACCAAAGCGGAAAATCTCGGCGTGGATTTGGGCAGCCAGATCACCGTAGCGCCACCGCAATCATTGGCATTTTCCACGGGAAGTTCAGGGTCGGCTAGTCAAGTGACGCTGCAAGGGCTCATCAACGGAGGGCCGCTGCTGCAAAGTACCGTCGCCCTTCCAACAGTCACTTTGAACTACCTGAAGACCAGCGTCGATGCCCGCACTCTGTCGAATCCGCGCATACGAACTGTGGATGGGCAACCCGCAAAGATCCATGTTGGCGACCGTGTTCCGTTGCAGTCCGCATCAATTCAGGACGCAACCGGACAAAGCCGCACGCTTTTCGAGTATCATGATATCGGCATCAGACTGGATGTGCTTCCGAAATATCACCTCGATGACTTTATCTTTGTCGACCTCAACATTGAGGTTAGCTCACTGGGGGCGAATCTCGGCACCGACGCTCAGCCAGCCTACGCGATCGGAACGCGCAACGTCCATACGACCATGATCCTGCGCGAAGGCGAGACGGCGGTTCTGGGCGGCCTTATCAAACAAGATGAGCAAAAAGGCTTGGGTGGCCTCTTTTCGTCGGCGACAACCGGCAGTTTAAACCGCACCGAGCTAATACTGACCGTTACGCCCTATCTTATACGCTCCCAATCGCTGCCGCGCCGGGGTAACACAGACTTCTACAGCGGCACGGATGACAACTACTCAACGCGCACAAGCTACGACTACTTGAACAAGCCCCCTCGGACCGGTGAGCCGCCAAAGTATAATTTGAACGCCGCCAAGAAGAGCGATCCTTTGCAGCCGGCTACACCCGGAATGCAGCCAGCCAAGTATTCCAACTAAGACAGCACGGCGTTAACGGGCGAGGCTGAACTTTGGGGAGAGAGCGGAACCTGCTCGTGAAGGCGCCGGCATTCAGCATCAACGTAAGGAAGATGGCCAAAGCGCGCGGCTCGCCCGGTTCATCCCTGATGGAGATGGTTGTTGTTCTCGCCATTATCTCGCTTCTTGCCGCCATGGCTACGCCATATGCCCAGAAAGGTTTCAAGCGTGAAAAAGAGATTCAGCTGCGAGAAACTCTGAGGACCGTGAGAATCGCGATTGACAGGTTTCATGCCGACATGGAGGCGGGCGATTCTGACCGCAAAGGCGCCAGCACGGCCGTCAGCGATAATGGGTACCCCCTTTCGCTGCAGGTACTCGTCGACGGCGTCGAAAAAAAAAGCTCCAACGATAAGAAACACAAACGCTACCTGCGATCCTTGCCTGCAAACCCATTCGCTCGGCCGGGCACACCCTTCGAGGCACAGTGGAAGTTTGTGAGTTACCAGAGCGAGGCGCCCCTTATCGCGTCATCGTCCTACGGCGCCACGCTGGCGGAGACCCAAAAGACAAAGAAGGATATCTACGATCTCCACGCTGTGACGCAGGAGATTGCTCTTGACGGAACGCGCTATGCAAATTGGTAAGCGGAAAACCGAAGCGCGTCGCAGCAATCGTACCGCCAAGCGTGGGAGTCCTGGCTTCACACTGATCGAGATGGTGATTGTCTTGGCGATCATTGGCATCTTGGCGGCGGTCGTCGCCCCTTCGGTTTTGGGGGCTCTGACAAGGGGGCGGGAAGCTGCGCTCCTGCAAGACCTCAAGGTTATCCGCAAATTGATCGATGACTACTACGGCGATAAAGGCGCTTATCCGCCCGCCCTTCGGGCGCTTGTCGAGCAAGGCTATCTACGGGCCTTGCCGCGCGACCCGGTCAATGGTAACAAGGCTGAATGGAAAATCGTGCTTGATAAAGGGGGCGGCATTTCTGACCTGCACTCGCTTTCGCCAGAGCGCGGTTCAAACGGAATCCCTTACAATAACTGGTAGCTCAGGCAGCTGCGCGTCATTCCGCTCTATGCCGCCTCTTCATGACGAGGACTGCTCTTACGGCATCTCCGTCCCGTTCGGCCAAGATGCGCTCGATCACAACGAAGTCGTTCAAATTGGCCAGGCACGCAACAAACTCACGAATGTTGGCGTAGCGGCCCTTCAGGATAAGTTCAAACAATGCCGTGGTAACGGTCCCGCTTTTTTCCTCACCTGAGGACGAGACCTGCTCAACCGTGGCGCCGCTCTGCGCCGCAAGAGATTCAACGTCGTGCACGAAAGCAGGGTCCGATTTGGACTGGCGCAGCTTGCTTTCCAGTGCCTCAACTTGCGGAAGAAAGACCGTGTAGCTCTGAGCGATGCGGACTTTCGATCGCAGTCCTCGCAGAACGGCTCTCGCACTCTCCAGCCTGGCGTCCGCAGCCTCGGCCTCTTCGCGCGCCGGCCACGCAAAGACCGTAACCGTGCCAAGAATTGCCAGCACAAAAAAAAGGCTCAGAAGCGATCCCGCCACCGCCGGATGCCGGGCCACGTGGAAGAAAGCTGCCTTCACGTCTTTCATGAGCGGGGTTCCGTCTCAAGAAGGTGAATGGAAAGCCGTACCTGATAAAGCGGGGTCTGGTTCTCTGTCGTTCCCGCCTGCTTCTTATCGATGAGCCTGACTGATTTGAAGAAGGTGCTTCGATTTGTGATGTCGAAAAAGACAGTCAGATCATCGCTTGATTCGGAAACGGCAACGAGTTCGAGCGCCCCCCGGCTACGATCGTAATCCAGACTTTGCAGAGCAACCCCGGGCGGCATAAGTTGCTCGAAAACGGCGAGGGTGCGGGCGACGGAAGGAACTGTGCCAAAGTCGAGAGCATTGAGCGATACGATTCGTTTCCGTAGCGCATTGATGGCAGCCGCGTCGGGCTCGTTTGTGCGCTGGGCGCTAAGGCTTTCGGTTTCGGCGGCGGTGGCGGCGATCTGCTTGAGTGTGCGGGCAGCGCTGTCCCGATAGCCGAGCCATTCATCGACACGAACCGCTACCGTAAACAGACCAGCGAGCGACAGTCCCGCAAAGCTAAGAGCGACAATGAGCGACAAGCGCCGCAGATCGCGCGAGAAGTTCGCCGTGAGAGCAGGTAGGCGGCCGCTCATCAAATCTTTCCCCTGTAAAGTGGGCTTCCCTGACGAGCCTTAACCGGCAGCCGCAATGGAGTGAGCCCATAAGCAGGCCGAAGCAGATCGGCGATAATGCCGCTGGCGATCTGCCCGTCGAGATAGATAGCGGTCGGAGTATCCTGCACGGCAGCAATTTGCGCATATCTCCTGATCCGGGCCACAACCCTGCGGTTGCTTTCATCATCCGGGGCGGCGCTATTCACCCTTGCGATGTGCATGATCGTACCTTGCTGATCCCAGACAAGGATCGTGCTGGAGCCGCATTGCTCCAGTAACGCAAGACCGGGACTTTGAAGCTCGCCCCTGTTGGCCTCCTCGAATCTCATCAGGTAGTCTGGCGAGATGACGTCGGGATGGAGACCCCTTCCAGCGAGCGCGCGAGTGGCTTCGTCTAGCACGCCACGTTCGGCAGCCAGACAAAGGATCTTTTCTTCCTTCGTCTTTCCGCTTCCGATCGGGCATCCGACGACGGTTACGGAATCAGGCTCCAGACGGTGCTCGCGGCAAAAACGCTGAGAAATGAGCAACCTGCGGTCTGCCGCGGATTTAGGTAGCGCTGCAAATGTCAAAATCGCCGCCGTGACATGGCATCCTGCAAGGCTGACACAGACAGAGGGAGATGTGAGTGTCCGCGTTGGCAGAATGGCCCGCAAAACGCCATTGATGGCTTCGCCAAGCGAGTTGAAGTCTTTTGCGGCGCCACCGGACCGGTACTCAGCGGCTGCTTCCCTGGCTTCGGCCTTGCTCCAGGACGCAGGTTGCCAGAGGCCGTAAACCCGGTCAGCTCCTATTCGAAGGTGGCAGGCAGACCTGTACATCTCAGCCTCAGGTGATCCTGACAACTTCGGGAAGAGACGTCAGGCCCTGTCTTGCCTTGGCAAGCGCGGCTTGGCGCATCTCCCGCAAGCCGTTGCGCAAAGCAACCGATCGCATCTCCTCGGATGGCCGGCGCTCGACAATCATCTGCTTCAACTCCGGTGTCAGCGTCAAAACCTCGGCGGCGACTGTGCGTCCCGAATAGCCGGTGCCGAAGCAGGACTCGCACCCAACCGCATCGCGCCAGGTTTCAACGGACATCGAAAAGTCGTCGAAGCCCAAGGCCGTGATCTCATTCACCGTGTAGACGCGCGACCCAGAGCATGCAGGGCATAGACGCCGCAAAAGCCGCTGCGCAACCACGCAGTTCAAGGCCGCGACAAGCTCGTGAAGGTCGATCTCCATATGCGTGAAACGCGAAATCACGTCGAAGGCGCTATTGGCGTGCACCGTTGTGAAAACGAGGTGGCCCGTCAATGCCGCTTGCACCGCGATGGAGGCGGTCTCACGGTCCCGGATTTCCCCGACCATGATCTTGTCCGGGTCATGGCGCAGGATGGAGCGCAAGCCGCGGGCGAAGGTCAGTCCCTTTTTATCCGCGACAGGGATTTGCAGCACGCCCGGCAGCTCATATTCCACTGGGTCCTCGATCGTGATGACCTTCTCCTCGCTGGTGCTGAACTCCGAGAGGCAAGCGTAAAGCGTTGTCGTTTTGCCAGACCCCGTCGGCCCCGTTACGAGCAGCATGCCAGCCGGGGCGCGGGCAATACGCGCAAGCGTGGCGTGATCGTTTTCCTCGTAGCCCAGGCCGATGAGAGACAGCGTCTTGCGCTTCTCCATCAAGTGCGCTTTGTCGAGAACCCGGATGACGATGTCCTCGCCGTGAACGCCCGGCAAAACGGAGACGCGAAAATCGATGTCTCCTTGGCGGCTTCTGAGCCGGAATCGGCCATCCTGCGGGATGCGGTGTTCGGCAATGTCGAGGTCTGCCATAACCTTGATACGGGAGACGATGGTGGGCTGGTAGGCCGGATCGAACGGACCAAGCGCGCGAGTGAGCACGCCGTCGATGCGAAAATCGACAGACACGCCCGACGCGCCGGAATGGATGTGAATGTCGCTGGCCTGCTTCTGCAGAGCGGCGCGGATGGTTTCGTTGACAAGTCTCACAATGGGGGCAGCGTCCCCTCCAAAGGAATCAAGGTCGACTATCTCGCTCTTGCCCTGTTCGGTTTCCCGCACAAGGGCGAGGCTGAATTCCGCTCTCACATCTTCGAGGACCGTATTGCCGTCGTCGCACTTCTTCAGGACGTCTTCGATCGCTTCAGCAGGGCTGACAACGAATTCGATCTCGCTGCGGCAGACCGCGGTAAGCTTCTGTTCTAGGACAAGATCCTCGGGGCGGCTCGTCGCCACATAAAGAATATTCCCTTCGACCCGAAGGGGGGCAACGCCAAGGCGCCGCGCATCCGCAGCAGGCAGCCGCTCCAGCGCATCGGCCTGGAGCGTCACGCCAGCAAGGTCGTCAAACGGCAAGCAGAATTTGCGCGCGATTTCCGGCGTCACTTGATCAAATCCGTAAGCGTGAATATGGGCAGGTACATCGCGATAACGACGCTGCCGACGACAACGCCAGCAAGCAGCAGAACCGCTGGCTCCATCAGGCTGGTGAGCCGGTTGAGGCTGTTGGCGAGGTCGTCGTCCTGTTGGGCGGCGACCGCAGACAGCATCTTGTCGAGGCTTCCGCTGGCTTCGCCGGCCTCTATCATCTTGAGACTCATCGGGCGAAACAGCCCTCCATTCGATAGCGATTTCGACAGGGCGTTACCATCCCGTACTGCCGCGTTTGCAGTGTTGAGTAAATGGGCGAAATATCGATCCCGGACGCTTATAGCGGCCACGCTCAATGCTTTCGTGACGGTGGCTCCCGATGAAATCATGATGGACAGCATGCGTGCCGTGCCTGCCGCAGCCGATGCCCGCCGCAATTGACCGAAAACCGGGATGCGGAGCAGCAGCTTGTCGCGGGCGATGGCGCCTTCGGCGGTGGATGTCGCTAGCCTGTCCAGAAGCCATAACGAGAAAATCGTGACACCTGTGACCATGGCTATCACAGGGAAGTGCGTCTCAACTGCAATGAGGACTTGCGTGGGCGCTGGAAGCTGACTTCCCAACTCGCGATACATCTCCACGAAGTTCGGGATCACCGCGATGAAAAGAAAAGTCAGGACCGCCGACAAGGTCACGAGCAGCGCGATCGGGTAAATCATCGCTTTCGAGACTTGCGCCTGCACCCGCTTTCTCAGGTCGATGAAGTCCTGATAGCGGTCGAGGCAGACAGGCAAGGCGCCAGCCTCCTCACCGGTTGCGACCAAGGCAAGATAGAGCGAGTCAAAGGCTCCGGGCGCTTTTGCCATGGCGTCGGAGAGCGAAGCGCCCCGTTTCACCTCGCTCGTGACCATTTGCAGGGCCTTTTCAAGCTTCGGCTGACCGGACCGCACCGAAAGCAGCGCAAGCAATTCGGGTATCGATATGCCTGCGTGAAGCAGAACGGATAACTCGCGATTGAAATTTGCAACGTGCTTGAGCGGCGGCCGGGCAAAGCTCAAAGAGCCACGCTTCATCCACCCCGCTTTCAGGATCATATCGCGCGAGGCAAGAAGCGCACGCAATTGATCGAGCGAGTCCGCGGTCTCAATGCCTTGCGCTGTCTCACCTGACAGCGTCAGGGCTGTGTACGAGAATAAGGGCACAGCTTACTTATGCTCATTGGCTGCTGTTGACGGCGCCGTATCCCAGCTCGTGATATCGGCGTCATTGCCTGTGCCACCGTCGCGTCCGTCCGCGCCAAAGGAATAGAGGTCATACTTCCCGTGCTCGCCGGGAGAACGATAGTTGTATTTGTTGCTCCAAGGATCGCCAGGAACTTTGCTGCCTTTGAGATAAGGGCCGTTCCAGGCAGCGGAAGCCGCGGGCTTTTGTACGAGGGCCTCCAGCCCTTCCGCGCTGGTGGGGTAGCGGCCCGCATCGAGGAAGTAGAGATCGAGCGCTTTGCCAAAATTGTCGATCTGCATCCGCGCGCTCTTCACTTTGCTTGTTTCGAGATAGCCCAACACCCGGGGACCAACGAGACCCACGATCAGGCCGATGATTGCGAGCACGATGAGAAGCTCGATCAGGCTATATCCAGGCGAGCCGCGTCTGGGGGATGCCCTGCGATTGCGCACAGCCGAGGAGAAGAGAAATTTCAACCGGTCCAGAAAAGTGCTCATGGCTTTTGCCCCTGTGCTGCCAATGTCCTGTCCGCACCCGGCCTGCAAGACTCGCTCCTTAGGCCGCGCCTAGCTAAGCCGACTCACTCGGCGAACTATAACCGCGATGGTTAGGCTTCCGTTAAGGCTATAGTGGTTCGAACCTTTGAAGTATCCACAGAAGCCAGAAGGCTGGACCGAGAAACACGGCAAACGGAAGGGGATGTGTAAGCTTTATGCCTTCTCTTGCCACACAGTCCCGCCGCAATCACAGCGATGAGGGCGCTAGCGCGTGGCAGCCTTCGATCACGGGCAGCCAAACACCCGCCGATAATACCTTTTCGCAAGGAGCGCTTTTTTACGGCCTTATGTAGCAAGCGCACCAAGGCAGTTTCTACGAAGTTTTGCGCTGTTGAGGAGCATCGAAAAAGGGCGATGCGGAAGCTTAGCATTACAGTTGCAATTTCATCTTGAAATGCGCCTTTTGGGCGGCGGCCTGGTGGGCCCTTCGCCAAAGGGACCAGGCGATGATGTGCGCCGGCTCGATGCGTCGTTGCGCGAGCCTTATGGCTATGCGGCGAATTTCCTGAAGGGACCAGCGGATAAGCGGCGGGCCACAAAGATCTGGGGTATCGTTTGCTGTGTTGGCATCGCATTGGCCCGATGACGGATCGTGGCCATCATGGCGAAGGCCAGCATGACGAGCGAGACGTGGCGATGCCATCCATGCCAGGAGCGGGTCTCGTTATGATCAAGGCCAAGCTCATTTTTTGCCGTCTCGAAGCTGTCCTCGATGGCCCAGCGGCAGCCTTCCACGCGGACCAGTTTGTCGATGGAGGTTCCCGCCGGAGCCCAGGTGGAGAAGAAGGCCAGGTCGTGATCCGCGATGGTGCGGCGGATCAGAAGGCCGCGCGTCCAAAGACCGGAGCGGCTGGCATCGTATTCGCTGGCGTCGAGATCGGCCAGTTCCACATAAGCCCAGTCATAAAGGCGCGGTCCCTTGGCGCCATCGCCTGCCGACAGCCGTTTCCAGTCCGAAGGCGCCAAGCTTTGCGCGACGCTTTCCGCCGTGCCTGCGATGGGCTTGGCCTTGCCCCAGGAGGTGACGCTGTGATTGGAAGCGACGCCAAGCACATAGCCCTTACCGGCCCGGCGCAGCACCCCTTCAACTGCGCCAACGCCATAGACGCTATCGGCGGCGACAAAGGCGAAAGGCGCAGCCGCCGCGATGGCGCGCTCGATCATGGCGATGGCGAGAGCAGGCTTGGTTGCGAAAGCCGTTTTCTCCGGGACATGCGCCGCCTTCATGCGCGCCGCATCATCTGTCCATGCCTTCGGCAAATAAAGCGCCCGGTCGATGAAGGCATGGCCATGCCGCGAGACATAACAGGCGAAGACGCCGATCTGGCAGTTCGTGATCTTGCCCGCCGAGCCGGTATATTGCCGCCCAACGCCACACGAGGCCTTGCCCTGCTTGAGAAATCCGGTTTCATCGAAGACCAGAACCGCGTCGTCGTCGGCGAGCGTCTCAAGCGCATAGTCCCGCACGGTATCGCGCAGGTCGTCGGCTTCCCACCGGCCGCGGCCCAGAATGGCCTGCTGTCGCCACGGGCCAGGATCGCCCGCCGCCTCCGCCCGCATCCAGCCCGTCTTGCGCTGCTCATTGCCAAGCAGGCCGTCCAGGAACGCCCCTGCCGAAGCCGCAACCCGCTCCTGCGTAAACAACGGCCGCATCCGCGCCTTCACATCCCGCAAGGACGACGCCCAATGTTCAAGCGTTGCTTCAATCGATGCCCCGGCCACTATGGTCCCTCCGAATCACTTAGGTATATGATTCAGAGAGGTCGCTCAAATGCAACTGTAATGCTAGGGTAAGTCTGCATAAACTCCAAGCATCGCGTTGATCCTCGTCAATGGAGCGGGAGAATCTTTCCACTTCAGCGTTTGTCCATGTCTCTTATGGGTCAACAGTGAGCGTGTAGACGCTTGGTCGCGTCTTTCTGCTTGAAGATCCTGAAGCGGAAACGCGGACCGATTGGGGTACGAAGCGAGATCGCCAGCGCTTGCTTGCGGATGCGACCCGAAAAGAGAATCTGAGGGATGGGTGCGATTCGTCCTTCAGCCCAAAAGCAAAAAGGGAAAGAAAAAACAATAAGTTAAGGTATTGTTTTGGCGTCCCCGACAGGATTCCAAGAGACACAAGAAGACAAAGGCTTAGCGAAAAAGTGGGACAATTTTTGCCCATAGCGTTGCATTGCTTTTTCCGAAAGTGTCCCACCCACAAGATCGAGTGAATGTTTGCTTTCTGGACTTTGAGCACGTCGTAGCCGAAGGTGGAAACGGGCAAGCTTTTTGGCGAGGGTTCGCCCAAACGCAACGGCTTTCAAATCCTATAGCAGTCCACTTCATCGAGAATCGCAAGCGGCAAAGGAGTGCTAATAAGGGACATTGAGATCCTTGGTCTGCTGCCCAAAGCCAACGGTCGCTTTGCGAACATGTAAGCGGAAAGTCCCAGCGGTTCGTGCCCTCGAACAAAGGGGCTGTATCAAAACCTCGCTGGATTGGTCGCCCGACGACGAGCAACGCCAAGCAGCCCCCTGATTCCAAGGCCGAGCGTCACAGCTTGGATTGAAACATCTTCAGCAAGAAATCCACCTCGCATTAGAATGCGGCGAAGGCCGTCCTCGTCGAACAACGTATGCGTCTCCGGACCCGAGAATTTCCAATGGGCCATTGTCGACTTGTCGGTGGCGTAAATGGCCATAAGGCCGCCCGGCTTGAGAACGCGCCAAGCCTCACGAACTTCTTGGGCGTCGCGGCTGAAAAAATAGATGACGTTCACGGCCAGGATTTTATCGATGGAGTTGGTCGCCCAGGGAAGCGAGCAGAAGTTCCCAAGGCGAAGCTGCACACGCGCGCGCACAATCTCTTGCCGGTTCCGGCGCGAGGCTTGAACCAGCATGTCGAGCGATTGGTCGATCCCAAGCACGAGACCCTGGGACACCGATGCCGCCATGGCCTTGATGGCTCCGCCCGGACCAAAGCCCAGTTCTAGCACCGTATTACGCGGCTGCAAGGAAAGAGCACGAATTGCAAGTTGGTTTGGCTGCCTATTGACCACGCTCATAATGCGGCCTGCGAGGCGGCCCCGATGACCAGCGGGGCATTTAAGCTGGTGACCAATTGCGCTCCAGATATCGGACAAGAGTAAGCCCTCAGAAAAACAACGTTCGGCGTGCCGCTAGAAATGGAAAGCACCGTCCCGCGGTGATCGAGACGGCGCCTGGGGGGGACACTTGGCGTTGACTAAGACCTCATCTTGCTATGAACCTTTTGCAGGAGGCCTTCCATCACCTTGGGGAAGTAGAGATCCCAGACAGGGCGTTCCGGGTGATGTGGCAAGGACAAAGCAACCTTCAGAACCTGCTCTGCTTTTTGGTAGTCGCCCTGCTCATAGAGAAAGTCGGCATAAAAGTAGTGGGCGTCCCGGCCATTCGGCGCATTTGCGACGGCTTGCTCAAGGTACTGGCGCGCCTTGCCCGTATCTCCCCAGCCTATTGGGAAGCCGGGCACGCGATAGTAAAGAACGCCAAGGCTGGTCGGCGCGCCGCCATCCAGCGCTTTTGGGTCAATCTTCTGCGCTTCCAAAAGAACATCGCGAGCGCGGCTCGCATAGTTAAGCGCCGACAAACCCCACGTTAAGGAAGCCCGCTCGCTTGTAATGATGCCGTCCCAGATCAAAGCCTCCACCCGGCCTGGATAGCGCTTCACCAAGCCGTCGGCCTCATCGCCGAGAGCGTCCATCTTCGTTTGCCGTTCGGAATCACTGCTGCTCAGATATTTGATCTTTGCCCACTCCTCGGCGATGCGCAGGACTTCCTTGTCGAGCGCCGGGTCGCCCGCAGCGATTGAGACAGAGGAAGCGGCGGCGAGCATGATGAGACCCATGCTTGCAGCAAAAAGAGCACGCATTTTCAATAGCATGATCAACTCCATGTTTTCAGGGAAAGATTTCAGGCTGACGCGGCGGCAAGCTTCGCGAGTTGCTTGGCCACGGACTTATCGACGATGTTCGGGAAAAGGCGCTGAACGAGCACGAACATCCTTTCCGGACCTGCCGGGTAGACGCTCTTGGCATCGCGGGCCACCGCATCCCAGATGCGTAGCGCGACGGCCTCAGGCGCGTCGAGTTTCAATCCGAAAGCCTCGACGAGAGGACCGAGTGCGTCGGCTGCTGCCGTTTTCGTGGTGCGGGGCGCCGCATAGGTCACGCCGATGCCAAGCGGCTCCAACTCGCGGCGCAAGGCGATGGAAAAACCCCGAAGCCCCGACTTCGTCGCGGAGTAGACCGCCATCATCGGATAAGGGATATCTCCGAGGACCGAGCCGATATTGACGACACGGGGCGTGTCTCCTCTTTGAAGCAGTGGCAGGGCCTGCCGGATCAACGAGATGGGCGCAACAAGATTGGTCGCAACCGCGGCTTCCAGCTCATCGTCGCTGGATAGCGCGAGCGCCCCAATGGGTACAACTCCGGCATTGTTGACAAGAATGTCGAGTCCGCCCCAGTGCTGGCGGAGGGCCTCGATAAGAGCTGCGCGATCTTGAGGTTTCGTGACATCGGCCGCAAAGGCGTAGTGCCCGTTGCCGGGCAGTTTCGCCAGCGTCGCGTCGAGTGCTTCCGGCCGCCGCCCTGTGATGATCAGGCTGACGCCCCGCTGAGCTGCCTCGATGGCAAGCTTCTGGCCGATGCCGGACCCTGCGCCCGTGATGAGCGCGCGTTTACCTTCAAGCTGCATGGGAAACCTCCGTGTGACGATGGCCCATTTCCACAAAGATGGCGCCGTAGAGCCGGTAGAAGATGCGCGCCGCGTCGATGATGACCTCGACCGTCTTCGGGTCTTCGAAGCCGTTCACGAGGGTCTTGAACAAGGCAACATGCTCGATATCGAGCGAGCCGTGTGACATGAGGTAGGAGAAACCTTTATTGCCATCGAGTTTCAGGGAACCCTTGACTGCGGTCGCAACTGAATGGGCGAGCATGGTCGAGAGCCCTTCCAAAACATGGACCATGCCGAGGATGGCGTAGGGGCTGATATGCTCGATTGAGTAGTAGGCATAGCCGACCATGATTTCACAGGCCGCGTCCGGCTTGCCGTTTGCGACCTTCTCAGCGTCGCCGCCTAAGGCCCGGATATCGTCCAGGATCCATTTGTCGTGGCCGCGCTCCTCTTTCATGTACTCGAAGAGGGCGTCCTGATACCGCTCGTCCTCTGTGAGCGCGGCAGCAAGCGACAGAAGCGGAAAGGTGTGCTTCACGTGATGGTAGGCTTGCGTCAGGAAGTCGAGATATAGCGCTTGGGAACCTCCTCTCGCAGCTGCCTGCCCGACAAGGGGAATGGCCAGGAACTGGTTCCGGGCGGGGGCCGTCTCGGCGTAAAGCCGGTCGTAGGGGCTCATGCAACGTCCTTCTGCATTGTTTCAGCGGCGGAATTTGCAACGCAATCCTGCAGAACCTTAATCGCGGCTTTGCGGCGGATGCGGCCGTTCGGAGTAAAGAGATTTCTCTCGGAGGCTTCAGCGAAACCAAGAACCAGCGCCCTTTTTGGGTGTGCGTAGTCAGGCGCTGCGTGAAGCGCCTTAGCCAGATGCTTGAGGATCTCTTCCTGCGATGTCGCCTTGAACCATGCTTCGCCTGCAGGTGATGGGATCAGGAGAATGCCAAGCTGGCAGGACTCTCCCGATGAAGCCAGAATACAGGCGCGAAGCCTTGGATCGCCCAATAGGATTGTCTCGATCCACTCGGGGCTTAAGTTCCGGCCATAAGGCGTGATGATAATGTTGTCCTGGCGGCCGTGGATTGTGAGAAAGCCATCGGCATCCAGGCTTCCGACGTCGCCTGTGCGCCATTTGCGCGAAGACGCATCTGCATGCAGATAGCCGTCCATAACCGACGGGCCTTCCACGATAATCTCGCCGTCTTCAATCGTGACTCGAAGGCCTGGCAGCGGCTTACCAGCCGTTCCTTCGCGGCAAGCGCCCGGACGGTTGACCGAGACGACCGAGCAGCACTCTGAAAGGCCGTAACCCTCATGAACGGGGATGCCCAAAAGCCTCGCGCCTTGCGCCAGCACAGGAGGGATCGCCGCCCCGCCAACGGCGACAAAGCGGAGTTCTTCGTGGGGCCGCTTGCCTGCCGCCATCAGTTGCAGCGCATAAAGCCCCAGGAGTTGCGGGACGAGAACGCTTGTCGTCGGGCGCGCCCGCTCGAAGGCCTCCGCGATATTGCTGGCTATACCTGCTCCGGCGTTGCGCGCCACGTCACCGTTATAGTGAACGGGGCCGCCAATCAAGACCGGGATCATGACGCCGCAAATGAGTTCGAGCAGCGTCGGCAGCGGCAGAAGCGAAAGGTACTTGTCCTGCGGGGTTGCTCCGATCGCCTTCGCGAGTGTCTCAGCCGACCAGAGCGCCTGGCCGCTGACGAGGCGGACGCCCTTCGGCGTGCCTGTGCTGCCCGAGGTATAGATGATGAGCCCGCCGTCGGGACGGTCCAGAGGAAGCGACCCAGTGCGGCTTTCAGGTAAGTGGTAGGCAGGAGTGGACAAGGTGTGGCAGGCCGCGGCTTCTGCATCCGTCACGATGATGCGCTGGATGCCGGCGTCCCTGATGACATGAGCGCGCTGTTCCCCGGTGAAAAACACAGGCAGTGGCACGACGGTCTTGCCGGCCGCGCTTGCAGCCAGGAAAGCGGCGGCCCATGCATTGCTGTTGTGACCGAGAATACCGATGGTCTCGGGCTCAAATCCAAGGTCTTCGGCGATGCCGCCCGTCCATGCGGCAAGCTTCGACCAGGTCAGTGATCGGAAGCCGTCGCTCATGGCGATGCGCTTGCCCGCAGCTTCTGCGTGACGGGCCAAAGCCCGCGCAAGTCTAGGCATAAGCGTGCACCTCGTGAGCCTGCACAGGCTCCAGCCAGCGCGCGACGAAAGCCTTCAGATGTTCCCGCCCGAATGCGAGGACTTCTCGGATTTGTCTCATAATATGAGCCCCAGTTCTCGGGCGAAGGAACGCGATCCATGCTGGCGGCGCCAAGATTGAGAAGGGGAAGGCGTATGCGCCGGAGCAGTTTTTCCAGACGACTGGTGGCGGTGAAGAAGGCCCATTCGTAACCGAGCTCTTCTCCATGGAACACCAGCTCACGCATGAAGTGCGCGGAGATCGCTGGCGTGCGGCTGGCCAGGCAGGACACCTCGACAACTGTAGAGCGCAGGACCCGGCGGCGCGAAACTTCGCTGAGCAATGTTTCGATGGGCAGGTCAAGGTAGTGTTCCGAGAAGAACGGCTCGGAAGCATCTCTCAAACCGGCAGCAGCGTGGACCTTGTCTTCTTCGTCAACGAGAGCAATGAGCGTCTTCGGCAGATTGACGACGTGCGCGTCGTAGCTGAGAAGATACGTCGCGCGAATGAACCGCGAAACGATAGGCCGCGAGGGATGATCGGATGGAAATCTCGACGAATTTCATGCGATCGTCCCCTCATGCGAGGCTGAAGTTTCTTCCATATCCGAGAGCGCTCTTTCGTTTTGATCTATATCAAGCTTAATGCATACGCACAGGCAAATCAGACGCATTTATGACAAACGCATACCCGTTGCTGAGGGCTTATGTAGATCTAAGCATGCTATGCAATACAACTTAACGCGCCTCGAACCATCAGGATTGCGACCTTAATTGATGGTAACTTATCGCCTGGGCACACATACACAAATTATGCTTACAGTATGCTTACCAGAACTCTCATGGCAGCTCCGCAAGGCAACCAGGGGCTAGGCGGCGGCCAGGCGCGCCTTAGCGTAGGCAAATGCGATGCGCGTCAGTTCGCGGGGCCGGTAGCGTCCGCGCAAATTGCAGTTGTCGCAGATCGCGGCATCCGATTCCTTCGAATTCACGCACCGTGAGGGCCTGGCGCAGCGACATGCTCCCAACATGGCCAATCGAGTGGCTATGCCGAATGTCGTTGAAGCAGAAGGTGTAATAACCCTGCGCGTTAATCAGCATATTCGTATTGCGCGGGATGCACTTGAAGCGGTTGGAGCGCCACTGCCCGGCGAAGTCGCTGACGCCTGCGATGAAGCCCATCTCCTGGCTGGTCAAGCGATGCTCGCGGATCTTCGCCCTGAGGTCCTTTTCGGAGGGCATACCGCGCGTGTTCATGGCTCCTGCCCGGTCGTAATAGGTGGGAGACATGTGAAGATCGCGAATGCCATTCTCATGGAACCACTGAATGGTATTGTCGAGCGTCAGCAGGCATTCGGGCGTGGGCGACAGGTTGATGATCAGCTTCGTTTTCTTCAGCGTCCGGTGGGCGAGCAGGATGTTGTCCATGACCTGCCGCTGATCCAAATTCGTGTGCACGGCCTGATAAACCTCCGGGTCCGTGCTCGAAAACGAGATCATCAGTTTCGTAAAAATGCCATCCATCCGTTTGAGGCGGTCCTCGTCCAGCAGGCTGCCGTTAGTCGCCATGTCAAATTGGATGTGATGGCCGCGCATGGCATCGACGAAATCATTGAATTTCGGATGGGTGGTGGGCTCGCCATAGCCGGCAATGATGACGCGAAACACGTCTTCGGCGGAGAGCCGCGACAGTACCTGCTCGAAAGTCGAAAGCGCCATCAGCTTGGGTTCGGAAATCATTGTGCGCGGGCACATCGCGCAACGCGCATTACACTTACTCGTCCACTCGACATTGACCGCAATGCGGTACGAGGATTTGGACATTAAGGCTTTTCCTATCAATCTAGCTTCGCCGGATGCGGTCGCTGAGCAACAACGCAAGCATTAATGGAGCCTAGATTGGTTAGAAATTAGTCGTAAATATGACTATTATTGGCGATCATATTCATTTTTATTTCAGGATGCGTTAGAATAATTTCAATGCCCCCTGTATAGTAAAATATAGGCAAAACAAAATGGCAGGTTAAGCCTGAAGGCTCCCGCGCAATCTTCACGCGGGCACCATATCCATTGTTGGCTTACGGAACGCTTACGGCTTCAGGGATTTCGCAAGCGCAGCGATTGCCGGATTCACTTTCGCCGCGCTCCGTTTTCGTGCTATCCATCTGAAATCGCTAGCGGAATGCAGGAATTCTCCCACTCCGACGCAAAAAGCAGATCCCTGCCTCGGCCTTCCAACCCTCCCTCATTTTGCCGTTTTACGGACCATTAACAACCAGCTGCTACCTTAGATTGCATAACACGAACGACACTTTGGGAGGTCTTTGATGGTACAAGCGGTTGGTAGTTCCACCACCCCTATACAGAACACACAAAAATCTACGGCTTCGGCACAAAGCGCCCGGGCTCCGGATGGTGATTACAAGGCCGCTAACGTTAAGAGTTCTAAGACCAAGGACTCCGACGGCGATTACAAGGCGCTCTCTTCCGCCCAGTCCACAACTTCGAGCGGGACGCTAACCGCTCTTTTAAGCCAACAACTCGGAGGATAACCGGATGCTTAAGGATTCGGCCTCTTCGCGAGCCGCTTGATGTCGCCGGATCCAATTTCGCGGCCGGGCTTTGCAGACGGCGGAGCAGTCGCGACACCCTTGACGAAAGGCGGGAAGGTCACCGTGAAGGTCGCGCCTCCGCCTTTTCGGTCTCCGACTTCGATTTGTCCGCCATGGGCCGCAACCGTGCGAGAAATGATCGCCATGCCAAGCCCTGCGCCAGTCCCCCGGTCCCGCCGCCCCTGCCAGAAGCGCCGAAAGATAGCCTCTCGCTCAGCAGGAGGAATGCCCGGCCCGCGATCGGAGACGCTTAGCTTTGCCGGATGCTCGACGGCAATGAGAACGGCGGTTCCAGCAGCCGTGTGCTCGATCGCATTTTCGACGAGATTGCGGACGGCACGAAACAGGTAATCGTAGGAGCCGTTCACTAGAGCTGGCTGCTTGGTTCGGGTTACTTCGATGGTTTTGCCGCGGCGGATGGCGCAAGGTGCGATAAAGGCCGCAACATCGAGAGCCAGGGCGTTGAGGTCGGCGGCCTCGCCGGGATTGATCCGCAAACCCTCGATCCGCGCGGTGTCGAGAAGCTGGTTGACGAGCCTTGTCAATCCGCCAAGCTCCTCTTTCAGCGCAGCCTTTCCATCGAAATCGGGAAGGATGTCCATATGCGTCGTCATGATTGCAATGGGCGTGCGCAGCTCATGCGCGGCATCCGCGATGAAGGCCTTCTGCTCCTTGATGCCTTCCTCCAGCCGGTCGAGAGCGCTATTGATCGCTCTTACGAGGGTCAGGACCTCGTTCGGCATGCCGATTTCAGTCAGCCGCTGCGATACGGCCGATGGCCCAATTCTCGAAGCCTGCACCGAGGCCGCCACAAGCGGTTTCAGACTGATCTTAATGACGATCATGTTGATGACGAGGAGGATGCCTACGAAAGGCAGCCAGATCCAGGCGATGTCGATCACGAACTCCTCAAGAACGGAGTTGAAGATGACTTCATTATCCTTGAATGCAACCTGAACCCAAATCGGAGGCGACGACCCCTGGATCGTGAGCGAGATCCCGTGAAACGGCGGCTGGCCGCCGGACTGCGCATAGGAGAAAAACTCGCGGCCCAGGTCTGGGTCGATAGGGTGGAAGGCGCTGGTCACACCGGACGATGCGGCAAGCAACGTCCCGTCCTGAAAGAGGACCGCATACTTCCCGGCGTCACCACCGTAATAGGGAGCCATCGATTCCGGCAGAACAAGGTCCCGTCCGCCCGCGGCCTGGAAGAGATGACCGATAAGCTTCGCCTGGCCCTGGAGCGTGCGCTCCCGGGACTCGGCACTGACGTTCTTGAAACGGACGTACAAAAAGGCGCTCGCGACCATTACCGCCGCGACGGAGCCGAAGAACAGCCCGAAAATCAGGCGAAACCAGAGAGAGCGGAAGTACCGCTTCATGCGTTGCTTTTGGCTTCTGCGAGGAGCATGTAGCCCACACCGCGAATCGTGTGGATTGCAGCATCGGCTCCCGCGTCAGCAAGACGTTTCCGAAGCCGGTGAATAAGCACCTCGATAGCATTCGACGCTGTCTCTTCCCCAAACGCGTAGAGCATGCTCTCCATCGTGCTTTTCGATACGACGCTACCCGTGCGCCGCAAAAGCAATTCGAGGGCATAAAACTCGCGCCGTGGAACCTCCACGACCTTGCCGTCGACGCGCACCTCCCTTTCGACCGTGTCGAGAAGAAGATTGGCTTCGGTCATGACGACGCGTTTTCTCTCCCCCGGCCTGCGCAAGAGCGCGCGGATACGGGCAACGAGTTCGTCCATCTCGAATGGCTTGCAGAGATAATCGTCTGCGCCGCCGTTCAGGCTGTCGACGAGCGTTTGCGTGCTGTCGCGCGCAGTGAGAATAAGAACCGGCCGCATATCGTTATTTCTGCGCATGGTCTTCAGAAGCGACATGCCATCGGCATCGGGAAGGCCCAGATCGAGAATAAGGGCCTTGTAGTCGATGCTGAAAAGCGCGGCTTCGGCGTCACCTGCGGTTTCGACCAAGTCGACCGTAAAACCTCTGTCGCTGAGCGCAGTGCGAAGGTAACGGCCAAGACGCGTATTATCCTCGGCTATGAGAAGTCTCATGCTCGTCCCACATTGGCAGCAACACTTCGATTTGGGAAACACCGCCAAATCAAACCGCCTCCGGGCTATCCGGAGCAAAAATGTCAAAAAGAGGATGAACGAGTCTCTAGACCCTGTGAATCAGACTCTCTGAAAGAGCTTTGCGGACTCCAAGGGCTCGCGCATTGGGTATGAGGCTGATTAACCGGGCAACAGCGCCAAGGATGAGGTGCGTTGCCCCTGCAATTGGCGCCTTTCTTGGTTCGTTAAGTGACCCTGGTGCCGAGTTGATCAACTTCCGCTACGGTAATATAAGAGCAGACAACATCATCCCGAAGCCTGACTCAAGCCGCCGGGCGCTTAACTCGCGGCTTTTTTGCGGCTCTGGACTTGCGATTTCACGACCGAACTGAAACCGGCGCCCGGGCGGGAGCCGCCGCGGAAAGGGAACCGCGTTTTGTTCTTTACCACCGACAGCCGATCCGCTTTGTTCTACGATCGGCGCTTCAAGCTGTTGCAGTAACTCAAGAAATTTGTACCCGCACCCTTGACCCGAAGAAGACCAAATCCACGGTTCGTCGGTTGCGGCGGAAGGGCTATCGTTCGCGTCTGCGTTCCTTGGCGGCCGGATTTCCCGTTCCGCATGAGTTGTCGGCGATCGCGAGCCAGTGGGGCCGCCCGGATTGGGCGCATGCTTAGACTGTGAGAAACAAGGATGCAAATCCAGCCTCGCTCATCCGCCGTGGTTTAAACGGGACTGGCCAATTCGAGGCTTATGAGGACTTCGAAACCGTCGCCAACATGACCGACGGCAGCTAGGGAGGAGCGAATGCTTGGGGACATGGCCGATGCCGTCGCCGTCCTGCAGTTCGCAAGAGACATCAGCCGGGAAAAACGGCGCTGGAAGGTAGTGTTTTGGGCCGCAGCGCTGGCCATCCTGTGCTCGGTTTGAAGCCTGCGCACTGAAAAGACAGGCTCATAACCTGCCTGCTTGGCGTGATGGACCTGAGCCCGACGAAGGCTCGGCGCCTTGTTGTGCGAGGCTGTCACTCCTGTTACTGTTAAGATGTGCTACTCCCTGCCTCCTCTCGCAAATATCCTAGCCAACGTTCTTTTTTCGTTAGCAACCTGTTCTGGAGGCCAGTAAATGTCGAAGTTCAAAGTTGATGTCAAACTTGGAAACGGTCACGCCGAGCAGGCCTTTGGACCAGGACACGCCAAACAGGCTTCTGGGCCAGAAATTGAAGAAACGGATCAGACTAGCACCAACTTAGCTGGCAGGGTTGCTGTAATTGGGGCTGTTGGTGTCGGTGTCGCCCTTATTTCAGCCGAACTTCTTCCAGGCGTGGTCATCGGCGTTGCGGCCGCGATGGCGCCGAAATACATTCCCACGCTGGGGAGGCGCATCAAGCCATTGTTCAAATCCACCGTCCGCGGCGCCTATAAACTCGGCCGGCGAAGCACAGAAACGCGTCAATGACATCAAAGCCGAGGTAGCGACTGCGTCTAACGCGGCAGATCGCCAACTTGCTGCCCTCGGACGAAGCGGAAATCGTCCAGCAGCTTAGGCGGGAAGGCAAGATCGCTTGCGGTTGTCGGCGATGGCATCTACGCTTCGCCTGCCCTGAAATACGCAGACGCCGGTATGGCCATGAGGCATGCCTCCCGCATGGGCAGGCCGGCGTGGTTTTGATGGAAAACTCATTGTGGAAATTGGTGCAGTCCATTGAAGTCTCGCGCGGGGCGGTTAGGCTCATCATAAGACATGGGCTCCGCGATCGTAGCGAGGCTTAACGGAATCCGCCCCTTGCCGCGGCGTGAGGATGAATTGCCTAGCTCGACAACAATTCACGCTGCAGCTTATCGTGCGCCTCAACATTGCACTCCCGGCAACTCGCACGATGGAAGCAGGCCGGCCACGGACGCCCTCCGGCCTGAGCCGATGGCCGGTGAGTGACATGTTATCGATCGAAACCGGCAAACAATTCGCAAGTCAGCGCACCACCGAACTCAAGCGCATGCGCCAGATCGCACTTGGGCTGCTCCTGCTCATGACGGTCGTGTTTATTGTCACATCCTCTCTTAGGGAGTGGTGGCCTTTCCTGGCCTATCCCCGGGCCTTCGCCGAAGCGGCGATGGTTGGAGCCTGTGCCGATTGGTTCGCTGTGGTGGCGCTGTTTCGCCATCCCCTCGGTATTCCGATCCCGCATACCGCCATTGTGCCGCACCACAAGGATCGCATCGGCGACGCGATTGGGAAGTTTATCTCCATCAACTTCCTCGCTCCAGAGGAGGTAGCCGCAAAACTGGAAAGGATCGATGCTGCCGGCTGGATCGCCCGATGGTTGCAAGACGGTAAAAACGCCAGGCTGGCGGCGCAGCACCTGCATGGCGCCTTACCGCCTATGCTCGAATTTCTGAACGAGGAGCAAATCCGCAACTTCAGCCGGAAAGCAATCCGAAACGGTATCGACTCAATTGCAGCCGCTCCCCTTGTGGCCCGTG
>CAWHIT010000007.1:0-587425 GCA_963829495.1 uncultured Alphaproteobacteria bacterium
GGTGTGAACCGGGTATATCTTGGCAACGGACGCAATATATCAACCGCCCAGATGAGTTGTATTCTCCTATTTTCCCCCGCCTTCACAGGCCCCGGGGGGCCATCGAAGGGTCCGACTTGTCGCGAACCTTATTCTGCAGCTATCTGGAACTGGCCGCTCTCCGATGCCACGCCCAAGCCGTGCGCAAAATTTCATCCAGTTGTGTGATCTGAGGTTGCCAGCCAAGCTTTGCGAGCGCGTTCGATACGTCACTGACGAGCTCCGCCGGGTCGCCTGCGCGCCCCTCGCCAAGAACAGTTGGCACAGAGACGCCAGTCACCTGCTCGGCTGCAGCGATAACTTCCCGCACCGAGAACCCTCTGCCAAGTCCCAGATTATAAGCGCTCGTTCGACCACCCTGTGACAGAACCTGCAAGGCCTTTACATGCGCATCAGCAAGATCGCTGACATGGATATAGTCCCGAATGCAGGTGCCATCCGGCGTATCGTAGTCAGTGCCATAAACTGTGACGGCTTTGCGGCGTCTCGAAGCGGCATCCAACACAAGGGGGATAAGATGGGTCTCGGGATTATGATCCTCCCCGATCTCATTGTGCGGATCCGCTCCGGCTGCATTGAAGTAGCGAAGTGAAATAGACCTCAAGCCGTGTGCGGCATCGAAGTCCGCGAGCATACGCTCTACCATTAGCTTGGCGGCGCCGTAGGGATTGATGGGGTTCTGCGGCGTGTCCTCGGTGATCGGCAGTTTTGGCGGGATGCCGTAAGTGGCGCAGGTGCTTGAGAATACAAAATTGCCGATCTCATGGTCGCGCGCGGCCTCAAGCAGAGTAAGCGAGCCCGCTACATTATTGCGGTAATATTTGCCGGGCTCCGCTACGGATTTGCCCACATAAGCGAAAGCCGCAAAATGCATGATGGCCATGGGCTTGTATTTCGCAATTATCTCGTCGAGGCGCGCGCGATTGAGAATATCGCCCCGCTCAAGCGGCCCCCACTTGACGGCCCAGTCGTGACCATAGATGAGACTATCATAGCTGACTGGAAGATAGCCAGCCTTGGCGAGGGCCTTGCAGGCGTGTGATCCAATATACCCAGCGCCGCCTGTTACTAGCACGACTTTTTCTAAATGAGCGGCGATGCTTGAGTTTTCCATTTACACTACCGAAGCTCAGCTACATGCATACCAAAACAAGTGATTAGCGATAGGGCCACCGTGCGAGACCCGTTTTCGACCTGTTATTCAGGTCTTGCCCGATAATGCCGATTACTCGCGGGCGGGGCGGGCAGCGCCCGCGGGCAAAATGGGATCTCCGCGTAGCACCCGCAGCCAACGCGCATAAACCGTGCGGCCTGCGGAGAGAGGCGGACGGCGACCCGCTTAAGCGACGGCCTTCAGGTTCGCCGCCGGAAGCCCCTCGGACCCCTGCGACAGCAGCCGTTCGAAATAGGCGATGGTGTGGCGCAAGCCTTCGCGAAGCGCAATCGTGGGCTGCCAGTTCAGCTGCTCCTTGGCGCGCGCAATGTTCGGCTGACGCTGGCGCGGATCGTCGGCGGGGAGCGGAAGAAACGCAAGCTTCGACTTCGCCCCCGTCATCTCGATGGTCAGCTCTGCCAGCTCCCGGATGGTGAACTCGCCCGGATTGCCAAGATTGATCGGACCGGTGACGCCTTCCGGGCTGTTCATCAGTTTGATGAAGCCTTCGATCAGATCGTCCACATAGCAGAACGAGCGCGTCTGCCGGCCGTCGCCATAAATGGTGATCGGCTCACCCTTCAGCGCCTGCACAACGAAGTTCGAAACCACGCGCCCGTCATTGGGATGCATTCTCGGCCCGTAGGTGTTGAAAATGCGCGCCACTTTGATGTCGAGCTTATGCTGGCGGTAATAGTCGAAGAACAAGGTCTCCGCGCAGCGCTTGCCCTCATCATAGCAGGAGCGGGACCCGATCGGGTTGACGTTCCCCCAATAGTCTTCGGTTTGGGGATGGACGGACGGATCGCCGTAGACCTCCGAGGTGGACGCCTGAAAGATCCGGCACTTCAGCCGCTTGGCAAGGCCCAGCATGTTGATGGCGCCGTGCACGCTCGTTTTCGTCGTCTGCACAGGGTCATGCTGGTAGTGGATCGGGGAGGCCGGGCAGGCGAGATTATAAATCTCGTCCACCTCGAGATAGAGCGGGAAGGTGACATCGTGACGGATGAGTTCGAAGCGCGGATGGCCGATCAGATGCTCGATATTGCGCTTGGTGCCGGTGAAGAAATTGTCGACGCAAAGAATATCGTGCCCGTCGGCGATGAGCCGGTCACAGAGATGAGACCCGAGAAACCCCGCTCCCCCCGTAATCAGGATGGCTTTACTGGAACCCATGTGTGAAATCCCTCGCTTCCCCGTTGAGGTGTGATTGTGCCGTCACTGGCTGGCGTGACCAACGAGGACGGCTCTGACTCGTTGACCGTGTTCCCCGACAGCTGAGCCGTGCACTGGCTGTCGCGGCAAGAAAGAAGGGGTTGCGCGCCCAAACCAGCGCCGAAGGTCGAGTCGAAAAAGAAGCCGATCTTCAAGAAGAGAAAAGCTACCGCACTTCGGGTGAAATCACTTTCCCCCGAATAAGGATGTGCCGAAACTTAGTCTGCCTAGCCAAAAGAGGCAGCTAAACTTGAACGATTACTTAAGCGTGACTTTTAGAAGGTAATTATGTCTGTATTAAGACTTCATGCGCTGATTGGATGGGTGTGACAGCTGGTCTCTATTCTTCGAGGCGAGTTCCCCTTTCAGAATGCCGCCTTCACTCAATTCCCGCCACGCCCGCTCAATGAGCGGCCGCGAAATGCGCTCTCCGAGGAGCATCATCGGGATTGTCCTTGCCGCGATCTCAAGATCGAGCGCGAGGCTTGCATTTCTCACATACCAGACATCGAGAGCGGCCTTGTCTTCCGGCGAAATATCCCGGCCTCCGACGACTTGCGCCCAGCCGGTGACGCCGGGTCGGACGAGCAGCCGGGCCCGATATTCGTCGGCCTGATCGCAGGGCAGGAGCGGCCGCGGGCCAATAAGGGACATTTCGCCATGGAGAATATGGAACAACTGCGGCAGTTCATCGAGCCTCAGGCGGCGCATGATCGTACCGACGCTCGATACCCGTTCTGCGTCGGAAAGCCTGCGCCCATTGGCGTCGTGCCCGGCTCTCATGGTGCGGAATTTGTAAAGCCTAAACGGCCTGCCACCGAGCCCCGGCCGCTGTTGCCAGAACAAGACAGGTGTCCCCATGCTCGCGGCGACAAAAAGCGCGGCCGTCGCCATCAAAGGAAAGCAGATGGTCAGCAAAACCAGCGCAGCAAGGCAGTCGATGGCTCGCTTTGCCAACCAGTATCGACGCTGGGCGATTTGCCGAAGTTCGGATGCTCGTAATTTCGAAGCTCAGGTCCGAGGAGACGGTGGTGCGGCTGCTCACGGCATCTGGAGCCGGCCGCGTGCTGGAATTATCGAAGCCCAAATCTTCAGCCAGGAACTGAAGCGAAAGGGCGCGGGACCGCTCCGCACGAAGAAGAGCATCGCGCTGACCCGCTTTTAGGCTCTGGAAAGGGGAGGCGACAACAATGCGGTCGACAAAAACGCCATGAACCTCAAGCCGGTCGAGAATATCCTCGATGTCCTCGGGCAAGCCCAAGACAGGGCAGCTGGCCACCAGCCGGCCGACATGACGCCCGGTGTTGCCCAGAAGGCCTGCGATTTTGATGCGGCCGGGAACAAACTCCGCTGCGGCCTGAAGGTAGGTTTCTGCAACCTTCGTAATTCCGACGACCAGAACGGTTGCTTGTGGCTCGACGTCTGACAACTGCAGGAACGCGGCTGAAGCTCGGCGTTGCCGGCGTCGTTCATGGCTCAACCGATGGAGAACGCGAGCACCCACGAGGAGCGCCACTCCAGCGAGGATCTGCAGAAAAGGCAAGCTGCGAGCGAGGCCGTCGAGGCGGTTATAGGCAAAGGTTAAGGAGACGGCACCGAAGGTGACGAGCACAATTGCTTCCGCCACTCTCAAATAATCAACAAGGTTTGCGAAACGCCAGACGGTGCGATTTGTTCCGACCGCCGCAAAAACAATTAAAGAAACGGCAAGTGTCGACAAGAGATAAGGCAATGCCTGAGAAAGCCGATCTGCTGAAACCTCAAAGTTCTCCCGCAGCGCGAAGGCTAAAAGCGTTGCGAAAAACATAAGTCCAGCATCGAGTATGAATAAATCAATACGACGCATCAAATATCTCCGAAAGAGATTATCGTCTAATTGGAGACCACTGCTATTCTGCTTCGGAGAAAGAGGCAAGAATTATTCAAAAAATTTGAACACACGTTATAGTTGTGTTAATAAAAAACTAATAGCGCTCTAGTTGTCATTTCTTCTTTGCCAGCTTTCCGGCCAGTCGACGTCCGGGCTTTGGGCTGGGTTCGGCAAGTCCGTCAGCGCAGGCTGGCGCGCACGGTGCCTGTGCCGCTGCGGCTTGCCACCTTCAGGCTCAGAGGCCTCGACTGGTGCCAGCAGGGCTGCACAGAAAAACGCGAAGACCGCACTCAAGGCGCTCGTTCTTAGGGGATAATCCACAAGGGAATGGAGAAACAGGACGGCAACAATCAGTGTGGAGGCACGTTGAAGCAGGAGTTGGCTGGGGAGGGCATCAGGGCTGGATCGGAGCCAGACAGCGAAGGCCCTTCGGCTGAACCAGACAAGAAACAAAATGAGGAGGATCGCCCCCAAAAGGCCTGTCTCAAGAACAATTTCGGCAAGGTCGTTGTGAGCCCGGTTGGCATAAACAACCAGAGCGTCCTCAGGTTTTTCAACCGCGGCATAGACGTTGACAAACGACCCCAATCCAGTCCCAAAAGGCAGGGTGCTCAGCGCGGTCTCGAATGTCGTCCATGCAAGGGGAATGCGAAGATCGTCGGCAATATTGCTTTCGAAACGTCCCGCGAGGCCACCCAAACCGACCTGCAGCGCAAAAACCACAGCGAATATGGCAACCGCCAGGGATATGCGACGCGTGCGCCTTTGGAGCCGAAAATCCCCATCGGCATTCTGCGCGCCGTTCCTCGCGACGACCATCATGACAATACCGGTAAGGGCTGCCATGGCCAAGAAAATGCCGGCGCGCGACCGCGCCATGGCAAGCCCCGCGACAGTTGCCACCAGAAAGGCGGCCGCGGCGAAAAACCACAAGATTGCGCGCGTCCTTAGCGCCCTGTCTTCCAACGATGCCTCTATCGCTGGATAAAACCACAAGGCTGACGCAATCAGCGTCACATTCAAAAAGGCAGCGAAGTGGTTGCGATTTGCAAAGAAGCCAACCGCCTCTGACGGGTTTGTGACCTCGTAAAAGCGCAGATCACTGGCCGGTCCCTGCGTCATTTGCAGGAAGCCGAGCAGCAACGAGACCGCCCCCAGCCCAAGGATCAGCCAACAAAGCGACATGCGGCGATGCGGGCCCAGTTGGAGCACCGAAGCAAAAACAGACAAGGGCACGATGAGAGAGGCAGCCGCCGCCCATGTCGCCTGCGGCGTGATCGAGAGGGTGGCCCAGTTCGACTTGGGCAACAGAGTGCTGGCCTCAGAGCCAGAAAGCAGAGGCTTGCCGCCGGACCAGACATCGAGGGGAAAGGGTGCTATCTGCACGACAACGACCGCTACACATGCAAGACAGACCGCGAAGGCAAGTTGCACCTCCCGTCTTCGCGGATGATCGGCCACAAGACCTGGCCGAAGAGACGCCACAAGCAATGGGATTGCGACGAGTTGGACGATGACGTCCCCGTAGAACCCACTATGCGTCCCGCCACCCAGGACTATCGCCAACACAATTGTGGCACCACACATCCAAAAAAGCATCAGCGTGCCCGTAACTTAAGTCGTTTCCTATGGGCTCGCGCTTGTGCCGCTCGTGCTTGTGTTGCCACTGCTCGCAAGTGCAGCCGCAACCCCACCGACCGCAAGCATGCCGCCCACCGCGAGTGCATCGGCCGGGAAAGGAGAGGCCTCGTTTGCGATGACCCCGTCCTTTAAGTCGCAAGCGGGCGGCGCGGCGAGGACAGCCACGGTTTGATTTGCCGCGACTTTCTGCGAACAATTGTTGTCGTAAACAACATAGGCGACGCCGGCCGCCGCGTGAACGCGATCTCCGGGAGCCAGAAGGACGGGTCCAGCGACGGGTATGAACCCGTTGCCGTGATCGACCAGGACGGCTCCTTGAATATTGGTAAGCTGCGCTGCCTCGGCGCCAGTGACAAGCAAGGCTGCTGTCACTATCGCCGAAATGCAACATTTCGGGAGCGTAGTTGCTTTTGCCAAATCTATAATCATCACTTATCCCCACAAATGGATAATAATGCTTGCGCTAATAGCGAAAACTCGGCAGTGAAGCAATGGCTTTTCTTAAATGAGAAGCTTTTTTGGCGATTGAGCGGCAAAGCGGACACTCGGTTGGGGCGGCTTTCCTCTCGTTGCCTGGTGGGGCACTATCTATGAGCGTCTATTATCGATTTCCTAGGACCTTTGATCCTTTTTTGGAGCAGGGTCAGCCCGGAGCGGGCGAATCGACAAGTCTTTTTGCGGGTGCTGCCGCGCACACATAGATCAACGCGTTTATTTGCCGGGCCTCCTAACTTTGGGCGAAATGGAGTTCAATGGCATGCCTACCTTCAGGTAGAGTTTTTATTCCGCACTCGCTGCGGTTTTACTTAGCGCCTGCGCTGGCTCTCCAGTAAATGATCTAGCAGGCGCGAGCATCCAGCCTCGTGCCTTAAACACGCAGCCGGCTGCTCAAAATTCGCAAGCAACCACTCCTCAGCCTGAGAAAGGCGACCAGGAGGCCGTCCGAAAGGTTGCCCTTTCGCTCGCCTCGGTGTCAGATCCTGCGAGCAAGACATACAAGATCGGTCCCAGGGATGTTCTGGAAGTGACCGTCTTCAAGGCGCCTGAGTTGTCCAAGACAGTTCAGGTCTCCGAAACCGGAACCATCAACTTCCCGCTCATCGGTGAGCTTGATGCGGCCGGCAAAAGCGCTCGCGAGATTGAGCAGGAGATGACCAAGAAGCTTGGAAGCAAGTATCTGCAGAATCCACAAATTTCTGTTTTTGTGAAAGACTATTTCAGCCAGCGCATTACGATGGAAGGCGCCATCAAAAAGCCAGGCGTCTATCCGATCGCAGGGGGACTAGTCGTTCTGCAAGCGATGGCTCAGGCCGGCGGTTTCGATGAGATCGGCCTCGACGACCGTTGCACTCTTCCGGCAGGTGGACGGGAAACGTTTTGCGGCGAAGATATGATGTCTCGGCCATCCGCGATGGAACTGAGGAAGATCCTCAGTTGCAGGCGGGTGACGTGATTATTGTTGCAAACTCGGACGTGAAACAGGGGCTGAATACAGTGTTGAAATTGCTTCCGCTCGCCACGCTGGCACCGTACCTTTAGGCCTCTTTCGCACAGACAATTCAGCATCGTTTCAAACAGCAAGGCGATTTCAGCAATGCAAGACGCTTACGGACAGGGAAATGAGGAGCCTTCCGATGCGCGAGCCCTTGTCAAAGCGGAAACCAATGCTGTCGCACAGGTCCGGCGCGATCCCTACGCACCACTGGGAAATGGATCCGCGCTCCAAGAAGGGAACGATCTCGCCACCACCCTTCGACAATACGCCTATATGATTTTGAAACGCAAATGGCTCATCCTGGGGGTGCTGCTTGCGTTTACTTTTCTCGGCGGCATCCGCACGCTGCTTCAAACCCCGCTTTACAAGGCAACGGTAAGGATCCAGATCGAGCGGGAGCCGGCCAAGATCGTGGAAGGAGGAGCGACCTCACCCGTGGAAGCTGGAAGCACCGATTTCCTCAGGACCCAGTACGAGCTTCTGAAAAGCCGCACTATGGCCGAGCGGGTTGTGTCTTTGCTGCACCTCTACGATGACGATGGTTTTTTTAAACCCAGGGATGCCTCGCCGCTGGCACTCTTGGGCGGGATGCTCTCTTCTTCGAAGCGCCAACTCCCTCCGCCGACAGCCCGTCAAGGATGGGCGACCGGCATTGTGCTCGGGAACGTCGCGGTTTTGCCGGTTCCAGGTTCGAGACTTGTTGACATCACTTATATCGATCCAAGCCCTGCGCACGCCCAGCAAATCGCGAATGGCTATGCGGAGGCCTATGTCGCCTCCAACCTGGATAAAAGATTCGAGGCGAACTCCTACGCCAAGGTCTTTCTCGAAGATCAGATCAAGCAGCTTAAAATCAGACTGGAAGAATTGGAAAGAGCGCTCCTCGATTTCGCCGAAAAGGAGAGAATGGTTGAGGTCACCGATAAAGCGTCGATCGCGGACAATAATCTCGCGGCCGCCAACGCGGCGGTCGGCCAACTGATCTCCGAACGCGTCAAGAATGAACAGCTGTGGCGGCAAGTCGAGAATTCTACAGCAATCAATTTGCCCCAACTTCTGACCAATAGTGTGATCGAGGTGCTCCGGGGACAACGCAAGACGCTTGAAACGGAGTATCAGGAGAAGCTTGAGACCTTCAAGCCAAGCTACCCGGTGATGGTTCAGATATCGAATAAAATCAGAGAAATCGATCGCCAGCTCGCGGCCGAAGTCAAGGTCATCAAAAATTCTTTTAAGAGCGCTTATGAATTATCGCTTGCTCTTGAGAATGAGATGAAGGCGAGGATCGAAACGCTGAAAGAGGAGGTTCTCGACTTACAGAAGAAGGGGATCCAGCATAATATTTTGAAGCGCGAAGTCGAAACAAACCAGGGTCTTTATAACGGGCTGCTCCAACGCTACAAGGAAGTCGATATCGCAGGCGGCGTCGGCACCAACAATATCTTCATCGTTGATCGGGCCACAGTCCCGGGCGCTCCTTCGGAGCCTAACCTTTCCCGTGCTCTGATGCTTTCGATTGCGCTGGGGTTCGGGGCCGGCGTTGGCATCGCGTTGCTCCTGGAAATGCTCGACGACCGCGTCCGCGCACCTGAGGAGATCGAGGCGCTTTCCGGTTTTACAACGCTTGGGATCATCCCTTTTGTCGAAGGAGGCGATGGTCTCTCCGAAGGGCTTAGGGATCCGCGTTCTCCAGTTGCCGAGTTGTTTCGATCTCTGGCGACTGCGTTGCAGTTCTCAACCGAGAACGGACTGCCACGCTCGATCACGGTGACCAGTACAGGGCCTGGGGAAGGTAAATCGACGACGGTGGTCGCCATCGCCCGGCACTTTGCGCAGATGGGCCTCAAGGTTCTTCTTGTCGATGCCGACCTTCGCAAGCCGACGCTTCATGCAAAGCTCGGCTTGGATAATGCGACCGGCCTTAGCAATTATCTGACCGGCTCCTCGCTCCCGCCCGAACTCATCCAAAAAACAGACCAGCCTAATCTCTCTTTCATGGCATCGGGTCCCTTGCCGCCGAACGCTGCAGAGCTTCTAAACGGCACAAGGGCTTTTTCATTGATTTCTATCGGGTCCGAGGTTTTCGATCTCATTCTCCTTGATGCTCCCCCGCTCCTCAATATCGCGGACGCGCAGTTACTCGCCAGCGCTTCGGCAGCAACGATTTTCGTCGTCGGGGCCGGTGACAAAAGGAAGGGGATGATCCGCGCCGCCATGCGACGCCTCCTGCTCACGCGTATCACAGTGATCGGTACCGTCCTTAACAAATTTGATCCCAAATCCGTCGGATACACTTATGGCTACGGGTATGGCTATGGTTACGGCTATGGCTACGGGTACGGTTATGGCAATGGTTACTTGGCTTATGGGTCCTCCGCTGATGATGCGAAGCGGCTCACAAAAGCAACCTTGAATTGAGATGCGAAGTCCGGAAGCGCTCGCGGCTGCTCTTGGTATGCGGAGCTATCCAAGGATGGCCCGCAAAGCCCGTCGCCTGCCGCTGCCCAATGGGATGACTTTTCTGTTGGAGGTCGCTGCGGGTGACATCGAGGCCTTGCAGGAGGCGGCCGCGCTGACCGAGCGTCCTGAGGTAACTTTGCAGGAAGCGGCCGGCTTCTTTATCGAACAAATTCTTTTCAGCGGGAATGAAGACAATTACCGGACCCTTGGCGCGAGCAGGGAGGCCTCGCATGCCGAACTGCGGCACCACATGGCGCTTCTCATCAGATGGCTGCATCCGGACGTTCTATCGGGAGGCGCATCGGGTTCTTGCTTTGACAGAAGCCTTTACGTCAATCGGGTCACCAAGGCCTGGGAGGCGGTTAAGACCGATGAACGGAGGGCGGTCTATAACGGTTCGCTCCCGCCAGGAGTGCGCGGGCAGGGCAGGGTTGGCTCAAATTATAGCGCTTGGCAAACACCCATCGTGGTGCCCACAGGATTTGGGCTTGCCGTTCCAAACCCGCGCTAGCAAACCATGCGGGACTTCAGAATATAGGCGTGGAGGCGTTTGGGGACGGCTCCTCAGGATTTTAGGAGCCCGCAAATGAGCCGGCGCCGGCGTCGCAAGGCGCGCTGGGGCGGACTTCTGGACGCCCTCAAGAGCAAGCTTTCCTTCATCCTTTTCCTCCATCAGCGCTGATCCGAAGCCCTATGCTCTTCTCGGAGGCTTGGGGCTCTTCCTGTGTTGGGTGGTCGTAACAAAGAGCCTGCCTTACGCGCTGGCGCCATCCTACCCCGATACCGCTCTCGGACTGAACCCCAACAATCCGGCGGCGCTCATGGTCAAGGCGGAACAAATCCGGCAGCGACTTCTGAACCTTTCAGGAGCCTTGGAACGAACCGGATCCCAAGAAACGGCCGGCCTTCCCAAGAGAGATACCATCGCTCACCTTCCAGAGGCTCGATCCGCGAACCTCTCGGAGCCACAGGGCGAACGTGATGCCTTAAACAGTGAAGTGCGTCGGCTCGCGCTCCGAACAATCGCCATCGACCCCTTGAATGCCGAGGCCTTTCGGCTGATGGCTGAGACGAGCGGCACGCAGGACCAAGTGCGCGCGCTTATGCGAGAAGCGGCCAACCGGTCTCGCCGGGAATTTGTCGCCCAGTTCTGGCTTCTCATTGACAGTTCCTACCAAAGAAACTTCAGAGCAGCAATCAAGCATGCGGACATTTTGCTTCGCACGCGCCCGGAGCTTTCTCAATACGTCCTTGGCTACCTTGCACGCATAGCCGACGATGAGGATGGCCGCGATTTGCTGATCAAGGAACTGGCGAAGGGGCCCACATGGCGGCCCTCGTTTTTCGCGGCGCTTCCGCAAAACGCAAAGCAGGACACACCGCTCAAAATCATGATGGCTCTCCAGGAAAGCGTTAAGCCTGTCGGAGATCGGGAGCTGGCACCGTATCTGAATGCCTTGATCGCGAAAAATCTGATCGACCAGGCCTATAATGTTTGGCTGCAATTTCTTCCCAAAACTGAACCTCTTCCTGGTCTCATCACGCACGCCAGTTTTGAGCATGAACCAACTGGCCTTCCCTTCGATTGGCAGCTTGCCCGCGGAGTGAACTCTATCGCTGAGTTTGTCCCTCTCGGGCCAGAGGAACACGCCCTGCATGTGACCTTCGGCTCTGGGCGTGCCCAGGTCCCGGAAGCCAGGCAGGTCCTTGTGCTTGGACCCGGAAAATATCGCATGGAAGGCAAGCTTCGGGGTTCTGTGATTGCCAAGCGCGGACTTCGCTGGCAGCTGCAATGCGCGAGCGGTTCACGCAAGGTCCTCGGTGAAACGGACATGCTCATGGGGGAGTCTCACCAGTGGCGTGTCTTTTCGTTCGAAGCTGAAATTCCGCAGACCGAGGATTGTCGCGGCCAGATGCTGCGCCTCTTTCACGATTCTCGTTCGGCTTCCGAAGAGATTATCTCCGGCGAGATTTGGTTTACCGGCCTTCACATCGAGCGTGTGCCAGAGCCTGATGTAGTCGTGCAATAAGAGCACCATAAGCAACGCTGCGCCCAGCGAATTGCTAGCCAAAGTGGGAAATCGATAACGTGCTCCGGGACTTGCGCTGACTAACTTTTCGGCGGCACTATCCCACCATCATCAAGAAATTTTATCCCTGCCGCCTCGAATGCTTGTCTGATGAGCATCAACGTGGATGCATTTGAGGTTTTTCCACCTTCAAAGCGAATAACTGTCGTCGCCCCGACGTGAGCTTTTTGCGCGAGGTCTCTAACGCTCCAGCCCAGAGCTGCCCGAGCCATCCTGCATTGAATATTAGTTATCATATGCAACCGCTAATTCGATTTTTCACTTGACGTAAACGGCTATTTCGTTTCATATGATATCAAAAGATCAATATGACCCCTTTGGTATCATAGCAGGCCTCAAAGAAGTCGCTGAGCCCACGCTTTCAGCTAAGGGCGAAGCTTTGTCTAGAAGGTTATGACATGCACCTGACTCTCCGCGAGCTTAAAACGGTGCGCAGTTACCTGCGCAGAGCCCAGGCGCTCATCGTGCATGTCAGCTTCCTCGTCTTCAATTCGGGCGACTCGAAGACCGCAGCTCGGTTGAATGAGATTACGGCCCGTCTCACGGACGAAATCCAAGGCATCGAGAGGCTTATCGAAGCAAGGTGATTTCATGGTTCTGGGTGAATCGAGCCCGTCTTTTGGGCTGCCATGTCGAGCCAATCGGGCTTTTTTGGGTGGGAATTGAAGGATGCAAGACGCAAAGGACTATCAATTCTGGCGCGCGGCGCTTCGAGGCGAAAAGCAGCTCGTGCAAGAGACGAACCCGCAATGTGGCTTCTACAAGCGGCGCCTTGCGAAAGATGGGCCGTGGCTTCCGATCGCGTTTTGGCGAGACAAAGACGATCGGGTGGTGTGCTGCTTTGAAGGCAAACCTGTCGATCCGCTCGTGCATTGGACGTTTGTCGCGAAATTTCCGGTCAGTGAGACATCCTACCGCCACTACATTCGGAACGGGAGCTGGCCCGAGGACGGTCCACAAGCGCCGCCGCGATCAAATATGCCGAGCGATCCTTTTGAGGCGCTGAGACTCGAAGTCGAAGACAAGCTTGAACAGGCCCAAACTTGGCTCAAGATCGCGCCCAAGGCGCCAACCGAGACAGACGCCAACATTGCTCGCAACATCCGAACGTGTTTCGGTGAAAATGGCTTTCGAAGCCAATATCATGTGTGTCGCAATAGCCGAAACGTCAAGGCGACCAAAAAGTACACCCAGATAGTCGCTTCGATCCGCGAGGTTGGCATCATCGAACCTCCCGTCATTTCGCGGCTGAGTAGCGTAAGCGGCAAGTATCTGCTGCTTGATGGGCACCTTCGGGTCGAAGCCCTCAAGGATATGGGCGAAAACGAGGTACAGTGTCTCCTTTCGACTGATGATGAAGGCGTCACCTATAATAAGCACGTCAGTCATCTTTCGATCGTGCAGGAACACAAGATGATCATGAAGAATATCGAGCGAGGTGTATCCGAAGCGCGAATTGCAAAAGCGCTCGCTGTCGACGTGTCTTACTTGCGTGCGAAACTCCGCTTATTCAAGGGCATTTGTCCTGAAGTCATTGATATGCTGAAGGACAAGGATATCCACACGAACGCCCTAATGATCCTGAAGCGCATGGTACCGCTTCGGCAAATCGAGGCTGTCGAGCTCATGGTTGCGATGAATAAATTCACGGCCGGTTATGCACAATCTCTCCTCGCCGCTACACCGCAAGCGCAATTGGTCGACGCCTCCCGGGCCAAACGCATCAAGGGGCTTACCGAGAAGCAGATGCAGTTGATGCAGCGCGAATCCGCAAATCTCGACCGTCAATTTAAACTCATCGAGCAAACCTACGGCAAGGATCATCTCGATCTTGTGCTGATCAAAGGGTATTTAGCGAGAATGCTCGGCAATGCTGCGGTGTCGAAATTCTTGTCCGAGCACTATGCGGAAATCCTGGCGGAATTTCAAAAGCTAACGGGGAGAACCGCCGCAGCATAGAACGCGTACCTCGCGATCGCGAGTTATGAGACTTGGGGACCCGGACCCGTAAGCGCGGGGACCGCAGGAGACGCCGCACTGTGGGGCGGATCAATCGCGGTGGTGGGGATGGCGGCGAACCCGTTCGGAGCCCACCCGGCGCAGGCAGACAGGTATATTGCTGTCTGCTCTGACGCTGAAATGCCGCGTGCGAACAGACCGAACGTTGCGATGGTTCGGGTCACGCGGCTTGCGACGAGGGTGATCGCTGTGGCGGAGGGTTTAGGGTGTCCGCCGCCCAGTAAATCAGCGAGCCTGTCAGGCTAAGGATCGGCCGGGTAGATCTCAGGCCAACTTTCTGCAAATAACGGGCATAAGTAGCGGCCCGCCCTTAACTGCCGTTTCCGGCTGCATCACGCCACTGTATAGTGCTGCCTCTTGAACATAGAGGCCAATTATTCGGGAATGCCTTGGCTGGACAGAAAGGAAAAGGGGCGCGATCTCCAGCGCCGAAGGCGATGATGCCTCGCTATGAGGCGTTAACGGCCGCGACAGACGCCTTTTGCAAAGCTGAACTCACCGAAGAATATGCAGAGCTGGCAAGACGCGCCATCGCAGCATTGTGCCGTAAACGGCCAAGCCCTGTGTCTAACGGAACGGTTAATGCCTGGGCCTGCGGGGTTGTTTATGCCCTGTGCCAAGACAACTTCCTGTTTGACGCGGCGTCTTCCCCTTGCATCTCCCCTAAGCAGCTGGGTGACGCTTTTTGCGTAGCCGCCAGCACCGGCGCTGCCAAAGCCAAAATCGTGCGTGACGCGCTCGGGATGGGGCCATTCGAGCACCGGTGGCTTCTTGAGGGCAATGCTGCAAACAACCCGGCACTCTGGATGATATTCGTCGATGGTTTCGCCATGGATGTCCGCAACGCGTCCCGCGCTACACCGAACAGGTGGCATGATTGTCGCCGCAAATGCCGCAAATGCGGCTCGTGATGAAATGGGCGTCGCGCGGGTCTTTGCCCTTCATGAAAATACTGTACCCGCGGAAAATCGACGAGGTAGCGTGGCACTCCGAAACGACGCGGTTGGCAAAGTCGATCTTGGTGTAGATGCCGAGGCTGCCGACGATTCGCGTAATCGGGTCCCAGTTCATCTCGACGATTTGCGAGGGCTTCTCGGTGCGTTTGATGACCGGTGCTTCCATGGACATGGGCTGTCTCCAAATTGGATGAATGGCGTGCTAGGAGCGGGGCGCTTGATAGCCGGTGGTCAGCCTGTCACCCTTGTGACGCCATTTGGGCTCGGCGTTCACTGTCGCTTGGGTCAGACGCCGCAATGAGCGCACCATCACGCCGTAGGGCCAGACGAGCGTCGACGAGAAGACGCCTCCGGGCGGCTCGTCCATGAACGGCATGAACTTGTCGGGAAAGCCCGGCATAGTGCAGCCGATGCAGATGCCGCCGACATTGGGGCATCCGCCAATTCCTGCCATCCAGCCTCGCTTGGGGACGTTGCATTGCACGACCGGCCCCCAGCAGCCGATTTTCACGAGGCATTTCGGAGAGCCATATTCTTTGGTGAACTCGGCCGTTTCATACCAGGCAGCGCGATCACACCCTTCGTGCACCGTCCTCTCGAACAACCATTTCGGCCGCCCGGCTTCGTCGACCGGGATCATCGGGGCGAGCCCAGCGAGCTGCCGCAGGAGATAGAGAAGGGTCTCCATGAAATTATCGGGCTGAACGGGACACCCTGGCACATTCACGATCGGCAGCCCAGCCTTCGATTTCCAATCCCAGCCGAGATAGTCCGCGACGCCCATGCAACCGGTAGCGTTGCCCTTCATGGCATGAATGCCGCCATAGGCTGAGCAGGTTCCAGCGGTGACGACGGCCAGCGCCTTTGGGGCCAGCCGGTCCAGCCATTCGGTAATTCTAATCGGATCGCCAGTGTGGGGATCTGTGCCGTAAGCGGCCCAATAACCTTCACCGCTCAGCTTATCGTTGGGGATGGAGCCTTCGAGAACGAGCACGAAATTTGAAAGCTCGCCGCGCGCCGCTGCGTGGAAGGGCGCCATGAATTCGTCGCCGACCTCGTAGGAAAGGACCGGATTGTGCAGGTGAACCTTGGGAAGGCCAGGAATGGTGCCAAGGATCACATCTTCGATGCTCGGCTGGGTGGCGGCCGTGATCGATACCGTGTCTCCGTCGCAGCCGAGGCCGCCCGTTATCCAGAGAATGTGAACTTCTGCCAGCTTGGGTTTGTTTTCCGTCATCCTCCCGGGCTTGGGCTGCATCCTTTTCCCATACGGGGAACTTGCCGCATTGCCTGCAGCATTATCGTTCATGAAAGCCTCCCTAGTCCGCCGGTTATTCTCCCCTTCTGCTCAGTGCTCCCATTGCGTCAGGGAGTAATGTTTCGTTCAGGTTGGCTGTTCCCGCGTAAATCTGACGCCTGGCTCTTTTTTTGTTTCTTCCGTCTGGCTCGCGCTGGCCGGATATTGCGAGTTCTTCTGCGTCTGGTGTGAGCCTGCCTTGTCTAAACAGGGCACTTGTGCTGGAACAAAGAGACAAGTTCGCCACTTCTCTTGCCAACCTTAACGAGGCGTGGTGACGAGTCGTGAGCCGCGCGATGGTAATCAGAATACGCGGACGAGTTGCCGGGCGCAGACTTCCGCCCCGCAGTCGTGGCCGCTTGCGCGCGACTATCTCGAGGTATGCGCGGCGGAGATCGCAGATCCCCTCGGAGCGGCGCTTCCGCTATCCGTCGCGCTCGGACAAGCGGTCATCGCAGCATCCCGGCTTATTGCGGCCAACAGCATCGTGCATAAAGGAAACGCCTCATGTGTCTCGGAATCCCAGGCCGCATTGTCCGCATCGATGACGCCGAGATGCACCTCGCGACCGTCGATGTCGCAGGCATCAGGCGGCAGATCAACATCGCCTGCATCGTCAGCGACAGCCACCCGCCGAACGACTGCCTTGGCGATTGGGTGCTCGTTCACGTGGGCTTTGCCATGAGCCGGATCGATGAGGCTCAAGCCGCGGAGACGCTCAGGATTCTAGCCGATCTGGGAGAGGCGCAGGCGGAAATGGAAGCGATGAAACTGCCCGCGCAGTGACGCCAGTTGCGGCCGACCGCCGCCAGGAATCCTGGCGGCTAAGAGAGAACGCCATGAAGTATGTCGATGAGTTCCGCGATTCCACCAAGGCTGGGTTCCTGATCAAGGAGATCAGCGCGTTAATGTCCGGCATTCCGCGCGCCTCCGATGAACCGTTGTACATCATGGAAGTCTGCGGCGGCCACACTCATTCGATTTTCCGCTATGGCATCGAGGGGATGTTGCCAAAATCCATCGAGCTGGTGCACGGACCGGGTTGCCCGGTCTGCGTGCTTCCGATCGGGCGCGTGGACGATGCACTGGCCATCGCCGAGCGCCCGGAAGTGATTTTCACCACGTTCGGCGATGCGATGCGCGTGCCCGGCTCCAAGAAGAGCCTGCTTCAAGCCAAGGCCTCTGGCGCGGATGTGCGGATGGTGTATTCGCCGATGGATGCGCTGGCGGTCGCCCGCAAAAATCCAGGCCGGGAGGTGGTTTTCTTCGGCCTTGGGTTCGAGACGACCATGCCATCCACGGCATTGACCGTGTTGCAGGCGGAACGCGAAGGCATTCGCAATTTCTCGATCTTCTGCAACCACATCACCATTCCGGCGACAATGAAAGCCATCCTCGACGATCCGCGGTTGAAGATCGACGGCTTCGTCGGGCCGGGGCATGTGTCAATGGTCATCGGGGCGAGGCCTTATCAGTTCATCTGCCGCGATTACCACAAGCCGCTTGTCATTTCCGGCTTCGAGCCGCTCGACGTTCTTCAGTCGATCTGGATGGTGCTCAAGCAGATCGCGGAAGGGCGCGCGGAAGTTGAAAATCAGTACGCGCGTGTCGTCCCGGAGGACGGCAACGCGGTTGCGCTCGACGCCGTCGAACGAGTCTATGAGCTGCGCGACTATTTCGAGTGGCGCGGCCTTGGCTCTATCGAGCATTCAGGCGTGCGGATGCGCGAGGCTTATGCGCGCTATGACGCCGAGCGTAAGTTTGCGCTGCCCGGCATCAAAATCGAAGACCCGGCGGCATGCCAGTGCGGGGAGGTGCTTCGCGGCATCATCAAACCCTGGCAATGCAAGGTGTTCGGCAGTGCTTGCACTCCGGGGACGCCGCTCGGGGCGCTGATGGTTTCGCCGGAAGGCTCGTGCTCGGCCTATTATCAATATGGCGGCGTCGACAAGGCGGTCGTCGCATGACGGTGGTGCGCACAGTCGCTGCCATCTGCCGGCCTGCGATGGCGCGCGGGGGGCGTTACCATGAAGTCTCTTTTCGGCGGCCGGCGCATCGTTGACACGCTCGTGGGGGAACAACTGCAGAGGATTTGCTGAGACGGACCCATGCACGAAATGGCGATTACCTGCAGTATCGTCGAGATGGTCAGCGAAGCAGCCCTCGGCCGCCAGATCAGCGCGGTGACTATCGAGGTCGGTAAGCTTTCTTGTGTCGCCCCGGCCGCGCTCGCTTTTTGCTTTGATGTTGTGGCCAAGGGCACGGCGCTAGAAAACGCGCGGCTCAATATTCTGGAAATCGAGGGCTGGGCGCGCTGCTTGAAATGCGGCGCAGAATTCGCAGCCCCATCTGCTGTCATGCCTTGCGCATGCGGCTCGCATGACGTCCGCTGGCTGCGAGGACAAGAACTGAACATCAAATCCATGGAGCTTGCAGCAGAGACCGTGTGATGCGCGATACCTGCAGATGCAGCAAAAAGACCCCCCGCCTGCTGACCACGCTCTCATTGTCGGGATCGCGTGGGCAGTCTTCGGGGGGCAATGTTGCAATCCCTGGACGGATTCAAGCTCGGTATCGAAGCGCGTCGACCAGCAGGGCAAATGCCGGCACAGGCTGCCGCCGGCTCGGGTAATAGAGGTGATAGCCAGGGAAGGGGGCGCACCAGTCGTCCAGCACGCGGATAAGCCGCCCTTCCGTGATATCCGGTTGCACCACGTCTTCCGGTAGGAAGGCCAAGCCTAGTCCGGCCAGCACTGCGTTCAATCTCAGGGCGATGTTGTTGAACACCAGTTGCCCTTCGACCCGCACCTTCATCTCGCGGCCGCGTTTCTCGAATTCCCAGGCATAGAGGCTACCATAGGTCGGCAAGCGCAGATTGATACAGATGTGATCTGTTAGGTCCTGGGGTGTTTTGGGTTTCGATTGTCTCGTGAAATACGACGGGGCTCCGACGACAACCATGCGAAAGTCCGGGCCAATACGCACGGCAATCATATCTTTGGCAACCTGCTCCCCAAGGCGCACACCGGCATCATAACGTTCCGCAACGATATCCGTCAGGCCGTAGTCGATGACGATCTCCACCTTGATGTCCGGGTAACTCGGCAAAAGCTTCGCCAGCGCGGGCCAAAGGACCGCATTGGCTGAATGCTCGCCAGCGGTGATGCGGATGTTTCCGGCGGGCTTGTCGCGGAGTTCGCTCAAGGCGGCGAGTTCGGCGTCGATCTCGTCAAGGCGCGGTCCCGCTGTTCGAAGCAATCGCTCGCCGGCCTCCGTCGGCGCAACGCTGCGCGTGGTGCGGGTCAAGAGCCGAACTCCAAGCCGTTCTTCGAGGCCGCGGATGGCATGGCTCAGCGCCGATTGCGAAACGCCGAGCTTCGCCGCCGCCCGGGTGAAGCTCTGCTCCCGCGCGACGGCAAGAAACGCAATGATATCGTTGAGATTCTCCCTGCTCATTCATGAATCCTGCTCATAGGTTGATGCGCATATTAGTCTCTAATCCTACCAAGGGGCATCACCTGAATTGCAAGGGTGCCAACTGAGCGGCCTTCGATGGCCGCGTTGCCAAATCAAGGGAGGATGTTCATGGACATAAAGCGAAGCGGTTCACAGCCGTCGGGGAAAGGGCCAGCGCCCGGGATGAGTGGATCATCGAAGGGGGCTATTCCGCTACATTTCCCCATCAGGATGCCGCGCGCGGACACGATGCAATATTTTTTAACGGCTGGGACTGTGTGGCGGTGCATTTCGGGCGGCGATCATGGCGGCGAGGCGGGAGAAGCCTTCGCCGGACCAGCCATCGCCATCGTGGACGACGCTCGCCGCGCGCGTTTTCATAAACATTTCGTTCACTGCGGCGAGCCTTCATACTTATGTGGTTAACAGAAGCGCGCCGGAATTATTTCCCACCGCGTGTTGGTAAAGAAATCTCTTTATTCGCCGCGAAATGGAGAAATGCCGCGCCTAAGACCGGACAAAGGGAGGCTACTATAAGCCATTGAAACTGCTATAGTTTTTATTGTTAACAAATGACCCATTCAATAGAATCTAATGCCGGAATTATTTCCATTTACTGGGACGCGCAAAAGTCCGTTAAATATATTTCGACTTCGCGAATTAACGCTTGCGAAGGCCGGAACTGCACGGCGCAGGCAGCGGCGACGGCGTCCCGTTCTGTAAGTTTTCCCATAATTATCAAGGGTTTGAGCTGCGTTAACCTGGCATCAAGGCGATTTCGCTGAAGATCTTTCAGAAGAAGGAATGCGGAGACAAGCGTCAGATGTCGCCATTTGCAGGATGCCTACAAAATGGACCATGCCCCCGCGTCCGATTAAACGCACGATGCGCTAGCTAGCTCGATCTTTCGCGCCACGTCTGCTTCCCGCGTTTTGAAGCGCCTGATTTGCACTACGGACGCGTCCGAGCAGATATGGCGCCGGGTTGCCCGGAACGTCTGGAACTTGACTTTTTGAAATGGGCGTGGACGTTCAATAAGGTCCATGCGGCGAAATACCGTGTCGCGCTCACCAGGCATGCGCCCCATGCTCATGTGGTGAGACTCGGAAGCCGACGGGAAGCCGAGGCCTTTATCCATAGTTTGAGCTGCTGATGCCCTCTTTCGAAACGACCCGCCGCATAGCCCACTCTGCGGCCGATATGTTTGCGCTTGTCGCCGACGTTGAGCAGTACCCGAAGTTTGTGCCGCTCTGCGATGGGCTGCGCGTGATCAAGCGGGAAGCGCAGGCCGACGGCGAGTTGATCATTGCCTACATGACGGTTGCTTATAAGCTCTTTAGCGAAAGCTTCACGAGCCGGGTGCGGCTGAAGCCCGCTGACGGGCTCATCATGGTCGAGTATCTCGACGGCCCGTTCCGGCGGCTGGATAACCGCTGGACATTCACGCCGGTCGGCGAGACAGAGAGCAAGGTCAACTTCTATCTCGACTATGAATTTAGGGCGAAGCCGTTTCAGATGCTGATGGGCACGGTCTTCGACCGCGCCTTCCGCAAGTTCGCGGATGCCTTCGAAGCCCGCGCGGATGAGGTTTACGGGAGGCGGGGGCGAGCGCGTCCCCAGCAAAACGAGCCCGTCGACAACGCTAGCTGAGATCGGCGGTTTCAAGCAGAAGGCGCAGCGCCGTCTCGACGGATCTCGCGCGCACCTCGGCCCGGCCGATGTCTCCGAAGCGCTCTTCACTGTGAACGGCCACAAACTCGACCCTGTCGCCGTCGCGGCCGGTCTGTTTCGCCGCCGCGAAATGGACGAGACCCACCGGCTTCTCCGCGCTGCCGCCGCCCGGCCCGGCTATGCCTGTGATGGCGACAGAGATCTGCGCGCGGGAATACTTCAGCGCACAGGCCGCCATCGCAACCGCTACCTGCTCCGACACCGCCCCATGTTCTTCGATGAGGACCGCGTCGACGCCCAGCATTTCGGCTTTCGCTTCGTTGGAGTAGGTGACGAAGCCGCGATCGAACACATCCGAAGAGCCCGCGATCGAAGTCAGCGCCGCCGCCACAAGCCCGCCCGTGCAGAATTCGGCCGTCGCGATCAGGAGCCCGAGGCCGCGCGCCTTTTGCAGGACTTGTTCGACTAACGTTTGCACATCGCTTGACATTGCCTTGGGATTCCCTGTCATGGTCGCCCTTGAGGCGGCCATCCAGAAAGCGGCGGAAATGGATGGCCCGGTCAAGCCGGGCCATGACCAATGGCGCTAACCAAAAACCACAGTGGCGGTCGCAAGAGCCGCGATGCCTTCGCTGCGCCCGGTAAAGCCCAGGCCCTCGCTCGTCGTGGCTTTCACGCTTACGCGCTCTAGCTCAAGGCCGAGCAGGTCCGCCATTCTCTCGCGCATGACATCGCGGTGCGGGCCGATCTTGGGGCGTTCGCAAATGAGCGTGATGTCGACATTCGTGATGCGCCCTCCGCGCTCGCCCACGAGCTTGGCCGCGTGAAGCAGAAACACGGTGGAGTTGGCCCCGCGCCATTGCGGATCGGACGGCGGGAAATGGTCGCCGATATCGCCAGCGCCGATGGTGCCCAGGAGCGCGTCGGTGAGCGCGTGAAGCCCGGCATCGGCGTCGGAATGGCCTTTGAGCTTTTGATTGTGGGGGATTTGAACGCCGCAAAGGATGACATGATCGCCGTCTTCGAAGGCATGCACATCGAATCCCGTGCCCGACCTCACATCGGCAAATACGGCGCGTGTTCCGCCATTCGCAATCAAGTCTGCCATCGCCAAGTCCTCGGCCGTAGTGATTTTCATGTTCTCGGAGGTGTTCTCGACCAGCGCCACGGTAAGCCCGTGCCACTCGGCGATGGATGCGTCATCCGTAAAATCGGTGCGCGCCGCCGCGGCACGGTGGGCATCGAGGATTTTCGCGTAGTCGAATGTCTGAGGCGTCTGCGCGCGCCACAGCCCATCGCGGGAGACGGTTCCCGCACTGCGCCCGCCCTGGCCGCGTTTCAGTGTGTCGGTTACGGGCGCGGCGGCAATTGCCCCATCGGAAGTTTCGAGGGCCGCAAGGGTATCGCTGATGCATTGCGCGGAAATGAAAGGCCGGGCCGCGTCGTGGATCAGCACGGCATCGGGCAAGAAGGAAGCCAGTGCCTCAAGGCCAGCCGCGACGGAAAGCTGCCGTGTCGCTCCCCCCGGCACGGGCTTCAAAAGCTTTTTCGATGAGAGCCCCTCGGCCGCTTCCTCGTAGAGGTCTTCGTCGCCCGCCCGGATAACCGCCAGGACAAGATTTACGCGCGGATGGTTGAGGAAAGCCTCAAGCGTGCGCCGCATGATCGCCTTCCCGCCAGCGGCGCAATATTGCTTCGGCCTCCCTTGCTTGAGCCCGGCGCGGATGCCGCTTCCACCAGCCACGATGACCGCGGCGTGAACGCGCTGTTTTTGGTCCTGGATTTGCATGATCACCGGCGACTGCGGAGAAAAGGGGATGGCACGACCTTATAAGCTGCCTTTCAAACAGCCAAGCGCTTTTGCGTGATGGTCATTTTGCCTACTGACACGAGGGCCGAATTTGCTACAATGCCTAGAAACTAGTCGCCCGGCGTTAATGCCTACCATTTGGGCAGATTTTAATGCTGGTTGGGCTTTTCGAACTCCGCAACTGTCATCGGGCGAAGCCGGTTTGCTTAACTCAATGGGTCCTCGCGGGAAAACCAGGAACAAGGCCGCTGAAAGCGTCAAGGCGCTCGATTTCAAGGCGCTGGTCCAAGGTCTCCCCCACATCGTTCTTGTCGTCGACGGCGAAAATCGCATCGTTTTTGCGAATTTTGCGGCTGAGGTATTCTTTGGCATAAGCGAAGCATTGCTCAAAAAACGTGCACTGTATTCGGTGTTGCCTTACGCCAACCCGCTCGCGGCTCTTGCGAACCAGGTGAGGCTGACGCGAGGCGCCGTCAACGAATACGAGGTCGATCTCGGCACTCCGGATCAGCCTCATCGCGCGGTCGATATTTTCGCTTCGTTGCTCGCCGAGGATCAGGATCACATTCTTGTCATGGTGCAGCAGCGCAGCATGGCCGCCATGATCGAGCGGCAGCTCACGCACCGCGGAGCAGCGCGCTCCGTCTCCGCCATGGCGGCAATACTGGCCCATGAAATCAAGAATCCGCTTTCGGGAATTCGGGGAGCCGCGCAATTGCTGGAAGTTGGCGCAGCGGAGGAGGACCGGCCTCTTGCGCACCTCATCACGGAGGAAACGGATCGCATTCGCAATCTCGTCGACCGCATGGAGGTCTTCGGAGATGAGCGCCCGGTCCACAAGGAATCGGTCAACATTCACACCATTCTCGATCACGTCCGCCAAATCGCGCGCGCCGGATTTGCACGCCACCTGACGATCGCGCAAAGCTACGATCCAAGCCTCCCAACCGTACCCGGCAATCGGGACAAGCTCATCCAGGCATTCCTCAATCTCGTCAAAAACAGCGCCGATGCCATCGGCGACAAGCCGGACGGTCAAATCATCCTCTCGACGGCGTTCCGGCCCGGCCTGAGCCTCCGCCTTCCCAATTCGGACTCCAGCGTGAAGCTGCCCCTGGAGATTTGCGTCACCGACAACGGACCGGGCGTGCCGGAGGATGTCAAACAGCACCTCTTCGAGCCATTCGTGACAACGAAGGCGAAAGGAGCCGGCCTCGGGCTGGCTCTTGTTGCAAAGATCGTCGGCGATCATGGCGGAGTCATCGAGTGCGAATCGCGCACCCGTCAGACAACGTTCCGCATGCTTCTGCCCATGTACAAAGCATCCGCGCGTAAGAATGGAGCCAAATAATATGGGCCGCGGAAATGTTCTCATAGCCGATGACGATGCGGCTATTCGCACGGTGGTGAATCAGGCCCTTGCCCGCGCGGGTTATAGTGCACGCGCAACGAGCAACGCGGCGACGCTTTGGAACTGGATCAGCCAGGGAGAAGGCGATGTCGTGATCACCGATGTGATCATGCCCGACGAGAATGCCTTCGACCTCATCCCGCGCATCAAAAAGATAAGACCGGAACTGCCCATCATCGTGATGAGCGCGCAGAATACGTTCATGACGGCCATCACGGCGGCGGAGCGCGGCGCTTACGAATATCTGCCGAAGCCGTTCGACCTGAAGGAACTGGTCGCCGTCGTCGGCCGCGCTTTGCGGGAGCCGAAGGTCGCGAAATCCTCGATTCAGGCCGAGGCGGAAAGCGAGAACCTTCCGCTTATCGGCCGCTCGCCATCCATGCAGGATGTGTATCGGGTCATGGCGCGGCTGATGCACACCGATCTGACGGTCCTGATCACTGGCGAATCCGGGACGGGCAAGGAGCTTGTCGCCCGCGCGCTGCATGACTATGGCCAGCGGCGGAAGGGGCCGTTCATCGCCATCAACATGGCGGCCATCCCGCGGGAGCTGATCGAATCCGAGCTGTTCGGCCATGAGAAAGGCGCGTTCACCGGCGCGGCGCAGCGCTCGGTCGGGCGCTTCGAGCAGGCCGACGGGGGAACGCTGTTCCTCGACGAGATCGGCGACATGCCGATGGAGGCGCAGACGCGGCTGCTTCGCGTGCTGCAGGAAGGCGAGTACATGACGGTCGGCGGGCGCGTGCCCATCAAGACCGACGTGCGCATCATCGCCGCCACCAACAAGAGCCTCGAAAACCAGATCGCGCTCGGGCTCTTCCGCGAGGATCTCTATTACCGGCTTAACGTGGTGCCTCTGCGCATGCCGCCTTTGCGCGAGCGCCTGGAGGACGTGCCGGATCTTGTCCGGCATTTCCTCAAGGGCGCAGAGAAAAGCGGCCTGCCGTCGAAAACTTTGACCCAGGACGCCTATGATCGCCTCAAGCGTCACGCTTGGCCCGGCAACGTCCGCGAACTGGAGAACCTCGTTCGCCGCCTCAGCGCGCTCTATTCGCAGGAGCTTATTTCAGCGGATATTGTGGATAACGAACTGTCGACGAGCTCCAGCGGCGGCGCTGCAGAAGCGCCGCCGCCCGGAAAAGCGAAGCTCAACGAGTGGATGGAAGCCTACCTCTCAGACTATTTCGGGGCTTTCGGCGACCAGCTTCCGCCACCGGGCCTCTATGACCGCGTGCTTCGGGATGTGGAAACTCCGTTGATAACCGCCGCGCTCGCGGCCACACGGGGAAACCAGATCAAGGCCGCCGAACTTCTCGGGCTCAACCGGAACACGCTTCGCAAGAAAGTACGCGAACAAAAAATCCGGGTCATCCGCAGCCCAACCTAAGTCCGAACTCTGCCAGCCCGTCCATCACTCAAACTCACCTGACGCGTGAGAGTCGGAGCGCTTTGCGTTAACTATGATTCGAAACCGTTCGGACACACCACATCACATCAAAACGTGGTGGATTTGCCACAATTTCCCCAAACTCACCGGCCACCGATGCTGCTCGGCAACAGGGTGGCTATAAACTCGTGACGTCAAGCTTCAAGGCGAAATTCAAAGCGGGTCTCGCGAAGGCGGGGCGACATGCTGAGCGCCCTTCTGGATGAGCCTCGCAGTCGTCATTGCAGCGCTGTTGTCGAGCGTCGCGACCTTTCTGATCCTGAACGGTCTGGTGACCTCGATCATCATCCCGACAAACGACGTCGTGCTCTGGACGCTCGGCATCAATGCCGCCTTCGTCCTCGCGATCATCGGCATCATCGGGTTTCAGGTCGTCCAGCTCTTGAAAGCCAGGAAACGGCAGGCGGGCGCGGGGCTGCATTTTCGCATCGCCGGCGTTTTCAGCCTTGTCGCCCTGTTTCCGGCCGTTCTACTTGCAATTTTCGCCACTGTCTCGATCGATCGCACCTTCGACACGTTCTTCTCGACGCATGTGAAAAGTATCGTCAGCAACTCGGTTGAGGTTGCGCAATCCTACATGCAGGAGAGCGGGCAGACGATCCGCTCCGATATCGTCGGCGTGAGCCGCGAGGTTGAGGAAAAGGCGGCGCTTTACCAGGAGGACAAGGCGGCCTTCGACCGGTTTTTCTCGGCCGCCGTCGCTTTGCGCGCCGTCCCCGCCGCCTTCATTATCGACTCGAAGGGCAATCTCTTGGCATCGGCCTCGGAGGGTCCGCCTTATCGCGCTCCGCCTCTCGCCGACATTGCTCGCGCCTCCGAAGGCCGGATCGTGCCGGTGAGCTGGGATCTCTCGAACGGCGTTGCGGCTCTGAAAAAGCTCGTTGGTTTCGACGATGCCTACCTCTATGCCTTGCGCCCGGTAAATCCCAATGTTTTCCGGCTGTTGCAGCGCACGCAGTTCAACATCATGCGGTTCGCGCAGCTGGAACAGATGCGGGGGCAGTATCAGCTTGTCTTCGCGATAATGTATGTGCTGCTGGCGCTGACCCTTCTGACATCGGCGATCTGGACCGGGCTCGTCTTCGCAAATCGCCTCGTCATGCCCATCCGCAAGCTGATCGGCGCGGCGCAGGAGGTGAGCCAGGGTAACCTCAACGTTCAGCTCGAAGAAGGGTTTGCGCGCGACGACATCGGCCGCCTCGGAGCGACGTTCAAGCAGATGACCGTCGATCTGAAGACGCAACGCGACGACATCATGACCAAGAATTCCGAACTCGATGAGCGGCGGCGCTTCATCGAGGCGGTGCTTTCGGGCGTGTCAGCGGGCGTTATCGGGGTCGATCCGGCGGGATGCGTGACACTCACCAACCGTTCGGCGCTTGAGCTTCTCGGCCTGAAGGAGGAGCAGCTGATTAGCAAAGCGCTGAGGACCGCCGTTCCTGAATTCGGCGAGGTGATCGACAAGTCGCGTCGTCAAACCCGCGCCAAGGCAATCCAGAGCCAGGTTACGATCGTGCGTGAGACCGGCGAGCGGAATTTCGCCGTCCAGGTGACGCGCGAGCAAGATGACAAAGCCGATTTCGGCGTGGTGGTGACGTTCGACGACGTGACGGAATTGACTGTGGCCCAGAGGACATCCGCCTGGGCGGACGTAGCGCGGCGCATCGCCCATGAAATCAAGAATCCGCTGACGCCGATCCAGCTCTCGGCCGAGCGGATCCGGCGCAAATATGCGGGCCTCGATCACGACCGATCGCGAGATCTTCGATAAGTGCACCGACACAATAATCCGGCACGTCGGCGACATCGGCCGCATGGTCGATGAATTCTCCTCTTTCGCGCGCATGCCCTCAGCGGTCTTCGAGGAGCAGGATATTCGCGAGATCGTGCGCGAAGCGGTGATTCTGTTCCAGATGAGCCGGCCCGAGATCGAATTCAAAATCGAGACGATGAAAGAGCCTCTGATGGCGCTGTGCGACCGGCGCCTGCTCACCCAGGCGATTACGAACCTCGTGAAAAACGCCAGCGAAGCCGTGGACGCGTATCTGAACGCGAACGCGGGCGGCGAAGGAGGGGAAGCGAAGGGACGCGTGGTGATCCGGCTCCGCGTGGCCGAGAATCGATTCGTCATCGATGTGATCGACAATGGCTGCGGACTGCCAAAAGAAAACCGCCACCGGCTGGTCGAACCCTATGTCACGACCCGGCAGAAGGGTACGGGGCTTGGTTTGGCCATCGTTCAAAGGATAACGGAGCAGCACGGTGGCGTGCTGGAACTCGCCGACGCTCCCGCAGGCGAAGGCTATGCGCATGGCGCCTGGATCAGCATGTCGATCCCGGTGTCAGTGGGTTCCGAAAGGACAGACAAAAACGAGACAAAGCCGAATGGCAAGGTGCGAGGCACCGCGGATCGGCCAGGCGGCGACGCGCGCGAAGGAGGGACTAAGCTCATGGCGTCTGACATTCTGATCGTCGACGACGAAGCCGATATTCGGGAACTCGTCTCGGGGATCCTGGAAGATGAAGGACACAAGACGAGGCTCGCCAAGGATAGCGACGAGGCGCTGCGCCTCATCGAGGAGCGGCGGCCGTCTCTCGTTATCCTCGATATATGGCTGCAGGGCTCGAAGCTCGACGGGCTGGAAGTTCTGGCGCGCATCAAGAAGCAGCATCCGGAGCTTCCGGTTGTGATCATCAGCGGTCACGGCAACATCGAAACGGCGGTGATCGCCATCAAGCGCGGCGCTTACGATTACATCGAAAAGCCCTTCAAGGCGGACAGGCTCGTCGTCGTGACCATGCGCGCCCTCGAAGCCTCCAAGCTCAGGCGCGAGAACAAGGAGCTGAAGGAGAGAAGCTTTTACAGCTCGGACCTCATCGGCAAATCGCCCGATCATGAACCATTTCCGCCAGAGCATTCAGAAGGTGGCGCCGACGAACAGCCGCGTCATGATCACCGGGCCGCAAGGCTCCGGCAAGGAACTTGCCGCCCGCTACCTTCACGCCGCCTCGCAGCGCGCGAACGGCCCCTTCGTCGCGGTCAACGCCGCCTCGATGGCTGCGGACCGGGTCGAGATCGAGTTCTTCGGCGTCGAGGAGACAGGCCAGACCGCGCGCAAGGTCGGCGCGCTCGAAGAAGCGCATAACGGCACCCTTTATATCGACGAGGTCGCGGACATGCCCGTCGATACGCAGGGCAAGCTCTTGCGCGTGCTCGTCGAGCAGAAGTTTCAGCGCATCGGCGGCGGCCCAAAGGTTTCGGTCGACGTGCGCATCGTGTCGTCATCGAGCCGCGATCTCGAGCGCGAGATGAGCCAGGGCCGCTTCCGCCAGGACCTCTTTCATCGCCTCAACGTCGTGCCGTTGAAGGTTCCGGCGCTGATCGAGCGCCGTGAGGACATCCCCGAACTCGTCGAGCATTTCGTCAGGCAGATCGCGCTCTCCTCGGGCCTTCCGCCCAGGGTGATCGGCGACGACGCGATGGCGGTGCTGCAATCGCATGAATGGCAGGGAAATGTGCGTCAGCTTCGCAACATCGTCGAGCGCGTGATGATCATGTCGAACGGCGATCCCGAGGCGGTGATCACAGCGGACATGCTGCCCGACGACATAGGCGCCAACGTCCCTTTATCGTCTAACGGTTCGGGGGGTGAGCACCTCATGTCGCTCCCTCTCCGCGACGCGCGCGAGATTTTCGAGCGGGAATATCTCATGGCGCAGATCAACCGTTTTGGCGGCAATATTTCCCGCACAGCCGAGTTCGTGGGCATGGAGCGCTCTGCCTTGCACCGCAAGCTCAGGGCTCTCGGCGTGAACTCGAACGACAGGGCGGGCGACCTCAGGCACTAGTACGCCCCGCGGGAAGTCCTGACCCGTTACGGTGGGCGCTGATAGGACTTCCCGCGGAAGCGTACTAGCAACTTATTGATTAGACAGCTATCCGAGGCAAGTCGCTAAAGCGCGTGTGAAATGGCGAACTGCCTCGGGCTGCACTAGATCAGCCCGTGTTCATTCGGACGCGGATCGCTGGTCTGGCACTTTGATGATCAACTTTACGCCTTTTATCAGTTCCTGCTAAAGGCGGGTTGATCGAGCGCCTTTGCGCTTTCATAAGCTGGATGCACTTTGGCAATATAATTGCAAGTCGAAGGCTCGCGCGAGAAAGGCGGACCATGACTCGAGTTGTCTATGTGAACGGTGAGTATGTGCCCTATGCCAAGGCGGCCATGCACGTCGAAGACCGCGGATACCAATTCGCAGACGCTGTTTACGAGGTGTGCGAAGTTCGCGATGGCTGCCTCGTGGATGAGCGCCGGCACATGCTTCGTCTCCGCCGCTCGCTAAGGGAACTCAGAATCGAGGAGCCGATGGCCTTGCGAACGCTCGGCGTGATCCTGCGGGAAACATCCGCCGCAACCGCGTCAGGAACGGCATTGTTTATCTGCAGGTGACGCGCGGCGTGGCGCGCCGCGATTTCGCCTTTCCCGCGCCAGCCGTCACGCCGGGCGTTGTGTGTTTCGCCCGCTCCTTGTCGCGTAGCAAGGCGACAAGAGGGCCGCCGCCGGGATTTCAGTCATCACCGTTCCGGACATCCGCTGGACAACGCGTCGACATCAAGACGACTGGGCTTCTCGCGCAGGCTCTCGCCCGGCAGCAAGCGAAGGAGGCAGGCGCGGACGAGGCCTGGATGGTCGACGGCGAGGGCTTCGTCACCGAGGGTGCATCCTGCAACGCCTGGATCGTGACCACGCAGGCAAGCTGGTGACGCGCCCCGCAGAGTTCTGGTATTCTGCGCGGGCATTACGCGCGAGGTCGCGATGGAAGCCGCCCGCAGGCAGCGGGCTTCATTTCGAGGAAAGGCCTTTCACGGTCGAGGAGGCGAAATCGGCGAGGGAGGCTTTCCAAACGTCGGCTTCCGGGCTTGTGATGCCGGTCGTCAAAGTAGATGGCCGTGCCATCGGCAGCGGAAAATCCGGGGCAGTCGCGTTGGGATTGCGAAAGGCCTATCACAGCGTGGCTGAGATTTCTTCGCCTCACCAGCTTTTAGCGTAACGAAAGGAAGAGCATCGGCGGCAGGCGCCGCGAGGCGCAAGCAACCGGGTTGGCGTGCGAATAAGACCGAGAACTAAAGCGCAGGCGGACGGGAATCGGGTAGTGGGCAAGCGGCCATGAGTGCCGCGCTAAAAAAACGGACAGGTCATGGCTGCAGAGAAACAACAAAATTTACAAGACGCCTTTCTCAATCACGTTCGAAAAAACAAGACGCCTCTTACGATCTTTCTCGTCAATGGCGTAAAGCTGCAGGGAATCGTCACTTGGTTTGACAATTTTTGCGTTCTTCTTCGGCGTGACGGCCATTCTCAGCTTGTCTACAAGCATGCCATCTCGACAATCATGCCGGGTGGTCCTATCTCGTTTCTCGATGGGGATCAGAACGGAGAACGTTAAGACCTTTGAAAAAGCTCGAACCCCGCGAAATTACTGAGCATCGCGCCGGAGACAAAGAAAGAAGCTGCGCGGTTAGAGGGGTCTCTTGGCGCAACGCGTGCGGTTGTCATCGTACCAATCCGGAAGTTCCCGGAGCATCCAAAGGGCAGGTTTCGGCTCCAGCGCGCTTGACGAACCTGGAGCGCCTTTCTGAGGCGACCGGTCTCGCAGAGGCGATCGGTCTCGACATCTGTTTCGGCGGTACGGTTCCGCTCACTCAACCCCGGCCCGCAACACTTCTCGGCTCGGGAAAGGTTGAGGAACTCGCGGCGATCATCAAGGCCGAGGATGTCGCGGTTGCGATCGTGGACCACGTGGTCAGCCCCATCCAGCAGCGCAATCTCGAAAAGGCATGGAACGCGAAGGTTCTCGACCGCACGGGGCTCATTCTTGAGATCTTCGCCGACCGCGCGCGCAGCAAAGAGGGCCGGCTGCAGGTTGAACTGGCGCGTCTCACCTATCAGAAAGGCCGGCTTGTCAGGTCGTGGACTCACCTTGAGCGCCAGCGGGGCGGTTTCGGCTTCTTGGGCGGTCCCGGCGAAACTCAAATCGAGGCCGACCGGCGTGCCATCGGTGAACGCATCGATACCATCCGAAACGAGCTTGCAGTGGTAGAGCGGACGAGACGCCTGCACCGGAAGCGCCGGAAGGCGACCGATCAGCAGGTTGTTTCTCTTGTCGGCTACACGAACGCCGGAAAATCGACGCTGTTCAACGCGTTTTCCGGAGCGGGCGTGCTCGCAAAGGACATGCTGTTCGCGACGCTCGACCCGACATTGCGCCGGATCGAATTTCCGGAAGGCGGCGCATTCCTCCTGTCCGACACAGTGGGTTTCATTTCGGAGCTTCCGACACAGCTCATTGCGGCCTTTCGGGCCACGCTGGAAGAGATCCTGGAGGCGGATCTGATCCTGCACGTCCGTGACATCGCAACCGGGTCCACCGAGGCCCAGCGCATCGAGGTTGAAAAGGTTCTGACAGAGATCGGGATCGGGCCTGAAGAGCAGCAAAGGCGGGTGATCGAGGTATGGAACAAGGCCGATATGCTATCGGAGGAGGAGAGGGCCAGTCTTTCGAACCGAACCGCACACGCTAAGCCCGCCGCAGTGTTGACCTCCGCTGCAACAGGGGAGGGCATTTCTGACCTCGCGACACTGATTCGCAGTCTACTCCAGAAAGACATGCGAACCCGCAATGTCGTTGTCGATGACGGCAACGGCGCGCTCATTCACTGGCTTTATGAGAATACCGAAGTTCTCCGCCGGCATGATCTGAACGATGGAAGCTTGCAATTCGAGGTGCGCTTTGCCTCTGAGAAGGAGTGCGACCTGGACAGGCATCTTCGGCGCCGCGCCGGCTGAAACCGCTAACCGGGTAGCAATCCCTTTACTCATTGCGCTTCCTGGCGCTTGGCTTGTTGGGCTGTATCGTCGCAGTGAATGCCGCAGCAGCAACCGGAACTTTTGCCTTTTCCTTAGCCGCGCGCTGGTGGGCCTCGAAGCCGGCCATAAGCTCGGCGAAAAGCGCATGCGCGGAGCGTTCTTCCCCAGCTTCCGTCAAAGTCACGTGATCGGGCGCGGCCAGCGGTGGCTTCAGGCTTGTCCATGCGTGGATCGAGCAGGGACCGCCCATATATTTGGCCCAATCCCAGAAGAATGCGCCGCTTTCGGCGGCCTGCCGCCTCAACGCCAAGCGTACCGCATCGAGACGCGGCGGAGCATGCCAGCGAGCCAGTCTTTCATCCTTGCGATCCATCAACTGGCCATAGGCCGAAACTTCCTGCGCGTTAAGCGAGCGGCAGGCCTGCGCGCCGGCCGAGCCTGCGAAGGCAGGAAGACGCGCCGCGTCCGGAGGGCCTACGACCAGGATTGAAGCTTGCGGCGCCCAGGACTTGATCTGATCGATGGAAAGCTTCAAGCGGGCTTCATACTGCTTCACATCCAGAGCGTCGACGAAGCCTTCCCTCGTTCCGTAATCGAAGACGATCAAGTCCGGGTTGAGTTTGCGAAAGTCATAGACTGCGAAGTCCGTGTTCCATTTCTCGATTGTCGAAGCCGTCGCTCCCGGCAATCCGATGTTCGAATAGAGAAGACCGGGATTACTGGTCCCGCTCGCCACCGAGAGGACCGATATTGCGCCGTCGCCCCGCGGCCTGATCATAATCTCCCTGGCTTTGGCTGAAACGCGGATGGATGTCTGAGCCGTTGCCGGCGACTTGGTTGGAACGAGTTTCGGGTCGCCATCGACGCTCACCGCGGCGGTACCCTGGTGAGGACCGGTCAGAAATGTGACGTCAATCCAATCAAAAGGTCCTTCCACGGATGTGAATCGAAGCCAGGCGTCGCTGGCGGACGAACTCACTCTGGCCCCTGTGATACCGAAAGGCCCCTGTCCTTCGCCAGATGCGCTCGTGAGTGTCCATTGCCCGCTACGGTCGACCTTCATTCCGCGGACTGGATAAAGTCCGGGCTGCATGAGACCGCGCCCGGCATTGCCAAACCGGCCGATCAGGCTCTCTCGGAGCGAAGCGGCGAACCTGTCATCTGCGATCTGATCGCCGCCGAGATGGACGACGCTGACCGGTTGCGACCGTTTCCCGGCGTTCAACGCTGCCAGCGCCCCATAGAAGGTCTGAAGAGCCTCCGCGGCGGGGAGAATCGCGGGCGAATTTGCATTGAATCCAGGTGTGATCAGCTGGGTAGGCTTACGGGATTCGACGGTGGAGTAGCCGGACGGCGAGGGCGAAGACGCACCATCGGGCGTAAGTTGCCCTTCCTCGGTAACAGCGCCGAAGGTCGGCATTTTCAGCGACATCAGGCTGGTTTTATAGGAGCGGTTCAGCGTTGGAGTGTCTTGCGAACTTTCCGAGAAGGAACTGCGGCTGGCATCCTCATCGCTTCCCCATATACTTCCTGGGAGACAGCCGCCGAGCAGGGGCAGGACGCAAAAGACAAGCAGCCCGGCGCGTTGAGTTTGCCGACGCAAAAAACCCCGATTTCCTAACCGCCCGCTCCGCATATGCACTCCAGGAAGCACAGGACACATTGGACACTACTGCTGCTGCTGCGACTGAGCCGCCGCCGCGCCCTGCCAGCGGAAATCATCCGCGCGGCCCTCCTTGGGCGGTAACGCATCGCCGCGGCTCAGGACTTTGAAGTAAACACGCTCGGCAAGGGGGGTTTGCCGCTGAATCTCGCGCATGGAGAAGTCGCCGGCAGGCGAGATCACGGCAATCGCTGTAAGGCCATCGCCAAGATCGCTCAGGATGAACTCGCCTCCCTGAAAGCCAGCGCCCCCGAAGGCGGCTTGATCGCGCTTTTGGGTATCTTGAGTTGCTGCGGCAGGCGTTTGGCTTTCCGCCTTGGCGCCGGAAGAGGGCTTTCCTGGCGCTCCGTTTGTCTCGCCAGGACGGGCCTCGGACGCCGTGTTGCTCGCAGGAACGGCGGCGCCCTTCGCAGGCGGGGCGTTATGCGAGGTATTTGGAACTACGCGCGCCTGCTCCTCCTCATCACCAGCAAGGGGGATGTTCCGCTGCGCCTTGGCATGGGCAAGGTCGCGGCGCAGAACGATTTCTACATAATTCGCGAGTTTCCGGTATCCGGGAGCGGTCAAGCCAACGCCGTCTCCATCGCGCAGCCGCTTCGTCTGGCCTGTGAGGTCGGGGCCGTAGGCGCTATAGGCGCCAAGCTGGTCGGTGAAGCCCGCCCAGGTTTCAATGAACTTCACGCCATTGACGTAGGCGGCCTGGCGGACGGCGTCATTCATGGCAGCGGCAGTTTCGCTGAATGCCGGGTTGCCCATGACGGGGAGCCCTACCCAGTAGACCGCGATATTGGCCCCCTTCAGTTTCTTGATAAGCTTTTCGGCTTCCTTGCCGTAGGCTTCCTTCCACTCTGCGGTGCCGGGCTGGGCGCGGCCCGCTCCGGCTTTCATCGAGGCGCGATCGTTCACGCCAAGCATGATGACGGCGGCATGAACGGGAGCACCGGCGATCATGCGGTCGATCTCGCCGTATAAATCGACCTGGTCCGCCCGAACGAGGCCGTACTGCGAACGGGACATATCGGAAATTTCGAGCGAGCTTTCCTGCTTGAAGGCGTCCTTCAGTCCCTCGGTCAGGCCTGGGCCGAGCCAATCGCCGATGACACGGACCTGGTAGCGGTCCGTTTGCGGGAACGGCGTGATGTAGCTGGAGGATAAGAGGCTCGTTCCCTGAGCGCGAACAGCCGGAGCAGCGAAAATGGCTAGGAGTGCCAGCACAACGAAGGCAAGCATCGGTGCTACGAAAATACGGTACACCGCCGGTTTATCGTATACCTCGTCGAACGCGCTCAAGTTCAGTCTACCCCCAATTGCCCGTGAAGTCGTCTTCATGAGAGATTGTGTCAGGATCAAGCCAGCTTCCCCCCCGCTGCTGTCGTCGGAGTGATTCGTGTTGGACCTGCAACAGGGTCATCAGAATAACATAAGCTGCGACATTTTTTTATTTGTTAAATTTGCTACGATCGTGGTTGCCCGCGCCTTGAGGTGGAATGGAGCGGTGATCTCCACAATCAGCGCCGCAGTCGAAGGTTAGGTGTGGCTAAAGAGCGATACGTGTTGCGTGAGCCGCAATTTTGGCTGAAAGATCCGCCGATGTTCTCTATATCAGTTGCAAACTTTTCGACCTGACAAGCGTCCAGGAATCGCTATGAGCAAGCCTATTCGCAAGGCCATTTTTCCCGTCGCAGGCCTCGGCACCCGTTTTCTCCCGGCCACCAAGGCCATGCCGAAAGAGATGCTGACCGTCGTCGACCGCCCGATCATTCAGCACGTGGTCGATGAGGCCAGGAACGGCGGCATCGAACACTTCATCTTTGTGACCGGTCGTAACAAGGGCGTTATCGAGGATCATTTCGACCGGCAGTTCGAGCTTGAAGAGGTGCTGAGGCGCCGCAACAAGCAGGAGGAACTGCTGAACCTCGAACTTCACTTGCCGGCGCCGGGCGCGACGAGCTTCACGCGCCAGCAGGAACCCCTGGGCCTTGGCCACGCGGTCTGGTGCGCCCACGATATCGTAGGGGAAGATCCCTTTGCGCTTATGCTGCCAGACGTGATCGTGTTGCCGGAGGGTGAGAGCTGCCTTGGCCAGATGATCAAGGTCTACAACCGGCTCTGCGAGAAACACCCTCATGCGAAGATCAACATCGTCGCCGTGGAAGAGGTCTTACCTGAAGAGACGAGTGCCTACGGCGTGGTGGGACTTGAGGGTGAGGAGGAAGACCGGCTTTGGCGCATCCGGTCGATGGTCGAGAAACCTGGGCGCGGAAGCGCTCCCTCGAACCTGATCATCATGGGCCGCTACATTTTGCAACCGGACATCTTCCAAATCCTGAAGAACCAGGAGCGTGGCGCCGGCAACGAGATCCAGATCACCGACGCCATGAAGACGTTGATGCAGGACCAGATGTTCTTTGCCTACAAATATCGCGGCAAAAGTTACGACTGCGGGTCGAAGCTCGGGTTCCTGACGGCCAATGTGGCCTTCGCGCTGGCAAGGCCCGATCTTGCTCCGAAATTCGGCGAGGAACTGAAAAAGCTCGCAGCTGAGTTGCACGCCAAGCACATGGCCGGGCCAACCGCAAAGGCAGCCGAATAGTCTTATCCACCGTCGTACACCGGCCTTTTTCCCGCCATAGCCTTCCAAATTGCCGGGAAGTGATTCGCCCCTTAAACAGGGGGTAACGGGGAAAAGGCGGGGGCAAAAATGGCGCAGCGTTTGGCGCGGGTCGAGCGGCGTTTAAAGGAAGCGCGGGAATTCGATGCGGCGAGTGTCGCCCGGCGCACCCTGGATTGCGGCATTGATGGCCTAAGTGCGCTAAAGGGTGCATTTTTCACGGGCCTGACGGAGGAGTTCGAGCGCGCGATCGAGCTTATGCAGGGCTGTTACGGGCGCGTGATCGTGACCGGCATGGGAAAAAGCGGCCATGTCGGGCAGAAGATCGCTGCAACCTTGGCTTCGACAGGGACACCGGCGCAGTTTGTCCATCCCGCGGAGGCGAGCCACGGCGACCTCGGCATGATCACGGCGCGCGATACCATTCTCGCGCTGTCCTGGTCGGGAGAGACTGCGGAACTCGCCAATATCCTGACCTATTCGCGGCGATTTCGGGTGCCCCTCATTGCCATGACCTCGCGCCGGGAGAGCACGCTCGCCAAGGCTGCCGACGTCGTTCTGGCCCTGCCGCAGGTGAAGGAAGCGTGCCCGCACGGCCTGGCGCCGACGACATCAACACTGGCACAGCTTGCGCTCGGAGATTGCCTGGCGATTGCGCTCCTGGAAGGTCGCGCCTTCACGGCGCTCGACTTCAAGGTTTTCCATCCGGGAGGCCAGCTTGGCGCTAACCTGAAGCACATCGGCGATATCATGCATCGCGGCGATAGATTGCCCGTCGTTCCTGCCACCGAGCGAATGAGCAGCGCGCTTGTGGTGATGACGGAGAAAAGCTTCGGCTGTCTCGGCGTGCTAGGCGAGGGCGGGAAACTCGTGGGCATCGTGACGGACGGCGACCTGCGCCGCAACATGTCGCCCGGCCTCCTCGATCAGACGGTCGCCGAGATCATGACTAAAAACCCAAAGACCGTCAGAGCGGATATGCTCGCCAGCGCCGTGCTTCAGATCATCAACGCGTCGGCCATCACGGCGCTTTTTGTTGTGGAGAAGGGCGTGCCCGTCGGCATCGTGCACATCCACGATCTGCTGCGGGCAGGCGTCGCTTAGCAACGGCGTTCGTGTGCGGAGAGCGCCAATTCCGTGGTGGCGCTTTTGGTGCGGATTGATGCTTTCATGCAACGCCGCTTGCTGCGCGGTCGGCTTATGGTGAGGCTGACGACGTTTTCAGTCTTTCAGGAAGACGGCCATGACATTCCTTCGTGCCATCACCTTTTTCATTTTGCTATCTCTTCTGGCGTCTCCCCTGCCTGAAGCACAAGCGGGACTCCTGCCGTTGGAGCCCGCGCAATCGACAGCCGTGCTTGCCGTTCGGCATCTCCTTTATGGCGGCCAATGCCCACGCCTTTGCACCGAATGGTTCGACGGCTGCAACAACTGCACCTGTAATCGCAATGGCAGGTTCGATGTCTGTACGCTGCATTATTGTTTGTGGCGCGGACGGCCGCGCTGCCTGCGATGGGGGTTCTGACTTTAGAATGCCGATTTGACGACGCCGCCATCCGCTCTCAGCACGGCGCCATTGATTGCGCTGGAAAGCGGGCTCGCAAGGAAGACAATCGTCTGCGCGATTTCCATCGGGTCCTCGAAGCGTTGCAGCAGCGAAGTTGGCCGCACGGTTTTGAAGAACTCATCTTCGATGGCTTCCCGCTCTTTTCCCTGAGAGGCGGCCACGCCTTTAACGAAATCGATGACGCCCTCGGACGCCGTCGGACCGGGAGCGACGGTGTTTACCGTGACCTGCGTGCCCTTCGTGAGTTCGGCAAGGCCGCGTGAAACCGCGAGCTGCGCGGTTTTTGTCATGCCGTAATGGATCATCTCCTGAGGGATGTTGATGGCCGATTCCGATGAGACGAAGATGATCCGGCCCCAGTTCAGGAGCAGCATGGGAGGCATGAGCGCGCGAGAGAAACGCACGCCGGACATCACATTCACCTCGAAAAGGCGCAGCCAGTCTTCATCCGTGATGTCCGGGAAGGGCTTGCTCTCATAAATTCCTGCGTTGTTGATGAGGATTTGGACGGTGCCGATGTTCTTGACATTGTCGATGATCTTTTCGACGGCGCCTTTGTCGCGAAGGTCGCCAAACACCGTGTGCGCAGACGGCAGGTCCTCTTTGGCGCGCTCGACGGATTCGCGGGTGCGTCCGTGAATAATGACCTCCGCGCCTTCACGCAGCAAAAGCGCGGCCGTTGCCTTTCCGATGCCTTTGGTGGACCCGGTAACGAACGCGAGCTTGCCTTCGAGGTTGTAGTCCATGACGGTCTTTCCTAATTGGGATCAAAAGCGAGACGGCTCTTCACGTTAAAATATCGGCGCGTCTCGCTTTGTGTTCCAGCCGTCGAAGGAGAAGCGCATGTTTATCGCCATGAACAGGTTTCGCGTGAGAAGAGGGTGCGAGAAAGACTTCGAGGCGGTTTGGCTCAACCGTGACGTTTTTATCAACCGCGAACCGGGCTTCGTGGCGTTCCACATGCTGAAGGGGCCGCAAACAGACGAATGCAGCCTCTACGTCTCGCACACGATCTGGGCAAGCCGCGAGGCGTTCGAAAACTGGACGCGCTCGGAAAGCTTTCGAGCCGCGCACAAAGGCGCGGGCGGAAACAAGCCGCTTTATCTCGAAGGTCCGCATTTCGAGGGGTTTGACGTCATCCAGGAGGTCAAACCGGCGGCAGCCCCTCTCGGCGCTGCTCACTAAGTTTCAGGCTGGGCGGCAAGCGCGGTCCGATCTTCCGAGCGCATCGAAAATGAACCGGCTCGCTTCGATAACCGCGCGCCGGTCGACGCCGGTCTCGAAGCCGAGCCCGTCGAGGAGATAAACAACATCTTCGGTCGCGACAGTACCCGAAGCACCCTTCGCGTAGGGGCAACCGCCGAGCCCCCCTGCCGAGCTGTCCACCGCGCGAATACCTTCCTCAAGGCAGGCGTAGATGTTCGCTATTGCCTGTCCATAGGTGTCATGAAAATGGACAGCGAGCTGCGAAAGTGGGATACGCTCCGCAACCGCCTTGAGCACAACGCGCGCGGCGCGTGGCGTGCCGACGCCGGTCGTATCGCCGAGCGAAACTTCGTAGCATCCCAATCCAAGCAACCGGGCTGAAACTTCGGCAACCCTCGCGACCGGCACCAGCCCCTCATAAGGACAGCCCAGCACGCAGGATACGTATCCGCGCACCTTGATGCCTGCGGCGATAGCCCGTTCCGCCACGGAAGAGAAGCGCTCATAGGACTCGGCGATGGAACAGTTGATGTTTTTCTGGGAAAACGTCTCGGACGCGGCCGCAAAAATTGCGATCTCGCGCGCGCGGGCCTCAAGGGCTGCATCCAGTCCTTTTTCATTGGGGACAAGAACCGGAAGCGAAACGCCGGTTCGCCCGGCGAAAGCCTTCAAGACAGCTGCGGTGTCGGCCATTTGCGGCACCCATTCCGGCGAGACGAAACTCCCGGCCTCGATGGACTTGAGCCCCGCCGCGATAAGCTTTTCGATAAACGCGATGCGCGTTTCGACGGAGACCGCGACCGCCTCATTCTGCAACCCATCGCGAGGTCCCACTTCGACAATGCGGACGCGCTCGGCCATGCGGGTTACGCCTCCTTCTCGGCCTCGAATTCAGCTAGCGCCGCGGCTTCGGCGACGAAATCGCCGACGGCACAGAGATAGCGCGCCACGCGCCCTCGCGCGGGCACGCGCAGCGTATGCTCCATCTTCATGGCTTCGAGGATGAGCATGGGAGCGCCTTCGTCCAGGATTTCGCCGGGCTTGGCCAGTAGCGCGATGACGGTGCCGGGCATGGGCGCAACCAGCCCGAGCTCGAGATCGGCGTCGATATTCTCGGCGGCGAAAGGGTCGGCGATGGCGAGTTTTACCGGTTGCGGTCCTTCGAACACTGTGACGGAGCTGCCCTGAATTAGCGCTGTCATTGTACGGTACATGCCGCCAAGCGTGATCGCGAAACGGGATTTCTCACCGCGAACAGGCTCGAAGGTGAACGGAGCGGCCTCACCCTGCAACTCGAGGGTCATACCATCGCGGTTGTAAGTGATGGTCACTCGATGCGCTGCGCCAGCCTTGTCGCGGAACTCCATGAGCCGTTTACGAACTCCGAACGCCATCCACGGGATGTCTTGCGCCCAGGGCGAGAAAGGGTCGGCCGCATCGCGGCGCTGCTCTTCCTTTTCTCGGTTAAGGATGGCGGCGACGGCGGCAGCGATGTGATGAAGCCCGGGGGCGTGAGCGGCGCCCAGGCCAGCGCCTTCGCGTTCGATGAAGCCCGTATCGACGGCGTTCGCGATGACAGCTTCCTCAGCGAGCAAATGCGCGAGGAATGGGATGTTCGTGGTGACGCCCGCGACCTCGAAATTGGAAAGGGCCGCCTTGAGCCGCATCAAGGCCGCTTCCCGCGTTCCCGCGTGGGCGATCACCTTCGCAAGCATGGGATCGTAATACTGGGAAACGCCGTCACCCGCGCCGAAGCCGGCATCGAGGCGCAGCCCCGCGCCCTCTACTGGTGCGCGCCAGTGCGAAATCTCGCCGACCGAGGGAAGGAAGCCCGCCGCCGCGTCCTCGGCATAGACGCGAGCCTCGATGGCATGACCGTGCCGCGCAATCTCATCTTGCCGCAGTGGCAGTCTTTCGCCCATTGCCACTCGAAGCTGCCACTCCACGAGATCGAGGCCGGTGATCATTTCAGTGACCGGGTGCTCAACCTGGAGGCGCGTATTCATTTCGATGAAATAGGCATCCCGTTCGTCGGCCACAAATTCAACCGTTCCCGCGCCCACATAGCCGATGGCTGCTGCCGCTTTCCGCGCGGCTTCGTAGAGCGCCTCCCGCCGCTCGCCGTTGAGCGCCGCCGATGGCGCTTCCTCGATCACCTTCTGGTGGCGGCGCTGCAGTGTGCACTCGCGCTCGAACAGCGATACGATCCCGCCGTGGATGTCGCCGAACACTTGCACCTCGATATGGCGAGGACGGTCGATGAACCTCTCCATCAGCAGGCTGCCGTCGCCGAAAGCGGCGGTTGCTTCCCGCTTTGCGCCCGCGAGCGCGGCTTCAAGTTCGTCCGCGCGGCGCACCACACGCATGCCTTTGCCGCCGCCGCCTGCCACCGCTTTCAGAAGGACCGGATAGCCGAGCCTCTTGGCCTCGCGGGCAAACGCGGCCAAGTCCTGAGCCTTGCCATGATAGCCCGGCACGACAGGGACGCCCGCTGCCTCCATCAGCGCCTTCGCGGCCGATTTCGATCCCATGGCGCGGATGGCGGATGCAGGCGGCCCGACAAAAATCAGGCCAGCCTCGGCGCAGGCTTTTGCGAATTCCGCCTTCTCGGATAGGAAGCCGTAGCCGGGGTGGATGGCTTCCGCGCCACTCGCCTTTGCCGCAGCAAGAATGCGCTCGATGTCGAGATAGCTTTCGCGCGCGGGCGCCGGTCCGATCAGCCGCGCTTCATCCGCCGCCCTAACATGCCGCGCGCTGGTATCCGCCTCCGAATAGACGGCGACGGTGCGAAGCCCAATGCGCTTTGCCGTCCGCATGATGCGGCAGGCGATCTCGCCGCGATTGGCGATCAGGAGCGAGGTGAAGGGGCGCGCAAGCATCGCTTACATCCTGAACACGCCGAAGCGCGGCGGGCCGGACGGCGCATTCATCCCGGCTGAGATGGCGAGCGCCAAGAGCATGCGCGTGTCAGCGGGATCGATGATGCCGTCGTCCCAAAGCCGCGCTGTTGCATAATAGGCATCGGCCTGTTTATCGAATTGAGCGCGCACGGGCGCCTTGAACGCTTCCTCCTCCTCCTTGCTCCATGTGCCGCCCTTGGCCTCAATGCCTTCGCGCCGCACGATCGCGAGCACGGTTGCGGCCTGTTCGCCGCCCATCACGGAAATCCTGGCATTCGGCCACATCCACAAAAAGCGGGGGGAATAGCCGCGCCCGCACATGCCGTAATTGCCCGCGCCGTAAGAGCCGCCGATCACGACGGTGTATTTCGGCACGTTCGCGGTGGAAACGGCAGTGACGAGCTTGGCGCCGTCCTTGGCGATGCCGCCTGCTTCGTATTTCTTGCCGACCATGAAGCCGGTGATGTTCTGCAGGAACACGAGCGGGATGCCGCGCTGGCACATGTTCTCGATGAAATGCGCGCCCTTCAGCGCGCTTTCGGAGAACAGGATGCCGTTGTTGGCGAGAATTCCCACAGGATAGCCCCAGATGTGTGCCGTGCCGCAGACAAGCGTGTGGCCGTAGAGCTTCTTGAACTCGTCGAAGTCCGAGCCGTCCACCAGCCGCGCGATGACCTCGCGCACGTCGTAGGGCTTCTTCACATCGGCCTGCACGATGCCGTAGAGATCCTCGGCTGGATAAAGCGGATCGCGCGGCGCGATAACATCGAGAGAGGCGGGCTTGATCCGGTTCAGGTCCGCCACGATGCCGCGCGCAATGCCGATCGCATGCACGTCACTTTGCGCATAATGATCGGTCACGCCAGACTGGCGGCTGTGGACATCGGCTCCGCCCAGATCCTCGGCGGTGACGACTTCCCCTGTGGCGGCGCGAACGAGGGGCGGCCCGCCGAGAAAAATCGTGCCGTTGCCCTTCACGATGATGCTCTCGTCGCACATCGCCGGAACATAAGCGCCGCCCGCCGTGCAAGGCCCCATCACGATGGCGATCTGGGGAATGCCCTCGGCCGACATCTGCGCCTGATTGTAGAAAATGCGCCCGAAATGGCGCTCGTCCGGGAAAATCTCGTCTTGCTGGGGAAGAAACGCGCCGCCGGAGTCGACGAGGTAGAGGCAGGGCAGGCGGTTTTCTCTCGCGATGTCCTGCGCGCGCAGGTGCTTTTTGACGGTGAGCGGATAATAAGTGCCGCCCTTGATGGTTGCGTCGTTCGCCGCGATCATGCATTCGCGGCCCGAGACGCGGCCGATGCCCGCGACGAGGCCAGCCGCGTGGGCATCGCCGCCGTAGAGGCCGTTCGCGGCCAGCGGCGCGATCTCCAGAAAGGGAGAGCCCGGATCGAGTAGAAGGTTGATACGGTCGCGAACGAGCAGCTTGCCACGCGCAATGTGGCGCGCCCTCGCGTCCGCGCTGCCGCCAAGGGATGCCGCGGCCGATTTCTCGCGCAAAGCCGCAACCTGCGCCCGCATCACGCTTGCATTCGCTTGATAATCCGCCGAGCGTTTGTCGATTGCGCTTTCAAGGCGGGCCATGATCGGGTTGCATCCTTGTTTTTCGCTGCCGATAGCATAAGGGCAGGTAAGTTTCTTAGCGCAAGAACTGCACGTCGATGTGAAGGTCCAGATCCTTCCACATGCGATCTGCGGTGAGAACCGGCAAGCGGGTTCGTTCCGCGAGCGCGAGACAGGCGCGGTCGCCCAGGGAAAGTCCGAAGGCTTTTGTCTTCGAGCGCAGCGCGCCCGCCCGTTCCGCAAGTTCCTCATCGAATGGGATGACTTGCAAACCGTATCGCGACAGAGCAGGGCGGATGAGCGAAAGACTTGCTCCGCGCTCAACGAGCTTTGCGACAATTTCGGAGAAGTTGACAGCGCACATGATCGCGTCGCCCAGAAAGGCGGCGGCGCGATCGGCTCCTCGTTCATTATTCAGATGGGCAAGGATGACCGAACTGTCGAAGACGATGCTAGCCACGGCTTTCGGCCTCGGCCTCGCGCCGCCGGTCCGCGATCAGCTCATCGGCAAGGCTTTCGCCTTCGGGCAGCAAGCCCTTCAGCAGTGTCTGCGCCTGCCGCGCGCCGACACGGGGGCTCAAAAGATGAAGCTCCCCCTCCTCGATCCAGGCGAGGAGCGCATCGCCTTCATTCACTTCCATCGCTTCCCGTAGGGCCGCAGGGATCACGACGCGGCCGCCGGGACCTAGCGTAAGACGAAGGCGATTGGCGACGCCAAAACCGGGCTTTGCCTCGTCAACCGCGAAAAAGGCTTGGGGCGCCTCCTCGAAGCCCTGGGCATGAGATGCCTCAGATGACTTGTTCTTCCTTGCCATAGCCGGCTCCTTTTGGGCAACTATGGCATAATGACATTTATTGTCAATATCATAAAAACTGGCATACGTGGTGTTTTATGCCGTTTTATCGAAGAGTTCCCTTCCGATGAGCATTCGACGAATTTCGCTCGTTCCGGCGCCGATCTCGTAAAGCTTCGCGTCCCGCAGGAGGCGTCCCGTGGCGTAGTCGTTGATGTAGCCGTTGCCGCCGAGAAGCTGGATGGCGTCGAGCGCCAAGCGGGTCGCGGCTTCGGCGGCGTACAGGATCGCGCCAGCGGCATCCTCGCGCGTGGTCTCGCCCCGGTCGCAGGCGCGCGCCACCGTATAGACATACGAGCGGGCCGCGTTCAGCGTCACATACATGTCCGCGACTTTGCCCTGTACGAGCTGGAAGGCGCCGATGGGCTGGCCGAACTGTTTGCGCTCGTGAACATAGGGGAGCACGATGTCGAGCGCGGCCTGCATGATGCCGAGGGGGCCTGCCGCCAGAATAGCACGCTCATAGTCGAGGCCCGACATCAGCACATTCACGCCGCGGCCAACGCCGCCGACGACATTTTCTTCCGGCACCTCGCAATCCTCGAAGACGAGTTCGGCGGTGTCCGAGCCGCGCATGCCGAGCTTGTCGAGCTTTGGCGAGACGGAGAAGCCCTTCATGCCTTTCTCGACGAGGAAGGCGGTGATGCCGCGCGGGCCTGCTTTTGGGTCCGTCTTGACATAGACGACGAGCACGTCGGCGTGAGGCGCATTCGTGATCCACATCTTTGTGCCGTTGAGAATATAGCGGTCGCCGCGCCGGTCGGCTCGCGTTGCCATCGACACCACATCCGAGCCCGCGCCTGCCTCCGACATGGCGAGCGCGCCCACATGCTCGCCGGAAATCAGCTTCGATAGATAGCGGCGCTTCTGCTCCTGGCTGCCGTTGCGGCGGATCTGGTTCACGCACAGGTTCGAGTGTGCGCCATAGGAGAGCCCGACGCTGCCGCTGGCGCGGCTCACCTCCTCCATGGCCACGCAATGTTCGAGATAGCCGAGCCCGGTGCCTCCCCATTCCTCTTCCACCGTGATGCCGTGAAGGCCGAGCGCACCCATCGGTTCCCAGAGGTCGCGGGGAAAAGTGTTGGTGCGGTCGATCTCGGCGGCGCGCGGCGCGATCTCGTTGTCGGAAAAGGCGCGAACGGCTTCTCGCAACATGTCTGCGCTCTCGCCGAGCCCGAAGTCGAGGCCGCGATATGAATTCTTAAGCATTGTTCCCCCCGGCGGGTTAGCACGCATGGGCGCATCGCCGAAATTTAATGTCAAGTCGGAGAAGGGGGCTACTCGGCAGCTGTCAGCACCTGTTGCGGTGCAAACAGGGCGGCCTCAAGCTCGGCGTAGCGCGTTTCCGCCTTCTTCATATTCGCCGCTTTCACATGACCGAAGCCGCGGATCATGTCGGGCACGCCCGCATATGTCGCGGCCAGGGTCAGGTTCGCGGGCGTTATCGCCGCAAGCAGCTTTTCGATGCGAGCCTCGTAATCGGCGATCAAGGCGCGCTCGACCTTCCTCTCCGCCGTGCGCCCGAAGAAGTCGAACGGGGTGGCGCGCAGGCGCTTGCCCATTGCCAGCACTTTCATCGCCTTCATCATCCAGCCGCCGAAAGTGTACTTTTCGGGGAGGCCGGTATCAGGGTTACGGCGGCCGAAGACCGGCGGCGCCAGATGAACCGTAAGCTTGACGTCGCCCTCGAACTTCTCTTTGAGGCGCTTGGCGAATGCGCCGTCAGTGTATAAGCGCGCGACCTCATACTCGTCCTTGATGGCCATCAGCTTGTACAGATTGCGCGCCACGGCTTCCGTCAGGGCTTCGCTCTTCGGCGCGACCGCGCGCTCCGCCTCGCGCACCCTTTCGACAAAGGCGCGGTAGCGGTCCGCATAAGCGGCATCCTGATAGGCGGTAAGGTCGCGGACGCGAATATCGATCAGCTCATCCAGCGTTTGTGACAGCTTGGGGGGCGGGGCAACCGTCGCCATGATGCGGGCGGGATCGACAGCCGCCTCCCGGCCGATCTCGAAGGCGCGCTTGTTCAGGTCCACGCTCGCGCCATTCAGTTCGATGGCGCGCATGATGGCGCCTCGGTCGAGCGGGATCAGTCCTTTCTGCCAGGCGAAGCCGGTCAGCACCATGTTTGCAAGGATGGCGTCGCCGAGAAGCGCGGTCGCGATGGCTTGCGCCGGGCATTCCTCAACACTTCGCGCGTTCGCCTTTAGCCGCGCCTGCATGGTCGCGGTGTTGTAGTTGACCGCATTGTTGGAGACGAATTCGGCTGTGGGCATGATTTGCCCGTCCGCGACAATCGCGGTCCTCTCCGCGCTCATCATCGGCAGCCCGTTCTTGCCGTGGGTCACGACCATGTCGGCCGCAAGCACTAAGTCAGCTTGCCCAGCGCCGATGCGCGACGTGAACAGCTCGCTTCTCTGGTCGCCGATACGCAGGTGCGAGTAGACGCCGCCGCCTTTTTGCGCAAGCCCGATCTGATCGAGGACGCGGACCTGCCGATTATGGAGATGCGCCGCCATCCCGAGGATCGCGGCGAGGGATGTGATGCCCAGCCCGCCAATACCCGTCATCAAGATGTTGTAGCCGTCAGCGCCGATCACCGGCAGGCGAGGCTCGGGAAGGTCGGCGATCTCATGCGCCTTGGGCTCCTCGCGCCTCAGTTTTCCGCCATAGACCGACACGAAGCTTGGGCAGAAACCTTCGACACACGAGAAATCCTGGTTGCAGGTGGACTGGTTGATCTTCCGCTTCCGGCCGAATTCGGTCTCGACCGGCTCGACAGAGAGGCAGTTGGAGGCGCGGGAGCAATCACCGCAACCTTCACAGACGCCTTCATTGATAATGACACGCCGGTCAGATTGTTCCGTGAGGCCGCGCTTGCGGCGGCGGCGCTTCTCGGTGGCGCAGACCTGATCGTAGATGATGACGCTGACGCCCGGCTCCTCGCGCAGCTCTTTCTGGACCGCGTCGAGCCGCGAGCGGTGATCGAAGGTCACGCCGGGAGGCACCTTCGGGTTGCCGCGAAAGCGGTCGGGGTTGTCACTGACGATGGCGATGCGCTTCACGCCTTCGGCGCGCATCTGAGCGGCAATCACGGGTACGGACAGCTGCCCGTCCACGGGCTGTCCACCGGTCATGGCTACGGCGTCGTTATAGAGGATCTTGTAGGTAATATTCTGGCCCGCAGCGATGGCCTGGCGGATGGCGAGGGTTCCGGAATGGAAGTAAGTGCCGTCGCCGATATTGGCGAAGATATGCTTTTCGCTCGTGAAGGGGGCCTGACCGACCCACAGGACGCCTTCGCCGCCCATCTGGGTGAAGGCGTCAGTGTTGCGGTTCATGTAGGTCACAAGGTAATGGCAGCCGATGCCGGCAACGGCGCGGCTCCCGTCGGGCACGCGGGTCGAGGTGCTGTGCGGGCAGCCCGAGCAGAAAAAGGGCGTGCGGGTGTGGAGCGGCGGGGAGGCGACGGCCTGGGAGGCCTTATTCAGCCGCTCTTCGGCGGCGCGCATCCGCTCCGTCTTCCACTCCTCGGGGATCGTGCGCAGGATCGCGCGCGCGACTTGCGCGGTGTCGATGTCCATTACATCGCTGATGAGCGGTGCGCCGGAGGCATCGCGCTTGCCGAGAATGCGCGGGCGGCGGCCATCGGCGAGGCCATAGGCGGCGGCGCGAAGCTGATGCTCAATCACATCGCGGCGTTCCTCGACCACGAGCACGGTTTCGAGCCGATCGGCAAAGGCGCGCGCGCCTTCCTCCTCCAACGGCCATACGAGGCCGATTTTATAGACGCGAATGCCGAGTGCCGCCGCGTACCCGTCCTGAATGCCGAGATCGCTAAGGGCCTGCCGGACATGGAGATACCCCTTACCCGAGGCGGCGATGCCGAAACGAGGCCGGGGGCTGTCAAGAGCGATGCGGTCGAACCGGTTCGCGCGGGCAAAAGCCATTGCCGCGGGAAGCCGGAAGTGACGATGCATCTCTTCTTGCTGCGGCGGTGTGAGATGAAGGCGTGCGTTGCGTCCGCCCGGCGGGTCGATAACTCCTTCGGGGGTGATCGATTTGTATCTGTTTGGATTAATCCTGACAGTCGCGCTCGCGTCCATCGTGTCGGAGATGGCCTTGATGCCGACCCAGAGCCCGGCGAAGCGCGACAGGTCGAAACCCTTCATTCCGAACTCGATCAGCTCCGCGATGTCGGCGGGGCTGAGGACCGGAATCTCCGCGTCCATCAGGGCGAAGTCGCTCTGGTTCGGCAGCGTCGAAGACTTGCAGGCATGGTCGTCGCCGGCAAACGCGAGAACGCCGCCGTTACGCGCGGTGCCGAACATGTTTGCGTGCTTGAAGGCATCGCCCGAGCGATCGACGCCCGGTCCTTTGCCATACCAGATCCCGAAAACGCCGTCATAGCGTGCGCCCGCGAAGAGCCCGGCCTGCTGGCTGCCCCAGACGGCTGTCGCGGCCAGTTCCTCGTTGACGCCGGGCTGGAAAATGATGTGATGATCGGCGAGACGCCGGCGCTCGTGCCAAAGCTGTTTGTCGTAAGTCCCAAGTGGTGAGCCGCGATAGCCCGAAATAAAACCTGCCGTGTTCAAGCCATTTTTAGCGTCAACTTCACGGCGCAGGAGCGGAAGCCTGACAAGAGCTTGCACACCTGTTATAAAAACTTGGTTTCCCTCGACGAGATACTTGTCGTCAAGGCTGACGGAAGGCGCATAAACAAGCGTGTCCATCGACAACTCCCCTGATAAATTATGATTGTCACATGGGGAAATTGAAAAGACTTTGCAAAGATGCGTGAGGGGGAATAGCTTATTTGTGATCCTCATTCAGCCCCCACAGCTTTCCTGAATAAATCATGCCGACCGATCTTGATACGATAGACCGAACAATCCTATTGCTTCTACAATCCGACGCTTCACTCTCGACAGCCGACATAGCGGCGAGGGCCGGTGCATCGCAATCCTCGGTCTGGCGGCGCATCGAGAGGCTGGAAAACTCAGGCATCATCAAGAAGCGCGTGGCCCTCCTCGACCGGCATAAGCTTGGCCTCGACATGATGGTTTTCGCGCACGTGAAGCTGCAGGCACACGGCCAGCGCACGCTTCCGATGTTCGAGGAGGCGGTGCGGCGCTTCCCCGAGGTGGTCGAGTGCCACACTCTGCTCGGGGAAACGGATTATCTTTTGCGCGTGATCACCCGGGACGCGGCTTCCTACGAGGCTTTCTTCCGAAAGCACCTGACGCAGGTCGCGTCCGTGCAGTTCACCAACTCCTCGATGGCGATTTCCGAGGTCAAGAGCACGACGGAACTGCCCCTTTCGCTACTTTGGTGAACCGAATGAGCGTCACTTTGGAAGGAGCGAGACGTTATAGAGGTGGCTGACTCTGGTGCGTTCCGTCCTTGGCTATGTACTTTATCCGGAACGCCAGCTTCCCCTCTACCGGTTGCTTGACCTCGCCCACGGTGGCAACAATCTGTCCGCCCTTGATCTTGTCGCGGCAATTGCGAGGGGTAACCATTTCCTCCCGAACGGAGAGTTTCAACTCCGACGGCGCTTGCAAAACCTCCAGCTCCGGCGGCGCAATGAGAGTGGACCGGCATCTCGATGCGCCATAGACCGGCAGCAAATCGACCGTTTCGCCACTCTTCGCGGCGAAGGTTTTGGCTTCCTGCGCAAAAGCTGGAGCTGTGGCAGCCAGTAACACCAGCCCGAAAGCGGGCGCAGCATACTTCATATCCATTTTATTCCCTTTCCCGGATCAACGTCGGCAACCTGGACTAAGACTTAGCCACTGGTGACAAATTCGCAACGGGTTGCGCCTCTGCTGAGTGTCGATACAATTGCGTGATTGCCTACGGTGCTCTCCCTCATTTTAATCAAGTTTAAGATTTCGCTAGCCGCACGGTGACAGCGCTATGGTCCGTGTCAGTTTTTTAATTCTTATGTCAACTATCTTTTTGTCATCATGTGCGAGCGACCAGCAACTGGGGGGCGAGTCGCTCTCTCAGGGCCTTATTGACTGCATTCCCAGTCCGACGCTGGTTGATGTTTGGTCGTGTGCTTCCAAAAAGCAAAGCTCCACCACACCGGCTTTCGAAACGAAAACCACGGACCAGCGCGCATCCTGATCTTCAGAGGCGGTTGTGGATGTGGGTTGCGGCCCTGGCGGCCTGTCCCATAGCGACAACGATCTGGTTCAGCCCCTGCGTAACATCTCCTGCCGCGTACAGGCCGGAAACATTTGTTTGCGAATGATCGTCGACCTTCAGCGCGCCCATCTCGTTGGCCTCGGCGCCGAGCGAGGTCGCGAGCGCGGATCTGTAGTGGACGCCGAGCGCGGAATAGACGACGTCGAATTCATACTCCCTCCCGCTTCCCGTTGCCTTCGCACGGACGGCGCGTCCGTTAAGAGCCAGCGTTGCGATCGGCTCCCGGATCACCGCGATCCCATGCGCCTTAGCCGTTTCCAGCTCCTGGTCGCTCAGCACGAGCGGTTCATGAAACGAGAGAAGCGTAACGTCGGAGCAATAGGTGCGGGCAATGAAAGCAGCTTCCCCCAGCCCCCGGTCGCCAACTCCGATCACCCCAACCTTCCTGCCTTTGGCCTCGTATCCATCGCATATCGGGCAATAGCGGATCAGCCCGCGCTGGACGGCCTCTTCAACGTCTGGAATGCGGGGCGCTATGTCGGTCACGCCGGTGGCGAGCAGGATAAACGGCGCAGTCAGACCGGAAGTGCGCGTGCCCTCCTCGAAACGGACGGTAAAGCCAGAATCACCCTTTTCCAGCTTTGTCACCTTTGCGTCGATGATTGACGCGCCGTAGGCTTCGACGTGTTCGCGCTGCCTGCGCAGAATTTCCGGCCCCGCAATTCCTTGCGTAAAGAGCGGGAGATTGTGACTTTCGGGTATCCAGGCGGCGCGGCTGTTCCCGGCATCGAAGAGCACGAAGCGCCTGTCGTAGCGTGCAAGGTACAGCGCCGCGGTCATTCCGGCAGGCCCTCCTCCTATGACGATACAGTCGAGTAAATCCGAAGACATCCGCTCGTCACATCCGAGATTGAAATGCCGCCCGCAAAGGAGGCAGGGCCTGCCGTACCTGTACCCGCCGCTCTAATGCGCCTGGGGCTGGGACTACATCCCGTGGCGCGAACCTTTGTGAGATGCTGTCCGGTGGCTCATTCCCGCTTTCGCAGTCCGGTTTCTCTCGGCCATAAGCGCGGCGAGGGTCTTGCGATCCATGTCACCGGATGCGTTGAGCCCGTGCGCGCCCTGAAACTTCTGGAGCGCTTGCCGCGTCCGATCGCCCATTATGCCGTCGACCGGGCCCGCATTCAGGCCGTGGGTATTCAAGCCCTGCTGCAGCATGCGGATCTGCGATCGGGAGAGGTGGACAGGCTGTCCGCTGTGCTCCTGACCGGATTGTTCAGTGCTTTGGCCCGGTTGCTGGCCGGATTGGCCAGCATTTTGGCCGGTGTTCTGGTTTTGGCCGGGACTTTGATTGGTGTTTGGCTTGGGATCCTGTTGTTGCGCGACGGCGGGCGTCGCCAGGGCCGCGGCGGCGAATAGTGCAATCAGCGTTCTTCTCATGGAGTCTTCTCCTCCTGGAACCATTCCGGAGAGTCTAACGCGGACCTTCCTATGTTGTTGCAGGAGGAAAGATCACTTTTTGCGTGGCTTGAGCTGCCCCGGTCAGCAAGATCCGAAGTCAGGTAACGGACTACGGCGCATAACTTCGCCCTACTGTAGAGCGGCTCCCTGTTTTGGAACTCCGCCCCGGTGCATGATTTCGTCGTCAACGGGGCCATCCACGATCAGGAAACCGACCAGGCCCCGTTCTGTGCGGGACAGGGCATGATCGACGAGCGTGAAACGGCCGCCCCTCTCGATCCTGAGATCCGCGATGACAGCTCCGCCCGGCGGCACCGATACGGTTTGAATTCCGGTCAGAGGAGGCGCTCCAACGCCCCCGGCAAGATACACGCGGTCGAAGATTTCTCCGATCATATGCAAGGACGACGTGAAGTTCGGCCCGCCGACCCCGAAGAAGATGCGAACGGTCTCACCTGCGCGTGCACGCATGGGATGGAACTTGGTCAAAGCGCCGACAGCGCCATTGAACAGGAAATATTCCGGCCTTTCGGAAATGAGCTTCTCATAATCCATCTCCTGAGCGCCTTCGGTGCCGAAGGGCTGTGCTGTATAGAGCTCGCCCTGCATCACGTAAAATTCGCGGTCCACCTGAGGAAGGCCGCCTTCAGGCTCGACCAGGATCAGCCCGTACATGCCATTGGTGATGTGGTGGGCCGCGCTCGGCGTTGCGCAATGATAGACGTAGAGGCCGGGGAGGAGCGCCTTGAAGGTCATCACGCTCTCGCGGCCGGGGAGGGTCTGAGTGAAATCGCTGCCTCCGCCGGGGCCCATCGCGGCGTGGAAATCCACAGAGTGAAACATCACGCTGTCTTCGCGGTTCTTGAGGTGAACCTCGACCTTATCGCCCACCCGCACCCGGATAAACGGGCCAGGCACCTTCCCGTTGAAGGTCCAGTAGTTATAGGTGGTTTTGTTGTCGAGCTGGCCGACGAGTTCGACTGCCTCCAGATCGACGCGCACCACTTGCGGTGCCCGCTCATGGATCGGCCCAGGCAAATCGGTGGGATCGCGGACGATATCGGAAGCACCGGCGACGGCCCCCGCTCGCGGCCCCGCAATGACTTCGATCTTGCCCTCCATGCCGGCCTCGCGATGGCCGGGGAGCGAGCAATAATAGGTGGAGTCGCCGGTTTTATCGGCCGTGAAGGAAAGAATGCTGCTGGCTCCTTTTCCGACGACGCGGTCCGAGCGTGCCGCGAACTGATCGAACACAATGTCGTGCTCCGCGCCCTCGCCGTTGATGAGGTTGATTTGCACCGTCTCGCCCTCATGCACTTTGAGCGTGGGGTTGACCTTGCCTGCGATGTCGCCGCCAAAACCGATGTAAACCATGCGGCCATTGGCGATGCCGGTTCTAAGGGTAAAGACAACGGGGACGTGCGAGTCCCCGTGCGGCGTGGCCCCGTTTGCCTGAGCCGGCGCGGGGCTCTGTTCATGGTTCTCGGCCAGCGCCGCGGTTGCGAGGAAGGCCGGCAACAGCGCTGCTGTCAGCCAGGTCAGGAAATTCATGAATGTCACCCTGGGGAAGCGGTATCCACATACAGTATCCAAGCGGTGACAGACTAGGCAATCCATGAATAACGGGTATTTGCGTAAAATCAAATGGCAAATAAAAACCGGAATATTGTATCCAGTGTATTTTTGCATTTGTTAAGATTTGAGATTATTTAGTTAAACCCTTTTCCGTGCTATCAATTGCTAAGCTTCGGGCGGGACAGCGAGCAGCTTCACGTCGCACAAAGGGCGATCTAAGCTTGATATAAAGATAGTTTCGGTCCATCTTCCACCGTCATGGATGCCATCTTAAGGTTGGCATTTCGGAGTTTGTGTGCAGAAGAGTGTTCAATCTCTTGAGGGGCGGGCCACATGGAAGCGAAGTGGTATTATGCGGAAAACGGCGCAAAGTCGGGTCCGGTCTCGAATGAGGAGATCGTAAAGATCATAGAGGGCGGCGGAACTCAGGCGTTGGCAATCTGGAGCGAGGGGATGCCCGGCGGGATCGACGCGGGTGGTGCCTCCGGATGGTCAATGAATGCACCGGCCAACGGACCGCTGGAAAGTCCGCCAGAACTCAAGAAACCCACGCTTGCGCGTCGGTTGCGCAACGAACTGGTCGAATATCTGGCCATCGCCTCTTATCTGGCGGTCTGTTTTGGAGCCTTGCTTTTTTACAAGGCAGCCATTCTTGAAAGCGCGGGCATCGACATGACGCGCGCCGGCCTGGCGATCATAAAGGCCCTGATCCTCGGAAAATTCGTCCTGATTCTTGAACACCTCAAGATTGGCCACAGCAAAAAATCCACCCAGGCCCTGATTCTTAGCGTCTTGAAGAAGGCGTTGCTCTTCACCCTTCTTCTGATTCTGCTGACCGCCATCGAAGAAGTGGTTGTCGGCTTCATACATGGCGAGAATGCTCGCGACGCCTTGAAGGGGCTGGGAGGCGGAACGCGCCCGGAAGCACTTGCAACGGCTCTGCTCATGTTTCTGATCTTGATCCCGTATTTTGCTTATCGGGAGATGGCGGACAAGCTCGGCGAGGAAGAGCTCTCGAAACTCCTGTTCACGCGCCAGCCGCCGTACGGCAAGCCATCCGCCGACGCATTGAAAGTTCCGGCCTCAGGGCGGCGGGGCTAAGCAAACTCCGCTGATCTGGCCAACGGATGCGGCTCGCTCCGCACTACGTCATCCCGGCCAAGCGAAGCGCGAGCAGGGATCGCAAAAAGACAGGCGATCCAATTTGTTACGATCCCGGATAAGGCTTCGCCTTTCCGGGATGACGGCGGCAGCAATCCGTTTGCACGTCCGGCGAACTCTGCTTGGCGCAGCTTGCGCAGAATCGGAACCGGTTGCGACGCAATTTTTCTTAACCGCCTGGGACTGTGCCGCGGTGCATTTCGAGCGGAGATCATGGCGACGCTCGCGAGGCGGGATGCGTCAGGAAGCCTTCGCCAAACCGGCCATCGCCATCGTGGACGGCGCTCGCTCAGCGCGCGCTTTCGTAAACATTTCGTTCAATGCGGCGAGCCTTCATACTTATGTGGTTAACAGAAGCGCGCCGGAATTATTTCCCATCGTGCGTTGGTAAAAAATCTCTTTATTCGGCGCGAAACGGAGGAATGCCGCGCCTACGGCCGGACAAAGGGCGAATACCATAAGCCATTGAAAATGCTATAGTTTTTATTGTTAACGAATGCCCCATTAAATAGAATCTAATGCCGGAATTTATCCCTTTACTGGGACGCGCAAAAGTCCGTTAAATATGTTTCACGATTGCAAATTAACGCTTGCGAAGAGCCGGAATGCACGGCGCAGGCAGCGGCGATGGCGGCCAGTTCTGCCATTTTCCCCTTAATTATCAATGGCTTGAATGGGCTTGAGCTTTCTTTAACTTGCCGTCAAGGCGATTTCGCTGAAGATCTTTCAGAAGAAGGAAGTGCGGACGAAAGCGTCAGGGACAAGTTGAAAAACACATGCCGCCATTTGCAGGATGCTTACAAAATGGACCATGCCGCCCGCGACCGATTAAACGCACGATGCCCTAGCCGAGCCTCTGCCCAAGGCGGCCGGCCAAATCCTGGATATATTGCCAGGCAACACGCCCGGAGCGAGAGCCGCGTGTGATCGCCCATTCCAACGCCTCGGCCCGCAGCCGCTCCGGCGGAATCCTCAGCCCATAATGCGCGGCATAGCTCTCCACCATGTCGAGATAGTCGGCCTGGCTGCAATTGTGGAAGCCGATCCAAAGCCCGAAGCGGTCTGAAAGCGAGACCTTCTCCTCCACCGCCTCGCCCGGATTGATGGCGGTCGCGCGCTCGTTCTCCATCATCTCGCGCGGCATAAGGTGGCGCCGGTTCGAGGTGGCATAGAACACGACGTTCTCCGGGCGCCCTTCGATGCCGCCTTCCAGCACCGCCTTCAGCGACTTATAGGATGTATCGTCCGCGTCGAAGGAAAGATCGTCGCAAAAGACAATAAATCGGTGCGGCCGCCCGCGCAGGTGCGAAAGACAGCGCGGCAGGCTCGAAATATCCTCGCGGTGAATCTCCACGAGCTTGAGGGCCGCTCTTCCCTGGCGTGCCGCAACCTCGGCATGAACCGCCTTCACGAGCGAGCTTTTTCCCATGCCGCGCGATCCCCAAAGAAGCGCATTGTTGGCTGGCAGGCCGCGCGTGAAGTTCTCGGTATTGGCCAGCAGCGTATCGCGCATGCGATCGACGGACTTCAGAAGCTCGATGGGCATCCGGTTGACATGCGGGACAGGCAGGAAGCGGCTCTCCTCCGCCTGCCAGATGAAGGCTTCCGCCCCCTCGAAATCCGGGACCGGAGGCTCTGCCGGCGCCAGGCGCTCGAGCGCTTCCGCTATCCTAAGAAGAGTGGTATCGAGCGATCGCGAGTTCTTCGGCATGGCGCAGTGATGATGTTGAAAGCCGGGATTACGGCCGGGGGGGCCTGGAAGAGGCGTGCACTATGCGCTATTTTACCACTGGCGCAACGCCGCATTGCGGAAGTTGCGAACTCTGGGCAAGCCGCTATAAGACGACAATGCTTGCACTGGCGCGTTTTTGAAGCGCGCTGAATTTTTTTCCGCTCACCACGGGGTCTCTTGATGATTACTCCTGCATTCGCTCAAACCACAGGCGCTGGCGGCGGCGATATTTTGGGCCTCTTTTTCCCGCTTATCCTGGTTTTCGGCATTTTCTATCTCCTGGTTTTCAGGCCGCAGCAGAAGCGGGTGAAAGAGCATCAGGCGATGATCGATGCGGTGAAGCGCGGCGATACGATCGTGACCACGGGTGGAATGATTGGAAAAGTTATTCGTGTCGCCGAAGGTGAGCTAAGGGTCGAAGTTGCTGATGGCGTTCAGATTCGCCTCGTCAAGGGTTCGATCAGTGAGGTACGCGGCAAGGGCGAGCCGGTGAAAGATAAAACCAGGGCCGAGCCTCCAAGCAAGCCAGCCGCTTCGGATGGAGACGAAAGCGGTAAGCAGCCAGCCGCGTAGCAGGCGCGAAGCAGCCGCTTAATCGGCAGCGCATCAAAGGGACATAGCTCAATGCATGGATTTACGTTGCATTTCTCGCGCTGGGGCGCGTTGGCGACGCTTTTCATTTCGCTCGCGTCTGTCGTTCTTGCGCTCCCGAATATCATTCCGATTTCGACTTACGATAGCCTGCCAGCCTGGGCGCAGCTGCCGCGCATGCCGTTAGGGCTCGATCTCAGGGGCGGGACGCACCTCCTTTACCAGATTGATACGATCCAGCTCCGGAAGGACTGGTTGCAATCGATCCAGACCGAGGCGCGGCACGGATTGAGCGAAGAAAAGATTGCCCATTCCGGCGTGGTGATCGCAGGCAATGCGGTTCGCATCACGTTGAGAGACCCGGATAAAATGCAAGCCGCGCTAGCACGGCTGAAGACCCTGGCACAGCCCCTTTCCGCATCGCTTCTTACAGGCGCGAGGAGTGGCGCAGGCATGGACCTTTCGGTTCAGGGCGGCGAAAACGGTGTGATCACCATCGAGCCGACGCCGGCCGGGATGCAAAACCGCGTCGAGAACGCGATCACGCGATCGATCGAGGTCATCCGGCGGCGCGTCGATCCGACGGGCACGACCGAGGCCACCATCCAGGCCCAGGGCGGATCCAATGGCAAGGATCGCATCCTGATCCAGGTGCCGGGCCTGGCGCCGGAGGAGGTCAAGGCGCGCGTCGGCACGACGGCGAAATTGACCTTCCAACTCGTAGATTTGTCGATGTCTGCGGAGGACGCGGAGGCCAATGGCGTTCCGCCGGATGACATGCTCCTGCCCGACTCGGAGCATCAGGGCCGCAAGGTGCTTCTTCATAAGGAAGTGATCGTCAGCGGCGACGACCTCGTCAACGCCTATGCCGGATATGACAACCGGGCCGGTGGCGTCGGCGAGCGGGCGGTCGATTTCGAGTTCAACAGCAAGGGCGCTGCCGCTTTCGCGCGGGTGACGCGTGAGAACATCGGCAAGCCGTTCGCGATCGTTCTCGATAACAAGGTGATCTCCGCGCCTGTGATCCGGTCGGAAATTCCAGGCGGCCGCGGGCAGATTACAGGCAATTTCAGCCAGGAAGAGGTGAACAGGCTGGCCCTGCTCCTGAGATCCGGTGCTCTTCCCGCCGCCCTTTCGATCATCGAGGAACGCTCAGTGGGGCCGAGCCTCGGCGCGGATTCAATCGAGTTCCGGAAAAACGGCGGCCATTGTAGGGTTCGCGGCGGTCTCGGCTCTCATGATCGCGGGATACGGCCTCTTCGGCTTGTTCTCCATTTTCGCCCTTGTCGTCAACATCGCCATCATCATGGCCTGCCTCTCGCTGTTTCATGCGACTCTCACCTTGCCGGGCATCGCGGGCATGGTGCTCACCATGGGCGTGGCCGTTGACGCCAACGTCCTTATCTACGAGCGAATACGCGAAGAAATGAAGGGCGGCCGCGGCATCGTCTCGTCCATCGAGGCCGGATTCGACCGCGCCTATGGCACGATCATCGACTTGCATTTGACGGCCCTCCTAGCGGCCCTCATCCTCTATGCCTTTGGTTCGGGCACGGTACGCGGGTTTGCCGTCACGCTCTCTTTCGGTATCGTGAGCTCCCTTTTTACCGCCATCACTGTTACACGCCTGATGGTATCAACATGGCTGCGCCAGACGCGGCCCACCGTTCTAGAAATTTAGCGCCGAGCGAGCCCCCAAGCCATGCTGCTGAAACCGCTATTCCGCCTTCCACAGAAGATGCACTTCCATTTCGTGAAGTACTTCCGGCTGTGCTTTGCCCTCTCGATCGTCGCCATTGTTGGAACCATCATTCTCCTGTTCACGCAGGGCTTGAACTTCGGGATCGACTTCAAGGGCGGCACGCTGATGCAGGTGCAGACCCCAGCGGCGGTCGATGCGCCTCAGCTCAGGACGACACTCCACGGACTTGGCATTGGCGAAATCCAACTCCAGAACTTCGGAAAGAACGACGAGCTTCTGATCCGTTTTCCCGAGCAGGAGGGCGGTCCGCAAGCACAGAAAGTTGCCGCAGACAAAGTTCTCCAGTCGCTGCCCCCAGGCACGAAGGAACTGCGTCGTGAGCAGGTGGGAAGCACCGTCTCGAAGGAACTTATCAATTCGGCTATTTGGGCGCTCGTGCTCACGAATCTCGTGATTTTCGCCTATGTCTGGTTCCGCTTCGAATGGCAGTTTGCATTGGGGGCCGTCGTGTCTCTTGTGCATGACGTCATGGTCACGCTCGGCGTCTGGTCGCTGTTCCAACTCGACTTCGACTTGACCATTGTCGCCGCGCTGTTGACCATTCTCGGCTATTCAATAAACGACACCGTCGTCATCTACGATCGTATCCGCGAGAACCTCCGTAAATACAAGCGCATGTCGCTCCGGGATCTGCTCGACCTTTCGGTAAACGAAACAATGTCGCGCACGATCATGACGGTGGGTACCGTTTTGATGGCCCTGATGGCGCTCTACTTCTTCGGCGGCGAAGTTATCCGCGGCTTCACCTTTGCCATGCTCTTCGGCGTTCTCGTCGGCACTTACTCGTCGGTCTATATCGCAGCGCCGTTCCTGATCATGATCGGCGTTAAGCGCGATTGGAGCGGCGTGGAGAAAGGCAAGGCAAGGCCCGGCCAGCCGGGGCGCGCCGCGCCAAAGCCCGCGCCCGGCCCCGCTGCAGCGGCACGCGGATCGGAGCCGCTTTTCAATGGTTCCTTGGAAGCGGATGATTTAATTCCTCAAAGCATCGGCTTTTCGGCATCGATCCCGCTTGGCGATGTGGAAGACATGAGTAATCCGGGAGCGCCGCTCCCGCCCGCGGCCCCTCGCAAGCCACCCGGCCAAAGGGCTCCGAAGAAAGGCAAGGGTCAGGCGAGAGCGGGCGGTGGGCGCTCCAAGAGGCGCGGTTAAGCCGGACTTGGTTGCCACCATGAGCATCCCGCTCGCAAGGCTTGGTGCAAGAGCGCCGATTTCACTCACGCCGGACGGCGCGTTTCAGCTGGCCGGCGTTGTTCGTAAGACGGCCCTCCTGATCTCTTCGGAAGACGCCTTCTCCTGGGATCGCTCTAGCGGGAGCGACGAGAGGGACATGTTGAACTTTCTCGATGCGCAGGAGCCGCGGCGTGGCGACTTCCTTCTGCTGGGCACCGGCGCAGCCTTGTCTTTTCCCTCGCCTTCGTTCAGGGCCGAGGTGGACCGGCGTGGCCTGGGGCTTGAGGTCATGGACACCGGCGCTGCTTGCCGCACCTACAACGTCCTTGTTGCTGAAGGGCGCGTGTTTTCCGCGGCGCTCCTACCCCTTGCTAACATCCTAGTACAGCCGGAGGCAAGTTCGCACTCACTTCGCCGTACGCTCTCAAGCGAACTTGCCTCCGATAAGCTGTACTAGAATCAAAGTGTTGCTAGTACGCCTTATCCGCGGGAAATCCCGTGCGAGCTTGTGGCAAATGGGGCGGGATTTCCCGCGGGGCGTACTAGCCACCTTCTAAGCCTATTATTTAAAAGGTTGCTTGGAGCGCGGAAGTTGACCTCAGAGGACGCAAAACAAAGAAGACTTGACTACGAAGCCACCGCGGCAATCGTCCGGGAGCGTGATCGCGACCGCTATTGGAGCGCGCTTTTTGCCCCAAGCGCCAAGCGGCCTGGACTTCTTGCGCTATATGCCGTCAACGCGGAACTGGACCACATCCTGACCTCCGTCTCGGAACCCATGGCTGGCCAGATCCGTCTGCAGTGGTGGCGCGATGCGGTCGACCTCGCGGCGCCCGGAACGAGAACCGGAAACCCCGTGGCCGACGCTCTCTCCGCCGCGATCGTTGAGCACGACCTTCCCAAGGATCGCCTGATTGGCATGATCGACGCCCGCGTTCCCGCCATGTTCGGCGATCCGCCCGCCGACGAAAGGGGGATGAAGGCGTCCCTGCGCGAAACCGAGGGCGCGGTTTTCGAACTGGCGGCTGCCATCCTCGGCGATAGAAGCGAAGCCGCGAGAGAAGCGGCGGCCCATGCCGGCGTCGCCTATGGATTGACCGAAACGCTTCTCAAGCTTCCCGTTCTCGCCTCGCGCCAGAAGGCGGTGTTGCCGTTATCCTACCTGGAAGGCAGGGGAATCGACCTCGCTGCCATCCACCGGGGCGAGGCGAGCGAAAGCTTCGGGGCGGCCCTCGCCGACCTTCGCGGCACCGCGAGCCGGGCGCTGCAGAAATTTCGTGCGAAGGCGACCGATCTCGACGCGGTGGCTTGGCCAGCCTTCCTTCCGCTCACACTGGTGAAACCTTATCTAAGGGCTATGGCCGCTCCGGATTTCGATCCACTGCATACGGTTGTTGCGCTCAGCCCGCTCCGCCGTTTCTGGCGGATCTGGCGGGCGGCGCGACGCAAAACGCTCTGAGGGAAACCATGACCGCCTCACAGTCAAAGAACCCGAAGCGTTTTTACGCCGCCGCCGCGATCGCACCGCTTGAGGGCGGAAGCTTCGGCGTTCAACTCGATGGCAAGCCCATCAAAACGCCGGCTGGGCATACGCTGGCGGTTCCCTCGCAGGCTCTCGCCGACGCAATCGCGGGCGAATGGAACGCGCAAGGCGATGAAATCGTGCCCGCAAGTCTTCCGCTGACCCGCCTCGCGAACAGCGCAATCGATGGCGTTGCGGCGAGGCAAGGGGAGGTGGTGGATGATATCGTGAACTACGCCGCGTCGGACCTTCTTTGCTATCGCGCAGAGGCGCCGGTGGGGCTCGCGGCGATGCAGGCGCGCTTGTGGGATCCTATCCTTGCCTGGGTTCGTGCCGAGTATGACGCCCCATTCAACGTCGGAACGGGCTTGAAGCACATCGATCAGCCCGCATCCTCGCTTGACGCCATACGCCGCGCACTTTCCGCCCTGGATGCCTTCAAACTCGCGGCCCTTCATGTGGTGACGACGCTTACCGGCTCGGCCCTGATCGCGCTCGCGCACGCAAACAGATTTCTCGACACGGACGCCGCGTGGGAAGCTGCCCACGTGGATGAGAATTGGCAGAAATCTCAGTGGGGCGAGGACTTCGAAGCAGCCCAGCGGCAGGAAAAGCGCTTTTCCGAGTTTTTGAATGCTTCGCAGTTCTTTGATCTCGCCTGAAATTTATTCCATCGACAGTAAAAAATATTTTCGTTGCATGTTAATAGGCGTATTAAGCTAAGAGACTAATAATAATATTTTAAATTTTCTTCGTTGAAATGTGGCCACTTACGTCACGCAGGAGCCTTTTATTTCTGAAAAAGCGCTCAGAAACAATGAGCTAAACTCAAAGTAGTGGCTAAATCCGGTCTCATCAGCGGCCAAAACGCCGCTTTCTCGCCGATATATCACCAATCATGTCAGTATAGATCTACCTCATCGAGTTGAGCTCGTGTTGTCCGGCTAAGGCAGAAGCGCATGAGCAATAATACTGCGGCATGACTTCGTGAAACGGAGAGAGAAGATGGGGATGAGGGCGATTCTTGTTGGCGTGAGTGTATCCTTGGCAGGTGCTGGTGTTGCGCATGCTGCCGATGTTTACGGACCCGGTAGCCTTAAGGACGCCCCTTATGTCGCGGTGCCCTGGACCTGGACCGGCTTCTATGGCGGTGTGACGGCGGGCTATGGGAGCGGCGTGTCCAGGAACTTCGTGGATTATGGCGGGAATACCGGCAACAACAACGTCCACGGCTGGGCCGAGAACGATCCGAGCGGCGTCCTCCTCGGAGGCACCGTTGGCTACAACTATCAGTTTGCGCCCAACTGGGTGGCGGGCGCTGAAGCCGATATCAGCTGGTCTGGCATGCAAGGTCAGCAGCATATGTATATCTACGATGGCCATGACTGGTCAGGCGGCTGGGATGGCTTCGCTACCATTCGCGGGAGAATAGGCTACGCCGTTGGCCCCACCCTCTTCTACGGAACAGGCGGTTTGGCGATGGTGCATGCAAACGAAGTGATCGTCGGCAACGACGCCGATGAGTCCAACTTCTATCAAGGATGGAAGACCGGCTACGTGGTTGGCGCGGGCGTGGAGCACGCCTTCACACCCCGGCTATCGGGCAAGATCGAATATCTCTACGCGGACGGTTTTGGCAGCGAGTTGGGGATGACCGGAACCGTAAACGGGTACTCGAGGCAGGACTATACCCATGAGATCGGCAGCATTAATATCATCCGCGCGGGCCTGAACTATAAATTCTAGCGCAAAGCTGTCATCCCGGAGCGACGCCTGCGTCGTCTCCGGGATGGCAAAATGCGCTTCGATTTTCAACGGCCCCGGATTGTATCTCAAGACCGCTGACGTTCTCGCCAACGAATCGGAAGATATCAGCGCAACGAGGAAGGGCGTGCGCCGCCCCCCTCATGGGCGGCGCACGGTCGCGCCCCGGAAGACCACGCACGGTACCCGCATATCTTTGACCAGCGCCGCTTCAGTTCCTAGATATGCGCCGAACGCATTCCGGGCGACGATCATCGAGAGCCCGCGTTCGAACACGATGCTTTGGCGCAGTTCCAGGTCCGGTGCGATTGCTGTTCGAAAAGCCAAGGACAAAGGCGGCTAGCCTTGGGATCAGGTAACCTCGATGTTGTCGATCAAGCGGACGCGGCCCAGGTAGACAGCCGCAAGGAGGCGGGTGCGCTCATGCGCAATGTTCTCGATTGGCAGGAGGGTAGCGCTGTCGCGCAGTTCGAGATAATCGAGCCTGAACCCGGTATGTTCCAGCCGGACTTTGCCTTGCGCCAGGGATTCCTTGACCGGGCGCCCTGACGCGAGGTCGGCCGCCACATCCCTGAGGACAGCGTAAAGCTGCGGGGAAATGCTGCGTTCCTTGGGATCGAGGTAGACGTTCCGGGAGGACATCGCGAGACCGTCGCGCTCGCGCACAATGGGCCCCGGCAGGATGGAGATCGGGAAGGCCATGTCCTTGACCATGCGCTTCACCACGAGAAGCTGCTGGTAATCCTTCTCGCCGAAGACGGCCAGATCCGGCAGGCATTGCAGGAAAAGCTTTGCCACAACCGTCGTGACCCCGGCGAAGAAATGCGGCCGCGAAATTCCCTCGAGCGTCTGGGTAAGCCCAGCAACCTCGACTCGGGTTGCGAAGTCGTGCGGGTAGATTTCGTCGACTTCCGGCGCATACATCGCGTCCGGCTGGACGCTCAGGAGCTTGTGCCAGTCGTGCTCCTCATTGCGCGGATAACTGTTAAAATCCTCGTTCGGCGCAAATTGCGTGGGGTTCACGAAAACCGAAACGACGACCCGGCTCGCATGCTTTTTTGCGAGGCGAACCAGCGAAAGATGACCCTCGTGAAGGCCGCCCATCGTGGGGACGAGCGCAACCCTCTGCCCGCGCCGGCGCCATTGTTGCACGGCCTTGCGCAGTTCGGTTGCAAAACGGATGACCGGTAATCGTGTGCTCATCCCGCCCGCCAGTCCGCATCAACGGCATGCTCATCAACAGGACGCGCTAAATATGTCGCGAGCCCGGCGCCACTCAATGCGCCGAAGCCCGGATCAGAGATATTGCGCTTAATTCGCCTCGCCGCCGACAACCGAAACATAGGTCCGGCCAAGGGCTTTGGTCTTGAACACAACCACACCCTCGCGCTCGGCGAAAATTGTGTGGTCGCGCCCCATCCCAACTCCGTCGCCAGGATGCCACTGCGTGCCGCGCTGGCGAAGAATGATGTTACCGGGAGCGACCTGCTCCCCGCCGAACTTCTTCACCCCGAGGCGCCGGCCTTCGGAGTTGCGGCCGTTCCGGGACGATCCGCCTGCTTTTTTATGTGCCATAGTCTCTCGCCTTTAAATCTCGGTGCTACTCGCTCGTTGCCGCCTTGGCCGCTTTCGACGGGGCCTTGCCGTCGGTCAGGATTTCCAGGATGCGCACCGTGGTCAATTCCTGCCGGTGGCCCCTTTTGCGCCGGTAGTTCTGGCGGCGCTTCTTCTTGAAGATGATAATTTTCGGCCCGCGCCCTTGCTTGACAACCTCGGCCGAGACGAGAGCGCCTGAAACAAGCGGCACGCCAAACAGCGGCTCGCCTTCGCCCGCTACCATCAACACATCGGAAAAGTTGACCGCGTCGCCTTCGGCACCTTCAAGCTTTTCAATTTGTAGCACGTCCTCTGGGGCAACCTTGTATTGCTTGCCCCCCGTGCGGATCACGGCGTACATGGAGTCCTCTATCGTTTTTAAGCGCACCGATCGGCGCCGCCATGGGCGGACTTTGTTCTCTCTCAACGGGAGATAGGCCTTAGGTCGCGCAATTTCACCTATACGGCTGCGCAGGATTTATCGGGTAAACCGGCAGCAATGTCAACGTCCACCATTTCGGAGCCCAGGGCATGGAAAAGGACCGGCTTTTAGCTTTTAGCGACGGCGTCGTCGCCATCATCATTACGATCATGGTTCTGGAGCTTAAAGTCCCGCACGGAGCAGGGTGGGAGGATCTGGCTGGCGTTCTGCCGGTTTTCCTAAGCTACGTCCTGAGCTTTGTTTACGTTGCCATTTACTGGAACAATCATCATCACCTGCTGTACACCGTGACCCGTGTCGACGGGCTCATCTTGTGGGCAAACACACATCTCTTGTTCTGGCTTTCTCTGGTGCCGTTCGCCACGGCCTGGATGGGAGAAAACCACTTCGCGGAGCTGCCGACGGCCGTCTATGGCGTGGCTATGCTCATGCCCGCCATCGCCTACATCCTCCTGCAAAAGGCGATCCTTCGCCGGGAGGGACAGGCCTCCATGCTCGCGAAGGCCCTGGGGCGGGACATAAAGGGAAAGATTTCTCCGTTTCTGTATCTGACGGCGATTGCGTTGGCGTTTGTGAATCCGCTCATCGCGGGCGTCATTTATGTGTTTGTCGCCGTGATGTGGCTTGTCCCCGACAGGCGTATCGAACGCGCGCTGGCTGAGTGAGGACCCCACCGGAGTTTTTCTAAGCACATCTTCTTGAAGAGCCTCATCAAATAGAAAGGCTTAATGTTGCGCCTTTGGGCTGATCTCAAGAAGGAAACACAGCTGGATGCTGTTCTTAGCCGGACTGCCGCTTTGGCAGGCGTTGCTTCTCGTGGTGGTTCTCCCAACGCTTGCCGCCATTTGCGGGCAAATTATTGTACGCAAATCGGTCGAGCTGGAGCAGTTGACGACCAATAACGAGATCGCGGGATTCAAATTCGCAACCGTTGGCGTAATTTTTGCCGTTATCGTCGCCTTCGCCGTGATCGTGGTGTGGGAGAAATTTGCGTCAGCGCAAGACGCTGTGGCGCAAGAGGCAGGAGCCTCTGCCACCCTATACCGGCTTGCGGCTGGCCCTGATCCAAAAATGAAAGCGACACGGGAAGCCCTGAACAATTACCTCAAGCTCGCCACCGAAAAAGACTGGCCTGCAATGGCAGCCGGGGGGAAGAGCCGCGAAGTCACGGAGGCACTGAGCGCGCTCTATGGGACGGTCATGCGCTTGACCGAGGGCGACACAAAAGAGACAGCTCTCCTGCTTGAGATGTTCAAGCAACTCGACGAAATAACTCACGACCGGCGAACGCGCCTCCATCTTGCCATAGGCGTCGTTCCGACTGTCGTTTGGATCGTTGTTTTTGGCGCAGCGATCCTGACTGTCGCGTTTGCATTCTTCTTCGGGACGCGAAACCTGCGTGCGCAAATCCTCATGACCGGCTTCCTATCGCTCCTGACCTTCACGTCTGTCTTTGCGATTGTGGAGATCAACTATCCGTTCACCGGCCCTTCCTATGTGAAGAGCGAAGCGCTGAGCGAGGTTCTCGAGGACTTCTCGCACCGGGAGTAGACGCGCCCCCTAGAGCTTATCCGCTTTTGATGGAATCCAAAAGCGGGCTCTAAGTTTTTGTTTGTCGTGCGTTTTATCGGAAAACCGCTTCGCACTTTTCCGGATGCACTCTTCTGTAACGGACCCTTGTCAACCGCTTGCGTCATCCCTCTGCCGGCTCACTCTTCTGTCCGTGGTCAGCGCAGGGCTGCCACCTGATAGGATCTGAGGAGACGAGGCCAGCCAATCTAGCTACGCGTGATCATGGTCGCGGAGTGCGTCCCGGCTTAGCCTCATCCACCGTCCCGGCATTGGGACTTCGCTTTCGGGAAGGCTGGTGTCTAAAGCCGCCCGAAAACTCTTTATGCTCTCATGCCGCGCTCGCCTTGGCGGCATCGAACGCGGTCTCATCCCGCCACATCCGGTGCAAGATCACCGCGAGCTTGCGGGCAAGGGCAACCTTGGCCTTCTTCATCCCGGCCCGCTTCGAAAGCTTCAGGGCCCAGCTTTTCAGAGCCCCGGCCTTGAGCGGCCGCGTCAAAATGATATGAGCCGCCTCGAAAAGGACCGCGCGAACGCCGCTATCGCCGGTCTTTGAGATGCGCCCCGTGATATCGGTCTCCCCGGATTGATACTTCTTTGGCGTGAGACCGAAATGAGCGCCGACCCGTTTGGACGATGAAAACCGGCCCGGATCGTCGACCGCCGAGACATAAGTCAACGCAACGATCGCGCCAACGCCTGGCGCTCGTCATCAACAGCCGGACCCGCTGATCGGACCTGGCCAGCATGCGGACTTGCTTCTCGAAGACGCAAAGTTCGCGCAGCAGCACTTCATGAACGGCGATCAGGGCCTTCGCAATTGCCTTCAGAGCAGGATGATCCTGCGTCAGCTCCCCAACGCGTCCGGCGAAGCGGTTCGGTGTCGCCGGGCCTATCTTCAGACCGAACCTGCGCAAAATACCCCGAAGGCTCATCTCGACATCGTAAAGCTTCGATTGAACGAGCTTCCTGGCTGTCAGCAACGCTCGAACCTCCTGCGCCGCCGCCGATTTGCAATGGACCGGCTTGAACCAGCCAAGACGCAAAAGCTGGGCGATCCCGCGCGCATCTTTTCGATCTGTCTTCACGGCCATAGCCTTGAAGGCATCGCGCACGTGCCGCGTCTCCAGAAGCTCAACTGCAAAGCCAGCTTCCTCCAAGCCAGCGTAAAGCCATTGCGACAACGGACCTGCCTCAACACTCTAACGCACGGGATAGGCAATGGTGCTCAGGAGCGCGAGCGCGGGCTGGCGCGTATCGAGGCGCGTGTGCTGGACGACCACCGGCACATTCGAGACGATCACGCTCGAATAGTCAGTGTCTTCGGGGATCGGCTCGGGCTCTTTGAGATCGTTGAAGCGGACATGACGCGTGCGCCTCGCAGGCACTTTCAGCCGATACGGACCTGCCGGATCGCGGCCTGCGAAGTAAACGGTGATTTCGACGTCGGCGTCGCTGTCTCCCGTGTTCAGGATGCAAACAGTTTCGTGGCTGACAAGCTGCCGGGCTGTCCCGGTGCTCGACGGGGGAATGTAGCCTTCCGCGATCGCCCATACGCAATGCCCGATGGCCTCGGTCATGTAAGCTCCTCCTTTAGACGGAAGGCGCAACAAGCGGCGCTTCGGCTTGTTCCTGTTTTGCCGCCCAGGTCGCCGAAGCTCATCGCTTCGAAAAACTGGAAGCCGCAGCTTTTAAAAGCCATCGCAAATTAAGGGATGAAACAAAAATGCCAGAAGTCACAGAGGCGGGCATGTACAAGGAATGGTGGGCCAATCCGGCTGTTGTCGGGCTGATGGGGTTCGGCACGACCACAATGGCGACAGGCCTGCATAATGTGGGCTATTGGAACGCCGGGCCGACGCTCGCGTTGGCGATCGCCTTCGGGGGCACGGCGCAATTCGTTGCGGGAGTGGTGGACCTTCGGAAAGGAAGCATCTTCGGCGGCTCCGCCTTCATGAGCTACGGCGCCTTTTGGTGGTCGCTGTTCGCGTTGCTGTATGTGCAGCCGAACTCCGGCCTCAAGGCGGGTGCTAACGAGCAGTTTGGCTTCTTCTTCGTGTGGACGCTGTTCACGCTTGCCTTTTGCATCGCGGTTCAGGGGGTGGGTAAGTACTTGGCGGTCCTGTTCTGGCTGCTGCTGGTGGCGTTCCTGCTGCTCGACGGCGTGACGCTCGGGTTCGTGCCGGCGCCGCTCGCAGGCTGGGAAATCTTTGTCGTGGGCCTGCTCGCCTGGTATATCGCTACGGCGACATTGGCAAATACGGTTTACGGGCGGAAGGTCCTGCCGCTTTCGTAAGCTGAGGCGGTGGGAGTGCCGCAGCTGCACGCGTTAATCGAGCCCCATTCGACCCGAGCCAATTGAATGGGGTTGCTTGTGCTGCGGCTCAGCAAACGGTCTGCTTTCGTCAACGAATGCCTCTGTGTTTTGCGATCCCCGCGGGCGAACCGCGTACGTACAGTGGGTCAATTGCAGACTCGGGCGCGGTTTCAGGGCACACAACTGCCGTACCCTCGGCAGCGGAATTTCCCGGACCAAGCAGCTTGGGGCTTAATGCTTGATCGTCGCCATCGTTCACCGCCATTCCGGAGGTGCAGTTCACGAGCATCTCGTCGATCTGCATGGCCTTGGCGTTCAGCAAGACGCGCGCCGCAGCCTGTCGTAGGGCTCGCGCCGGAAAAATCGACCCGGGGAAGCGGACTGCACTCGCACGACCGTTGATTATTGAAGCATGCTCGTATCGACCGGCCTTCTTAAAGCATGCAATCCTAGATTGCTGCGTTGCCTATGACCCGTTAAAATTGTGATTCGAGGTATTGCGTTGGAAATTCCTTGAGAGACCAATGAGCGGACAGATGATAAGTAGGATGACCTTTGGCATCGTAAGCAGTCTCGCGCTGATGACGGCGGCGCAGGGTGCCGACCTCAATGGCGGCGGTGGACTTAAGGATGGCCCAGTTTACGCAGCTTACAATTGGAGCGGCTTTTACGGTGGCACCAACTCGGGCGGGGCAGTGGGAACGGCAACGGCAGCCGATCCTTTTGGATCGTCCCTCTATGGCGACAACATCACCTCTCCCGGATCCCTTCTGGGCGCCCAGATCGGCTACAATTTTCAAACGCAAGGATGGGTGCTTGGCTTAGAGGCCGACGCTGATTGGGCCGAGCTTGATGGCAACAATACCTGCCTTGCTTACTCCGGTAATTATGTTTCGGCAGATTGCCGTGTCAAAACGAACGCATTGGGAACGATAGCGGGTCGAGTGGGATTCACTTTCGGGCCGGAGGGACGCTCCCTACTTTTTGCCAAAGTGGGCGGCGCCTGGGCCGCCAATGAGGTCACAATTTCCAACAACAATCAATATTTTGGTTTCCAACCAAATCTAAGGAACACGACAAGCTATACGCAATGGGGCTGGATGGTTGGCGGCGGCGTCGAACACGCGCTTACTCCACTCTGGTCCGTGAAAGCAGAGTATAACTATCTCGATTTCGGCGATGCGAACACTACGTTCCCGCGCAGTATGTATTTGCCGCCGTTGGCTATTCCGGCTGGCGGTACGACAAGCGTCAACGACCAGATGCACGTGTTCAAGGTTGGTGTGAACTATCACTTCGGAGCGGCGGGATCAGATTGGGCTGGAGGGCTTTCCTCTCTATTGGATTTCGGCGGAGCAGCGGCTTCTCTCAAAGACGGACATGTTCAGCCCGGCTGGGACTATGAAGTCGGCGCCCGCTATTGGTACAGCACGGGCAAATTCCAGTGGGACAACCAAATTCCTGGCAAGATTAACGAATCTCGTCTAACATACGGCGATCTCACCGGCAATTCTGGCGAAATTTTTGCCCGCATCAACTCGCCGTACAATATTTTCGTCAAGGGCGTCGCAGGGCTTGGCGCGATTGACAGCGGCACTATGCACGATGAAGATTGGGGTATGTCCGGTCCCATCTCTTATACGAACACCGTTTCAAATGAAGGAAACGGGCAGCTTGGCTATGCCCAGGCTGACATCGGGTACGACTTCCTCCGCGGGCCAGGGTATAAGGTTGGCTCCTTCATCGGCTACAGCTATTACACGCAAAAAACCGACACGACGGGTTGCGTGCAGATCGCCTCTGCCTACTTCCCCTGTCTGGCGCCGGGCGATAACACCCTTGTTGGAACGCAGAGTGGGGATTGGAACGCGCTGCGCATCGGTGCTTCCGCGGATTACAGCCTAGGCTACGGCTTCAGGCTCACCACCGATGCCGCGTGGCTGCCGTACGCTTCGTTTTCAGGGCGCGACAACCATTTGCTGCGGACCACCACAACGTATTTCGATCAGAAAGCGGATAATGGGCAGGGCGTTCAGCTCGAAGCAATCCTGTCTTACGACTTCTCGAATTGGTTCAGTCTTGGCGTTGGCGGCCGTTACTGGGCCATTTGGAGTGATGGAAACTTCACCTGCACGGGCTGCGGTGGACCTGGGGTAACGTCTACAGCCTTTCCCGAGAAAATCTACACGGATCGTTACGGTCTTCTTCTCCAAGGCTCTTACAAGGTGACCGAGGCATACGAGCCGCTTAAGTAGCGTGTATCAACTGGTCTTCGGAAGCTGCTGGAAAAGCCAGCGGCTTTCTTGTCAATGCGCACGTGATGCACTCTGTCAGGCGAAGTGCGGACCTCTTCCACGTCACCTCCGCAATACCTCCGATGCAATCCGCGGGGCCCCAACGCCTAGACGCTCATCCACCCGCACAATTCGCGCCCGTAGGGGCCCACACGCTCGCAAGATGGGGCACAACCGTTTTACAAGTGCGTCGTTTTCCTTCGCAGCCGAAGCGATGTTGCATGTGCAAAGATGGGGGTGTGGGTCAAAACTCACCGTCGCCCTGGTTATCGTATGGGCGCCGTAAAGCTTCAGTCCCGGAAATTCCGCTGTCGAGGGTCCAGCGGTTGTGCCCGGAAACCGCGCGCGAGTCTTCTCCCGACCCATAACGCTTGAAAGCTACATCTCAAGGCTAAAGCGGGTGTGCAAAAATATACTTATATGCTTAGATGAGGCATTTTTACAAAACGAAGCCAAACACTTTTTTAAGACATCGCAGGCTGACTTAGGAAGCCAGCTTGCCGAAGCATTTGGTTCACCGTCGGCCATTGGCCCATGACCGAAAGAACGAAAAGTTCATGCGTTAAGGGGCCGGGGAACCGTGCATAGGGACGAGGCGGTGCAGGCAGATAAGTTTGCGATTGCAAAGCTGCCTCAATCGCGCAAATTTCGGCCATGCCTGAATTACCCGAAGTCGAGATCATCCGGCGCGGCCTCGCGCCTGCCATGGAAGGCGCTTCCTTCGAGGCGGTCACGCTGCATCGCCCCGACCTGCGCTTCCCTTTCGAGATGGGTTTCGCCAAGCGTCTCATGAGAGAGCGCGTGTCCCGCCTGACGCGTCGAGCCAAATATATCATCGCGGAAACGGAAAGCGGACTCGGCCTTGCGATGCATCTCGGCATGACCGGCCGGTTCACGATCCAGCATAAGGCGGCGGCTGGCGCGCAAACGCCGGGGTCTTTTTATTACGACTACGATGCTGATCCGCGCCACGACCATGTGGTGTTCGGCATGAGCAACGGCGATGTCATCCGCTACAACGACGTGCGGCGCTTCGGCTATATGACGCTGTTCGCGGCGTCGGAGATGGCAGAGCATGTGCTGTTCAAGGATCTAGGCGTCGAGCCGCTATCGAACGAACTTTCACCGGCCTACCTTTTGAGACGCGCTTCGGGCAAGACGCAGCCGCTAAAATCTTTCCTACTAGACCAGAGAGTGATTGCAGGGCTCGGCAACATTTATGTCTGTGAGGCGCTGTTCCGGGCCGGTTTGCCGCCCGATGCGGAGGCTGGCCTGCTTGCAAAGGGGAAGAGAGGCAGGGCAGCTTTAGACCGCCTCTGTGCGAGCATCAAAGCTGTGCTCGAAGACGCGCTCCTTGCAGGCGGCTCCTCGATCCGCGATTACCGCCATGCCGATGGCGGAGGCGGCAGTTTCCAGGAAAAGTTTGCTGTTTACGGACGCGAAGGCGAGCCTTGCCACGCCGGTTGCGGCGCCCTTATTCAACGCAAAGTGCAGCAGGGCCGCTCTACATTTTTCTGCCCGTGCTGCCAAGCCAAACTATGAAAGGAATTGCCATGGCCTTTGAGACGGTGCTTTTCGAGAAGCGGGGCAGGGTGGGGCTCATCACGCTCAATCGCCCGCATGCGCTCAACGCACTCAACGCGCAGATCATCTCCGAGTTGAATCAGGTCCTTGACCAATGCGAGGACGATGACGGCATTGGCGCCATGGTTCTGACAGGCTCGGAGAAGGTATTTGCGGCTGGCGCTGACATCAAGGAGCTGAAGGATAAGTCCTTCACCGAAATTATCGCGCACGACTACTTCGCACCCTGGGGGCGCATCAGCAGATGCCGCAAACCCGTCATCGCAGCGGTTTCCGGCTATGCCCTTGGAGGGGGCTGCGAGCTTGCCATGATGTGCGACTTCATCATCGCAAGCGAAACTGCCAAATTCGGACAACCTGAAATTATGCTTGGAGTTATTCCTGCCGCGGGCGGGACGCAACGGCTCACGCGCGCCGTCGGGAAATCCAAGGCGATGGACCTTTGCCTGACCGGGCGGCACATGGACGCAGCGGAGGCTGAACGGTGCGGGCTTATTGCTCGCGTGGTGCCGGCTGCGGAGGTCGTGAACGAGGCTCTGAAGGCGGCGGAGAAGATCGCAAATTACTCGCTCCCGGCCGTGATGATGGCGAAAGAAACCCTGAATCGGGCCTTCGAGAGTACATTGGCCGAGGGGATTCTTTTCGAACGGCGCACCTTCCAATCTCTGTTTGCTACCGAAGATCAGAAGGAGGGAATGGCGGCCTTTGCGGGGAAGCGCGCGGCTCAGTTCAAGCACCGTTGATTTGATCTAGCTCAAAGGTGTTGGACATGTGCGCCTGCAAAAGTTACGTTTGGGGAAACGCACATAATGCTTTCGGGGCCTCTTTGAAAAACATGCCGAGCCATAACGCTGATCGCCCGCACTTCAATCCCGGGAGGTGCGAGGCCTGCTTCATCCGGCACCGCGGCATCTGCGCCGCTCTGTCTGGGGAGCAGCTTGAGAGGCTGAGCTCAATCGCGCGCCGGCGCACGGTGCCGGCCAATCACTACATCTTCAGAGACGGCGATGAGGCCATCTCGTTCGCCGCGATCGTTTCCGGCGTCGTCAAACTCATCAAGACAACCGCGGAGGGCGAGCGCCACATCGTCGGGCTTGTCTATGCGCCCGAATTCCTGGGCCACACTTTCGCCGAGCAGCACCGCTTTTCGGCCGCCGCCGCGACCGAAGTTGACATGTGCACCTTCCCGCGCTCGTCCTTCAACCGGCTTCTGGACGAGTTCCCGGAACTTGAGCGCTGGCTTTTCGAATTCACCGTTCGCGAGCTCGACATCAGCCGCGATTGGACGCTGATGCTTGGGCGGAAATCCTCGTACGAGCGTGTCGCGAGCCTCCTCTTGATCATCGCGAAACGGTCGCGAAATGCCGGCGGCCAGCCTACCGGCGATAATTCCGCCGAGTTTGAGCTGCCGCTTACGCGCTCCGAGCTTGCCGACTATCTCGGGCTTACCCTAGAAACCGTGAGCCGCAAAATCAGCGGTCTCAAACGGAAGGGCGTCATCGAGCTTCGTACGACCCGCGAGATAGTCGTGCCGGATATCGACGTCCTCGCCGAAATCGCCAACATGGACCCTATCGGGGAAGATTTCGGGGGGCGAAGGCGTCCGGCTGTGACCCAAACCTAGCGCCGCTTTCCCGGGGCAGCGACACCACACAAATTTCGTGCGTTTATTTGCGTTTTCGCAAAGCGAAGCTGCGGCTGAGCCCGATACTTAGCGCGTCGTCGGGGAAAAACGCCGGGCGCCAACATAATGGGCTTACCCGCGCAGCTATTGTGTCCCCAAACTATTTCTCTGCGGCCCCGGCGGCGCCGTCTACTTTTCCTGGAGCGTTGTTAGAAATTTTTCGAGCTCGATAACGGCTTGCTGCGCATAGGCCTCGCCGCATTCATGCGCAAAGATCTTCCTCCAAACCGGCATGGTTTTATCCCCATCGGCGTCGCCGCCTCCTCCATGCCTGAGTTCGTCAGAAACATGATTCATCGGGAATTTGCCCTTAGTCCGTGCAGCGAGGGTTGTCAAATCCGGCGGCGTCAATTTCTTAGCGACCGCTAAAGGACCGCCGCCTTTTCCATCGGCGCCATGGCAATATGTGCAGTTTTCGGCAAAAAGGGTTGCACCCGAAATCCCGGCCAGAGGCTCGCAACCGCCGGGCGTGCTCTCCTTGCCGTATGCCCACTGGGGCAGGATGACAGCCGCGACAGCCGCCACGATCCAGGCTTTGGTTCTCTTCAACATCGCCCAGCTCCTGAAAAAGGTTACCAAATCCAGCTCGCACCAATTCGTTATCCAACGCCAAATGAGAGAGGCGATTATCCCCTCGCTTTATGGGTTTGTAGGGGAGCCCTGGAAGGGCTACATCAGGCGACAGAGGAAAGGGATGCAGCCATGATCCGCGAGAAGATCTCACAAGTCTTGAAGGAGTCCATGAAGGCGAAGGACGAGGCCAAGACCACGACACTGCGCATGGTAAATGCCGCAATCAAGCAGAAGGATATCGACGTGGCGCGCGCCCGCGGCGATCAGCATATCGGTGATGAGGAGGTGCTCAATCTCATGCAGAGCTTGATCAAGTCTCGCCGGGAGTCGATCGAGCTCTATAAGCAGGGCGGAAGGCAGGACCTTGTTGACAAGGAGGCCGCCGAGATCGCCATCATCGAGCAGTTTCTGCCGAAGCAGATGAGTGGGGACGAGACGAAGGCCGTCATCCGCGAGCTCGTGGCCTCGCTTGGCGCGAGCAGCGTGAAGGACATGGGGAAGGTTATGGCCGCCCTAAAATCGAAATACGCCGGACAGCTCGACATGACAAAAGCCAGCGCAGCCGTCAAGGAAGCGCTCTCAGGCAAGTGACATCGGGCGCGCGCTGTCTCTCAATGCACCTGCGCGAGCGCGGTCTGCACCCATCGCTCGCGTTTGTTCTGCAAAAGTTCAGGCATTTGCGAAACGATTTCGATGAGGATCAGGAGTTCTTGCCGCAAGCGGGGATCGCTGATCTTGCTGAAGGCTGTCAGGAGTTGCTTGGATTGATCGAGGGAGTCCTGCTTGCGCTCCGCCCGTGTCGATACGCCTGCAAGCAAGCGTCGGAAAAACTCATCGACCTCTTCATGCGTAACCATCACTAACGCCTCCAACTCAACGCTACGCAACTCTTCAGGTTGTATTTTTACAATTTTACAATTTAAAGGCAAAAATGCGAACCAAAAAAGAAACTTGAATACCGAAAACTTGTGGGATTACCTTGAACGATTAATGCTCTAGGTCTCAGGGAAAGGCACACTACCCTAATTGCGCAGGCCAAGGCAATTGAGAAATGAACTTCACAAACTTAGAAAATAGGCTACACTTTGAGGTGAGGGAAGAGGTTTTGCGTCGCCGGCTACGGTAGCCGAGGAGTTATGATGAGGAGTTTTCCTCTTGCCATTGTATTCGTGTTCACTTTGTTGATTAAGCCTGCACATTCGGAAGCACCAGATCTGTTTCATGAAAAGATCGGTATTATCGCTTCCAAGTTTTCCTCGGTGAATATTCCAGGTCTTGAGAAAATTCAACTTCCTCAAATCCAGCCTGATGGGTCCCTTATTTTTATCTACATCTGGCATCCAAAGACACATCGCCCGACCACAGCTTCGTTCGAAGCCAATATCGGCGACTATTTCGACATCATGGGCGCCGAGAGCAAGGCCTTCAGCGGATGGTGCTATTTGAACAAGCCCGAGACGCACGTCACAAAGACCGAAACCGGTGAGATTGCCGTCATGCGCATCTGGGTTCTGGGCTTCAACGGCAGCGCTCCGCGCGGCAAATGCCGTGGCGGACTGCCGGGCGAGGCGGGACAGCTTGGGCACACGCAGGTCATTAAGGACCCGCGATCGGGCCTGTATTCGATGGTGCGATCCGGCCATCCTACGCGTTTTCCTCCCACGGAAGGCGGGGTTCACTAGCGCCGGCCTTTTTCTCAAGCAAGTCGGGACGCCGCTGTCGCGTGAGGGCTTCGGCCTGCTCCAGCCGCCACGTGGCGATGCGGGCGTGGTCCCCTGACAGGAGCACATCCGGAATTTCTCGCCCTTCCCACGTTCGCGGTCTCGTATAGTGAGGATATTCGAGAAGATTGTTCTCGAAGCTTTCCTCGCTGAGCGAGGCCTCGGTGCCAATGACACCGGGCAACAAGCGAACACACGCGTCGATCAAAACCATCGCGGCGATCTCTCCGCCGGAAAGCACGTAGTCGCCGATCGAGATTTCCTCGAGTTGGTGCGCGTCGATGACGCGCTGGTCCAACCCTTCGAAGCGCCCGCAAAAGAGCATGACCCCCGCTCCGTTTGCGAGATCGCGAACACGCGCCTGCTTCAGAGGCGCTCCGCGCGGCGAAAGGTAGATCCGCGGGATGTCAGCGCAATCGGCCACCGTCGCGTCAATTGCGGCCGCCGCTACATCAGCGCGCATCACCATGCCGGCGCCTCCGCCCGCGGGCGTATCGTCGACGGAGCGATGCTTGTCGCAAGCGAAATCGCGAATGTTGAGGGTGGATAGCCGCCAAAGCCCGTCCTGGAGAGCGCGGCCGGACAGGCTTATGCCTAAAGGGCCGGGAAACATCTCAGGGAAGAGCGTGAGCACTGTTGCCTGCCAGGGCATGGCTATCAGTCCATGATCTTGAGCCACGCGTCTATCGGGGCATTCCCAGAAAGGCGCATAAACCCAATCGAGACGGGCAGCGAAAAGCGGCTCGGTCCGGCGCTGCCGGGATTGGCGTAAAGCACCCCGTCAATGGTATCAATGAGCGGCTTATGCGAATGGCCGTAGACAACCGCGGCCATCCCGGCCATAGGGGGATTGATCGCCATTTCGCGCAGGCTATGAATAATGTATATGTTGAAGCCCTCAATGAAGACGACCTTATCGAGCGGCAGGCTCTCCGCCCACTCCGCCGTGTCGACGTTTCCGCGCACGGCCGTGACCGGCGCGATGGCGCGAAGTTCGTCCAGGACTTCCGGCTTGCCGACATCGCCTGCGTGAAGAATGTGATCGACACCGGCAAGAGCGGCTGCCACCTCGCGCCTTAGCAAGCCGTGAGTGTCCGAAATCAGCCCGACAAGCGCCATCAATCTTCCGCGGGTTCGCCTTTGTAGACCGGCCTCAGGACAACAACCTCACGCGCGGTGAGGTCGACCCGAGGGACATGCGTGCTTTCGAACGGAATAAGTTGGGCTTGCCGCTCGTCTTCGAACCGAACCTCCAAAAGATCGCCCGCCCCGAAATTATGCACGGCAATTATCTTACCGATTGTCTCGCCATCTGGGGAGACGGCATTTAGCCCAATAAGATCGGAATGGTAATACTCGTCTTCCTCTTCGGGCGGGGGCAGCGCGGCGCGTGATACGTAAAGCTCTGTCCCTTTTAGTTTTTCGGCCTCATCGCGATTGCTGACGCCGCGCAGCACGGCAATAACGGTGCCGCCCTTCACACTGCGAATGGCAGATATGTGAAAATATCGCCCCTCCGCAGTCGCGAGCGGACCATAAGCCGCGATGTCCTCGGGTTCGCCCGTATACGCAGCGATCTTCACCTCGCCCTTGAGACCATGAACGCCGGTGATGCGCCCAAGGAGCACGAGTTCATTTTTCTCCGGCGATGCGGGCGAGGTTTCGCTCATCGTGAGGCTTGCCTTTATGCAGCCTCGGCGCCCTCGGCCTTCTTAAGCTTCTCCTCGGCGCGTTCCTTTGCCTTGGTGCCGGGCTCTGCCTTCTTCGGGTTGTTCCGTTCTGGGCGCTTCGCGAGGCCGCGCGCATCGAGGAAACGGAGCACGCGATCCGTGGGCTGCGCGCCGACGGAGAGCCAATGCTTCACGCGGTCTTCCACGAGTGTAATGCGGTCCGCATGATCCTTCGGCAGAAGCGGATTGTAGGTGCCGACCTTTTCGATGAAGCGCCCGTCGCGGGGTGCGGTGGCTTCGGCGACCACGATGCGATAGAAGGGGCGCTTTTTTGCTCCGCCCCGCGAGAGCCTGATTTTCAGTGGCATCGATTGCGTTCCTTTGCTCTGTGTACGTGTCGTTCTAAAAAGCGATATTTTGCGATCAGGATGGGTTCGCCGATCTTGTCATTTCATCCATGCGCCGTTGCATTTCTTCGGGGCTGAGTTCTTCGATGACTTTCGAGACGATCCAGAGGTGTCCGGAGGGATCCTGCAAGCGGCCGGAGCGATAGCCGTAGAACTGGTCAGCGACCGGGATTAACACCTTTCCGCCAGCCTTCTCTGCCTTCGCCATTGTGGCATCTGGATCGTCAACCATGACGTTGAGCGTCACCGGCGACCCACCCAGGGTCTGCGGGCTCTTGTTGCCCCACTGCGGATTCTCGTCTGCGATCATGACGATCGTGTTGCCGATCTTGAACTCGCCATGCGCTGTGCCGCCACCCGGCATCGTGAGGCTGTAGAGATGTTCCGCCCCGAAGACTGCCTTGTAGAACTCGATGGCCGCTTTTGCGTCCTTGACGACGAGACTTGCTGAGACCGTTCCGTAATCGCTGCTGCGCGGTAATCCAGGCATTGCTCGAACCTATTTCTTCTTCCCCGGAAGCCCCGGGAGGCCGCCGCCAAAGCGCGGCTGCCCTGGCAAACCCGGAAGCCCCGGTAAGGAGCCACCGCCGAGCGCGCCCGGCAGCTTCATCCCTGGCGGAAGCTGGCCCTTCTTGACTGCCTCTAGCATCTCCGGCGTAGGCTCGGGCATCTTGTTCAAGCCGAACAGCTTTGCCAGCCCGCCCTTGCCCTTGCCGACGACCTTCATCATGTCGGCCATCTGGCGATGCATTTTCAAAAGCTGGTTCACCTCTTGCACACTCGCGCCGGAGCCAGCCGCGATGCGCCGCTTGCGGCTTGCCTGCAGGACCTTCGGGTTGCGGCGCTCTTTCGGCGTCATGGACGAGATGATCGCGGCCTGACGCTTGAAAACCTTGTCGTCTAGGTTCGCCGCGTCGATCTGCTTCTTGATCTTGCCGATGCCAGGAAGAAAGCCGAGCACGCTCGACATGCCACCGATCTTCTGCATCTGCTTGAGCTGATCCGCCAGAATCCTCCAGGTCGAACTGGCCCTTGGCCAGCCTCTTTGCCATCGCCTGGGCTTTTTCCTGGTCGATGGTTTCGGCGGCCCTTTCGACAAGGCTGACCACGTCGCCCATGCCAAGAATACGGCTTGCGACGCGCTCCGGGTAGAAGTCTTCGAGGCCGTCGAGCTTCTCACCTGTTCCGAGCAGCTTGATCGGCTTGCCGGTGACCGCGCGCATGGAAAGCGCCGCGCCGCCACGGCCATCGCCGTCGATGCGGGTGAGCACGATGCCGCTGATGCCGATGCGCTCATTGAAGGTGCGCGCGAGGTTCACGGCGTCCTGGCCGGTGAGGCTGTCGGCGACGAGCAGCGTTTCATGCGGCTTCGCGATGTCGCGCACCTCTTCGGTCTCGCGCATCAGCTCGTCGTCGATGTGCAGGCGGCCCGCGGTATCGAGGATGACCACATCATAGCCGCCGAGCCGCGCCGCCTGCATTGCCCGCGACGCGATTTGCTGCGGCGTCTGACCCTTGATGATGGGCAGCGTGTCGACGCTGACCTGCTCGCCGAGGATCTTGAGCTGTTCCTGGGCGGCGGGACGGCGCGTGTCGAGCGACGCCATCAGCACTTTCTTCTTGTCGCGCTCACTCAGGCGTTTTGCAATTTTTGCCGAGGTCGTGGTCTTACCGGAGCCCTGCAACCCGACCATCATGATCGGAACGGGCGCCGGGGCGAACAAGTCAATGGGCTCGGCCTCGGCTCCAAGCGTTCGGACAAGCTCGTCGTGCACGATCTTCACGACCATCTGGCCCGGCGTGACAGAACGCACGACTTCCTGGCCCACTGCTTTTTCGCGCACGCGGTCCGTAAAGGATTTGACCACGTCGAGAGCCACGTCGGCCTCGATAAGCGCGCGGCGCACCTCGCGCATGGCCTCGGCCACGTCGCTGTCGGTCAGAGCGCCGCGACGGGTCAGCTTATCGAAAATGCCGGAAAGGCGGTCGGACAGGGAGTCGAACATGTGCAAACTTTCAATTTCCGGTACTGAACGGGTTGGGGAAGAGCAAACGGGACATCGACGATGACCCGCTAGACGATCCTGATCTGGGGCTTCCCACCGCCAATGTCAGCATCGACCGCCGTCTTGATCTTCATTCCATCCGTCCAACACCAAACACACCCGCGGGCGAACCTTCGCTGGCGGATGCTGCTACGCGGCGACGTATAAACGATCAGGGGCGGCCTTACAATTCAGAAATTTGCATTCTGAGGAAAACCAAGGATCCCACGCCCGCGTAAGACGCGTAGCGGCAACGCGTGGCCAAGGCAAGCATTCAAATCAGCTCTGTTCCGCAAGGCGCAACCGCGAAGACGCATACATCGCCTGATTATTCCTGGTCATTCTGAGAAACTGCCAGACGCTTGGCGTCGTATAGCTTCGGCCGTCCGTTTGAGGCCTCGCACTCGCACGCAGGCGCTCATAGTTTTCGCAAACGTAGCGGACGGCTCTTGGCATCCGTCGAGCAGTTTCCTGAATGGATTGTTCTACCGTGTCCTTAAGCGTTGTCCTGAACTGGATGTCATAGTTTTCCTGATAAAGGATCGATCCGGTATCGATTTTCTCATCGATCTGGTGGACCGTGAACCCCGTTGTGCGCTCCATATTGTAGATCGGCCAGATGATGCTTTGCGCGTTCTGATAGTCCGGCAGCCGCTCACCGTGAACGTTGATCATGCCGAACCGGGGTATGGAGAAAATCCTCTTTGAGATGAAGCTGTTTGCCAGCGAAAGACCGAGGTCGGCGCCGGCGGATCTGAAGAGCTCCGCAGTCCGTTTGTTGTTAAGAGCGCCCGTCCGATAAAGAGGAATGCACAACCTCTCGCATATCGCCTCCAGATGTTCGCCGCGCGGGAATTCAAACCACGGGCGAATCCGAATGCCGTTCAGTGCACCCAGCATGCCGATCTTCGATATCTTCTTCAGTCTGCGCTTAAAAAATTTCGCGTTGCGCCTGCGAGTTCCAGGCTCTGCGAAGACTACACAAGCGATGTCGATCTTGTTGCTTTCCGCTAGCGCTGGAAGGCAAAGCGACGCGGTGCTGTAGGGGTCCGATGTGAGAACAAGGATGCGGATCACGGTGCATGCCTTTCCATGCCGCCATGCGCGAAATATTTGAAATGGCCAATCGGCCATTGCGGTTCGAAGTGATGGCGAGGAATGGAGAAGGGGTCGGTCTTGCGCGGCTGAATGTGGCCGCGATAAGCGCCGAAGCAGGCTCGATATCCAGCGCGCTTTACGAAACTGAGCGAGGCTGTATCCGCATCGGTCATCGTGCCGTATGGCCAGGAAATATAGTGGCACGGCCTGCCGAGCTTTTCTTCAAGGTCCGCTTTCGAGCCGTATAGCTCGTCTTCGAGTTTTGCTGCTGAACACGAAATTGCGGAAAAACGCGTATGAGTGCGCGTGTGGGAGGCAATTGTAAGCCCCTGTCCTTGCGCCATCGCCAGGTCATCCCAGGTTGCCATTTCAATAGCGTCGGGGTGATGAGTCACATTCATGCAGAAATCTCTCACGACGCGCTGGGCAGCGGAAATGATGGAAGTCGGTACAAAGAATGTGGCTGGAATATTGTACTCACGTAGTACAGGCCAAGCATTGGTGATGACATTGCGAAAGCCATCGTCAAAGGCTATTTGAAAATAACGCCCGTCGAACGCTTTTCGACCATCAAGCACATCCAGGACCTCATCGGCCGATAGAAATGTTCCTATACTGGACAAGTATTTGATCTTGCTTTCGAATGCTGAAACCTGATCGTCGAAGACGTAATGACAATAGAGGACGCGCAGCGATGGCTCAGGCTTGGGTTGCGAAGCAAGAGCCAATGCGGACAGAACGCCCTGACGCAAGCGCCCCCGCAAGCCGCCCCGTTCGTGCATTGAACTCATCAACTCCCAAGTTCTTACGTACTGCATAAGGCCTCTTTCTGAGGTGGGCGCCGAAGCGAGGGGACGCCTTTAAGCATGGGCCTCTTGAGGCCCAACTTTCATTACGCAAACGGGCTTGTTTGAACCTGTCTGTCGTGTGCTTATCCAACTTGAAAAGTATCAGCGGGAGCGGAGGGGGATTTTGGCGGAGTTCGCCCAGGCTCATTCCGTCTGCGGCAACTGAACATCCGGCGCCGCCTTGTGCTGGATCAGCTTGAACCTTTCCGTGATCAGAACCGTCACGAGCGTCGCAATGAAAAGCAGCGTGATGCCGATGCAGAGCGGCCTCACTGAGCCATCGAAGGCCCGCCCGATTGCGGTGCCGAAGCCCGCGCCCGCTACCGTCGAATAGAATCCTGCGAGCGAAGATGCGGTCCCTGCGATATGGCTCATCGGCTCCATGGATAATGCGCTGAAGTTCGGCATGATGACGCCGAAGCAAAAGAAGACGATCCCCATATACAGGCCGAACAGGACGAGCGGCGGCTTTTCCGGAAAGCCCGCCAATGCCATCACCCCGCAAACTGCAAGCCCGGCGAAAATGGCACGATGCGAAACGCCGCGCATTCCGATCTTTCGCACAAACAAAGCGTTGAGGCCGGAAGCAGCAACGAGGAAGCAGGAGATGGCGCCGAAGGCCACGGGGAAGCGGCCGCCCAAGCCATATACGTCGACAAAAATTTGCTCTGCGCTGACGATGTAGCTCAGAAGAAGCCCGAACACGAACCCCATACCGATCGTATAGCCCGCTGTTTGACGGGTCGTCACCACAAGCTTGGTAGCCTGCCAGATCGAAGCGACGGAGAAGGGCAGGCGGTCTTCCTCATGGCGCGTTTCGGGCAGCCGGAGCCACGCCCAGATCATGGAGCTGATCGCGACGAAGAGCAGGAAATAGAAGATGATGCGCCAGCCCGAGAGTTGGAGGATGATCTCGCCGACGCCGGGGGCCAGGATTGGCACCACGATGAAGACCATCATCACGAACGACATGACGCGCGCCATTTCCCGTCCACCGAAGCGGTCACGCACGATGGCAAGGGCAATGACGCGTGGAGACGAAGCGCCGAAGCCTTGGAAAATGCGCGCGGCTAGAAGGCCTGCGAACGAGCCGGAGGTCAGCGCAATGATTGTCCCTGCGATGTAGAGAACGAGGCCCGCAAGGAGCGGTTGCCTTCGCCCGTAGCGGTCCGAAAGCGGGCCGAACAGAAGTTGCCCCGCCGCGAAGCCTATGAAGTAGACGCTGATGACGAGTTGCCTGTCGTTCTCGTCACTCGCACCCAGCTCGGTGCCGATCTGCGGCAGCGCCGGGAGCATTACGTCGATGGAGAGCGCCGTCAGCGCCATGAGAAGCGCGATCAGCGACACGAACTCGAAGAACGAAAGCGGGAATTGAGCCGTTGGGGGCACGGCTCCTTGAGACTTTACAAGCATGAAGCGGGCTTGGATCCTGGGGCTTGACTCGCCCAGGATTAAACCGGGATCAGAACGGGTTCAAGCTCGCGTGGTCGGTGAACTTCAGATAGGCGACGCTCGCTCCAATTCGAAGACCCAGCCCTGTTCGGATTGGCACAATGAGCATATTCCCGCCCCGGTAGACGGTCAGCCCAAAGCCGCCCGCGACATAAGCGGAGCCGTCCAGGCCCGGAAAGCGCCTGTACAAGCCCGCGACGTCGTCGAGGTTGTAAACGAGAAACAGAGCCCGCGATCCCGTCGCACCTATATCAGCGCCGAAAGAGGGGCCTTGCCAGTAGATATCTACCGGGCTTGGCTGGACACCATTGACGCGGGAATAGAGCGTGCCCTGGCCATATCTCAGGCCCGCAAGGAAAGCGCCGCCACCTTCATCGCCGACGATATAAGCATTCGGCTGCCCGAAGGTGTCAAAGGCATGGTTCATGACCACCGCGAATTCGGAGGTCAGCTTGCCGAACACGCCCTCGCTGGCGTTGCGGATTTCCTGCGGTGTGTAACCGGTTGGAGACGATGTCGCAGGAGGAAGCGCATCGCTCGCCGGTGGCTTCAAAGAGGCGGCCCGGCCGTCCTGCTGCGATGGGGTGGGACGAAGCGAAAGCGGCGCTTCCGCCGTTGCCGTCTTCGTTTGCTGAGCATTGGAAGGCGGGGTCGGCGCTTCTGCCGTCGGGGTCTTCGGCGGCTGAGCATTCGCGGGAGGACGAAGAGCCTTGGCCACATTCGCCGACCACGGAACATTCGGAGGAGGCGTTTCCTCCGGAGTGGCCGACGCCATTTGCGGCAATTGGCCCGACTTGCCGACGGGTGCTGTCGGCGAATAGGGCGAGATCGGCGGCCGCGTGGCTTCGCTCTCGAGCTGCGCGAGAATGAAGCCGGCCTTCTGCCTCATGACAGAGATAAGCCTGTCGTTCACCGCCTTGAGCTCGTTCAGGCGCGCGCATGAAATATCATTCTTGGGCGTGACATTGAGCGTGTCGAGCTGGCCCACAAGCTGTTCGATTTCAGCATTGAACGTTTCGAGCTTGCTGTCGTCCATCGCGGCCGCGGCTTTATCGGCCTTCTGCGCCTCGGTCCAGCCCTGCGTCCTTGCTATGACTATGAGCCGCTCCTGGAAGCGCCTTTCGCTTTCTTTATTGAGCGTTCGTAGAGCCTGGGCTGTTTGATCGATCTGCACCCCGAAGACACGCGCGTCGCATTGATCCGCAGCCTTCCCCGCATGCGGGAAAGCCGCGATAAGAACAGCTATGGCAGCCGCCGATCCGATCCTCATAGTCAAGCCTTTGCGCTTGGATAGCACTCCGCTCTGGAACTCATGGCCCGATTCGCGTCCCGATTGTAGATGGACGAACACGATACACGCACGTTCTCCATAGCGGATTTAGCATTAAGCCGCAATGATAGCCGCACCTCCCGCCGAAACCGGCGGGGGATTACGCCAAACGAAGCGCGTCGGCGGCGTCGTTTTGATCGCAGGAAAGGCGGGCGGCTGCTATGAGTTCAAGGGCGGGCGTTGGTGCTATGCGCGGGCGCGTCGGCAATCCAGCTCCCGTGAAAACCCTGCGGAACGCGTTTCGGCAGGCGGACTTTTGCGACCGGGTGGCCGGTAATTGATTGCGCATCGAAGATGATTAGATCGCTCGCATCGCGGGTTCGATCATAGACGAAGCCGAGAAGCCAGCCCTCGTCGTCAGCTGCATCGGGTCCGGCTGACACCATGGTAAACTCGCTCGGTATGCCGATCCCGTCGAAGTCTTGCGATTCCACGCGCCCGCTTTTGAGGTCGTATTTGAGAAGCTCCGTGAAAACGCCGGTGGCGAGTGTGCCGTGCGTGGCAAGCGCATAAACGGTGTCGTGGGACTGTCCCGTCCGGCAATCGTCGATCTTTGGAAACTCGATGGTGCGGTCGTCGAGTTGCTGCTCATGGGCTTTCGACGCCCCTGGAGCGATTGTCCATCGAGTCAGAACGGCTTTGTCGAATGAATACGAATCCAAGGACGGCCCGCCCCGGAAATGCTCGTTGTACTTTGCGACATCGAAAACGATCGTTCCATCCGGCCTCTCGAAGGCGTTCGCGACGTGGTAGACATAGCACGAATCAACGTTCACCCACCGAAGCCGGTCGATGCCCGCCCCGCGCGGCAAGATGCCGAGGCGAGCGCCATAGCTCTCGCTCCAGCAGAAAGGAATGGACACCCCGGCCATTGCCGAGCCGAGGTCGAACACCACCGGCAGGTCCATGAAGATCACATGCCCCGAAGTGAGCGCAAAATCGTGCACCATCGTGGCAGCCTTGACTGGAATCTCCATGCTGCGCAACAGCGCCCCGGATGCGTCCGCGACATGATAGGTGAGGAAGGGAGGCAGCGCCCTGTAACCGAAGAAATGCATCTCGCCGGTGAGCGAGCATATCTTAGGGTGCGCCGTGAACGGTGTTTTCAGCTGGCCGCCGAAATCGTTGAAGCCGGCGGTCTCAAGCTCGCGGGTCAGCTCGATCGGAAACGCGGTCTCATAAAGCGCCATGATGCGGTTTGCATAGCCGATTACATGCGTGTTGGCGCGGCTGTAGCGGAGGTCGAACGGCGAGAGCGGGGTGCGCGGCTGTCCTTCGTAGGGGGGCGTGCGAATCCAGCGGTTGCGATACCACTCGGCCTTGCCGTTTTTCAGCGATACGCCATGAACCATGCCGTCGCCCAAAAACCAATGGCTGGAATGGCCGCGCACCGGATTGGCGCCGTTGCGGACATAGAGGCCGCAAAGTTCAGGGGGGATGGCGCCCTCGACGGGCAGGTCAATCGCCGTGACCTCCTCCTTGACGGGTGCAAAATTGCCCTGCATCCAGTAGGGTGTCCGGTCTGCTCTTTCCTGCATATCTCGATACTCTCTCCACTCGGGATCTCCGTAAAACCCGCAGCTTTACGGATGTTCTGCAGAGTCCCGATGCGCGGCCTCCGCTGGAGCGGGCCTTGGTGCGAATCCTATGGACTGAAGAAGCAGAACAGATAGCAAAGCGGTGGCGGTGCACTCTTGTTCCGGGGCTACACGGCGCCTCCGGCTCTCTCCCGAAACTTTGATGGGTGTGCTGATTTCCTTCACGGAATCGCCAGGGCGTGTGCATTCCGTGCCCCATGCAGCGGTTACCATTACCGCTGTGCCCTGTGTCCGTGCGGGGCGGTTATTTCACCGGCACGCCTTGCGCCTCAAGACTTCACGCGGAGCTCCCCGATGTCTTTCTCGAAGGCGGGCACAATCTCCTCCCGTATGTGCTTCGTGTCTTCAAGGATCGATTTCGCGGCGGGGCCGGCCTTCCACTCGCGGCTAAGCACCTCTTTCATGTTCCCGTCCATGCTGTCGTAGTAGCGGCGGACGGCCGAGATGAGCTGCGGCGCGAGCTGGAAGGTGATGGTCTGCTGCTTCATGGTTTCCCAGACGAACGTTTTCATCTTCAGTTCGTCGGGCGTAATGCCGGCGTTCGACCAGCCGTTCTTATCGGACCAGTACATCGTCCATGTGTCGGACGGCAGGAAATACGAATCCGAAATGCGGTTGCGAAGCGCCTTCTCGAAGGTCTGGCTCCAGTCGTCGACCGAGGCGAGATTGTCCTTCACCTCATCGAGCAGCGCGCGGCGCATGTAGTAGCCGTCACGTTCGCTCCGCGCGACCTCGAACTGAAGCGCGGTCTTGAAGCCGGCCTGCGCGGCAAGATAGACGCCGAGAATCGTCGAGATCATCACGACGAGATTTGCGATCCAGAACTCGGCGTTGCCGCTTTCCCGAACCTTGAAAATACGCACAATCGAAAAGCGACGCCGGGACATGCTTTCTCCGAGCAGAAATCGAGCTTCTTCCGGTTCGCGCGCGATTATGTCGGCTTCATGATCGAAAATGGCGGAGTCGCGGGGAAGGAGGGGACAGACCGCCTTGAGCCGGACAAGATGATGAGAAAACGAAACAAGTTGTTCGCGGCGGTCCACGCAGTGTCTGAGGACGTTCATGGTGGCGATGTTTTTTATAGGCCTTTTCATTGGCCTTTTCTTTTCCGACCGGGTGCGTTCGCTCGCCGGGCGTATGCGCAACGGCCTCGGAAAGCTAGTCCGCTCCAAGGCAGGCGACCAGCCCACGGTCCAAACGCTTCCTCCGGCCGAGATAGTCGCAGCGCTTGAACCCGCGGAGGAGCCGCTCGCCATCAAGCTTCGAAAGCTCGAAAGCCAATTCGTCGCTATCGCAGAGGATGCCGCGCACCCGCGCGAATTGCTGGATCAGCCCTCGTTCCAGGAAGCCGCGGCGCTGTTAAGGAGCGAAGCCGTTCCTCTGAAAACCGTGATGCAATACGTGCTCGGCGCAAACTGGGCGCTCTCCTGCGTGGCGCTTTTCGGTTTGGCAGCGCGTGTAGACCGCGAAAGCGTGCGCGAGCAGGTCGTTTCCGCCTTCGACCGGCTCACGCCTTGGGCTATGCATTATGCACTTGCCTATTTCTTGAGCTGCTGGACGCGGCCGCCTGTTGGGCGCGCCCTACGTCAACGCCAAGGAATGGTGGAAGGACAATCCCATCATTCAACTCGACGCCCAGGAATATTTCGACGAGGCGCAACTGCTCGGCGATGGGGCTAGCTTTGGCGGCGCGCTCGATGCGGTGCCTTCTGCGAACTATCCCTTCATCCGGGGCCTTCTTGAGCGCGTGAACAACGAAATGGCGCGGCAGCTCATTCTCGAATTGGATGCGAGACAGTGCGCGGTTGTCGACCGCACATTTCTCGCCTCGTTCGGTCGCTTCTGGGGGCGGGGTGAGAAGCTCGATCTTCTCGTGGAGCCGGAGGCTTGGCGCGACATTCTGGCGAATGCCGAGGCAGCCGTTACAGCCCAGCCGCCGCGTTCGCTCCTGGCAAGCGGAGACACTCGCATCGGCAAGACATCCTTCCTGCGGTTGCTGGCGAAAAGGCTGGAACCCGAAGGCTGGACCGTTTTCGAGGCTGGGGGCGCCGATCTCATGGCGGGCCAGCAATGGTTCGGGCAGCTTGAAGGACGCATCCAGAAAGCCGTCGAGGAGCTTTCCTCTTCGAAAAAGCTGATCTGGTATATCCCGGACATTCTTCAGATCGCGCTCAGCGGAACCCATCAGGGCCAGGCGGCGAGCATCCTGGAGCAGATTTTACCTGCCATCTCCGCGGGCCGCCTCATCGTCTGGACCGAAGCGTCTCCTGCCGGAGCCGCGCGGCTCTTGAGGCTCAGGCCGCAATTGCGCAATGTCTTCGAGCTGATCCGCTTCGAGCCGTTGTCCAAGGAAGAAACGCTCACGCTTGCGCAGTCGGTTACCGCTCGACTATCCGCTGAGGCCGAACTTGAAATCGATCCCGCATGTGCGGACACTGCGTTGATTTCGGCTCGCCAATATCTGAGTTCGACCGGCTTTCCAGGCTCTGTGCTCGATCTCCTGAAGTCCGCGATTACGCGCGCGGTGAAAGGCGCAAACCGGACCGTGACGCCGCACGACGTGATCGCAAGTCTTTCGCAGGTCACCGGCGTTCCCGCCGCGATCCTCGACAGCAAGGAGCGGGCCGACCTCGCCTCGATCCGAAAGTATTTCGCGGCTCGCGTTATGGGCCAGGACGAGGCCGTCTCCACCGATGGTCGACCGGATCGCGATGCTGAAGGCGGGCCTGAACGACCCCGGCAAGCCCATCGGCGTCTTTCTTTTCGCGGGGCCGACCGGCACGGGCAAGACCGAACTTGCGAAGACGCTGGCGGAGTTTCTTTTCGGCTCGGCGGACAGGCTCATTCGCCTGGACATGAGCGAGTATCAAGCCTTCGATTCCACCTGGAAAATTCTTGGAACTGCCGATCCGGCCACGCAAACCGATACGCTGACCGCGAGAGTTCGGAAGCAGCCGTTCTCCGTGGTGTTGCTGGACGAGTTCGAGAAAGCCACGCCAATGTCTGGGATCTGTTTCTGCAGGTGTTCGACGACGCGCGCCTCACCGACGCCGGCGGCCAGGAAGCGGACTTCCGGCATTGCATCATCATTCTGACGACGAACCTCGGCGCAACCAGCCACCGCAGCGCCGATCTCGGCTTCCTGCCGGGAACTGCTTCCTTTTCAAACGATCAGGTTTTGCGCGCCGTCAGCCAGACGTTCCGGCCCGAGTTCCAGAATCGGCTCGACAAGGTGATCGTGTTTCAGCCGCTCACCCGCGAGCTCATGCGCAGCATTCTGAAGAAGGAACTCGCGCGCGTGCTCGAACGGCGCGGCTTCAAGGATCGCGAGTGGGCTGTGGAGTGGGAGGCTTCGGCGCTGGAGTTCCTGCTGGAGAAGGGCTTCTCGCCGGAAATGGGCGCGCGTCCGCTCAAGCGCGCCATCGACCAGTATGTGATCGCGCCGCTGGCCGCGACCATCGTGGAGCGGCGCTTTCCGGAGGGCGATCAGTTCGTTTTCGTGCGCAGCGACGGCAAGGCGATCCAGGCCGAGTTCGTCGATCCCGATAGCGGGGAAGGGCAGGGGGCGGAGGCGGCTGCGCCTGTAGGCGACGGCGGGAGTCCGGCCCTTCCGGCTATGATCCTAACCGCAAAGGGCGATGCGGCGGAACTCAGGTCTCTGGAGCATCACTTTGAAACAATGCAGACGGCCTTCGCCTCGGATGCCTGGGAGGAGGTGAAGGCGGAACTCGCTGCGAAGATGCAGGCGTCCGAGTTCTGGGCGAAGCCCGAGCGCTACGAAGTTCTGGCGCGCCTCGCGCTCATGGACCGTGTCCGGGCCGCATCGGAAACAGCCGAATCATTCCGCGCCCGGCTTGTGAAGGCAGGAAGCGGGGGTAAATCCACGCGGGAGTTGGTCGCCCGGCTTGCGCTGCAGCTTCACCTTATCGGCGAAGGCATCAAGGATGTATTCGAGGACGCCCCTATCGAGGCAGTCCTTTCAGTGGAACCGGCGCTCGATGGAGGAGCCGATCGAGTGGGCGACGCCCCGCAGTGGTGCGGTCAGCTTCTGGCGATGTATCGCGGCTGGGCAGCCGCGCGAAATATGCAGCTTTCAGAGGTTATGGCGAAGGTGAAAGAGCCGCCGTTGTTGGTCGTCGGCGGTTTCGGCGCCTATCGGACGCTTTCGCACGAGGCGGGGTTGCACGTTCTGGAAATGCCAGCGGAGGAGAAAACTGTCGGCCGTATCACGGCTCGCGCGAAGGTCGCGCCCGCGCCTCTCGGGGAGGTCCCGCCGAACAAGCTCCACGCCGCGCTTGCCGTTGCCCTCTCACGCGCCGCGCCCTCGAATGTGCTGATCCGGCGCTATCGCAACGGTGCTTCGCCGCTCGTCCGCGACATGGTTGCGGGCTGGCGCACGGGCCGGCTCGACGCCGTGCTCAGCGGCGACTTCGACCTTATAGGCGCGGCGCACAGTTAAGCCGAGTTTGCCGGACGCGCCAACGGATCGCCCCGGCCGCCATGTGTCGCTACCCCCTTGTTGCAAGGGTTTTTTGCTGGCGTGATGTTCTCGGGCGGGTACGTTATGTGTACGTCGTTTGCGGCGCATTTGACCGCTGCCTTGATGCGATCCACGGACCGGCTCCCGATCAGGCTAAGCCTTATCTGGGAAGGTAACAAATTGGTCGCCTACATTTTCACAATCCCGGTTCGCGCTTCGCCTGGCCGGGATAACGACGTGCAGAGTAAACCGCATCCGTTGGCAATCACCCCGAAAGGGCGACGGTTTGCCGGTGGTAGCGCGGATTATCGATTTCTTGCGCGATGAACGCGGCTACGTCCTTGCGCGATATGCGCATCTTTCTGGTTTCGCCCGTTGTACTCGCGAGCCATTCGCCTGTGGCGGCCGCATCCGTGAGCCCAACAGGCTGTACCAGAACATAGTCGAGGTCGGACGCCTTCAGCACCGTTTCCTGGCACTCCTTGTCGGCCATGAGTTCGCGCATGAAAAGCTGAAACAGGATCTTGAACGTAAACGACAATTTCTCGCGGGTGTCGCCGACGCCGAAAGCGGTTACGGCAACGACGCGAACCGGCGAGCCGGAGCCAAGGGCCTCGACGATATTGCGAGTGCCTGCTTCGCAGATGTCAGCGGGGGTGGTCCGGCGCGCGCCAAGCGACACTGCGAGCGGCATCTGCGCGTTACCGAGGCTTATCACCACGACGTCATGGCTGGGGAGGGCGCGAGCCACATCGGCGCTGTTCATCGCGTCACCCCTGACAATGGTGAGCCCTTGCGCCGGGGAAAGCTTGGACGGCTCCCTCGCGAAAGCTGTTACGGTATGGCCCTCGGCCAATAAGTTTGAAACGACGGCGCGGCCCGTGCCGCCGGTCGGTCCGAATACGATGATGTTCATGCAAGTAATATAGGAAACGCGAGCCGTGGCGTCACTCCCCCCGCAACGTCGCCTCTAGCAACAATTGCTTCGGCCGCAATTCCGGCGAGCGAGTTGCGGATCGCCTCGATCTTCGGGATGAGGTCGTCGCTGGCCTCGTGCCGCCGGCCAATCCAGACCGGGTCGTTATAGCTCAACCAGACGCGCCTTTCTCGTCCTCCCACACCAGCAGGCGCTGCGGAAAATCAAGGCCGAAAAGCGGCATCTTTGCAATCAGAGGAGCTTCGGCTTCGGGATAGCCGAAGACGAAAAGTTCCGCGGGCCTGAGTTTCAGCGAGGTCTCTTCCGCGGCTTTGGCGTGTTCGATGCACGCAGACAAGATCATTCCGCGCCGTTCCATGGCGACCGTCAGATTCTTGACTGTGTCAGCCAATGGAAAAGGAGAGCGGACGCTTATGATTTCGCTCTGTTGATGTCCTGCGGCGGTCATGTCCCTGCCTCGAAAAGCGGATGGGAGCAGCTGATTATGCCCCACCGCTTATCGTTCCGGCAATGACCAGAACACATCCGCAGGATCGTCGCTTAGCCGCCGCTTGAACCGGGAACGAGAGGCGCGGTATCCGATGGCGCTGCACGCGCCTGGTCGATGGCTTTTTTGCCGGTCTGCGGAAGTTCGCCATGCAGAAGGGCAATTGCGGCCTTGAGTTGATTGTCCTTTTCCTTCTCCTTCGGCACATAGGAGAGGCTCCCGCCGGATTCTTCCGTCCCGGCATTCTTCAGGTGCCCCTCAACTGCGCCTCGGATTCGAATGGAAGGAGCGCAAGCTGCAACTTCAGGTCTGGCGGAAGCTCGGGCTCGACGAGATAGTCCGGCTCGATCCCGGTCGCCTGGATCGAGCGGCCGGATGGCGTGTAATATCGGGCGGTTGTAAGACGGATCGCGCCCTTGTTCGGAAGCGGGATCATGGTCTGAACCGAGCCTTTTCCGAAGGATCGCGTCCCCACGAGCTGCGCCCGCTTATGGTCTTGCAGCGCGCCCGCAACCACCTCTGAAGCGGAAGCAGAGCCGCCGTTGATCAAAACGATGAGCGGTTTTCCGTCCGTGATGTCGCCAGGCTTCGCGTCGGAACGATCGATATCGGCCGGGCTCCGGCCCTTCGTGACGACGATGACGCCATGGTCAAGAAAAGCATCGGAGAGGGCGATCGCCTGATCGAGAAGGCCGCCGGGATTGTTCCTGAGATCGAGCACATAACCGGCAACCTTTGAGCCTCCCAGGATCTTCTTGATGTCCTGAACGGCCTGCTCAAGATAGTCAGTTGTATGCTCGTTTTCGAATGACTTGACCTTGATCCAGCCGACATCGCCTTCAACGCTGTATTGAACCGGGTTGACCCGGATCACATCGCGGACGACTTTGACGGTGATGGGCTTCTGCAAGCCTTTTCTTGCGATCGTTAAGACGATGGGGGAGCCAACCGGCCCTCGCATTTTGTCGACCGCTGCGTCCATGGTGAGCCCTCTCAGGGCCTCGCCATCGATCGCCGTTATGGAATCGCCGCCTAACACCCCTGCCCGGTCCGCGGGCATGTTCTCGATGGGCGCGATGACCTTCACAAGGCCGTCCTCCATCGTGACATCGATGCCGAGCCCTCCAAATTCGCCGCGCGTCTCTGCCTGTTCCTCTTCGACTTCTTTCGGCGTGAGATAGGTCGAATGGGGATCGAGGCCTGTCAGCACTCCCTTGATCGCGTCTTCGATCAGCTTGGAATCATTTGGCTTCAGAACATAGTTGGCGCGCACCTGCTCGAGCACGTCCCCGAAAAGTTCCAGATTCTTGTAGATGGCGGCCCCGGCCGCGACGGCGTCACCCTTCTGCCGCGAGGGCATGGTGACAAGGCCGCTGGCGGCGAAAAGGACGATAAGGAACGCACCAAGCGCGAGTCCCCGTTTGCGCATTACTTTCTAACCTTCTAGCATGTCTGAGAGCCGTGAACCGACGCCGGTCACGGGCTTCGCCAAAAGGAAGGCGTTCACCTTCTCTTAACGATTTCTCCTCACTGTCCTGCTTCGAAGGCAATATTTGGGCCAGGACTGTGGAAAAGGGCGCTTCGTCCACTTTCAGGGGTGCGGCATTTGTGTGCGAAGCTGCGTCAAGGCTGATTTGCTGTGGATGAAGGCTGTTCCGTGGTTCGGTCATCGGCCTGAATTGCGCCGAGATTGGCGCCTTGGGCGACTGTTTGAGGTGTCGATGACCCTGGCAGACCCGACCGCATGCGGCGGACGCGACAAAGTCCGTGAGCGATCCGCATAAAGAAATTCCCGGCAAGGCGTCCCAAAAAGATCAAAAGTTTTGGAACTGGTAAGTATCCCGCGGCAGAGCCGGGCGAACTCCCTTGGATGTTAGATGTCCTGTGCGGCGACGGCGGGAACGCGTGCCGCAGGGGCGGGGGACGCTTCATGAGCGATCGGCTGCAGTTCTTCGGTCTCAGGTCCGGTCAGGGCCTTCCTGGCGTTGACGCTCCAGTTCCAAAGCGCTTCCGCGGGGATCGGCAGCACCAGGAACCAGTGTTCGAGAATGCCCAGCGCCAGGATCACAATATAGAACGTGAAGGCAAGCAACTCGAACGGATCGTCCCGGATCGACATAGCCTTGTGGACGAGGACGGCAATGGCAACCGTGGAGACGGTGATCGAAACCGGGAACAGAAGGTTCATCGGCCTCCGCTTGAGGAAGCTTGACAGATAGCGCAGCTGTTCCGGGAAGAAGTGATCGTTCAAATTCCTGACGCCGAGCACCGCGTTGATTTTGGCGCTCGAATGCATGAGCCAGATTATTGTATAGGTCCATGAGCCGACGTGGTTCTTGCCGTACATCGTCGAAAAGCAGATCACAACGCCGAGCAACGCCGCGGTGATCTCGTGATACATGCTTGTTTCAACGGCGTGCCAAAAATGGCGGGACCCTTTGCAGCACGGCGGGCATGCCGTCGTGCGTGGACCGGTTATCATGCCCGTGTAGAATGTGAATTGAGTCCAGGCCCAGGCGAGCAGACCGAAAGTGAAACTCAAATAGGCCGATAAAACGCTATCGCTTTGGCTCGTGACTGCCAAGCCATAGATCGACGCGACGAGTACGAATGTCGCGCCGAGAAAACTCCATCTATAAGTCGATTTAGGTAGATTATTGAGATAAATGACGGCTCCGGTGCTGAACCACCAAATAAACAGAACGAACAGAACCGGGAGCCCGTACGTAATCACCTCATCCTCACCATGCTGGAGCCAGCCGCACCCGATCCGGCAGTTCGTTTCGCGCCGCTGGCAACATGTAGAGCCGCGCGAATGTTACTGCCGCCGCAGTAGAATAACCAATGTTCTTGAAAAGCCCTGAAATCCCGCCCTTGGCCTTGGCCTCTTCCCGCTTGACAGACAACTCGTACAAACGATCGAAGCCACGGTGGAGCGCTGGGTTGTCCAGGTCGATCTTGACCGGGAAGACTTGCTGGGAGATCTGGCTTGTAATGCGGAAAACCTTGAAATCGTAGTCTGTCGGATCCATTCCAAGCGCCTTGTGGAAGGCTTGGCGTGAATGATCGCGGATATACATGGTCGAGAACACCGCCAGCACGAAGAAGCGCACCCAATACTTGTTGAGGCCGCTTAGAAGATGCGGGTTGGCGCGCATGAGAAGTGCGAAGGCCTCTCCGTGGCGGAATTCGTCGTTGCACCAGTTCTCGAACCACTTGAAAATCGGGTGGAAGCGAAGCTCCGGGTGCTTTTCGAACTGACGGTAGATCGTGATATATCGCGCGTAGCCAATCTTTTCCGAGAGATAGGTCGCGTAATAGATGAATTTCGGCTGGAAGAACGTGTACTTCTTCGCTTTCGTCAGGAAGCCGAGATCGACACCGATGCCGAAGTCTTTGAGCGTTTCATTAATGAATCCGGCGTGGCGCGCTTCGTCCCGCGCCATGAGCCCGAAAAGCTCTTTCATATCCGGATTTTTCGCGCGTTTCTTCATCTCGGCGTAAAGTACGCAACCTGAAAACTCTGCGGTCACGGAACTGATGAGGAAATCTTCAAACTCCTTCTTCAGTTCCTCGGGTAACGAAGACATGTCGGAGGTGAACTCTTCGTTGCGGATAAAGTGATTGCGGTTCGGGTCGCTCTTCATCTCGGAAATAAGCTCATCCCACTCCTGACGGACGGGCGTTACGTCGATCCGGTCGATTTCGTCGAAATTAGTCGTATAGAACCGTGGCGTTAAAATGGTGTCCTTCTGGGCTTGGCGCGTCAAGTCATTCATCGCCTCGGCTGGAATCGTTCCTCGGTCATAGTTTCCTCCTGGGGGTAAAACTGACTTCGTAGAGTTCCGTGAGTTCGAGTCCTGCCGCACGGGCCGTCATCCGGCCAAGCCAGTTCGCGCGCTTCACGGTTGCCTTCCGCCGCTCGATGATCTTTTCGCCAAACGCAGGCTTGATCGGTGATCCGTGGACGATGACCTCGTCCCCAGGCCCAATGTCTACGTCTCCATCGAGTTCGACATACGCATGCAGGCTATCCCCTGTGTGCTCAACCTCCACGGTGCATGGCACCTCGAAGGTTTCGCGACCCCCCAGCCAATCACTTATCGATATCATTGCGTTTTGCCTGCAGTGGGAAGAAGTTGGGCGAATGTTTTGGCGTTGGTCTGGCCAAAGGCGGCCAACTCAAGCGTGTCGCCCGTAGCTGGATCGGAAAGAGACATCTTCCCATCGCTCCAAAGCGTGAGGACAAAGGGAGCTTCCGGGCCGGCCTTTGTACGAAGCTCCCGGTTCTGTCCCATTAGGCGCAGGGCTGAGGCCATAAATGTATTCCCCTCGCGCGGCAACACGACGAAGGGGTCGCCCGCCCCTTGGTCGTAAACCGCTATCGCGCCGCCCGGCGCATCCCGGAAGATCAGCGGCCTTGTCATAACCGCTGTTCGCTTCAGGGAGAGATCAACTGTTTGTGTGCCGATGAAATTCATGGCAATCACAAGTGACAGAAGCACAATGACCGCTGCGGCTGCCAGCAGCGCTGGTTTCTTGATACCTTGTAGCATTACGGGGGGTTTCCAAATCCCTATGCGGCAGCGGTCTGGCCCAGGCCAGTCTCTTTTTTATTTTCAGCGTGCGGTGCAGTTTCAGCTTCCGAGGAACTTCTGCTGGAGGCTTCGCCCGCGCCTTTCAAGAAAGGTTCGAGGGCGATTTTTAAAGCCTCTGTCGCTTTTTGCGGTTCGGGAACAGCGCGCAGCATAGGCTCGGGCAGTGAAAACCGCCACGGCCGGGCATGCGGCCAGAGAATGAGATACGCAATTTTATCGGGACCAGTGAGCGCAAGCGCGATGTCGCCTGTGCCGTTGGCGTGCATTCTCAGACCAACCGACTTTACCGTCCGAAGTGGGACATTGACGGCTTTGGTGAAAGCGATGCCATAACGCAGCACCACACGCCGCGTGGTTATGGTGTAGATTGTTGTCCGCGCGGCAAGAAACGCGAATGCCAAGGCCATGGCCATGACAATGCCGAGGAGGGCAGCCAGCCAGGCATCGATCTCCAGAGCTAGGCTCACCGACGTGCCCTCGGAATACGCGACCGCGATCCGCCAGGCCATCAGCACTGCGAAGTAGATTGTGACCCAGCGGACGTGGCAAAGGTGAACTGCTAAGGATCGCCAGTTCGGCGATCCCTGCCACAAGATTTTCTCGTCTTCGGGAAGCCGGTACGGGAGGCCCCGCACCGGTTCGAAGTCGTATTCACTCATAAAAGAGGCTCCTGACGGGAAGGTTCTGCGTAGAGAATTCCGCCGCCATAATATGCCACGATCCTATCCTCCTCAAGAAGCGTCACGCGATCCGGGCTCGATAGAGTCGGAGCAGACGTGAACTGGCTGCCCAGGATGGACTCAACCTTAACGGTTCCCTTGCCTTGATTGATCTTGGAGAACGTGATCGGAAGGAGAACGCGTTTGCCGCCCTTAGCTTCAACTTCAAGATAGCGGATGGTTACTTCCGAGCGATCGACCCAGATGTCGCGGACCGTGCCGCCGACGACGCCATCAGCGCCGATGACAGTGAAGCCGCGGGGATCGCGGTCGTGCTCGTCGACCTTGAAATCGTTTGCCACGCGCAATGGAGCAATCCGGGTCAAGCCTTCGACGGTAAGGTCAGGGGTGTTGGAGCGAAGAACCCAAGATCCCGGGCCGACGCCGTCGAGCATGGGATTGCCGGTCGGAATCATGGGCGATCCGCCGAAGGTGCTTGCAGGGACGGCTTTGAGGGGCCGCTCTTTTTGCGACATTGGAACGGACTGGGGCGAGGTCACCGAGCCGCCATGGAACAGCTTGAAAACCTTCTTGTCCGGGAGCATGAACCAACCTGGGGTTTCCCTGCCGCCGCGAGGCTCGGAAACCAGCGGATATCCCTCGCGCCGGTCTTCACGCCGCAGATAGAGGATGAGGATCGCGAAGAAGATCCAGAACGCATAAAGCACGACCTGGGCGACGTCGAGGTGTGATGTTAAGGCGCCAACTGGCATTTATATACCTCCAAAGTTTTATTAACCTGGAAAATCGGCAAGGCCGAGGTGTGCTGGCGTTTGCCTGGATGCATTACCCGCTGTCCGCACCAGGGGGCCGATGGCCGCGAGCGTCGCGAACAACAGAGCAATTTCGACATGATAGACAATGAGGTAGCTGGTGTCTGCTCCGATCAGGGCCGGACCGAGCCTTCCCTGGGCCGCGAGGTCTGCCATAACGTCGCGGAGGGCGCCGCCAAGCGCGATGCCGCCGCCTGTTGCCGATGCGCCAACAGCGCCCCAGGCGCCAAGCGCGAGCCCCGCCTGCGCGCTCTTCGCGAGTTCCATCGCCGCAGTCAAGGTTCCGGCGGCGAAGAAGCCGCTGCCAAACCCAAGCGCGCCGACGCCAAGCTCGAAGAGGATTGGCTCTCCCAGGGGAGCCGAGAAAACAAAACGCCGTCAATGCCGCGAGACCGACCAGAACGCCATACGCGGCTAATCGGTAGGGATCGGCGCCGCGATCCAGACGATGGGCCGCAAACGCGAGCGAGAACAGCGCGCCAATAGCGAAAAAGGCCGTCAGCCCTGTCGTCTGCCCAACCGTCATGTGAAGGACTTGGCCGCCATAAGGCTCGATCAGAATGTCCTGCATGCTGAAGCCGACCGTGCCAAGGCCAAGGGCTACGAAAATCCTCCTCCAGGGCCCGCCGGCCATGAACGCGCGCCATGACGCCGAAAAGTCGGCCTTGGGCTCCGCTTCCAAAGTGCGCCTGGGCCGTCGAGGTTCCTGTTTCCAGAGCGCGATAAGGTTCAGCGCCATGGTTAAGAGGGCCGTGCCTTGAATGACTTCGATGAGGCGGATTTGGCTGAAATGTGTCAGCAGGCGGCCAAGCAAGACCGCGCTCACGGTCATGCCGAGAAGCAGCATCACGTAGAGGAACGCCACTACCCGGGGACGCTTATCCTCAGGAGCCAAGTCCGTTGCAAGCGCCAGACCTGCCGTCTGTGTGGTATGCAGGCCAGCGCCGACCAGAAGGAAAGCCAAGGCTGCCGCTAGCTTTCCGAGAATCGGCGGCCCTTGGGAGTCGCCCGAAAGCAGGATGAGAGCAAAGGGCATGATGGCGAGGCCGCCAAACTGCAGGAGCGTGCCGAACCAGATATAAGGCACGCGCTTCCAGCCGAGCAGCGAGCGATGCGTGTCGGATTTGAAGCCCAGGAGCGCCCGGAACGGCGCAAAGACAAGGGGCAGGGCGATCATCAGCGCGACCAGCCAGGCAGGCACCGACAGTTCCACGATCATGACGCGGTTCAGCGTGCCGTTGAGCAGCACGAGCGCCATGCCGACCGTGACCTGGAAAAGCGACAGTCGCAGGAGTCGGCTAAGCGGCAGCTGAGGCGTGGCAGCGTCTGCAAAGGGCAGGAAACGCGGGCCAAGCTTCTCCAGGACCGCGCGGAACGGCGAGACGGGAGCGGGATTTTGCGCTTCTTTGGCATCAGGACGACAGGGCAGGCCAACGGCTTCTCTCTCCTCTGAGAGAACGTCGGGAGAAGCCGGTCTTCCTTCCCTATGGTCGCATAGGTCCGTCACGAAGCGATCAGCTCCATTGCGTGCGAGGTGTAGAAACCGTTGACGATCCGCAACGAGCGGCCTTGCTGCCAGCGCACAAGCCGCTTGTCTTCCGCGATCATCCCGGAAAGCTTGGATTCGGACACAGGCTCAATCGCAGGCGAGCGGTCCGAGCGTGGAAACAACTTTCCAACGGTGTGCATCACGCTGAGCGCCAAAGTCTTGGGCGCGAATGTGAACAACACCTTCGATGTTGTTCTGTCCGCGAGCCCCGCGAGCACGTTCACAAGGTCTTTGGCAGGGTAATGAATGAGCGAATCCATGGCAACGCAAAAGTCGAAGCTGCCGTGGCGCTCATCCAGCATATCGCCCGCGTGGAACTCGATATTTTCCGCGACCTCCGAGGGCATGCGCTCCTTGGCAACCCCAATCAGCGTCGGAGAAAGATCGATGGCGACGACATGAGCGCCTCGCCTCGCCGCCTCGATCGAGAGCAGGCCCGTGCCGCAGCCTGCATCAAGAAGCCGCGCCCCGTGCAGGTCGTCCGGCAGCCAGCTCATCAGCGTGGCGCGCATCCGGTCGCGGCCCGCGCGCACCGTGGCGCGAATTCCGCTGACCGGTGCATCGGTCGTCAACTTCGCCCAGTTATCGGCAGCCGTCCGGTCGAAATACGTTTCGAGGTCGTTGCGACGGGCGAGGTAGGTTGGGGTTGGCATCAATTATATCCCAGGAAATCGAAGATATCGCGGTCCTTCATCGGCTTGCAGTTCACCGGCGGCTCTGCTCCCGCATACAGAGCGGACGCGAGACGCAGATACTCCTGCTGCACGGCCTCAATCTCGGGGGTCGGGTCCATTTCAAACAGCGTCTGCTTCTTCAGGCGGCTCATGCGGATGGCGTCAAGATCCTGGAAGTGTGCGACGCGATTGAGCCCGATGGCGCCGTTGAAGCGGTCGATTTCGTCGGTGTTCCGGCTGCGATTGGCGATCACGCCGCCGAGACGGACCCGGTAGTTCTTCGACTTGGCGAGGATGGCGGCCGCAATGCGATTCATGGCGAAGATCGAATCAAAATCGTTCGCGGTCACGATCAATGCGCGCTCCGCATGTTGAAGCGGCGCCGCGAATCCGCCGCAGACCACGTCGCCCAGCACGTCGAAGATCACGACATCGGTGTCTTCGAGGAGGTGATGCTCCTTCAAAAGCTTCACGGTCTGACCAACCACGTAGCCACCGCAGCCCGTGCCAGCGGGGGGTCCGCCGGCCTCTACGCATTTGACGCCGTTATAGCCTTCGAAAACGAAGTCTTCCGTGCGCAATTCCTCGGAATGGAAGTTCACGGATTCGAGGATGTCGATAACGGTCGGGATCATGCATTTCGTCAGCGTGAAAGTGCTGTCGTGCTTGGGATCGCAGCCGATTTGCAGGACGCGCTTGCCGAGTTTCGAAAAAGCGACCGACAGGTTGGATGAGGTCGTGCTCTTGCCGATGCCGCCCTTGCCGTAGACCGCAAAAACCTTCGCAGTACCGAGGTTCACCTTCGGATCGAGGTGAACCTGGACGCTGCCTTCGCCGTCGCCTTCGTTGTCAGGCCCGGATGACGAGCCCTTGGCGCGGAATTTAGGGATCGGCTGCGCCGGGATACGCTCATACATCGTCATGCGGCTTCCTCCATGCCAACCCCTTCAATCTGGTCCTCGAGTTCCTCGGAAGCCTTGCGAAGCGCTTCGAGCGTCTCCTCATCGGGCTTCCAATAGTTGCGCTCGTGGGCTTCGTTCAGCCTGTTGACCATGCGAGCCGTCGCCGTGGGGTTGAGGGCGGCGAGCCGTTTGCGCATTTCTTCGTCGAGGACATAGGTTTGCGTGAGGCGCTGATAGACCCAGGGATCGACTTGTCCCGTGGTCGCCGACCATCCCATTGTGTTGGTGACGGTCGCCTCGATCTGGCGCACGCCTTCATAGCCGTGCTCCAGCATGCCTTCATACCATTTCGGATTGAGCGCGCGCGTGCGCGTCTCGAGTGAAACCTGTTCGTTCAGCGTCCGCACCTTGCCTTCGCCGCGCGTCTGGTCGCTGATGTAGACAGGAAGTTCTTGGCCGCCCTTGGCACGGCGCACAGAGCGCGTAATGCCGCCGAGCGTATCGAAATACTGGTCGATGGTGGTGACGCCGAGATCCACCGAGTCGAGGCACTGATAGGCGAGATCGACATCGGCCAGCATCGTTTTGAGAAGTGCGGGCTGCGCCATCGGCGTGCCTTGCCGCCCATAGGCGAAGGATTTGCGGCGGCTGTAGGTTTCGGCAAGTTCGTCTTCGTCTTGCCAGGCGCCGCTGTCGACGAGAAGATTGACGTTGGCGCCATAAGCGCCGTCGCCGTTCGAGAAGACGCGGAGCGCGGCAGTTTCCATGTCGCACTTATGCGCCGCCTGATAGGCGAGGGCATGCTTGCGGACAAAGTTCTCGGTCTCCGGCTCGTCCGCCGTCGCCGCATCATAAGCGGCTTCAGCCAGAAGCTTCATCTGCAAGGGTAGAAGATCGCGGAAGATGCCGGACATGGTCATGACCACGTCGATCCTCGGCCTGCCGAGATCCTGCAAAGGGACGAGCGTTGCGCCGCAGAGGCGCCCGTAACTGTCGAACCGCGGCCGAGCGCCCATCATCGCCAGCGCTTGAGCAATCGGCTCGCCTTCGGTCTTGAGGTTGTCCGTTCCCCACAGCACAAATGCGATCGACTCGGGCAGCGCGTTGCCTTCTTCGATGTGTCTCTCTAAAAGGCGCGCTGCCTGCTTTTCGCCTTCCTTCATTGCGAACACACTCGGGATGCGGAAGGGATCGAAGCCGTGGATGTTCCGTCCGGTTGGCAGGATTTCCGGGTTGCGGATGATGTCGCCGCCGGCGACGGGCTTGATATAGCGAGCGTCGAGCGCCGTGACGATGGCGGGCAACTCGGCGTCCTTGCCAAGATAGCCGTACATGTCGGTCAGTTTGCCAAGCTTCTCGACATTTTGGGGCGTGCGTGGATGGCCGGCCTTGCGCAGCGCATCCTCGGCGGTGATGCCGTCGGCGACAGCCTTGATCGTCGCCTGCGCTGGCGTTTCGCCGTCGAGCGCTTCGCGGCGAAGGTCAGAAGGTCGGTGCGCTCGTCGTCGGAGGCAGGCTTGCCGACGACGTGCAGGCCGTGCGGAATCAGCGTTTCCTCAAGCTCAAGGATCTTGTTCGTCAGCGCAAGGATGCGGTCCTCCGCCTCTTCGAACGGCCAAGCCGGCTCCGAAGTCTGCGAGATCCACCGCGGAAGCCTGCGCCTGGATGAGCGTCGCGAGCGCTTCACGCTCCTCCCGAGCGACATCCGGAGCAAATTCGCGCCAGCGCTGCACCGAGCCTTTGAGATCCAACAAGCCGCGATAAAGCCCGGCTTGCGTAACGGGGGGCGTCAGATAACTGATGATCGTGGCCGCCCCGCGCCGCTTGGCCAGCGTTCCCTCGGAGGGGTTGTTGGCGGCGTAGAGGTAGAAATTCGGCAGGTCGCGAATGAGGCGATCCGGCCAGCAATCCTCGGAAAGACCCGTCTGCTTGCCCGGCATGAATTCGAGCGCGCCGTGCGTGCCGAAATGCAAAAGGGCGTGCGCGCCAAACTCGTCGCGAAGATAGCGGTAGAAGGCCGAGAAAGCGTGCGTCGGCGAGAAGCCTCTTTCGAACAGGAGCCGCATCGGGTCGCCTTCATAGCCGAAAGCGGGCTGCACGCCGACAAAGACATTACCGAATTGCTCGCCGAGAACGAAAACCGTCGCGCCGTCGCTTTGCGCCTTGCCGGGAGCCGGGCCCCATTGCTTCTCGATCTGCTTCAGCCAGCGCTCACTGCGCATGTAGTCGTTGACGGGGACGCGGGCATGAACATTCGCAGAGGTGCCGTAACGGCTCGCGTTGCCGCCGAGGATGCGCTCGCGCATCTCGTCCAGCGGAGGCGGGCACCTCGACAACGTAGCCCTCGGCCTTCAGCCTCAAGAGCACGTTATAGAGCGACGGGAAAACAGCAAGCGAGGCCGCCGTGCCGACGTTTCCAGCGTTCGGCGGGAAATTGAAAAGCACCATGCCGATCTTCCGCTTGGCGCGCTCCGTTCGGCGAAGCTCGATGAGCTTCTCGATGCGGGAGCACAGCGTTTCCGCGCGCTCTAGGCAGGAATGCATGTCGCGGGCGCGAGACGTTGGGAAGGTGCAGTTCCGCTCGCAGCCGGTGCAGGGCGCATCGGTGCCATCCGAGCGGCCACCGAACACGGCCGGCCCCGTCGCGCCGTCGAGCTCGGGGATCGCGACCATGATGGTGCTTTCCACCGGCATCAGGCCGCGCTGGTCGGCGCCCCATTGCTGCAGCGTCTGGAACTCGACCGGATGGGCGGCGATGTACGGGACGTCGAGCTTCGCCAGGATTTCCTGGGCGCCTTTCGCATCGTTATAGGCAGGACCGCCAACAAGCGAGAAACCAGTGAGAGAGACAAGCGCGTCGATGGTAGACTTGCCATCCTTCATGAAGTAGCGCTCGATCGCCTCGCGGCCGTCGAGACCACTCGCGAAGACCGGAATTACGTTCAGCCCGCGCTTTTCGAGGGTTTCGATCATACCGTCGTAATGCAGCGAATTACCCGCGAGCACATAGGAGCGCATGACAAGCACGCCGACAGTGCCTCCGGGACGGCCTTTCGCATGAGGCAGTTCGTCGATGCTGGTTCCGACGCGGTTCTTCAGCGTGGGATGATAGACGCCAACTTCCGGATATTCGACCGGCTCGGCAGCGGAGAGCTTGCCGCGCAAGCGCCTGGCGCGGGCCGCTCGCATAGCGGTTCACGAGAAAGCGCACCATGTGCGCCATGTTGTCGTCGGAGCCCGCGAGCCAGTACTGCAGCGTCAGGAAGTAGGCGCGCACATCCTGGGCGGAGCCTGGAATGAAGCTGCAATATTTTTGGCAGCCGGCGCAGCATCGCCATCTGGCTCGCGCCGCCCGCTTGAGGCGCCTCGCCCTCTTTTTTCTTCGGCTTCAGGCGCTTCAAGCAGCGACATCACGCCGGTGTCGGTGCCGTCCATGTTGAAGCCGCCCATCTTCGTAACTTTGGCGACTTCGCTGGCCGACATGCAGGCGATCATGGCGTCGCAATGGTCGCGGCGCGCCTGCAGCGCGGGAAGAACGGCCTGAATGTGCTCCTCGATGAAGAGCATGGTGGTGAGAATGATGTCGCCGGTCGCGATGTCATCGAGACATTCATCCAGCAGCTCGGGATTCTGTCCCCACTCGGACGCAGCGTGCAGCGTAATCCGAAGCCCCGGCAGTTCGCTCGCAAGCACCTCGTTCGCGCGGGCGACCGCACTGGCAAGGTGACTGTCCAGCGTCACGATAACGAAGCGCACGGGAGCGCTACTAGCGGCTGAAGTGCGCTTTTGCATCGTACAAAGTCTCTACCGTGATATTTGAAATGCCATGCTCGGTTGCGAAACGCTCGGTGTTTCGTTTCGCTTTGCCTCGAACGAAGAAGGGTATTTTGCGAAGTTCCGCCTCGGCTTCCGTACCCCAAACCAATTCGGCCGGTTGCGCAGGCAAGGCGGTGGGCGCTTTCGTTTCAACAGCCGGAACAGGCTCTTCCTTCGCGCTGCTCTCGCCTATTGCCGGGGCAGGCGAGGGTGCTGGAGCCGCCGCCGATACCGAGGCGAGATGAGAGGGAGCAGCTTCCGCGTGGAACTCGAAATCCTCGCGGAACATGCCGAGGAGATGCTCCTCAAGCCCCATCATAAGAGGATGCACCCAGGTGTCGAAAAGGACGTTCGCACCCTCGAAGCCCATCTGGGGCGAGTAGCGGGCCGGGAAGTCCTGAACATGGATCGGGGCTGAAATGACAGCGCAGGGGATGCCCTGCCGTTTGGCTATATGGCGCTCCATTTGCGTGCCAAGCACGAGTTCGGGGTGCAGTTCGCGGACCTGCGCCTCGACTTCAAGATAGTCGTCGGTGATGAGCGGCTCGACGCCGTATAGCTTAGCCGCTTCACGCAGTTCACGCGCAAATTCGCGGGAATAGGTGCCAAGCCCCACAACGGTGAAGCCAAGTTCTTTTGAAGCCACGCGTGCGGCCGCGAGCGCATGCGTCGCGTCACCGAAGATGAAGACGCGCTTGCCCGTTAGGTAAGTCGAGTCGACAGAGCGCGAATACCAGGGGAGCCTCGTCTTCGCAAGAACGTCGCCGCTCACGTCAGCCAGCGCGGCGACTTCTTCGACGAAGGCCTTCGTGGCGATTGCGCCGATGGGAACATTCTTCGTGTAGGGCTGCTTGAAGGTGCGCTCCAGGTACTGCGCCGTGGACATCGCAATTTCAGGGTAGAGCAGCACATTAAAGTCGGCCTCTGGAAGGCGGGCGATGTCTGCTGGAGAGGCGCCGAGCGGGGCGACGACATTGATGCCGACGCCCATGCTGGTGAGGAGGCCGGTTATTTCTTGCACGTCGTCGCGATGCCGGAAACCAAGCGCCGTCGGGCCAAGAAGATTGCACAGCGGACGCTCGTTCTTCGGGCGCTGCGCTCCGCTTTGCCCGTGGCAGCACGCTCGCACCACACGGTAAAATGTCTCCGAAGCCCCCCAGTTCTCTTTCTTCTGGTACGCCGGAAGCTCAAGCGGGATAACCGGGATCGGCAGATTGAGCGCTTCGGCCAATCCGCCCGGATCGTCCTGGATCAACTCGGCCGTGCAGGATGAGCCAACGAGCATTGCCTGCGGCTGAAACCGTTCATACGCTTCCCGCGCCGCCGACTTGAACAGCTCGGCGGTGTCTCCACCGAGGTCGCGAGCCTGGAAGGTCGTGTAAGTCACGGGCGGCCGTTTGTCGCGGCGCTCGATCATCGTGAAGAGCAGGTCGGCGTAGGTGTCGCCCTGGGGCGCATGCAGGACGTAATGCACGCCTTCCATTGCGGTGGCGATGCGCATCGCGCCGATATGCGGCGGCCCTTCGTAGGTCCAGACGGTGAGTTGCATCCGTTAAACCTCCAAGCGGGCGCGGCGATTTAGCGGGCGCGCGAAAAGTTCGGCGAGGTCGCCCGCCTGGTCGTAACCCTGGATGGGGGTGAATAAAAGCTCGATGGACCACTTGGTGGTCATGCCCTCGGCTTCGAGCGGGTTTGCAAGACCAAGGCCGCAGACCGTGAGGTCAGGCCGGGTCTGCCGGCAGCGGTCGAGTTGGCGTTCCACGTCCTGTCCCTCGCTCAGCACGACATCCTTTTGAAGCAGGTCGAGTTCGGAAGCAAGGTGCTGGCGATGGAGATAGGGCGTCCCGACCTCCGTCAGCTTCATATCGAGTTCGCGGCTGACGAAGCGCGCCAGCGGAATCTCGAGCTGTGAGTCTGGGAAGAAAAAGATGCTTTTGCCTTCGAGCTTCTCTTTATGAGCCGCCAGTGCTCGCCTTGCACGATCCCGCGGAGCGCTGACAACAGCCTCGAAGCGCGCCTTATCGACGCGGAACTGCTTCGCCGCGGCCTGAAGCCAAAGCGTCGTTCCTTCCTCGCCAAGCGGAAAGTGCGCCGGGATGTGCTTCGCGCCGCGCTTCTGCAAGTCGCGAGCTGTGTCGGTCAGAAACGGCTGGGCCAGAAGGAAAAATGTATTCTCGCCGATCGGGGGAAGGTCCGCGCTGTTCCGCGGCGGGAAGAAGCGGACGCGTTCAAGGCCGAGTTCGTTGAAGAGCCGCGCGAATTGGTCCTCGACCACATCCGCCAGCGCGCCGACAACCATAAGCGAAGGAGACGCGCCCTTGGGTTCTGCTGGCAGCTCAGGGATGAGAGAGGCGAGGCAAGCGTCTTCGCCTTGGGTGAACGTGGTCTCGATGCCGCTGCCGGAGTAGTTAAGAATTCGAACTTTCCCAGCAAAATCATGCGACAGACGCTCGGCCGCGCGATGCAGATCGAGCTTGATGACTTCGGAGGGGCAGGACCCGACGAGGAAGAGCATCTTGATGTCGGGGCGACGCTCCAAAAGCCGTGTCACCACGCGGTCAAGCTCTTCATTAAGGTCCGCAAGGCCGGCAAGATCGCGCTCATCAATGATGGCGGTCGCAAAACGCGGCTCGGCGAAAATCATGACCCCGGCTGCAGACTGGATGAGATGCGCGCAGGTTCTGGAACCGACGACAAGGAAGAACGCGTCCTGTATCTTGCGATGCAGCCAAACGATGCCCGTCAGCCCGCAAAAAACTTCGCGCTGCCCGCGCTCGCGCAAAATCGGGCGTTCGCAGGAATCAACCGTGGGCACGGCTCCGTCGGCGCTCATCGGGCCATCTCCGGCTCAAGCTTGAGCGCCGCGTCACGCTGACGCGCCTCATCGAGGCGAGCCGCACGAAGTTTCAGCAGGAACTGCGCTGCGTTGATGACATAGGCCGTATAAGCGGCCAGCGCGACGTACATCTGCTGACTGGTATCGAGAAATCCGTAGATGAGGGCCGCCATATATAAAGTGTGAAGCGCGATGACGAGGAAGCTCATCACGTCTTCCCAGAAGAAGGAGGGCGCGAACAGATACTGCCCGAACACCTTCTTTTCCCAGATGGCGCCGGTGACCATGATTGTATAAAGCACAAGCGTCTTGACGACGATCGAGACCGTAGCCGCATATGCGCCGCTGCCGGTCATCAAATAACGCACGACGAGCACGAGACTGACGAGGAAGACAGCAAATTGCAACGGCGCGAGCACGCCCTGCACGGTTGTCCAGGGAGAGTTGTCGCGACGGATGCGTTCTTCGGGCGAATAAAGCGGGCGTCTCGATTTTCTGCCCTGCTTTGGTTCCATGCGCGCTCCCCACATCGTGACCCCCGTATTTAGAACCGACGGGGCAGGACTGTCAACATAACTTGACGTAAACCCCAATTTACAATTATTTTGCCAAAAGGCTTTTCAGGAGCGTCGCCAGAAGAAGGCGTCGCCGGTTTTGTAAAATATTTTGGGGGGCTCCTCCTTGCGCTTAAGCCTCGGTCTTGGCGGGCCGAGGAGGCGGAGCGTTGCCTGGAGAACCTAAAGCATGCCTTCGTCAGGGGAAGCAGTCAACTCAAACCCATGTCGCGAGGAGAACACCTCGCAGCTCCGATCACTGGACCGTCTTAAAGAACAGAATTCAGCAGCTTTCACGCGGCTTGTCAAAACGATAGAGGGTGAAATCATTCCGCGGTTTCTAGTTTCTCATCAGGCGAATGTTCCTCCGGAGTGCGCGATCACGCCGGCGGCTGCCCTTGCGCCTGATGACGTTCAGGAATTCGGTGGCCTGATCCTCGCTCTCGACCATACGCGCGCCTATAGCTTTCGTAGAACAAAAATGCGCCGAAGGCCAGTCTCTCGAGAGCATCATCATGGATCTTCTGGCGCCGACGGCCTCCTATCTGGGCGAGCTTTGGAAAGCGGACCTCTGCAGCTTCACGGAGGTTACCGTCGGTTTGTCCCGGTTGCGCCAAATGTTGCGCGATCTGAGCCCGGAGTTCGAGCGCGAAGCCTCCGGCTGTAGTCATCCGCGCCGGGCGCTTCTTCTTGCAACGCCGGGAGAGCAGCACACATTTGGTTTGTTCGTGGTCGAAGCTTTTTTCCGGCGGGAGGGATGGGACGTCTCCGGCGGTCAGATTGACTCGGCCGATGAAATTGCCCACTTAGTTGACAGGCAATGGTTTGCCATCGCCGGTTTCTCTCTAAGCTCGGAGCATTTCATCGATCAGCTCGCGTCGCTGATCCGGGTTGTCCGGCGGCATTCCTGCAATCGCGATATCGGCGTCATGGTTGGCGGCCCTTTGTTTATAGAGCAGCCGGAACTGGCGGAGCGAGTTGGAGCGGATGCCTTTGCCGCCGATGGACGCAATGCCGTCATCAGCGCCCGCGCGCTGCTCGCTCGAAAAGCTGCGCCGAGTTAGGACGGAGCGCAAAGGACTTTAGCTCAAAAATGGAGATCCTGGTCTCTCGCATTGTGAACCCATTTCATTCGCCGAAGAAAACGCTTGGCACGTTGAACGCTGACGTCGTTGCGAGGCTGATCTCCTCGGCGGCGGATGTGGCGCTTGTGCTGGACAAGAGCGGCATTATCAGGGATGTGGCGATTGGCAGCGAGGACCTTTCCAGGGCCGGACTTGGGGGATGGGTAGGCGTGCGCTGGGCCGAGACCGTCACCGCCGACAGCCGTCATAAAGTCGAGGAACTGATGCGCGAGGCGGCGCTCAAGATGCCGACGCGCTGGCGGGAAGTCAATCATGTAGGCCCGGGCGGCGGGCATGTGCCGGTGCGGTACTCGGCGCTGCAGGTGAGAGACGACGGCCGCGTTGTTGCGTTCGGCCGCGATCTCAGGGCGCTGGCCAGCTTGCAGCAGCAGCTTGTCGATGCCCAGATGTCGATCGAGCGCGACTATGCGCGGCTCCGTCAAACCGAACTCCGCTATCGTCTTCTGTTTCAGATGGCGTCCGAGGCCATCATTATCGCCGACGCGACCACCGCGCGCATTACAGAAGTAAATCCCGCGGCGCTCGCGCTGATCGGGGAGCCGTCGAAGAAAATTGCGGCCCAAACGCTCCTTGAGCTGATCGATCCTGCGGATGGCCCCGCGCTCCAAGACCTGCTCGCCACGGTGCGAGCCACGGGGGCAGGGGAAAGCATTCCCGTTCGTTTGGCGGGATTGGACCGCAAGTTCATTTTCTCGGCGTCTTTCTTCCGGCAGGGAAGCAGTGCGTTCATCCTCGCCAGGCTTTCGCCCGCAGAAACGCCAGCGCCCGAAGGAGCGCAAAAAGCAAACGCGTCCCTCCTCAAAATCATGGAGGGTCTTCCTGATGGATTCGTCGTCACCGATCTGGAGGCGCGTATTCTCACGGCCAACACCGCGTTCCTGGACTTTGCCCAGCTTTCCAATCACGAGCAGGCGCGCGGACAGCCCCTGGAAAACTGGCTCGGCCGATCCGGCGTCGACATCAACGTTCTGACCGCAAACCTCCGCGAACACAGCTCGGTCCGCAACTTCTCGACAATCGTACGCGGCGCCTATGGCTCTTTCGAAGAGGTCGAGGTTTCGGCCGTGGCCGTCCTGTCCGGGGAATTGCCTTGCTTCGGCTTCGTGATCCGGCCTTCGGCGACGCGCAACACTGCAAAGTTGCGTCCGGCCAATCTGGCCCGTTCCGTTGAACAGCTCACCGAACTCGTCGGACGCGTTTCCTTGAAAGACCTCGTCCGGGAGTTGAGCGACCTCATCGAAAAGCTTTGCATCGAGGCAGCGCTTGAACTGACCGGCGACAATCGCGCTTCCGCAGCCGAAATGCTCGGCCTCAGCCGTCAAAGCCTGTATGTGAAGCTCCGCCGCTACGGACTGGGCGATCTGGCGCCCGAACATGGCGACTAACCATTTCGATTTATTTTTGTTGCGCGCTGTAAACCAAAATTGACAGGTGAAGCTGTAAAATTTAGTGTTCCGGCATGACATGCACCTGCTCAAACTCCACCAGCCGTGACGCGCCCGGACCTTGCCTCGGTCCTGGAATACATGCACCCCATCACCTGGTTCGCGCCCATGTGGGCGCTCATGTGCGGGATCGTGTCCTCTGGCGCGTCGATAGCAAATAACTGGCAGGTCATCGTCGCTGGCGTTTTGCTCGCCGGACCGATGGTTTGCGGCACAAGCCAGGCCGTGAACGACTGGTACGACCGCCACGTCGACGCCATCAACGAGCCGGAGCGTCCCATTCCGTCCGGGCGTATCCCGGGCGCCTGGGGCTTCTATATTGCCGTCATCTGGACAGTCCTGTCCGTCTTGCTGGCGACCGTACTTGGGCCATGGGGTTTCGGAGCAGCCATCTTCGGGCTGATCCTAGCATGGGCGTATAGCGCGCCACCTTTCCGCCTGAAGCAAAACGGCTGGTGGGGCAACCTCGCCTGTGGCGTCTGTTACGAGGGCGTGCCCTGGTTTACGGGCGCGGCCATCATGGCTGGAGGATTCCCCGATTGGCGCATCGTGCTTTTCGCCACTCTCTATAGTTTGGGTGCGCATGGGATCATGACGCTGAACGACTTCAAGTCGGTCGAAGGCGACATCAAGACAGGCGTGCGCTCGATTCCCGTTCAGCTTGGCGTTAAGGGAGCGGCAAGGCTTGCCTGCGTCGTCATGGCGCTGCCGCAGGTGATCGTGATTGCCTGCCTGATCGCCTGGGACCGCCCGTGGCACGCCGATCTGATCGGCGTTTCGCTCGCCATCCAGTTCTTTCTGATGAACCGCTTTCTCAAGAACCCGCAGGGGCGAGGCGATCTTCTATAACGCCACCGGGACGACACTTTACGTCCTGGGGATGCTCGTTGCGGCGTTTGCGTTGCGTCCGTTGATACAAGGGCTGATGTAATGCCCAAGTATCTCGGCTGGTTCGGTATTATTCGCCTGGGCCTCGTGCAAATGTCGCTTGGCGGTATCATCGCGCTGGCCACCTCCACGCTGAACCGGGTCATGGTCGTCGAGCTTGCCCTTCCGGCGACGCTTCCAGGCCTGCTCTTCGGGATCCATTACGCCGCCGAGATGCTGCGTCCGCGCTGGGGATATGGCTCCGACAAGGGAGGCAAGCGCACGCCCTGGATTATCGGCGGTATGCTGGTGCTGGCCATATCAGGCGTGTCAGCGGCGGCTTCGATCGCGCTTATGTCGACGAACACCGCTGCGGGCATTGCTTGCGCCGTTCTCGCCTATACCGGGATCGGCATCGGGGCGGGCGCCGCGGGCACCTCTCTGCTTGTGCTTATCGCGAAGATCACGAGCCCGGCTCGCAAGCCTACAGCCGCGGCGCTTGTCTGGACGATGATGATTGCCGGAACGGCGCTGGCTGCCAGCCTCGGCGGGCGTATGCTCGATCCCTTCAGCATGACGCGGCTGGTTTCGGTAAGCGGGTCTATCTCCGCCATCTGCTTCACTTTGGCCGTTATCTCAATCTGGGGGATCGAGCGCCGCTATCTCCGGGAAGATCAGACGAGTTCCGAGAAACAGCCGCACTCCTTCCTTTCGGCTATGCGCGAAGTCTGGGAGGAGCCGGAAGCGCGGCGCATGACTGTGTTCGTCTTCATTTCCATGCTTGCCTTCAGCGCGCAGGAACTGCTTCTGGAGCCTTTTGCCGGCGCTGTGTTCGGTCTCACTCCGGGTGAAACGGCAAAGCTTTTCGGCACGCACCGCACCGGTATTGTGCTCGGCATGGTGCTGGGCGCAGTTATCGGCAGCTTGAGCCGAAGGAGCGCGACGGCCGGACGCTTCTGGGTGGCGGGCGGCTGTTTTGCGTCTGCGATCGGACTTTTTGCGCTGGCGTCGGTCGGCATCGCTGGTGCGGGCGCATTCCTGAAGACGGTTGTCTTCGCCCTCGGCATGGCGAACGGGACGTACGCCGTGGCGGCGATTGGCACCATGATTACGCTCGCAAGCGTCGGGAAGGGCGCTCGCGAGGGGACGCGCATGGGGCTTTGGGGCGCGGCTCAGGCGATCGCCTTCGGATGCGGCGGCGTCGTCGGAACCGCGGCCGTGGATGTGGCTCGCCACTTCCTGGGCTCGCCTGCTGCCGCCTATTCGCTACTTTTTGCCGTTCAAGGCGTCCTTTTCATCCTCGCCACCGGGCTCGCCGTCCGTCTGACCGCAGCGGCCGCGCTTTCCGGACAGGATGAGCAATCTGACCTTTCTTTCAACGCATCCGCCCAGGCCGTGGGCGAAGCCGGAGCACGAATGACATGAGTGAGCGTGACAGCTTTGACGTTGTCGTTGTGGGCGGTGGCCCAACAGGCGCAACCGCTGCGGACGATCTCGCGCGGATGGGGCATTCCGTGCTGCTTCTCGACAGGGCAGGCCGCATCAAGCCCTGCGGCGGGGCGATCCCGCCCCGGCTGATCAAGGATTTCGAAATCCCCAACCACATCATCGTTGCGCGCATCAACTCGGCGCGCATGATTTCGCCGTCCGGCAAGGAAGTCGACATGCCGATCGACGGCGGTTATGTCGGCATGGTCGATCGCGAGGTGTTCGACGAGTTTCTGCGCAACCGTGCGGCGGAGTCCGGCGCGGAGCGGCGCACCGGGACATTCGAGACGTTTTCCCGCGACGATAAAGGCCGCGCCACTGTCGCCTACAGGACCAAAGACGGCGAGCTTCAGAGCGTGACGGGCAAGATCGTCATCGGCGCGGATGGAGCCAATTCAGCGGTGCACCGGCAAGCTCTGCCGGAGGTGCCGCAGGTTCCGTTCGTCTTCGCGTACCACGAGATCGTGAAGTCGCCGACGGAAGGTCACGAGAAGTACGACGCGAAGCGCTGCGACGTTTACTATCAGGGAAAGCTCTCCCCGGACTTCTACGGCTGGATCTTCCCTCATGGCCCCCACGCCAGCATCGGCACCGGCAGCATGCATAAGGGCTTCTCGCTGCGAAACGCGGTCGGTGACCTCCGCAAGGATTCGGGCCTCGACGATGTCGAAACGGTCCGCAAGGAAGGCGCGCCGATCCCGCTGAAGCCTCTGAAAAGGTGGGATAACGGACGCGACGTGATCCTATCCGGCGATGCGGCGGGTGTTGTCGCCCCAGCATCGGGCGAGGGCATTTACTACGCCATGCACTGCGGCCGGATCGTTGCCGAGACCGTATCGGAGGTCTTGAAGACCGGGGACGCGAAGGCGCTGGCGAATGCCCGCAAGCGTTTCCTGAAGGCGCATGGCAAGGTCTTCTGGGTCTTGGGCCTCATGCAGCACTTCTGGTATCGCAACGACAAGCGGCGCGAGCGTTTCGTCAATATTTGCCGCGATCCCGATGTCCAGCGCCTGACATGGCAGTCCTACATGCATAAGGAACTCGTTCGCTCGAGCCCTGTTGCACAAGCCAGGATCTTCTTCAAGGATCTTGCGCATCTTCTGGGATTGGTTTCACCGTGACATTGGCATCGACGAATACCCCACCCGCGTCAGCATTAGAGGGCCACAGGCTAGTTTCTGGAAATCGTTCTTAATCGCGTTCGTGGTTGCGCAGGCGATCGGCGGGGTCGGCGCGATCACCACCGACCTTGGGCCGTGGTACAAATCGCTCGACAAGCCATGGTGGCAGCCGCCGGATTGGCTGTTCGGCCCCGCCTGGACAACGATTTTCGCGCTGACGGCAGCCTCTGCGGCCTATGCGTGGCGCAATGCCGCCACGAGGGCAAGCCGGGAAGCCATCGTCGTTCTGTTCATGGCGAACGGGGTGTTCAACATACTTTGGAGCGTGCTGTTCTTCCGTTTCAAGCGGCCTGATTGGGCGCTTATTGAGGTGGGAGCGCTCTGGGCCTCCGTGCTCATCCCTATTCTCGTCGTATCGCACTATTCCAAGAGGGCGGCTTGGCTGCTCGTTCCTTATATCTCTTGGGTGACCTTCGCCGGGATCCTGAATTACAAAATCGTGCAACTCAACCCAGTGCAATGACGAATGACGGTTCTGCTCGACATCATACTCGCGTTTGTGGTGGTGGAGGCGGGCGTCATCATGTGGTGGCGCTACGCGAGAGGCGAGGCGAGTGAGATTCCGGGCGATCTTGCGTACCTTAGCTCCGGCTTCTGCCTTATGCTCGCCGTCAGGCTGGCCTGGACGAATACGTCGGCCCTTCTCGTGATCCTTCTCGTTACCCTCGCCGGAGGGGTGCACGTCCTGGACATGATCAAGCGTTTCCGCAGGGTCGATCCAGCGAAAAAAAAGGCGCCCCGGCTTGGGGCGCCGCTACCGGCAGCAGAAACGAAGCCGCCTTACTGAGAAGCCGCCTTACTGAGTTGTCTGCGTTTTAAGATAGGCGATGACGTCCTGGCGGTCTTTTTCGCTCTTCAGGCCCGGGAAGATCATCTTGGTGCCCGGCACCAGGGCTTTGGGATTCTCAAGGTACTTATCAAGGGTCGCCTCATCCCAAACGATGCCTTTTTCGCCGGCTTCTTTCATCGCGGGAGAGTAGTTGTAGCCGGCGCGTGTGCCTGCTTTCGAACCGACAACGTTGTTTTGCGCCGGACCAACGCCAGCTTTTGCGGTGGGACCTACCGCGTGGCAGACTTTGCATTGCTTGAAAACCTGTTCACCGTGAGCAGCATCTCCCTCGGCGTAGGCCGAAGCAGACCAAACAAGGGCCGCACTGAGCATGCCGACCTTGATATATGTTTTCATGTGACTCTCCCTCACCCTTTTCGATGGTAACTTCAGGCCATTGCAAAGCAGAATATGTTCACAAACTCAATTACACTCAACGGCGTTTCCAGAGAAAAGTGTCCTATTTCATCTGACTTAGATCACAACTTTCGGATGCCTTGCATTTTCGAAAAAGCTGTTATGCCGATTGAGGCACACACCGGAGAATCACCGGAGATTCCCAAAAGAATTCATGTTAATCTTTGCTGCCTTGGGGGCAAACACTGCCTGTAAATGGAGCGTACGCATGAGTTGGCGGCCGAGCCAAGACCCCGTCCCCGGCGATCGCAGGTCATGCGATGCGCTCGATGTGGTAATCGTTCCCCGCGTGCGCGACCTTGGAGGCTTCAACGTGCGCCGGGCGCTTCCCTCCGCACAGCGGCAGATGGTCGGGCCGTTCATCTTCTGGGACCAGATGGGCCCTGCGGAGTTCGTCGCAGGGGAGGGCATCGATGTGCGGCCGCATCCGCATATCGGACTGGCTACACTTACCTATCTGTTCGATGGCAAAATTTTCCATCGCGATAGCCTGGGCTCGGCGCAGGCTATCACGCCAGGCGATGTCAACTGGATGACGGCGGGGAAGGGCATCGTTCACTCCGAGCGCAGCACGCCGGAATGGAAAGCGGAGCCGGGCCGCAAGATGTTCGGCATCCAGAGCTGGGTTGCGTTGCCGCAGGCCGCGGAGGAAGTGAAACCCGATTTCTTCCATCACCGGGCTGAGACTCTGCCCCTTATCGAAGCCGAGGGAAAGCGCGTGCGCATAATTGCAGGCTCGCTTTTTGGCGAGACGTCGCCGGTACGGACATTTTCCGAGATGTTCTACGCCGACGTGGAACTGTCTCCTGGCGCGAAGGTCCCGCTTCAGGCCTGCCATGAGGAGCGCGCCATCTACGTCGCCGAGGGGATGATCGATATCACCTGCGACACCTTCGAAAGCGGCCGCCTCCTTGTTTTCCGCCCAGGGGATGAGATCACGGTAACGGCCGTCGCGCCGAGCCGGCTTCTGTTTCTCGGTGGCGAGCCGATGGACGGGCCGCGCCATATCTGGTGGAATTTCGTGTCCTCATCCCGCGAACGGATCGAACAGGCGAAAGAGGACTGGGCGCAAAAGCGGTTCGATATCGTCCCTGGCGACGAGCAGGAGTTCATCCCGCTACCCAACTGAGCGCGGTAGGTCGGATTGCTCTGGCTCATTCCTACGCCGAGGGTCTGGACAAGCGCACCGATAGCAGCCTGCGGGGCGCGTTGAAAGAGCGCCTGTGACTTTGGTTTGGTCTTGGTGCTGGCTGTTCTATAGGCGTTGCTCTTTTCGCTCGCGGAGCAATCGCAGCGGATTCGATGTTGCTTCTGCCACATCAGTAAACGACTTTCATGAAATATAGGCCGCATGCCGGGGCCACGGGCCCGCAAGCGGCTCGATCACGCACCTCCAATATTCGCCCAACGTCCGCCGGACGCCACTTGCCATCACCCACCAGCTTTAGACTCCCAGCCATGGAGCGGACCTGGTGATGCAGGAATGAGCGCGCACTTGTCGTGATGGTGATGTTATCGCCATCTCTCGCCACCTCCAGACTATCGAGAGTTCGAAGAGCGGATTTGGCCTGGCATTGAGCGGAGCGGAAGGTTGTGAAATCGTGGCGGCCGAGCAGGAACTGAGCCGCCTCCTGCATCGCCGTGGCGTTCAGTGAAACCCCGACATGCCAGGCGCGGTGGCGGTCGAGGACGAGGGGCGAGCGGCGATTGCAGATGCGATAAAGGTAGTGGCGGCTCTTTGCTGAAAAGCGGGCGTCAAAACGTTCATCTACGATTTCGCAGTCAAGGATCGCGATGGGCGCAGGCCGAAGATGAAAATTAAGCGCGTCTCGAATCGTAGCGGCGGGAAATTCGTGCATCAGATCGAAATGCGCAACCTGACCGCGGGCATGCACGCCCGCGTCGGTCCTGCCCGCGCCGCCAGGGACGATGTATTGTCCGGTCAGGCCCTTGATGGCGCGTGCCAGCTCCGCCTGAACGGATAGGCCGTTCGCCTGAATCTGCCAGCCTACGAATGGCGTGCCGTCATATTCGATCGTGATTTTGTATCGCGGCATTCACTTCGGACTCGCAGCACGCGGTTTAGGCCGACCCAAGCTTACATCCGATCACCACGCTGCTGGCTGGGGCCGCCGCGAGGCCCAACGCCACCCCCGCGAACCGGAGGCATCATTACCGTGTCGGAGTCGCAAAGCCGCCGGGTCTGCTCTCTTTGCGAACAGGGACGAGGGGCCAACTCCTTCGAGAAGCAGACGCGCACCTCGCGCAAAAGCCTTCCCGAACAGACGACCTGGATCATGTCGTCACTCAACTGCTTATTGGCTTCCAGGAAAGCCCGGCGGATCTCTTCGGGCGAAATGGAAAGCGACTTTGACAGGTCCTGGAACTCTTCCGGGACGCGAAGGCTGCGATAAGCCTGCCGGGCGGCGTTGAAATATTCTTGCGGATCGAGGCCCGAACAAACCCCGTGCTTCTTGTACTCCTGGATGACAAGCTGACGGCTCGGCATGATGTCCATCATGTGGTCGATAGTTTCTTCCGACACCCACGGGCGCTTGCCGGACTGGCACATCTCCGGCCAGCCTCTGCGCTCATATTGCGGCCAAAGGCCGTGAAGAACAAAGGAGTACGGACGGACACTGTTGCACTGCTCGTCGGAATCTCCCCTTCGGCGGCTATAGCCTCGCCAGTCGTCGTAGCGGTCGTTGTAGTTGTGGCGGTCATAGAAGTGAAAGCGGCCGTATCCGCCGCCCCGATCATAGCGATCTCCGCCCCGATCGTAGCGATCGCGGCCCCCGTCTCCTTCACTGTGGCTATCGCAGTAGGTCGGGGACCAGCTCATCGCGAGGACGTAATAGTCGAAGTCTCCGGCCTCGGCGCCGCGGGAGCCTTGCGCGTGCGCAACCATCGGAACCAATGCGCAAGACGCCACAACGCTTGCGGCCAAAAAAACGAAGCGGAAAAAATGCCCTAGTACGCCCCGCGTGAAGTCCTGACCCACATGCTGCGGGCGTCGACAGGACTTCCCGCGGGTAAGGCGTACTAGGAACCTGTTATTTCTAGTACAGCTCATCCGAGGCAAGTTCGCTTGGGCGTTCGCGGCTATTGGATGCGAACTTGCCTCGGGCTGTACTAGTCCCGCGTTCATGGCCTTTACCCTCTTTCCTGGAACAACACTTGATAAGAACGAAGCCGGAACATAACGGCCTTCGCCGCAATGTCAAGCTCTCTGATGGAATGGCATCGGCAATCGGTGAAAGGGTGCATTTGTGCCGCGGGAATGAGGTCGAGACGCTACTTTCTGGTGGAATTCCGCAGAACGCGATCGAGAATTCGGCCCGCGGCTGTGCCGAGCGATCTGGCGAGTGACTTTCCAAACGCCTCGCCAACAGTCTGGCGTCCGCTGCCACCCTGCCCGCGTGGCGGCTTAGGAGCGGGGCGGGGGAAGCTCGCTCGCGCCCGGCTTTTTGGGGATACGGAATTCGCCGGCCCACTCGTGGTCCTCGTCGCTCGCCGCGCCGCCTTCGCGGCGTCCATCGCGAAGGTTTTCGTAGGCGCCGGCTTGATCGTCTTCGTGATCGTATTTCACGGCAAGCGCGCTTGCCGCAATGATCGCCTTGCGCTCGACCTCGCTCACAGGCCCGATCCGGGAGGAAGGCGGGCGGATGAGCGTGCGCTGAACGATCGAGGGCTCGCCTTTTCCTTCGAGGAAGGAGACGAGCGCCTCGCCCGTTCCAAGCTCCAGGATCGCCTTCTCGGCGTTGAGCGCGGGATTGGCGCGAAAGGTCTCGGCCGCTGCCTTCACCGCGCGCTGCTCCCGAGGCGTAAACGCCCGCAACGCATGCTGCACGCGATTGCCGAGCTGGCTCGAAACGCGGTCGGGCACGTCGAGCGGATTTTGCGTGATGTAGTAGACGCCAACGCCTTTCGAGCGGATGAGGCGGGTGACCTGCTCGATGCGTTCCAGAAGCGCTTTCGGAGCCTCTGTGAAAAGCAGATGCGCCTCGTCGAAAAAGAAGACGAGCTTCGGTTTCTCTGGGTCGCCCACCTCGGGGAGCTTGTCGAAAAGCTGGGTGAGAAGCCACAGCAGAAAGGTCGAGTAAAGCCGGGGCGTGGACATCAGCTTGTCTGCGGCCAGGATATTCACGATGCCGCGCCCATCCGGCGCGGTTCGCATCAGGTCGGCAATGTCGAGCTCGGGCCGGCCGAAGAAGAGCTCGGCCTTCTGCTCGTCCAGCACCAGAAGCCGCCGCTGAATGGAGCCGACAGACGCCTTCGAAACGTTGCCATAGGTCTTGGAAAGCTCGCTCGCGCGGTCGGCGACCAGCGAAATAACGGCGCGCAGGTCGCGCAAATTAACGAGCGGCAGCTTCTCATCCGCCGCAACCCGGAATGCAATGGTGAGGACGCCTTCCTGTGTCTCGTTCAGCTCCATCAGCCTTGCGAGCAGCATTGGCCCCAATGAGCCGATCGCAGCGCGGATCGGGTGGCCTTGCTCGCCGAACAGATCCCAGAAGACGGTGGGATAGGCTTCGTAGCCGTAATTCTCAAGCTCGACCTCCGCGGCGCGCTTTTCGAGAAACGGCTTTGGCTCGCCTTTGGCGGCGATGCCGGAAAGGTCGCCTTTGACGTCGGCTGCGAAAACCGGAACACCCTGGCGTGAAAAGCCCTCGGCGAGCACCTGCAAGGTTATCGTCTTGCCGGTGCCGGTCGCGCCCGTGATGAGGCCGTGCCGGTTGGCAAGCTTGAGCACCAACATCTCTGGCTTAACACTCTTGCCGGTGAAGATGCCGGTGCTCGTGTCCCCGCTCATGCCGCCTCCGAAGATTGCTGGAGTCTCAATACAAGAGGCTAAGCATCTAGGAAAGGTTTTACTAGGGGTGCAAGGCAAGAGAGCCGGAACGATCGAGCATTACCGGCGCTGGAGGCTTTGGGCTTTAAGGGGGGTCGGAGATAAAGCGCTCCAGCGCCGGCCCCTCTGCGTGGAACGAAAGGCTGCCTGAGCTCAAAGGCGTTGTTGGGGTGGAAGCATGGCGGATTCATGAACTGTGAAAGTATGGATTCGATCGGGCATCAGCAACGAAGCGGCAGTGGTTCTGCGATCCGGGGCTGCGTTGGGGGAAGCGCATGGCGGAGGGAAATGGGATGTCCGCCATGACGACGGAACAGAAGCTCATCACCGGTTCGTGCTGCGGCTTCATCTTGGTTCTGCACCAGCCTGTCGGCCGACCCCGATGGATGAAACAAGTTGAAGGCGCTCATATCAGCATCTTCAGGTGGCGAGTTTCTTGTTAGACAATACGATGCCTTGGCATGCTCCATCCGCGAGACTGACCTGCAAGTGGACGAAGCAATCGCCGGAATGGATAAGGAGGCTGCCGGTTGCGTGAAGCTGCCCACTCCGCCGCCTCCGCCCGCCTTTGTGCTTCTTGTGAGCAATGTCGCCCAGCGCCTCACGGACATACTCGGCACGCTGGGGAGTTCCGGCATTACGTCACTGTTCGAGATCGAGAATCCCTTCCGCCCACGACATCGCCCATGATGGTGTCTTGCGCTGTCTGCAATTGGAGGCTGCAAAGAAGCTCGGGAGTTGAGGTGAACTGCTGATGACGATCAGCCCCGGAGAGATATTCGCAGCATTGGAAATCCTTTGCGCCACGAATACGGGATTACCTTATCTGGAAAGCCGATTGCGGTTGCACGAACTAGGCGGAAGAGATCCAAACTGCGCTTCGACATATTCGAGATCAGCCGAGACAGGGCTGAGGCGCTACTTAGGCGCGCGTTTGGCCAGAATGCGTTGCAGCGTGCGGCGATGCATATGCAGCCGGCGGGCCGTCTCGGAGACGTTTCGGTTGCACAGCTCATAGACCCGCTGAATATGTTCCCAGCGGACGCGATCCGCAGACATGGGGTTCTCCGGCGGCTTCGGCTTTCCATCGCCGGAAGCGGTGAGAGCGGCAAGGATGTCTTCGGCGTCGGCGGGCTTCGATAGATAATCGACAGCGCCAAGCTTTACCGCGTTGACCGCGGTCGCGATGTTTCCGTAGCCGGTCAGCACCAGCGCCCGGCAGTCCGGCCGCGTCTCGCGCAGCAAACGGATTACGTCGAGGCCGTTGCCATCCTCGAGGCGCATGTCGACAACGGCATAGGCCGGCGGCAATTCGCGGATCGCCTGCTTGCCCGCCTCCAGGGTCTCCGCCGTGCGAACGCTATAGCCGCGAGCCTCCATCGCCTTCGCGAGCCGGGATAGGAATGGCTTGTCGTCGTCCACGATGAGGAGGGAATTGTCTGCACGGGAGTTTGTTGCTGCGAGCGTCGCCATTTGCTGCATTTGCCCTTTTGTCACACCCTACATAGTGTCGCAGTATACGACACAAATCTGGAGCGCACAAAATTTATGCTGCGATCTCTATTGTTTTTCAATCTAAGATGACGCCTCGAGCCGGTCGCGAGGCCAGGAAATTTCAACAAGTGCTCCAGTTTCAGGCAATACTCGATTTGCGATCTGAATGGAAGCGCCTGAGCGTTCAAGCAGTGTCTTAGCAATAAAAAAACCGAGACCCATGCCGCTTTCCTCCCGGTCGCCCTCGGCGCGGGGCCTGTTGGTCACATAGGGCTCGCCAAGCAGGTTGATGACGTTGGGGTGGAAGCCCGGGCCATCGTCGCAGATGCGGATCAGCACCTTGTTCTGATCGAAGGTTGCGTCGATGGTCACGCGCTCGCTTGCAAATTCGACGGCATTCTCCACCAGGTTGACGAGGCTGTGCATGAGACCGGGATTGCGGGTGATGACAGGTTCGGTGGTCGGCTTGCTTTGCGGCGAGCCGTCGGCAAGAAACACGTCGATCTCGACCCCGGATGTTCTAAGCGGCGCGACGATCTCCTCGATCAGGTGACGGAGACGCATTTTCGAAAAAATGATGTCTTCCTCGCCCTCGCGTCCGCTTTTGGACAGCTGGCTCAGGATTTCACGGCAGCGCGCCGCCTGCGTTTGCAAGAGAAGAATGTCGTCGCGCGCGGGGCTGTCCTTGGGGACCTCCCTTTCCAGTTCTTTGGCCACCAGCACAATGGTCGAGAGGGGCGTGCCAAGCTGGTGGGCTGCTGCCGCGGCCAGCCCGTCAAGCGCCGTCAACCGCTGCTCGCGCGCCAGCACAAGCTCGGCGGCGGAAAGCGCCTGCGCCATCTGCCGCGCCTCTTGCTCGATGCGCCAGGCATAAATCGCGATGAACACGATGCACGACACCAGCGCGGACCAAAGCCCGACCATATAGTTCAGCGGCAGGATGGGCGGCTCCGTGTCCGTCCAGGGCAGGGGCAAGTGATAGCGCGCGAGGATCGTGGCCAGGATCACGGTAAAGGCCGCCAGCAGAGCCGTGACAGTCAGCCGCTGCGTCGATGCGGATACCGCAACCGGAACGATGAGCAGGAAAGCAAACGGGTTTTCGAGCCCGCCGGTCAAAAAAAGGAGCGCCGACAGTTGAAAGACGTCGTAGCTGAGGAGCAAGATCGCGGACCGGCTGGAAAGCAGCAGCGAGCGCGGGTAGACGATGCTCAAGACCGTGTTCAGCCCCGCCGACAGAAGAATGACGGCAATGCAAAGCGCAAGCGGTACGGGAAACTTAAATCCGTAATAGAGTGTGAGGATGGTCGCCGTCTGGCCCGCGACGGCAAACCATCTGAGCCTGATCGTCGTTCGAAGCCGCAGGCGGCTCGCCTGCGAGAAGTGTGGCATGAACATGAGATGCACCTGAAATTCGTCGCCGCCGGGGAGCGTGGGAGCATTCGTCAGGGAGCTCTCTTACGTCCGGCGTCGGCAATGCCTCATTGACGGGACTTTCGCCAAAGACCACGTCTTCCCGCAAAGCGCACGGAAAATCAATGGCGTTTCGATAAAAAGGCGAGCAGAGAAAATCATGAAAACCAGATACGCAGCTTTTCTCGCGTTTGTACTTTTCGCGGCGGGTTTCGCAGGGGTATACACGGTCCTGAATGCGCCCGAAACGGTCCAGAGCGCGGGCACGCCCCTCATCGGCGGCCCGTTTTCGCTCGTGGACACGAGCGGGAGGCGCGTCACCGACCGCGATTTCCGTGGCAAGCTGATGCTTGTGTTTTTCGGCTATACCCATTGCCCCGATGTCTGCCCGACCGAGTTGCAAACCATGTCCGAGGTCATGGACAAACTCGGGCCGGCGGCTGACAAGGTTGCGCCGGTCTTCATTTCGGTCGATCCCAAGCGCGACACGCCGGAAGTACTCGCTGATTACATGAAAAACTTCAGCACGCGGATTACGGGATTAACCGGAAACCAAAACGATATTGCAAGTGCCGCGAAGGCTTACCGCGTCTACTATCGAAAAGCTGGAGAAAGCGGCGAAGGTGATTACACGGTCGATCATTCCGCGTTCGTGTATCTCATGGATGGCGAAGGCAGGTATTTAACTCACTTCTCGTTCAATTCCACGCCGGAGGCGATGCTGGCTGTGATCAGGAAGCAGATTGCGGCTGACAACGGGCCAGATAGGGCTTAAGCTCAACCAAAGATTAATTTGCAGTGCTGGCATTCCGTGCAAGCTTTTAAGATGGCGCCAGTTTCAACAGTTGTTTATGTTGATCATTCGCTGCCTATTCCGGGTTAATGTATAAGGTCGGTCACTCTGAGAAGGAGATCACGTGCTCTATCATCTTTATGAGCTAGTCATGCCGCGATATCCCCGGCGAGAGCGGCGGCCAATTCGACCCGGCTTCTTCTTCGAAATCCGTTCAACCCGCTATCCTACACGAATCTTGGGCGGAATGCCGCAGCTGCGGCCGAATTGATGGAGCGCACGACCCGCCGTTACAAAAAGCTCGGCTTCAACATCCCATCCACACCCGTCAAGGGCCGTCCCGTCGAAATCTCCCAGGAAATCGTCTGGCGCAAGCCGTTCTGTGATCTCCTTCACTTCAAGAAGAACTTGCCCGAAGGCGCACCCAGCGAGCCTCACCTCCTCATCATCGCGCCGTTGTCGGGCCATTACGCCACGCTCCTGGCTGGCACGGTGGAAGCCATGCTGCCTTATGCCGACGTGTACATCACGGATTGGCATGATGCCCGTCACATCCCGCTTCGGGAAGGCGCCTTCACCCTCGATGATTACATCGACTATGTCATCGCGATGATCGAGATCTTCCAGGGCGACGTCCACGTCATGGCCGTCTGCCAGCCGGGCGTGCCGGTCATGTCGGCCGTGGGGCTTATGGAAGCGCGCAACCATCCCTTCCTTCCGAGGAGCGTCATCCTGAAGGGCAGCCCGATCGATACGCGGCAAAGCCCGACCGCGGTCAACAAGCTTGCGGAGGAAAAAGGCACGAACTGGTTCCGCCGGACGGTCATCACCTCCGTGCCCTGGCCGAACCGTGGGCATGGCCGCCTCGTCTACCCGGGGTTCCTTCAGCTGACCGGCTTCATGGCGATGAATCTCGACCGCCATATGAATGCGCACAAGGATCTATTCATGAACCTTGTTCGCGGCGACGGCAACTCGGTTGATAAGCACAAAGAGTTCTACGATGAATATTTGGCGGTGATGGATCTCTCCGCGGAGTATTACTTGCAAACTATCGACCAGGTGTTCGTAAAGCATCAGCTTCCGAAGGGCGAAATGCGCCATCGCGGCGAGTTGATCGACCTCAATGCCGTCCGTCATGTCGCCCTGATGACGATAGAAGGCGAAAAAGACGACATTACTGGCGCCGGGCAGACCGAGGCCGCGCTTCATCTCTGCACAAACCTGGCGCGCTCCAAGAAGCTGCATTACACGCAGCCCGGTGTTGGCCACTACGGCATTTTCAACGGTTCGCGCTACAGGAAGGAAATCGTGCCGCGGGTTGTGGCCTTCATGGCGGACCACGACATTCGCGGCGGCGCCCTTCGCTGGCTGTGGCACCGGCTGGCTGGCGAGAGAGATGTTGCAGCCGCCCCCGTCCCGCTGCCCGAGGAAACGAAACAACCGGTGGAAATTCTGGAGGAGGCGGCGCCCGCCTTGCGTCTTTCCTCGCTGCCGGCCAACAGGTCCATCAAGTTGCGAAAGGGGCGTTCACTGACGCGGCGTTCTGCGAAGCGCCGGAAGCCGTCCGGCATCAATAATCGGACGCCGATAAAGTAATAGCACGCCTGGGACTTGTGATCGGGAGTGGCCAAGGCTAAAGCAGAGTTCGCCTGACGCGCCACCGCATCGCCGCCGCCGTCATCCCGGAAAGGCAAAGCCTTATCCGGGATCGTAGCAAATTAAATCGTTTGCCTTTTTGCGATCCCGGCTCGCGCTTCGCCCGGCCGGGATGAAGAAGTGCGGAGCGAGCGGCATCCGTTGGCCAGATCAGCGAAGTTTGCTTTAGAAAAAACTCAGCATTGATGTTCGAGGTTAGCCATGGCCAGCGACCCATTCAAGGAAGGCGATGTCGTCGAGCTCAAATCCGGCGGTCCACCAATGACGGTAACCGGGGTCAACACCAACCTGGTGGGCTACACGGAGATCAAGTGCCAATGGTTCTTTGGCAAGATTGAGACAGCGACGTTCTCGCCAGCTGTGCTGGTCCCGAGCAAGCCCAGACCATTCGAAGAACTGAAGGGGTATTCCTCTTTGGTTCCGGCTCAAGATCAACAGAGTGAGAAGAGCTGAAACGAAAGGATGCCTGAAGGCATCAAAAAGGCTGTGTGGAGGAGTGCGCCGGAGGGCAAGGCGTTCTCCGTACTCGAAGCCGGACCGTCCGGCGCGGTGGGCCACCTCATGAGGCTGAACGCCGCCTCACTGGCCAAATCTGTGCCGGCTTATCACTTCGAAACCGCCACCGTGTCGCCGCTCGCCTAAGAGGGACAGATCCGCGATCTCAAATCGCTCGCTCATGAAGGAGTCGAGATGCGGTTCCAGCGCTTTAGCAACCGCATCCAGTTCCGCGCCTTCAAGCGGACCCGCAAGCGAAATGTGAAAGCGAAAGGCGCTGAGGACATAAGGGTAGCCGAATTCTTTCAGAAAGGCGGCTTCCTGCGGCAACAGGTCATCCATCTCCGGGCGCCTGTCTTCCTCCTCATCGTACGGTGCGCGGAACCTGTCGAAATGCGTCACGCACTCCGCGGCGAGCCAATCGATGTCGGCCTGGTTCCCGTTCAGCATCAAGGTGAGGTAATGCTGGTAGTGGCCAAGCATCAGCCGGCCGCCGGCAGGCGCGCGCCGGTTCGCGCAGAAATTTTCGAGCGCATCGCGAAGTGCTTCAGGCGCAACCTCGTCCTTGAGACGGAACGGCGCCTTGAGAGTGGCATGAAGTCCATAGACCGCCGGAGCTTTTATTGCTCGGGCAGCCAGCTCTGGCGAAAGGCCGAAGGTCTCGAAACCGCCGAACCAAAGCGCTCCGAACTCGGCCATCGCGGTCTCGGGGAGCGCTGTCCAGTAAATGGCGTAGCGTTGAAAGCGTTCTCGCATCAAGACAGGTTCCGCTGTTAGGTTGCTGACGTGGTTTGCAGGGGATCGCCGTTCAATCTCATTCGGACGGTGTTATTGCAACGCACCACGATTTGTCCATCAATTCGCCAGCCATACGGTGCTTATCCGATCGATCCAGGCCGAAGCTTTCATGCCGGCTTTACTCCCCGAAGCGCCGTTGTCTTTGGCTGGAACGTGGGTTGGCCGATTAGCGCCTATTGCAACGGCATGCTCCGCCGGTCGTTGCGGCCCCTAAAGCCGGTCGTTGCGGCCCCTAAAGCAGAGTTCGCAGGACGTGCCAACGGATTGCTGCCGCCGTCTTCCCGGAAAGGCGAAGCCTTATCCGGGATCGTAACAAATTGAAACGTCTACACTTTTTCGATCCCGGCTCGCGCTTCGCTCGGCCGGGATGACGAAGTGCGGAGCTAGCCGTATCTGTTGGCCAGATGAGCGAACTCTACGTCACACCATTCGCTGTTGCCGGCAGGAAGTCTCGCAACGGGGCGCGCTGTTCCGCTCAAAGGGTCGGCGGTGTTACTTAGCGGGCGCGGTCTGCAGAGTGGCCATCTCTGAGGCCCGGGTCGGCCGAGGTTCCGGCGCGGGCCAATCGTTTGTGGACATGACTGAAAACATGCGCCGCAGTTCACCGCCGAGATTCAAAATGTGCACTTGCAGCAGACGATCGGCTTCTTCAGGAAGACCTTCCTGGATCGCATGCAAAATCCGGTCATGGTCCGCGACGGAGAATTTTATCCGGTTCATCTGTTCCAGCTGCAATCTCCGGTAGGCGGCGACACGATTGCGAATGCTGAGCGTCAATTTGACCAGACAGTCGTTGCGGCTTGCAGCGTAAATGGCCTCGTGGAAGGCCTCGTTGGCCTTCTGATAGTTTTGTGCATCGCGCAGGTCTGCGTATTTGCGGCATGTTTCCTGAGCCGCCACGATCGCGTCCACGTCGCTATTCAGGCAGGATTTTGCGGCAAGGCGCCCACAGGCGCCCTCGAGCTCGGCCATGACTTCAAGCAGTTCCACGAGTTCTCGAATGCCAAGCCTGGCGACGATGGCCCCCTTGTGCGGCCTGATTTCGATCAATCCATTCGAGGAAAGCTGGCGGAGAGCTTCGCGAACCGGCGTGCGCGAGGTTCCATACATTTCTGCAAGCCTGCACTCGTCCAGTTTGTCTCCCGGCTTCAGCTTGAACGAGAGAATGTCCTCCTCGATCATTGCTCGCAAGCGCTCAGCTTGTGACGGACTCATTCCCTCTCGCTCCTGAATTCCCAAACTGCATAGGCCCTACCTTGCTACCCTGACAAAAAGCTTACAACCACTCGTACGGACATAGGTCTCCGCTTAAGTGAGCGCCTTTTCTTCCGACCTGTAGGATGAATCCGGAAGATGAATATCATCTGCTTTCGCTTTTGGCTTTGACTTTCCTCAATGGAAAGTTGCGGGCGATTTGAAGCTTCGCGTTTCTACATGAAAACTTTGTCAGCAATAAGCTCTCCTGTCGAAAACTTCCTATTTGCCGCCCAATGCCCATGCGTCACCTCGAAGCAATTTGTGTAAACTGCATCAAGCTGCCCTGTTCATGGAAAGCACCAAGTGTTGGATTCGTGGTCATATTACCTATTCATATCATACTAAGGTAGAAAGAGACACCGATTTGCCTCCGTTGGCAACCAGTTTATCCATCGCAGCACAACAGTCTTTCATGAAATTACTCAGATACTCGGCGCATATCCTTGTCCTTCGCGAGATTTTCCAGCTGTGGTCCCAAGTGTCTCACAATTGGTTGTGCCGATCAGGACTCCCTGGTCCGCTCTATCAGCTCAACCTTGCCAAAGGCATTCGGCGCAAAAAGACCCGTTCCTCTGAACGAGCCCGGCTGTCATCTCGGCCATTCCAAAGCCTACGGCGCCCACCTTTTTGCCTCTCTTAGAGGCCCGCCACGACAAACACATGACCGACACAGTAAATCCGACTGGGGCAGCGATGTTCACCTATCAACCTTGATAGGGGTCATAAAGATCTCAGGCTTAAGCAAAAATAAGAGAAGAGGCTCTGTTTCTGACATGCGTCCTCGTTCGACTTGCGGCGTCACCGGCAAAGCAAGTGATATGAAACGGAAAACCTGGAGCAGATGGCCGCTGGACGGCATGAACGGCACGACATCGAGCATAACCGTGAGTATGATATGAGTTCAGGATTGGCGTCTCTCGACTGCCCATCCACTCCCATTCTCGCGTCCGGCAGGCCTTGGGCGCATTTTCCAGTGAAACAGCGAGGGATTCCCATGAGATGGCAAGGTCGCCGTGAAAGCGAAAACGTAGAAGATCGCCGCGACGATGGCGGAGCATCCGATGACGGCGGCGGCGGTGGCTCGGGTTTTCCTTTTCCGGGTGGAGGAGGGGGCGGATTTCAGATCCCGATGGGTCAGGGCGGTGGCATCGGCATCGTCGGCCTGATCATCATCGCCGGGATCGCGCTGCTCCTCGGCGTCGATCCGCGCATGATCTTGAACGGCGGCGGTGAGGAGATGCCGGGCGGACGGCATATCCAGCTCCCGAGCGACACGAGGGAGCGCAGCGTCAGCGCCGAAGATGACAGCATGAAGAAGTTCGTCTCGGTCGTGCTGGCGGACACCGAGGATACCTGGAGCAGGATTTTCGCCGAAAAGGGCCAGCGCTACACGCCGCCAAGGCTCGTGCTTTTCCGCGACGGCATTCAGTCGGGATGCGGCCTGGCCAGTTCGCAGATGGGACCGTTCTACTGCCCCGTAAACCGCAAGATTTATGTGGACCTGTCCTTCTATGAGCTGTTGAAGCGCCGCTTCAAAGCGCCCGGCGAATTCGCCCAGGCCTATGTGATCGCCCATGAGGTCGGACACCACATCCAGAACCTGCAGGGCCGCCTCGATGCCGCGCAAAGGCTGCAGGCGGCAGCCTCGGGACCGGAACGCAATGCCATCCAGGTGCGCGTCGAGCTTCAGGCCGACTGCTACGCCGGCGTCTGGGCCAAGAACACCGACCGCATCAACAAAATCCTGGAGCCCGGCGACATCGAGGCGGCCTTGCGGGCAGCTTCCGCCATCGGCGACGACGCGATCCAGAAGAGCACCAGAGGCTACGCCGTGCCGGATTCATTCACGCACGGTTCGTCCGAACAGCGCGTGCGCTGGTTCAAGAGAGGCTACGACAGCGGCTCTATGTCCGACTGCGATACATTCAGAGCCGATACGCTCTAGAGCAAACTTCGCTCATCTGACCAACGGATGCGGCTCGCTCCGCACTTCGTCATCCCGGCCAAGCGAAGCGCGAGCCGGGATCGTAAAAAGACAGGCGATTCAATTTGTTACGATCCCGGATAAGGCTTCGCCTTTCCGGGATGACGGCGGCGGCGAAGCGTCAGGAGAAGTCTGCTTTAGCGGCTCGCTATCCCGCCGTGAGCGGCGAACGCATCCTGGCCTCGATGGCGAGGTGAGCCTTCAGGAGAGCTTCGCCCAGTCGTCCCGAGATCGCGGGAAGCTCTCGCGAACGGAGTTGACGAAGGTCACCTTCAGCGACGAAGGTCACCTTCAGCAAAGAGCTTCGTCTCACGCCGGCGTCCCGCGACCCGCGCGAGCGGTGAGTTTTTTTATGGGTGTCATAATTTCTTGCTTCCAGTTCTGACAGACCCTGATGAACGAGTACTCGCCTTTTCGTTGAACCACTTCGCCGGGCTAGCGTTCATAATTTCGCGGTGCACCTGCCGATTTCGATCAATCAGCATGTTTTCGATTTTGACAGCCCTTCCCGCGCCGCCTAAGGAACTGACTGAAACTTTCACTTGAGGGTTGGAACGATGGTTGCATTTCACGCGGTCGTACTGGCAGCAGGGCAGGGCGTCCGGATGAAATCCTCAACTCCGAAGGTCCTGCATCCACTGGCGGGCTTGCCGCTTGTGGCGCACGTCATCAAGGCGGCGACGGCGGCCGGAGCGGCATCCTGCTCGGTGGTGATTCCACCGGACGCAAAGGGCTTTGAGGCGCTTGCCACAGTGATCGATACGCGGTTCTTCGAGCAGAGGAAGCGCCTCGGGACCGCCCATGCCGTACTTCAAGCCCGCCAAGCTCTCGCCGAGGTGAACGGCCCGGTGCTCGTTCTTTACGGCGACACGCCACTTGTCTCGCCGGAAAGCATCCGGAAACTGGCCGCCGCGGTCGAAAACGGCGCGGACATGGCCGTCATCGGCTTCAACGCCAGGGATCCGAAGGGCTATGGCCGTTTGATCACCACCCTGGAAGGCGATCTCCTTGCCATCAGAGAGGAGAAGGATGCGACGCCCGAGGAGCGCGCCTTAACTCTCTGCAACTCCGGCATCATGGCGTTTCAGGGCCACTTGCTTCTGCCCTTGCTCGACCGCATCGATAACAGGAACAAGGCCGCCGAATACTATCTGACGGATGCCGTCGAGATCGCGCGCTCGATGGGCCGCCGCATCGCTTGTCAGGTGATCGACGAGGACGAGGTGCGCGGCGTGAACACGCGCGCCCAATTGGCCGAGGTGGAGGCGCTTTTGCAGAAGCGCCTCAGGCTGCGCGCCATGGACGGCGGCGCAACGCTCATTTCACCCGAGACGGTCACATTGAACTACGACACCATGATTGGCCGGGACGTCGTCATCGAGCCGAACGTCTTCTTCGGGCCGGGGGTCGTGATCGAGGACGGCGTTACCATCAAAGGCTTCTCTCATCTTGAAGGCGCGCATGTCGAGAGAGGTGCTGTTGTCGGACCGTTCGCAAGGTTGCGACCGGGGACGCGAGTTGGACCGAAAGCCAAGATCGGGAACTTCGTCGAGCTGAAAGCCGCGGATATCGATGAGGGCGCCAAGGTCAATCATCTGAGCTACATTGGCGACACTCACATTGGCTCGGGCGCGAATATCGGCGCGGGCACGATCACCTGCAATTATGACGGCTTTCACAAGCACAAGACCGACATCGGCGCGGGCGCATTCATAGGCTCGAACAGCGCACTCGTCGCGCCTGTGCGGATTGGCGAAGGCGCCTATGTCGGCTCGGGCAGCGTCATCTCCAAGGATGTGCCCGCGAACTCGCTCGCGTTGACGCGCGCGCCGCAAGTTCATCGCGAGGGCTGGGCCGGGCGTCTGCGCGCAAGGCACAAAAGTGATCATTCCAAATGAGGAATAGGCCGCGACTTAACCTTGCCTTGAAATAGTCTGTAGCAATCTTTTGAGTTGGCCAAGGAACCGGCTTCAGCTATTCCACGCGGAGCCGGACAGCGGCGCTTCAGGTCTATTAATGAAGGCGATTTGAATATGTGTGGAATTATCGGCATTCTCGGACAAGAACCCGCCGCGCCCCGGCTCGTGGAGTCACTGAAGCGGCTGGAATATCGAGGCTACAATTCCGCAGGCGTCGCCACCCTTGAATCCGGGGTGCTGATAAGGCGCCGCGCCGAAGGCAAGCTCGCCGCTCTCGACCGCAGCCTGACCAGGGAACCGCTCGCTGGAACGGCGGGAATTGGGCACACGCGCTGGGCGACGCATGGCAAGCCCGTCGAGCGCAACGCGCATCCGCACATGACAAGCCGGGTTGCGATCGTTCACAACGGCATCATCGAAAACTTCCGCGAATTGCGCGACGAACTCGAACGCGACGGTGCTGTCTTCGAAAGCGAAACCGATACGGAGGTGGTCGCCCATCTGCTCGATCGCGAGCTCCGCAAAGGCAGCAATCCCGCGGCAGCTGTAAAAGGCGCGCTCTCGAAGGTTCGCGGAGCCTTCGCGCTGGCGATCCTTTTTGCCGGGCGGGAGGACATCATGATTGGGGCACGACGCGGCAGCCCCCTTGCAGTGGGTTACGGCAAAGGTGAGATGTTCCTTGGCTCCGATGCCATGGCGCTGGCGCCCTTCACCGACCGGGTCACCTTCCTGGATGAGGGCGATTGGGCTGTGCTCTCCCATTCGGGAGCGGTCATCTACGACGAGACCGGGGCACAAGTTTCCCGGCCGATCACGCGAACTCTGGCTTCGGCGCTTCTGATCGACAAGGGCAACCACCGCCACTTCATGGCGAAGGAAATTCACGAGCAGCCGGAGGTGATAAGCCGGACGCTCGCGCATTATGTGCGGTTCGCGGACAATACCATCGCGCTGCCTGGGCCCGCGCTGCCGTTCGAGCGGCTCTCGAAGCTCACCATAACGGCCTGCGGTACCGCATTCTATGCCGCGTTGACTGCAAAATATTGGTTCGAGCGCTACGCGAAGCTGCCTGTGGATGTCGACATCGCCTCGGAGTTCCGCTATCGCGAAGCGCCGCTGCCCAAGGATGGCATGGCGCTGTTCGTCTCCCAGTCGGGTGAGACGGCCGACACGCTGGCGAGCCTGCGTTATTGCCGGGCGAACAAGCAACTGATTGCGTCCATCGTGAACGTGCCCGAATCCAGCATCGCACGGGAGTCCGACGCCGTGCTGCCGACGCTTGCCGGGCCTGAGATCGGCGTCGCTTCCACAAAGGCGTTCACCTGTCAGCTTGCGGTTCTGGCCTGCATGGCGATCGCGGCCGGGCGCAAACGCGGCACGCTTTCCGGGGCCGAGGAAGTCGAGCTTGTTCGCGCGCTGGTGCAGGTGCCCCGCCTTCTCACCGATGTTCTGCGCCGCGAAGACGAGTTTAACGCCCTGGCGCATGGTCTGGCGAAGGCTCCTCTGGTGCTTTACCTCGGGCGCGGTTCCACCTTCCCCGTGGCGCTGGAAGGCGCTCTGAAGCTGAAGGAAATTTCCTACCTCCACGCCGAAGGCTTCGCAGCGGGTGAACTGAAGCACGGCCCCATTGCGCTGATCGACGAGACCGTGCCCGTCATCGCCATGGCGCCGCAAGACGCGCTTTACGAGAAGATGGTCTCCAATATGCAGGAGGTGGCTGCGCGCGGCGGTCAGCTGATCGTATTCAGCGACGCCCCCGATGCGGCGGCGGCCGTGAAGGCGCATTCCAACTTCCGGCTGCCCCCGGCTCACCCGCTGATCACGCCGATCCTTTATGCGGTCCCCATTCAGCTCATCGCCTACCACACGGCGGTTGAGATGGGCACCGACGTCGATCAGCCGCGCAATCTGGCCAAATCTGTGACCGTGGAGTAATTCAGCGGCATCAACCATGCAGCCCGGTCAACCCCGGCTGCTATACTGCAGCGCGACGGCGTTCGAAGTTGTTCACAGGTTAACGACACACCGTTCCCGATTGTGGAAACAAATACACACTAGCGAGCCTCCGTCTAAGAATCGGCCTAAAGCAAGTGAGACACGGCTACGCCCTAATCTTGTGTTGCAGCTTGGACAGGGGTGTATAGCTGCGCCATAATCTCGGCTGCTTAGGAACAGGTTACCCTATTCCATGAGGCTCTCTGGCATTAAATCGCTTTTTCTTCTACTGGGCTTGAGCCTTGGCATCATCGCGGGGCTGTCGCTGAATAGTGGCGCCGCCAGCGCGGAGAGCAATCAAGGCAGGGGGATTGAGCTTTTATCCCGCGCAACAAAATCCTACGACGCCGGGGCTTATTCCGATGCCGCAGAGCTGGTTGATTCCGCTTTCAAGGCTGGCCTGACCGGCGAGCTGGCGGCGCGGGCCATTCTTCTTCGCGCGGAAATCAATGAGAGAAGCGGCGCTTTTGCCAACGCGCTTCAGGATTATTCGAATGCAATTTGGATGGACGCGCTTCCGGCTGCCGATCGAAAGAAGGCCGCGGACGGCAAGGAGCGGGTTCTGACGACGATGGGGCTGAGTTCTTCCACGCAGGCAAGCGCGACCAGTTCCCCGGCCACACGATCCGCGAGTTCATCGAATGGCGTCCTTGGTTTCTTCAGCGGCGTATTCGGAGGATCCGAGGACGCGCATGCGCCGAAGCCTGTGGAAACTCAACCAGCCAGCCAACCGTCTGCCGAGACGGCGACGACGCCTTCGCAAAAAGCCCCGAATAAGGCTGCTGCCAAGCCCGCGAAAGTGGCCCGCGCCAAGCCGGCTCCGGCGGCTCCCCAGGCATCCGAACAGCCTGCATCGAGTTTGTCCGTGGCTGCGGCTCCCGGTGAATTTCTGATCGTATTCGGCGCCGCCGGCAGCGAGGCTTCCGGCCGCTCAACCGCCAAAGCCATCAAGGCCCAGCTTTCGGATATCCTCATCCATCGCGATCTCGACGTCACGCAAAAGGCCGGCGGCGGCTTCCAGATTCAGGCCGGCCCTTACAAGACGAAGAGTTCGGCGCTTGCGCTTTGCTCCGCAATGCAGCAGCGGGGCGTCCAGTGCCGTGTCACGCCTTAGGCGCGGAGGCGGCACCCCTTCCTTTTTAGAAACTTCATATCGGACAGGCGGCAAACGAGCTCGCATGCTATCAACCATTTGAACTCGGCTGTGGGGCGCGCGCAAACCAATGATCGGCAAACGGCTCGAAGCGAGACGAATGCGATGCGCATGCATGATGAAGATCGTGGCGTGCACGTTCATAATTCAGGGCTTGGCGGGAAATGCGTCCGCGCTTGAGCCGCCGAGATTGGGCGATGAAAGCGCAATGCCTGCGCCGCAGCCCAATGGGCAGACAATTTCCCCGCAAATGGGCCTGGATGAGGCGCTTCGAGCTTTCGAAGGTAACTACCGGGCTCCCAATTCCGCGGACCGCTTTCGTGACTTAGATCTCATCAAATCGGAGAATTTGATAAGAGACCTGTCGATATTGAGTGCCAAGCTCTATGCAGTTTCCAAAAGTTCTCGAGAAAGAGTTTCTCTGCGGCCTTATATATCGCCCGTCTATTTTTCACGCCAAAAGCAAGAGAATTGGAAGCAAGCATTACCCGGCGGGGCAAGGCCGCCTGAAGTAAAATATCAGACGTTTGCGGTCACGTTGAACGGCAAAGGCTATGTAATCGCGCCGGGGCATGGCACACGAGGAGACAAGCGTTACTATATTCCGCCCAAGAGCGATACCGCAGTCCGCCTCGCAACAGAGCAGGAAGCGAGAGGCGCGATTCCACTTGAGAGGAGGCCTTCAGAGTTACCGGGACAAATCGTGACACTCGAGGGAAAACTCCCGACAGGGGAGAATGTGCGCTTTGAATTGGCGGCGGTGCGAGGTCTTGAGCCCTTGCAGGCGCTGCTTCCTGACACCAGAATGTCATTTCATAATTGGAAACGCGGTGTCGAAGTCGACTACGGAAGAACGGAAATTTTTATTCTTCCGCCGGAATGGTCATCTCTCAACAGATGGAGACTTCACAGGGCAACCGGCTTCTCCGGAGCGCCTGCGATAGAAAAGACGCCGGAAGGCGATGTCCTGATCGGCCACTTTACAGGTCACCACGTCATAAAGATCGGCAACTCAAGAATTACGCTTGGGATTCTTGAGGATTATGATTCGATACGATCGGCGGTTGAGAAATTTGCGGCGCTACCCGGCAAGGAAATCAAGCACGGCTCGACGAGACAACGGCATCCCTGATCTCGTCACTTCCTTGCCAACGGATTGGGCGTTGGCTCCCCGATCTTGACGAACCTGTTCTTGTCGGTGTGATGGAAGGGTTCACTCTGGCCACGGATCATGAGCGTGGTGTCTTCCTCGTACGACCAGCTTCCATCGGCGTTGATGGTCACTTTGATGCGATACTCGTCGGTGCGGAATGCCTCTTCGAGGAAAGGATTGGAGCAGATGCCGTTCATCGTCGAGCCCCTCGCCGCCACCAGCTCGAACTCTGTCGCGTCGCGCGCCGCCTTGCCGGTTGCCATGCCACACTGCCCGCGCGGAATGGCGAGGGTCTGAATGATCATGCCGGTCGCCGGTTCCCATAGCCAGTAGCCGACCTGATCGTGGAATGTCTCGACCTCTCCCGGTTTGACGATATGCTGATGGTAGCGCAGGCCATAAAGCAACTGCGGGCCATTCGTCTGGGGATCGATGGGCTGAAGCTCGATGCGATCCACGAAGTCTTGCGTTTTGGACCCCTCCGCCACGGGATGAACATCAACGCCGTTTTCGCTGCGCCATATTCCCGCCATGGGCCGCAGCGGCCCGAGGTTGCGCAGCGTATCGACGTCGACGTCCGATGGCTCGGTGTAGATATCCTTGAATGCGGCAGTCATACATTCCCCCGGCGCGGCCTCTACCATGTGAGGCGAAAGCTTAGCCGATTGCGCCCAATGGGTCCACAGCCTCCACCGAGGCGACATTCGCAATTTAACCGGGGCCTCTGCCTCTCAGCATTGACGCCACACTGAAGTTAAGCTAGATGTAGGCTAGATTAAACTGCGACGGACACTATGAAAGAGATCGGCGCTTTTGAGGCAAAAAATACGCTGAGTGCATTGCTCGATCTGGTCGAAGCCGGCGAGGAGGTCATTATCACGCGCCATGGCAAGCCCGTGGCGCGGCTCGTGCCCCCTCACGGGGCTTTTAGCCGGGAGCAGGCCCGCGCCGCCGCCGCCGCCATCCGATGCATGAGCGAAGGCGCAACGCTTGGCGGCCTCAGCATCAAGGACCTCATCAATGAAGGCCGGCTGTGAGCCTCGTTCTCGACGCCTCGCTGACGCTGAGCTGGTTTTTCAAAGACGAGCGAACGCCGCGCGCGGATGCCGTCCTTACCGAAGTCACCGAAAATGGCGCCGTTGTGCCGGCGCTGTGGCGTCTCGAAGTCGCGAACGCCTTGCAGATGGCGGTCAGGCGCAAACGGATCGACGCAGCTTTTCGCGATTCGGCCCTGACACAGCTCTCACGGCTCTCCATCTCAACCGATCCGGATACGGATGCGTATGCCTGGACTGTCACCTTGCAACTCGCTGACCGCTTCCAGCTCACGCTCTACGATGCTGCCTATCTGGAGCTAGCTAGCCGCCGCGTGCTGCCGCTTGCCACGCTTGACCGGGAATTGCGGGATGCTTCGGCGGCCCTTGGGATCACCCTGCTTGGCGTTGAGCCAGCCAATTGAACGTCACCGCAAGAACTGCTCGTATAGCACGATTCCGGACCTCAGGCTTGCTGGAGGACACTTCCGCCGCTGGGGGTTAAGCGGCATAGCAGAAAGCCGCGCGGGCAGCTTGAACCGCCCGCGCTCTCATGCGTGCGCTTTCATGATCGGGTTTTACTTCGCGTCCTGAGCGCTGATATACGCTTCCGTCAACTTCTTCTTGTCCGCGTCTGTCAGCACATGCGGATCTAGGGAGATCGTCAGCTTGTCGATCTTGCCGGTGAAGGCGAACGGCACCTGGTAGTCCTTGTCGTCGATCGGCGTTCCAGTCTTGGAGCCGATGTCGAACGTCTCGTCGATTGGGAGCGTCAACGGAATCGTGCGCTCCATCGTCTGCGTCCCGACCACTTTTCCATCGACCTTGAACGTTCCGGTGCCGGGCCGGCCGATGCCGCTGAGATTGTTGAGGGCCAGCGTCGCGAAGCCGAGGCCGTCATATTTGAAGTCGAACTCGAGCGTGTGTTTTCCGGGCGAGAGCGCTTCGGGGCCTTCCCATTTCACCCGCTTCAGGTCGAGGAGGTTCCAAGTGAAGACAGGCTTGCCCTTCAGCAGGTAAAGCCCATAGCCGCCAAAACGGCCGCCTTCGCTCACGATTGCTCCCTCTGCATCGGCCGGTACGTCGATGTCTGCCGTGATCGTATAGGACGTGTTCAGCACATTCGGCGCGGCATTGTCGGGGATGCCCGTAACTGGCTTACCCGAATAGGTGAAGACCCTGCGGCCCGCCGAAAGATTCGGGCGAGGAGAGACAAGACGCGTTGCAACCGAGGCGTCGAGCGGCAGGACGTTGTATTTCGCGAACTCGCCGAACATCAGGTCCGTCATCTCACGCACCTTCTGAGGGTTCTTGGCCGAAACGTCAGTGTTCTGAGTCCAATCCTTCCGCACATCGTACAATTCGTATTTGAAGGCCGTCGCAGGATCTTCGATCGTCTTGCCGAGCACGTCCCACGGAGCGCGCTTCGGTACGGCGCTCAGCATCCAGCCGTCGTTGTAGAGTCCTTGCACGCCGAACATCTCGAAATACTGTGTCTTGTGGGTTGAGGGCGCGTTCATGTTGGCCTTGTCGAAGGTATAGGCCATGCTCACGCCCTCGATCGGCTTTTGCGCGATACCGTCGACCGTATTAGGAGCGGGAATGCCGGTGACCTCCAGGAGTGTCGGCACAACGTCGATCATATGGTGGAACTGATTGCGGATGCCGCCCTTGTCGGCGATGTGGCCCGGCCACGAGATCGCCATGCCTTGGCGAACGCCACCGAAGAAAGACGGTATTTGTTTCGTCCATTTGAAAGGCGTGTCGAAAGCCCAGGCCCACGGCACCGCCATGTGATTGTAGGTGTATTGAGAGCCCCAGACGTCGTACCACTTCATCTGCTCCTGTACCGGCAAGGTGATGCCGTTGAACTGCATCATTTCGCTCGGCGTGCCGACGGGGGAGCCTTCCGCGCTCGCGCCATTGTCGCCGCTGATGTAGATGATGATCGTGTTGTCGAGCTTGCCCATCTTTTCGACGGCGTCGATGACGCGGCCGATTTCGTGGTCGGTATAAGCGAGGTAAGCGGCGTAGACGTCAACCTGACGCAGGAAAAGTTTCCGCTCTTCTTCGGTGGTTTGATCCCAGTCCTTCAGGATATCTTTGGGCCAAGGCGTCAGCTTCGCGTCCTGCGGGATCACGCCAAGCTTCTTCTGGTTCTCGAATATCTGTTCGCGCAGAGCGTTCCAGCCCTTGTCGAACAGATGCATGTCGCTGATCTTCTTGATCCATTCCGGCGTCGCGTGGTGCGGCGCATGCGTGCCGCCGGGCACGTAGTAGACGAAGAACGGCATCGACGGGTCGATGTCGTTGAGCTGGTTCATCCAGTGAATGGCATCGTCCGCCATCGCCGTCGTCAGGTTCCAGCCCGGATTACCGATATAGGGGTAGATCGCCGTCGTGTTGCGGAAAAGGTTCGGCTGCCACTGGCTGGTGTCGCCGCCTACGAAGCCATAGAAATATTCGAAGCCCATTCCCGCGGGCCATTGGTCGAAAGGCCCGGCCTGGCTTGCCTGATAGGTCGGCGTATTGTGGTTTTTCCCAAACCAGGACGTGCGGTAGCCGTTCTCCCGCAAAATCCTTCCGATGGTAGCGCTGTCCTTTGGGATGATGCTGTTATAGCCGGGGAACCCGGTGGACTGCTCGGAGACCACGCCGAACCCGGCTGAATGGTGGTTGCGGCCGGTGATCAGCGCCGCCCGCGTCGGCGAGCACAGTGCGGTCGAGTGGAAGTTCGTGTAACGCAAGCCCGCGTTGGCGATCCGGTCAAGCGCAGGTGTCGGAATGACGCCTCCGAAGGTGGACGGAGCTGCGAAGCCTACATCGTCGGTCATGATCAGGAGGACGTTCGGCGCGCCCTTCGGCGGCACGACGCGCGCGGGCCAGTAAGGCTTCGACTGCGCGGCGTTAAGCTCGATCTGTCCGCTGAAGGGTTGCGGGAACGGCGGCAACACATGGCCGTCGATGGTTGTTGTGGCGTTCGGAGCGCCGGGCGTGCCCGTAATTTGCTGCGCTACGATTGGTGTCGATGGCACCGCAAAAACGAGCAGCGAAGATAAAATAAGGATTGAGAGTTTCATACGCACTCCTGATCAAGCTTCATCTGGAACAGACTGCGAAGAGATAAGCGCTAATCGGCCGTAATCGGAATAACCCCGCCTTGATTAATGTCAAAAGACTTTCTGTCTGAGATTTCGATGCCGGGGGTCAAGCGGTCGCGCCCCTCGATCCAGCCTGTGTCCGCAAGCGACCCTCTGCAGCCGAAGGCAGTCATAACCAAAGAACTTTTGTTCACTCCAAGCGGCGCTTCGGGCGCTCGGGATCGGCTTCGCCATCTGCGGCGTCTTGCGATCCGAACGGAAGGAGCGGGACAGCAACGCCGCCTTCCCCGGTGGCAGCTCCCATGCAAACATCCGGCGAACCTTGCGCCTTCCTCCGGGCCTGCATGCGCCGCACTTCGAGCATCATAGCCGACAGCTGCCGCTGCAAGGCGCTTTCGTAGCGGTTGAGCTTCGCGCTCACATCCCGGTTCAGAAAAGCATCGAGCGAACGCCCAAAGGCGAGGAGGCCTCTCCGGGTGCCGGGAACAGGCGCATCGTCGTCGCAATAGCGCCGGGTGAGACGCGGCTCGCCGGCAGCGAAAAGGCTCTCCTCCTCCCGGCATGCGTCCGCCCAGGCAATCAGCGCCGCCTCGAAGGCCGGAATGCGCCGCAGCCGCCACAGGAGGCTCGCGATCCTCTCCACAAGCTCGTCTTCGAGCACGTCGCAAGGGGCGAACCGGGCGAAGATGCGGTCGCGCAGCAAAGAAAAATCCTCAAGCTTCTCGCCGGGGAGAAGGCCGCAAGTGGTCGTCAACCCATGGGTGACGGCGTTACGGCTGGCTGCCGCTTTTCCTTCCGGAGTTTTGGGGCCGCCGCGCGTTGCGTTGAGGCGGTTCGCCGCGATTTGTCGTTCTGTCGCCATGATTGTCTCAGGTGCTGTGTTGCATTTTGATGCCCGGGCTTGAACGCGGCGCAATTCAGCGCGCAAGCAACGTCCAGGGCGCGACAGACCTTGTATGCGTTTGCTCCTTTAACATTTGTTACCTCAAAAGAACTACTTATATATAAAGATATGCATGGTTTTACAAAACGAACCCAATCTTCAAAGTTATTTTACCAACGGCCTCCAAAGCGAGGCCTCTCAACCCGCCTGCAAGAGGCGCATCGCGTCATCCCGCTCGAAAAGGATGAGGCAGCGGCGGGCGGCAAGGCCCTGCTCGGATTTGAGATAGGGATCGCGCGTGAGCAGGTAGCGGGCGAGATCGGAGGCGCGGTCGATCAGCGGTGCAGCCTGTGGCCATTGCGCCAGGCGGAAGCCGGGATCGCCGCTCTGCCGCGGCCCCAGAACCTCGCCACCGCCGCGCAGGCGCAAGTCTTCCTCCGCGATCACAAACCCATCCTCGACCTGGCGCAGGATATCGAGCCGCGACTTCGCCGTCTCGGACAGCGGGCCTTTATAGAGAAGGACGCAGGAGGACTGTGCAGCGCCGCGCCCGACACGCCCCCGGAGCTGATGAAGCTGGGCGAGGCCGAACATCTCGGCATTCTCGATAATCATCACGGTTGCAGCCGGGACGTTGACGCCGACCTCGATCACGGTCGTCGCGACGAGGATCGAAGTTTCGCGGGCGGTAAAGGCGGCAATCGCGGCATCCTTCTCCGCCCCCGAAAGCCGTCCGTGAACGAGACCGACGCGCTCCCCGAAAATCTGGCGCAGATGAGCCGCGCGTTCCTCGGCGGCGGTCATCTCGCGTGCCGTTTCGCTGTCCACGGCGGGGCAGACCCAGTAAACCTGCGCCCCTTCGCGCAAGGCGCGGTGCAAGCCTTCAACGATGTCTTCAAGGCGATCCTGCGGGACGGTCCGCGTCAGAATGGGCTTGCGTCCGGCGGGCTTCTCGGTGAGCTGCGAGACGTCGAGATCGCCATGCAGCGACAGAAGCAGCGTGCGCGGGATCGGCGTTGCGGTCATGACCAGAATGTCCGCATCGCCAGCCTTTGCCTTCTCCTGCAACGCCAGGCGCTGCGCGACCCCGAAGCGGTGCTGCTCATCGACAACGGCGAGGGCAAGATCGTGGAAAACGACTTCGGGCTGGAACAGCGCGTGCGTGCCAACCATGATCTGGATTTTGCCCGACGCGAGCTGCTCCAGCAGCAGGGCGCGGGTCTTTCCTTGCTCGCGTCCCGAGAGATAGCCGAGCGTGATGCCGGCCGCTTCGCAAAGTGGCTTGAGCGTATCGAGATGCTGCCGCGCCAACACATCGGTGGGAGCCATTATCGCCGTCTGAGCGCCGGCCTCCACCGCCGTCGACATGGCAAGCGCGGCGACCACGGTCTTCCCGCTCCCGACATCGCCTTGCAGAAGCCTGAGCATGCGGCGGGAGCTGAGCATATCTGCCTTGATCTCGGCGAGCGCCTGCTCCTGCGAACGCGTGAGAGAAAAGGGCAGGGCGTTGCGCATCCGCAGCGCGAGATTTCCATCCGTGGCAAGCGAGCGCCCCGAAAGCTGGCGGTAGCTGCGCCGCACAAGCGAAATGGCAAGCTGGGCCGAGAAGACTTCATCGAACGCGAGCCGCTCCCGCGCCTTCGTCCACAGTGCAAGGTCAGCCTGCGATTGCGGACGATGCAATATGGAGAGGGCGCGCCAGAACGAAGGCCAGCCTTCCGACTGAAGCAGGGAAGCGTCGAGCCATTCCGGCAGGTCCGGCAGCCTTTCCAGTGCATCTCCGGTGATGCGGTATAGCAATTTCTGCGTCAGACCCAGCGTCAAGGGATAGACTGGCTCGATCCCGGGCAGCTTCCCTCGCTCGGAGGGAGCCAGGATGTAGTCGGGATGAGCCATCTGGAGGCGCGATCCGTAACGCTCCACGCGCCCGGACACGATGCGGAGCTCATTGAGCGGCAGGAGACGGCGGACCGCGGCCCGCTCGCCGTGAAAAAACACGATGTCGAGAGACGCGCTTTCATCCTCGCAAACGATGCGCAGCGGAGCGCGCGCCGCGCCTTTCGGGGGGGCGTTGTAGCGAATGGGCTTTACGACCAGGGTGGTCACGGCCCCAGGCGCGGCATCGAGAATGGAAGGTGTCAACCGCCGGTCGAGATAGCCATTCGGCACATGCCAGAGCAGATCGATGACGCGAGGCGGGCTCAGAGGCTTTGCGAGAAGCTTGGTCAGCAGCTCCTCGCCCCTCGGGCCGAGCCCCTTGAGGCTCGTCAGCGGTGCGCAGAGCGCGCTTATATCCTCTCCCTTTGGAGCGTCGCGCGTCGCACTTTCTGTCTTCAGCACAGGCATTCTAACCGAAGATGAGAGTTTCGGTTCGCTATTCCAAGGCACTGCCGCTTCGTGGAACTGGAAGAGATCGCTCACTCGACACCATCATTGCGGCATCGCGGCTGCCACCCCCGGATGCATTCGACTCGCTTAAACCTAGCTTCCCGCGCGGAGCTTGTCAGCCTGCGGCTGTGAAACGTCCCCAGCGCAACATCGCGCAAGAAAAAGGGCTGGCCCTCGATGGCGCCAGCCCTGAGTGAGATCGCCGCTTCTATCTACTGGGCGTCGTGCGGCAGATTGCGGATTTGATCGGCAGTCATCGAAATTGACTGGATCGCGCTCTCCTTTGAGCTGAAGCTGATCGACGGGGACGGAGACCTGCCTTGCTCCAATGCCAAGAAAGCCGCCCAGTATCGATTTCGGCGGCCTGGATTTTGCCGTCCGGCGATGTCTTCACGTCCTGGATCCTGGCGATATCGTTGCCGTTTTTGTCCGCCAGCCATTTGCCGATGATATCGTCCCGCTTCATGTTAGCGAGGGCGCTTGCCTGGGGAGACGGCTGGGCGGGCTGCGGAGCTTGTGCCGATTTCTGCATAGGCTGCTCGGGGGTAGCCTGCTGCATGGGGCCGCTCTGCCCCCGTTGATCCGCCACCCGATTTTCAACATTTGAGTTCGGGCCTTGGGGAGTCTTAGGCACGACGCCGGTTTGATGCTCCGCCTCGGCGACTATTGGCTTCCGCTGCTCGGGCCCCTGAGCGGTGGAGCTTTGGTCCGGAGCCCGCGTGCCCCCGCCGCCCCCGGTCGGGCGCTCTTGAGACGCCGTTTCGGCCGGCGGCTTCTGGCCTGTGAGCCGGGCCTGCAGGGCCTGCGCCTCAAGCCCGACGGTCTGCAGCGACCACGCGATGGTCTGCGCGCTGTCGGTTGTCAGTGCCGTCTGTGCTTCGTTGATTGCTAACAGGGTGCTGTGCAACAAATCCTCAGGGACTTTGCCGGAACTGCGGGTTGAAAGCGCGTCCGATCTGATCTGCTCCAGCGCCTGCACCGCTTTCTCACGCGAGGCGAGGCCGTACTGCGGCATCTCCGAGACCATGCCCCGGATTCCGGCGTAGGTCTTCTGCACGTCATTCAGGGTGTTCAATGGAGCCGCCCAGTTCGTTTGGGGCTCATTCTGCTGCGCAAATGAGCTTATCGGCGCCGCGATAACCGCAGCAACCAGACATGCGCTTGAGCATAAAACAAGTTTAGTCTTCGTGCGCCCGTTCGACACGACGCTCTCCCTTTGCTGATTCCGTATCGGGATTAAATTGTTGGGAAACGGGAATGTTCGAGCTTGAATTGCGGCATTCGCCGGAAGGGTTAAGCGGCAGTTAAGCGAATTCTTCAAGGGTCCGCCGACTCTGGAACTAAACCGCCCGGAGTAAATATAGGCCAATTTTCTTCCTCGAGTTCTTGTGAATAAAGGCGAGTTCTTGTGAAGAAAAAATCCGGCACAAAAAAAGACGCTCCGGCGTTTCAACCGCAGGTAAGCGCCATCAATTCTTGAGATCATATGAATTTGCGAAAGCGTGTTCTTGAGCTTCTCGCTCGCCGGCTTAACAGGCCACTCCCGCTGCGCCTCTCCTTCTGGGACGGAGAGGATTATGAATTTTCCGACGCCCCGGCAGTAACCGTGACGCTGAAGACTCCGCGCTGCGGGATGCTGATGCTAACGGGAAACTTGGACAGACTGTGCGACGCCTATCTTTCGGGCGAGGTCATGGTCGAGGGCGCGATGCGCGACATTCTCAATGTCGGGCTTGAGATCGCCGGTCTGATCGACCGCTTTCCCCTGGCCTCGAAGTTGATGCGCATCGTGGCGCGCTCTTCCCCGAAGCCGCACTCTCGCGCCCAGGATGCGAAGCAAGTCCAGTGGCACTACGATGTCTCCAACGATTTCTACGAGCTTTGGCTCGATAAGTACCTGATCCATTCCTGTGCCTACTTCCGGGATGGCACCGAGGATATCGACAAAGCGCAGCGCCAGAAGCTCGACCTCATCTGCCGCAAGCTCAGGCTGGAGCCGGGAGACCGATTCCTCGACATCGGCTGCGGCTGGGGCGCGCTTCTGTGCTGGGCGTCGCTCCGCCATCAGGTCTACGGCGTCGGAGTGACGGTTAGCCGCTGCCAGTTCGACCGGGCGCGGGGGATGATCTCGCGCAACGGCCTCAACTCGAAAATCGACATTCGCCTGCAGGACTATCGCGATATCCACGAAGCCGGTTGTTTCGACAAGATCGCATCTGTCGGGATGTATGGGCACGTCGGCCTTGCCAACCTGCAGTCCTATTTCGATCAGATTGCGAATTTTCTGTGCCCGGGAGGCCAGTTGCTCAACCAAGGGATCTATCTGGCGAACGCGGATGGCAAGGCGAGGGGCCCCAACGCGGATTTCATCGACCGCCATATCTTTCCCGGAGGCGCCATCCCGACATTGCCTGCCGTCATACAGCATCTCACCAAGGCAGGGCTCGAAATCGCAGACTTCGAGGATTTGCGCCCCCATTACGTCCGTACACTTACCCTTTGGCTTGAAAGACTGGAGGCGAGGGAACGCGAGGCCATCGCCTGCGTCGGACCGGAGCGCTACCGCTCGTGGCGAATGCTCCTGGGTGGCATGGCCTATGCCTTCGATGCGGGCTTCCTGTCTGTGGGGCAAATCATTGCCTACAAGCCCGCGAATAACAGGATGCCCTGGCGTCCCTGGACCCGCGAGCATCAATATTCCGAGGCCGCCCCGTTCTGACAGGGCGCTTGAGTTGGGCGGACGACCGGCGCGCTCGTGCCGAAGGAGGTCGCCGGTCAGGTTCGATTGCTGCACGACGCTGGCCTATCGCGCACTACTCGTTGAGCTTTCACTTGTGGAATGAATGTCTTCCAGCCTTGTCTCCGCATGAAAGCCTGATAGCTTGGACCCTGCGTTGGGCCGCAATCTCACCTATTCTCTGCGGCCGTTGTCCGCGTACATGGCGGAGCGCCGCGACCTTGATGACGTTCGCGCAGTCAGGGCGGCATGGCGCCACGCACAACCGAAACGACGGAGCGGTTTTTGAGCCTTTCAGGGCGACACAGGTTTAGGCCCTGCAGCGAAGCCCAGGGCGGCGCTGGTCTGGCACTCCGCTTTGGGCAGAATATTCTGTTTTCGATGATGCTGGCTCCAAACTCCAGCGCCTTTCGCTTTTCCAAGCTCAGGCGAGCGAGCGTTGTTGGTGCGCACACTCGGCATCTGAGGCGGGTATAGTGTTGGCGATCATCGGGAGCATATGCGCGGCTGTCGCAAGCCTCGGGTGCCTTTACCTCGCGGTTGCTATCGCCGTGATCTTTTTCAGGACGCGCAAACAGAAAGCCTGTCCGAAGCCCGAACCTGTCACCATCCTGAAGCCGCTTCACGGCGCGGAGCCCCGGCTCGCCGAATGCCTGGCCTCATTCTGTGTCCAGGACTATCCCGCGCCGATCCAGATCATTTTCGGCCTGCAGGACGGAAACGACCCTGCGCTCGCCATCGCAAAAAGCCTCCAGGAGAAATTTCCGGGTTTGGATATCGGCATCACGGTCGATGCAACGGCGCATGGCACGAACGCCAAGATTTCCAATCTGATCAATATGAACGCCACCGCGAAGCATGACATTCTCATCGCGGTAGACAGCGATATCCTTGCGCCGCCCGACTACCTGCAACAGGTGGTGGCTCTGTTGCAAAAGCCTGGCGCTGGCGGCGTCAGCGTTCTCTATTACGGCGAATTGGCGGGGCCGGTGTGGTCGCGGCTCGGAGCGGCGTGGATCGATACGCATTTTCTGCCGAGCGTGATGGTTGGAATGGCCCTCGGCATGGCGAAGCCCTGTTTCGGCTCGACGATTGCGCTCAAGCGGGAGGCGCTGGAGCGGATCGGCGGCTTCCAGGCCTTCGCGGATCAGCTTGCGGACGATTACGCCATCGGAGCCGCCGCACGCAAGGCAGGGTTTTCCGTGGAGATCGGCCCATCTACGGTCGGGCATGTTTGTCACGAGGAAACCTTCCGCGATCTCCTGCGCCACCAGCTTCGGTGGGCGCGCACCATTCGCTCCATCGATTTGCCGGGCTATCTTGGCTCGTTAATCGCTCATCCTCTCGGCTGGGCGTTGCTGGGCGTTGCGTTCGGCAATGCAACCTGTCTAGGCCTTGCCGCGTTCGCCCTCGGTTTGCGTTTTGCTCTGTGCAAAGCCGTGGAACGATCCTTTGACCTGCGGCGGCAAAGCTATTGGATGCTTCCGCTCACGGATCTGATAGCCTTCGGCGTCTTTGTCTGGAGCTTTTTTGGCACGAGCGTCACCTGGAAGCGCGCGAGCTTCACCGTGCTCGGCGACGGCACGCTGGCTCATACCCGTTAGGAGACTCGCTAATGAACATCTTGTTTTTGCAGGCACCCACCTTTGATGGGTTCGACGGCGGGGCGGGCTCCCGGTATCAGGCGCGGCGCGAAATCCGCTCGTTCTGGTATCCAACCTGGCTCGCGCAGGCGGCTGCGATGGTACCGTCGGGCAAGCTCATCGATTCGCCGCCGCATGGGACGACCCTTGAGGACGTTGTGCGCGAGGTGAAGAACTACGACGCCGTGATCTGCCATACGTCCACGCCCTCCTTCCCGGTGGATGTAAAGGTTCTGGAATCGCTGAAAGCGGCTAAGCCCGATCTCAAGACTGGCCTCATTGGCGCGAAAGTGGCCGTCGACCCGGATGGCAGTCTGAAGGCCTCGCCTGCGATTGATTTCGTGGCGCGGGAGGAATTCGACTTTACGGTCAAAGAGCTTGCTGAAGGCCGAGACTGGAAAGGCATCCAGGGGCTTTCCTACCGGAACGGCGGCGGCCAGATCGTCCACAACGAGGACCGCCCGATCCTCGAAGACATGGATCAGCTGCCGTTCGTGACGCCCGTCTACAAGCGCGATCTGAAAATCGAGAAATACTTCATCGGCTATCTGAAGCACCCCTATTTGTCGCTCTACACGGGGCGGGGCTGCAAATCGCGCTGCACCTTCTGCTTGTGGCCGCAGACCGTTGGCGGGCACCGCTACAGAACGCGGAGCGTCGGCCACGTCATCGAGGAGATGCGCTGGGCCAAGGCCGCCTTTCCGCAAGTCAAGGAACTCTTCTTCGACGACGACACGTTCACCGATGACCCCGCCCGCGCTGAAGCTATCGCGCGTGAGTTGGGCAAGCTCAACATCACCTGGTCATGCAACGCCAAGGCCAACGTTCCCCGGAAAACGCTGCAAGTTCTGAAGGACAACGGGCTCAGGCTTCTGCTCGTTGGTTATGAAAGCGGCAACCAGCAGATCCTGCACAACATCAAGAAGGGCATGCTGGTCGACGTTGCGCGGCGCTTCACCAAGGACTGCCACGAACTCGGCATCGCCATCCACGGCACCTTCATTCTCGGCCTTCCAGGCGAGACCAGAGAGACGATTGAGGAAACGATCCGCTTTGCGCAGGAGATCAATCCCCACACGCTCCAGGTCTCGCTCGCGGCGCCCTATCCCGGCACGCATCTCTACAAGCAGGCGATTGACGAGGGCTGGCTTAAGGAAGACGGCCTCGATTTCGTCAACGGGAACGGCGTGCAACTCGCGCCGCTGAGCTACCCGCATCTCAGCCACACTGAGATTTTCGACTCCGTCGAGGATTTTTACCGGCGGTTCTATTTCCGGGCGCCGAAGATCGCCTCGATCGTCTCCGAGATGGTGATGAGCCCGACCATGATGAAGCGGCGTCTGCGCGAGGGCGTCGAGTTCTTCAGCTTCCTCCGCGACCGCCGCAACAACGCGAGTTGCTAACGGTTCGTCGTCCCGGCCAAGCGAAGCGCGAGCCGGGACCGCATAAAAGACGGGGTTTCAACGTGCAACGATCCCGGACAAGGCTTCGCCTTTCCGGGATGACGATCCGTTTGCGACGCGACCGCCGGCAACTTTTTGCGCTGGACGATGCCACCAAGTCCGGCCTTTACTTGCCGCCAATCGAGCTTCATACGTGCTCAAATCTGTTTCCTGATACCATGGCTGATGCATCTTCTCGCATGTTCAGCTACAGGACGGTGCACAGATTGCGCATGAAACGACTGAAAAAAATTGCTGTCATTATTACCACGCTGCTCGTGGTCCTGTACCTCGGGCTGGTAATTGTTGCCCTCCTGCCGCAGGAAACCATTCCGATAAGCGCCTTTTCCGGGCCGCAGGACAAGTTTGTCACGGTCAACGGGCAGACCATCCATTATCTCAAACAGGGAAAGGGCAAGCCGCTCATTTTAGTCCACGGCTTTGCCGGCTCGACCTATACTTGGCGCAGGCTGATACCTCTTCTTGCTGATCGGTACACGGTATATGCGATTGACCTGCTGGGCTTTGGCCTGTCGGATAAGCCGGCTGACGGAAACTACGCTCTCGACTCACAGGGCAGGCTTGTGATCAGCTTCCTGAAGGCGCTGCATATCCCCCATGCGGCCATTGGCGGGCATTCCCTGGGAGGTGTCGTCGCCGCATACGCTGCGCTTGATGCGCCGTCAAAGATTGACGAGCTGATTCTGGTCAGCCCCGGTTTTTACATTAGGGGCGTGCCCGCGTTTTTGCGGTATCTCTTTTTCCCGCTCGACCGGATTATGGCCGCCCAGTTCTATAAAAAGTACATGCGCGGCGCGAGCCTCAAACGGTCTTTTTATAATCAGGCTCTCGTTACCGATGAGCTGATTGACGCCTATCTGCTTCCCGCAAAAACCCCTCATGCCGCGGATGCGCTTGCCCTTATGATGACCAGCGCGGGGATCGGCCCCCACGAGGGGCTTGCGGATAAGATCTCCACGCCCTCCCTTCTGGTATGGGGTGATCACGACACCAGCATCCTGTCTCGGGACGCGGACCGACTGGAAAAAGAGCTGAAACGGTCACGCGTCGTTAATATAAAAGAGTGCGGGCACTATATTCAGGAAGAAAAACCTGAAGAGCTTGCCCAGGCAATAAAGGATTTTCTCGGATAGAAATGCTCAGCCCAGCACGCGCCAGTATATATTGCAGGGACTTCGGTCGGAAGAACCGCTGGTGAATGTAGAGCGGCTGCGCCCCAAAATCGGGCCGGAGCCCGGAAGCGACTCACTCCGGCTTTGGGGGCAGGTAAATGTGGCTCCTTCGTGCGGGCAGGGCAACGCTATCGAAGCCGCCGTAGCTCTTTAGCGCGCCATGAGCCTGAACCCGCGCCGCACCTCGCCGCGCGGGCGGCCCAGCATACCGGCCCCATAGAACCAGGCGAGCGCATCGGCGATGCCTTCTTCATAAGGCCTGGAGGTGTAGCCCAACTCATTCCGCGCCTTTGCGTCATTGAAGAACATATACTGGCGCGCCATTCGCAGACTATCCCGGGTGGCGAAGGGCTCCTTGCCCGTGCACCAGGCAACGGCCTCGCTTGCCACCGCAAAGGGGAAGACTGCCTGGACCGGCAGCTTCACGCGCGGCGGCCGGCGGCCAGTTTGCCGCGCAATTTCGACCAGCATCTCTCGCAAGCGGATGTTCTGGCCGCCGAGAATGTAACGCTCGCCGGCAACCCCACGCTTGAGCGCCGCGAGGTGCCCCTCTGCCACATCGTCTACATGCACAAGGTTCAGGCCCGTATCCACATAAGCCGGCATCCGGCCGGCGGCGCATTCGACGATGATACGGCCGGTCGGCGTAGGCTTGATATCGCGGGGTCCCACCGGAGTAGAAGGGTTGACGATAACGGCGGGGAGCCCCGCCCTGGCGACCAGAGCCCGGACCACATCTTCAGCGAGAATCTTGCTGCGCTTATATGGATTGTAGGCTTCGTCGCCGTGCTGCGAATGCTTCTCATCGGCCGGGTCTGCCGGCGAAGAGGGCGCTAGCGTACAGACACTGCTGGTGTAAACGATCTTCTCGACGCCGCTCTCCAATGCCTCTTCCATGATGTTGCGCGTACCCAGCACATTTGCCGCCATCAACTCGGAGGGCCTTCTGGTCCAGAGCCGGTAGTCTGCCGCGGCGTGGACGAGATAGCGCACATCTTTCAGGGCAGCGGCGATTGAGGGTTTATCTTTCAGGTCGCCTTCTGCGATTTCAACCGGCAAACCTGCAAAATTCGCGCGTGGACTGGAGGAACGAACGAGAACCCGGACGCTGAAACCTGCGTTCAAGAATGTACGGACGATGGCGGACCCAATAAAGCCGCTTGCGCCCGTGATAAGGACTCGATCGCTTTCCTCGTTATTCACGGTGTCTTTCCTCCAATTCAGCGCCCCGCGGCTCGCCGCACGGACCGTTTGCCCCCTTAAAATGAAGTCAACGGGCGTTGCTGTTCCTGCCGACGCTAGCGTTATTTTGTGAAAAAGTCCGATCCAACTGTGGCCAGAGCGGGACGCGCCGCGTGTAGCTGTGCGGAGACGCAAGCCAGCGCACACAATTTTTTTCAACCGATACAACGAGGAAAGGTTCGCGGTTGCGTTTGCAGGACGTCCGTAGAGGAGATTTACTGTTCAGCGCGGCATGAATGAATTGCACAAGCGCCGAAATTGCGGGAAAGATGCGGCCGTACGCCGTTCGGCGCAGGATCGACAGGGCTTTTTCAATGGACGGGCTTGAAATCAGACGCAAGCGCGCGATTTATCGCGCCGATCATCGCGGCACAAAAGAACTGGACATCATTTTGGGCCGTTATGCAAAGGAGAGGGTTCCAAGCATGGATGAGGCGCGGCTGACACTCTTCGAGCACCTCCTATCCTTGCCCGATGCCGATATCGACCAGTGGGTCCGCGGACACGAAACACCCGATGACGTGGCCTGCATGGTAGCGGAAGTCCGCAGCTTTTATGGACTCGGGACCTAGTCTTTGCAGGATTTTGACTGTCGTACTCAGAGCGTAGATCGTAAATGGCGACCGAAGCAGAAACCCTCGACAAGAAAGCGGCAACACCGACCGCGCTCGACAGACTTGCGGGCGGCGAAGGAACAATTGTAGCCGCGGGCGTGCCCGAGGGATACGACGCCTTTCTGCTTGCGGCAATCGGGCGAAGGCTTCCTAGCGACACGGCATTTCAGCAGGCGGTTCTTCACATCGCGCGCGACGATCAGCGCCTTGCTGCGATTCGAAGCCAGCTCGAATTCTTTGCACCGAATGTCGAGGTGATGACCTTTCCGGCGTGGGACTGCCTTCCGTATGATCGCGTTTCGCCCGACAGCGACATTGAGGCACGCCGCATCGCAACTTTGGCGCGGCTCGCTCATGCGAAGGGCGGCAAATCTGCGATCATCGTGCTGACGACTGTCAACGCCGCGCTCCAGCGCGTGCCGCCGCTCGAGTCGATCAGGAAGGCCGCCACGCGGCTGACGGCGGGCGGGCGCGTGAGCATGGATCAGGTTATCCAAAGGCTTGACGCGTCGGGCTTCTATCGCACGGGCACGGTGATGGAGCCGGGCGAATACGCCGTGCGCGGCGGCATCCTCGATCTTTTTGCGCCTGGACATGCTCGCCCCGTACGCCTCGATTTTTTCGGCGATACGCTCGAAAGCATCAGGCAATTCGATCCCGTCACGCAGCGCACGCAGGCCGCGCGCGAGCAGATCACGCTTTTGCCCATCAGCGAAGTGCCGTCGGGCGAGGCGGCGATCAGGCACTTCCGTCAGCGCTACGTCGAGTTGTTCGGTCCGGCAAAGGGCGACGATGCGCTCTATGAAGCCGTGTCCGCGGGCAGCCGCTATCCGGGCATGGAGCATTGGCTGCCGCTCTTCTACGGCCGCATGAATACGCTCTTCGACTATTTGCCGAACGCGGTCATCACAGTCGACCATCTCGACGACGACGCCAAGACACGGCGGCTCGAGACGATTGCGGACCATTACGACGCCCGCAAGGAAGGCTTGGAGCAGAGATCGTTCGGCGCGCCGCCTTACAAGCCGCTGCCGCCGGATGCGCTCTACCTGACTGAGAGAGGAATGGCAGGAGCATCTGGAGGCACGTAAGCTTCGGAAGTTTACGCCCTTTCCGCAGCCGTCCCCGACAGGCCTTCAGATCGATTTCAAAGGCAAACAGGGCCGCAATTTCGCAATCGAGCGCGCGGAATCATCTGAGAAGCTGATGCCGGCCGTCATCGAGCATATCCGCACGCTTCAGGGGCTTGGCAAGCGAACCATCGTGGCGTGCTGGACCAATGGCGCCCGCGAGCGGCTTGGCAACATGATCGCCGCGCATGGAAACACCCGCATCGAAAAGGTGGCCAATATCGCGGAAGCGCGAAAGGCCGACAAATCGGCGGTGAGCTTTGCGCTGCTTGGGCTGGAAAACGGTTACGAGACGCCGGACCTCGCCATCATCGCCGAACAGGATATTCTCGGCGACAGGCTCATCCGCCGCCGCAAGGCGAAGAAGGCGAGCGACGTGCTCGTTGAGGCTTCGAGCCTCACGCCGGGCGATCTCATGGTGCATGCCGATCACGGGATCGGCCGCTTCATCGGCCTGAAGACTATCTCGGCGGCGGGCGCTCCGCACGATTGCGTGGAGCTTGAGTATTCGGGCGGCGATAAGCTCTTCCTGCCCATCGAGAACATGGACCTTCTGACGCGCTACGGCTCCGATGAGACGAGCGCGAATCTAGACAAGCTCGGCGGCGCGTCCTGGCAGGGCCGCAAGGCGCGCATGAAGAAGCGCATCCGCGAGATGGCGGAGGAACTGATCAAGATCGCGGCCGCGCGCGAGACGAAGCCGGCGCCGGTGTTCGCTATGCCGGAAGGGGCTTACAACGAGTTCGTCACGCGCTTCCCCTATGAGGAAACCGACGACCAGCTCGCAAGCATCGATTCGGTCGCCGAAGATCTTGCCAAGGGCAAGCCGATGGACCGGCTCATATGCGGCGATGTCGGCTTCGGCAAGACGGAAGTGGCGCTTCGCGCTGCGTTCCTTGCTGTCATGGAAGGGAAGCAGGTTGCGGTTGTCGTGCCGACGACGCTTCTGGCGCGCCAGCATTTCCAGACCTTCACCGAGCGCTTCCGCGGCTTCCCCGTGAAGGTCGCTCAGGCGTCCCGGCTCGTGGCCTCGAAGGAACTCGCACAGGTTCGCGAGGGACTGAAAAACGGACAGATCGATATTGTCGTTGGCACGCACGCCCTGCTCGCGAAAAGCATCGGGTTCAGGGATCTCGGCCTGCTCATCATCGACGAGGAGCAGCATTTCGGCGTGGGTCACAAGGAGCGGCTGAAGGCACTGCGCGAAGAGGTGCATGTGCTGACGCTGACCGCGACGCCAATCCCGCGCACGCTGCAACTCGCGCTCACGGGCGTCCGCGAGATGTCCATCATCGCCACGCCGCCCGTGGATCGGCTCACCGTGCGCACCTTCATCACGCCCTTCGATCCGGTGACGCTGCGCGAGGCGCTGTTGCGCGAGCGCTATCGCGGCGGGCAGAGCTTCTATGTGGTCCCGCGAATTTCGGACCTCGATGAAGTTGCCACGTTCCTGCGCGAGCAGGTGCCCGAGGTGCGCTTCATGCAGGCGCACGGGCAGATCGGGGCGACGCAGCTCGAAGACATCATGTCGGCCTTCTACGACAAGCAGTTCGACGTGCTGCTCTCCACAACCATCGTGGAATCCGGGCTCGACATTCCGAACGCGAACACGCTCATCGTGCATCGCGCCGATATGTTCGGGCTGGCGCAGCTCTATCAGCTTCGCGGGCGCGTGGGCCGCTCCAAAACGCGCGCCTACGCCATGTTCACCATCCCGCCGAACGGCAAGATCACGGCGCAGGCGGAGAAGCGGCTCAAGGTGCTGCATTCGCTCGACAGCCTCGGCGCGGGGTTCACGCTGGCGAGCCACGATCTCGACCTGCGCGGCGCGGGCAACCTTCTCGGCGAGGAGCAGTCCGGCCATATCAAGGAGGTTGGCTACGAGCTGTATCAGTCGATGCTCGAAGAGGCCGTGCATGCCCTGAAAGAGCAGGGCGCGACTGCGGAGCAGGAGGAGCAGTGGTCGCCGACGATCAATGTCGGGCTGCCGGTGCTGATACCCGAGACTTATGTGCCAGACTTGCAGGTCCGGCTCGGTTTATACCGGCGTTTGTCCGGCCTGCACGAGAGCGCCGATCTCGAGAACTTTTCAGCCGAACTTGCCGACCGCTTCGGCCTGCTGCCCGACGAGGTGAAGCACCTTCTGACCGTGGTGCAGATCAAGAACTACTGCCGCCGGGCTGGCATCGCGCAGGTGGACGCCGGCCCGAAAGGGGCCGTCGTCAGCTTCCGGCACAAGAAATTCGCCAATCCGCAAGGGCTTGTGAAGTTCATGCATGACAATGGCGCGGCGGTGAAGCTCCAGCCGGACCACAAGCTTGTCTTCAAGGCCGATTGGGAGGATGGCGTGGAGCAGTTGCGCGGCACGCGCGCTCTTGTTCGGGAACTGGCCGATATCGCGCATCGGAAGGAGCCTGTCTTGCCGCCCACGGTAAGCGGTGAGGCGATGCCGCGGCTCAATATTGGAAAGGGGAAAGCCCCGGCACCCGCGCCCACGAAGACGCCGACGAAAGCGCCTCCGAAAGCCTTCCCCGGGAGGGCTGGTCTGAAGCCGTTCCCGAAGGGCAAGCCGCGCTTTCATTGATGTTTCTCCATGCCCGTGAATTTGTAAAATAATACGGCAGGTTAACCGACGAGCCTCAAATATCTCCACATGTCACGCGTGAGCGAACGCGACTTTCGCAAATTCCTCTTCGCTTGGAGCGACTGGATTGAAGATTTCAGGCGTCAGTAGGCCACTCGCAGCTACCCCCACAGCTTAATGAATGAGCTCCGCTCTCGGAGCCGGACGTCGCGCTTTCCCGAGCTAATGGGCTATTCGCGAGGGCCAGGAAAGCTCCGATAGCGCAGCTATGACCGAGAGGCCTAACCAGACAACCCACCAGCGAGCGAAGGGATGGCAAGCGGGCTGAACCCGTAATGTTTCAGCCAGCGCAGGTCGCCGCCGAAGAACGCGCGCAGATCGGGCATGCCGTATTTCAGCATGGCGATGCGGTCGATGCCCATGCCGAAGGCGAAGCCCTGCCACTCATCGGGGTCGATGCCGCAAGCCGCGAGCACATTCGGGTGCACCATGCCGCAGCCCAGGATTTCCAGCCAGTCGTGGCCCTCGCCGATTTTCAGCTCCGGCCCCGAGCGGTCGCATTGAATGTCAACCTCGGCGCTCGGCTCCGTGAAGGGGAAGTGCGACATGCGGAACCGCATCTTCACCTCGCTGACCTCGAAGAACGCCTTGCAGAACTCTTCGAGCGTCCACTTCAGATGGCCCATATGCGTGTCGCGGTCGATGACGAGGCCCTCGACCTGGTGGAACATGGGCGTGTGGGTCTGGTCCGAGTCCATGCGGTAGACGCGGCCGGGCGCGATGATGCGGATCGGCGGCTTCTGCGCGAGCATGGTGCGCACCTGCACGGGCGAGGTGTGCGTGCGCAGGAGAAGCCGCTCGCCGTTTGCGTTCGGTGAGAAGAAGAAGGTGTCGTGCGCCTCGCGGGCCGGGTGCCCTACGGGGAAGTTGAGCCGGGTGAAGTTGTAGTCGTCGGTCTCGATGTCCGGCCCCTCGGCGACCGCAAAGCCCATATCGGCGAAGATCACCATCAGCTCTTCCCACACGCGGCTGATAGGATGGATGCGGCCCTCGGCGGCGGGATTGGGCCGGACGGGAAGGGTGATGTCGACGCGATCTGTGGCGAGCTTTTCCGTTAGAGCAGCGGCTTCCAGCTCGGCTTTTCGCGTTTCGAGCGCGGCTGCGACGCGGTCTTTGACGACATTGACGGCGGCGCCGAAGCTCCTGCGCGCCTCGTGAGGCATGGAGCCCAACCGCTTCATGAGCTCGGAAATTTCGCCCTTTTTGCCGAGTGCCGAGACGCGAATCGCATCAACCCCGGCAAGGTCTTGCGCGGCCGCTATGCTTGCGAGCAGCCGGTTTGACAAGGCGTCAAGATCGTGAGTTTGGTCCGCGACGGCATCCATGGGCGTTCTCGAAAATGAAAATGAGTAAAGAGCCGTGCCACTTTTGCGGCAAAGGGTCAAGCGCCCGCGTGCGTTAATCACGGTGTCCAATGTGATGCGAGCGGGCCAGCAGCGCGGATGGGGCTCTTGGATTTGGTCAGAAGTTTTTCTGCGCGCTCCGGTTGTGCAACTTTTAAGAGACAATGAATTTAACGAAGAGCGGCTTCGCCCTTGCAACTCTCATTGCGGTGACGCCAGCAGCGGCGCAGACAAGCATGGTGTCGAGCCAGGAAATACGCTTCAGGCAAATCACCTTTACCTGCGGAGAGCTCGAAGACCTGGGTAAGACGCCGTTTCGTCTATGCGACCCCATACAGGATAAACCTGCCAATGTATGAGCCGCTGCCCGGTGAGCTGAACGCGGCGGGTTGGCTGGTCGTCTATCGGACGATCTGTGAAAAGGCAGCGCAGCGATCACAGCTCGCCGGCGCCCGCTAAGGGGCCATTGGCGGACTGTCGAGGAACGTCTAGTGGAGCTGCGCAGCGGAGGGCTCGATCTTGCCCTCCTTCTCCGTAATCAGCTTCAGCACATAGGCGATTTCGTCCCTTGCATCTCTTGTCGCCCGGCGATCCTCCTTGGGGATCTCATCTGCGATCCTCAAAAGAACATTCGCAAGCGCAAGCAATTCAGGGACGGTAAGCTCTGCTAGTCTCATGCAGTACGCAACTCCGCGGGAAGGGCGTCGCGTGCTTTACCGACAAGCGCGGCGAATCCGCCCGGATCAGTAATGGCGAGATCCGACAAAACCTTGCGGTCGATCAGAATGCCCGCCTTATTGAGACCGTCGATAAAACGGCCATAGGTGAGGCCATGCTCGCGCACGGCAGCATTGATGCGCTGAATCCAAAGAGAGCGGAAATTGCGCTTCTTGGTGCGCCGGTCGCGATAGGCATATTGCCCGGCCTTTTCCACGGCCTGGCGGGCAATGCGGATCGTATTCTTGCGACGGCCGTAAAAGCCTTTGGCCTGCTCTAGAACCGCCTTATGACGGGCGTGGGAGGTTACACCCCGCTTCACACGTGACATTGATTATCTCCAAGCTCAAGCGTTACGATTTTTGCGCGATCAGTCAAGCCCATAGGGCGAAAATTTCTTGATGATACGCGCGTCGCCAGCCTCGAGGACCACGCCGCCGCGAGCACTTCTGATGAACTTGGGGGTTCGCTTGATCATGCCGTGGCGTTTTCCGGCCTGCCCGGCAACAACTTTGCCGGTGCCGGTAATTTTGAAGCGCTTTTTCACGCCGCTTTTTGTTTTCATCTTGGGCATTTTGCTTCCTTTCGTTGGTGTCTCTCTCGCAACATGGCGCGAAATCGCAGCCTGCAAAGCCGCTACGCCATCCGCTTTCATGGAGAAGCTTCGAAGTCGCCACGGCATGCCCTGTCGCGCCGGGCGGCTCTTCTAGCGCGCGACAATAAGCTGAGCCTTCCAAAGACGCAACTGTTTCGCGAGACGATTTACAGCATCTTGATCGTCAGTCCGGGGTTTCAAGAAAATGCGAATGCGTTGCTTGAAACGGATAGCGCCGAGTGACGCGCGGCGCTATCCGCGTGATCCATCTCGATGTCGGCGATGACGACGGGACTGCTGGCCTCGACGTAGCGCTTCGCAATCCAGAAGCCTGTTCCGCTCACATTTCGATCTTGCCGGTCCGGTCCTAATAGAGGGGCAGCGGGAAATAACGCAGCATCAACTCCTCATAACGTCCCGATGCCTTCACGCGAGCGAGCGCATAATCCAGCACCTCGCGCAGCCGGTTGTTTCCTTTCTTGATCGCAATTCCCACGCCATCGCCGAAATAGCGCGGCTCGGTGTAGCCTTCGCCCTTGAACTCGCAGCACCGGTTCGACGTCGTGCCCTGGATCCAGAACATCAAAGATATGCCGTCGCCGAAAAGAAGGTCTGCGTCGCCGTTCTTGAGCGCCACGCGTGCCTGCTCCGTCGACTCGAAGGGGAGAATCGTTGCGCCTGGGAAGAAGTCGCGCAAAAAGGCTTCGTGCGACGATCCGCGAACGACGGCGATCCGCTCGCCTCTCAGCGACTCGACGGAAATCTCCTTGAAGCCGCTGCCCGCCTTCCCCACGAAGCGTGCGGGCGTCGTGTAGTAGCGGCTGGTGAAGTCGACATCGGCCACCGCTTTTCCGGTGATAGCCATGGATGCAATGACCGCATCCGCCTCGTTGTTCTTGAGCGAGGGGATCAGCGTACTCCACTCGGCGGTGTTGATGTCGCAGTCCACCGAAAGCTCCCGGCAGATCGCCCGGGCGAGATCGATGTTGAAGCCGGTGAGCCGGCCCTCTTCGTCATAATAGTTGAAGGGCGGATAATCGGCTTCGGTGAGCACGCGCAACCGCGGCAGCCATGACCAGTCGGGCTTTGGCCCCACCTGCATTTCCCGCCATTTCTGCGCCCTCTGCGCATCATCCGCCCTGATCGACGATGGTACGGCGACGGCCAGCGCGCAGAGCATCAGCACTGAGGCAAGAAGTACGCCCCGAGGGGGAAACAGGACATCTCTGAATTTCACCCGCAACCTCCGGTTCGTAGACAAAAGGGCCGTGCTGGATCGTTTGTGTTCCGACTTAAGAGTTTTGCGTATATGGAACAAATCGATTGTGATCGCGTTTGGGCCCGGCCTTTCGGCCGAGACCATAACCCTTCCGAAAACGCTGGTGCAAGCGGCTGTCGCGTCCGCTCATCGCTTTCCGCGCCCTATCTCTCCAAGGCAGAATTCGAGCGCGCCGTCCTCCGCTCCCTTGGCTGTCCAGCGGTGGTCATGAGGAAGCTCGAAACTGAGGCGCAAACCGCGCATGTCGGTGTCATCCAGGCCGCTATCGCCTCTGGCGTCTACAAGGCCGCGGACGTCCATAAGCTTCTTGCGAGGAAGCTTTCCCTGGCGGAGGGCGGCGCACCCTGCCGGTTACGTCTGCCGTCGGCCCCGGAGAAGGCATGGCTGCTCTTGGAAAAGCCCATGCCGATTGCTGCTCACGAGGAGGATATCGTCGCGGTCAATGGCCAGACATTCTCCACGCAGACGCTTATCACGCTTGCCCTGAAACTTGGCGAGAAGCGCAAACGCCTGAAGCTCGTGACGAGGCAGGAGCTTATCGACCTTCTCACGCGCTCCCACGGGCGCGTCCTTGTGGGGCGGGCCGTCGCCGAATTGATGAAGGCGCATCCCGACTGGAGCGCCAAGACAGGCCTTGCTTCGTGGCAAGTCTATTTTGGAACGATCGTTATCGGTCTCGCTTTGGGGACGATGGCCTTCGCGCCAAGGGAAACGCTCACCCTCGGCGCGATCGCGCTGTCTTTATTTTTCCTGCTTGCGATCCTGTTGCGTTTCGCCGCGGTCGTAAGCCTTCTCGCGCCGGCGCCGGGCCAAAAACGGCGGCTGCCGCCGCTTCTGCCCGCTGCCAAATTGCCACGCTACACCGTGTTCGTCCCTCTCTTCAAAGAGGTGGAGATCCTTCCGCATCTCGCGAAAGCGCTGCGAAACCTCGATTACCCCCCGGCGAAACTCGACATCAAGATTGTGCTGGAAGCCGTTGACAAGGCCACCATCGAGGCCGCTTCAAAGCTCGATTTCCCCGGCAATGTCGATCTCATCGTCGTTCCGGACCGACAGCCGCGCACGAAGCCGAAAGCCCTGAACTATGCGCTGCAATTTGCGACTGGCGATCTCGCGGTCATCTACGACGCGGAAGACCGTCCGCAGCCGGACCAGCTTCGCAAGGCCGCGACGGTGTTTCATTACGCGTCCCCGAAGCTTGCCTGCCTGCAGGCGCGGCTCGACTATTTCAATGCGAAGGAAAACTGGCTGTCGCGTCAGTTCACGATCGAATATGCCACGCTGTTCCGGGGCCTCTTGCCGCTGTTTGGCAGGTTCGGGCTGCCGCTGCCGCTTGGGGGCACGTCCAACCATTTTCGCATCGGCGTCTTACGCGAGCTTGGCGCCTGGGACCCCTTCAACGTTACCGAGGATGCCGACCTTGGCATGCGGCTGCACCGGGCTGGATACAAGGTCGAAACGCTCGATTTAACGACCTACGAGGAGGCATGCTGCAAGACGGTCGCCTGGGTGAAGCAGCGCACGCGCTGGCTAAAAGGCTGGATGCAAACCTTCGGGGTGCATATGCGCGCGCCCGGGGCGACGCTTAAGCAAATGGGGCTGACCGGCTTTCTGGCCTTCCACGCCTATTTCGCCGGGATCATCGTTTCATCGCTCGCCCATCCCGCCTTCTATGTTCTGCTCGCCTATGATGCGATTCAGGGCACGTTGTTTCAGCGAGGGGCTGGCGCGAACGACGACATTTTGCTTGGCATCGCGCTCCTGAATTTTATCGGCGGCTACGCCGTCAATCTGGCACTCGGCGCTCTGAGCCTGCGCGGCACGCACCACAAAGGGCTATGGCTGCATGTGATCTTCATTCCCGTCTACTGGCTGTTTGTGTCGGCGGCGGCCTACCGCGCGGTGTGGCAGCTTATTCGCGCGCCGTTCTACTGGGAAAAGACAGAGCACGGCGTCTCCAGCCAGCTTAAACCCGCGACGGCGTAACCTGGAAGCGAAGCCGGGAACCTCTTCCCATCGAGAAGCATCCCTGTGTAAGCAGTATGCTCGATGACGCCGCACACCGGGTCCAGCGTTTCAGCCCTTCTGGACGACGGCGTTTCAAGCGCAAGCAATTGAAACGCCCCGGGAAAACTCAGTCCGGCCATAGGAACTTCGGGTTAGAAAAGAATAACCGCCTTCTGAAAGGTTACCCAAACGCCCCAAGCCAACGGTATGCCTATGAGAAGCCACGCCGATATCGTAGCGGGCGTAAAAAGCCTGCCTTTGCCAATCACGCGCGAGCCATGGTAGTGAGGCTCCTCATCCCTCGCCATCATGGCCTCGACCTCCTGATTGCTCATGTAGCGCTTTTCGGAGACGTGATGCACGGCAAGGTTGGCGAAGAAGCCGACAACGAGCATGCCTGCCAGGATATACAGGGTGAAATCGTAGATATGATCGCGTGGCACGCCCGCGCTGATCTGCGCCTCGCGGATGTAGTTGACGACCACAGGGCCGACGATGCCCGCAGTCGACCAGGCGGTCAGCAGAAGACCGTGGATCGCGCCCACATACAAAGTGCCGAAGATATCGGCGAGGTAGGCGGGCACCGTGGCAAAGCCGCCGCCATACATCGACAGGATAATGCACATGCACAGCACGAACAGCGGGATGCTGCCCACGCGCGCAGCCGAGGGCGCAGCACAATAGAGCGCGATGCCAAGCAGAAAGAAGATTGCGTAAGTTACCTTGCGACCGATGTGGTCCGACAGTGACGCCCAGAAGATGCGGCCAAAGATGTTGAACAGCGAAAGCAGACCAACGAAGCCCGCAGCAATCGCCGCAGCTGAAGCCTTCAACTGCGGATCGGCCTGTACCTGAGCGAAGTTCAGGTCGGGCTTGCTGACAAGGGAGCCGCCGAAGATCTCCTGAAGCATGGGAGATGCGATGCCGATAACGCCGATGCCCGCCGACACATTCAGCATCAGAACGAGCCAGATCAGCCAGAACGATACGGTCTTGTAGGAATTGCGCACATGCACGTGGCGCGCCGTGATCAAAGACCTTTTCTTGGCCGGGGGCGTCCATCCCTCCGGCTGCCAGCCGTCCGGCGGGACGCGATAGCCGAATGCGCCGCCCATCATGAAGACGAAATAAATGGCCGCGAGCGCAATGAACGTCTCCCACACACCGATAGAGGTGGGCGTCTGGAAATGCTGCATGAGAATAACGGCGAGCGGAGAGCCGATCATCGCGCCCCCGCCAAAGCCCATGATTGCCATTCCGGTCGACATGCCGCGCTTGTCCGGAAACCACTTAATCAGGGTCGAGACGGGCGATATGTAGCCGAGGCCAAGCCCGATGCCGCCGATCACGCCGGAGCCCAGCCACATCAGCCAGAGCTGGTGATAGCGCACGCCGAGCGCCGAAATCAGGAGCCCGCCGCACCAGCAGAAGGCGGAGACAATCGCAGTCTTCCTAGGGCCGACGCGCTCCACCCATCCGCCGAGCACTGCCGCCGATAGGCCAAGAAACACGAAGAAGAGCGTGAACATCCACCCGAGGTCGGCGACACGCCAGTCGCAGCTTGTGGTAATGAGCGCTCCTCCGAGGCTCATATCGGGGCAGGCGACCGGAGCCTTGATGCCGATCGCCTTCGACAGCGGCAGCCAGAACACGCTGAAGCCGTAGGCCATGCCGATGCAAAGGTGAATAGCGAGCGCCGCGGGAGGAACGAGCCATCGGTTGAACCCGTTCGTTGCTATGATTCTTTTACGGCTGAGCAAGCCCGCGCTGTCTGCCGCCCTGGATCGAGCGGTTACACCGATGGTCGCCATTCCTTGCCTCTCTGTTTCATGTGCCTTAGTCCAGATAACGCGCCTGAGCTTCAGCTAGTCCCATTCCTTCATCGAATCGCAAAAGCTGTTTCTCCGGACGGCCCCATTCCCGTCCGGTTATCCCTGGCAGCCTTTTCTTCGAGGAAAGACGCGCTTTTCCTTGATGTTCAAGGTTACCAAACCGTGAAAATAGATGCCTCCCCGCAGATCAATCCCGGGGTCCGAAATCACCGAATCGCCGGTCCAGCGACGGCCGACGACCGGAGGCCCGCGGTGCCCTCGCCTCCATTGCTTGAAGGTATCGTCTTGAAACTGAGGCATTGTTTGTGCCCAAGTTTCAACCTCAGGCGTTCCGGTGATACATGCGGAGGTTTTTAGCCGCTGCGACAATTTTCGCGCGAGAAGGCCACCCTCAATGCCGAAACAACGGTGTGGGAAACGAGTTTCCGGCCTCAGTCAAAGGTTTAAGTCGTGGCGGCAGCGCAGCGCCCGGCTCCCATGCAGCCAAACGCATCGTCGGCACTCACCTGGCGACTATTCGCGCGGCTGGCGCAGTCACTCAAAACTGAAAATCCGGTTCCAATCCCGCTTCATGTCGACAACGGTCCAGCCATTTCCAGCCGCGGCATTGAGCGCCGCATCCGAACGGCCCAGCTCCTCGAAACTCCTATCACTCTCCCGCGCTTCTCAGAGCGTTGCCGGGAACGATTGTCCGGGTAGCGCCCTTGATAGGAAGGGTCATGCGAAGTGGGAAAGCCACCCGCAGCGACGTCAAGAACGAGAGGCTTGTTATGGCGGAAGACATCGGCAACACATCGAATGCGGCGCGCGAACACGAGACCTCCAATTCTGCCATTGTCGTCACGAGTGAAGAAGCCTCTCCGACCGCAAAGACTGAAGAAGGACGGGAACTCACCAAGACTACGAGTTTCGAGCCATATCCCGGACCGGTGGGCGGCTGGGGTTCGCTCAGGTCGGTTGCGGCGCATCTCTATCGCGAAGAGGTTCCGGTTGGCCGAGACCTCGTCTTGTGGAAGCAGAATAAGGCGGACGGCTTCATGTGCGTGTCCTGCGCCTGGGCCAAGCCGCGCGACCCCCACCCCTTCGAATTCTGCGAGAACGGTGCGAAGGCGACCGCTTGGGAGATCACGTCCGAGCGCATCGATCGAGAGTTCTTTGCCAAGCATACCTGCACCGAACTCGAAACCTGGAGCGATTTCGACCTGGAAAAGGAAGGCCGCCTGACGGAACCGCTTCGCTGGGATCCAGAAACCGATAAATATGTACCCGTGCTGTGGGCGGAGGCCTTCCGCGATATCGGCGCGCGGCTGAAAGCATGCGATCCGAAAAAGACGGTGTTCTACACCTCCGGGCGAGCCTCGCTCGAAACATCCTACATGTTCCAGCTCTTCGCGCGCATGTACGGGCACAACAACCTCCCCGACAGTTCGAACATGTGCCACGAAAGCACATCCGTCGGCCTGCCGAAGAGCATTGGCGCGGGAGTTGGGACCGGGACGCTGGAAGATTTCAAGCACTGCGATCTTATCATTCACATCGGCCAGAACCCCGGCACGAACAGTCCGCGCATCCTGCATGAATTTCAGCATGCAAGGCAGCGCGGGGCTCAGTTCGTTGTTTTCAATCCGATGCGCGAGCGCGGGCTGGAGCGGTTCACAAACCCGCAAAACCCGGTCGAGATGCTGACTCTGTCGGAGACCCAGATCGCGACGCAATACTGTCTCATTAAATCGGGCGGCGACATCCCGGTGCTGACCGGCCTGTGCAAGGCCGTGATTGCGCTCGACGACGAGGCCAAGGCCCAGGACGGCGAGCGCGTGCTCGATGTTGCGTTCATCCAAGAGCACACCCACGGTTTCGAAGACTTCGCGAACTACTGCCGCAACACGAGCTGGGAAACCATAGAACAAGGCTCGGGGCTGAGCCGCGACGAGATTGAGAAGGCCGCCGCCACTTACGCGAAGAGCAAGGCTTGCCTTGGAATTTTCGGCATGGGCGTCACCCAGCAGCTCATGGGCACGCAGAACGTCCAGATGATCGCGAACCTGCTCCTCCTTCGCGGGAATATCGGCAGGCCGGGCGGAAACATTCTTCCGGTGCGGGGCCATTCCAACGTGCAGGGCCAGCGCACCGTCGGGATCACGGAAAAGCCGGAGCTTGCGCCGCTCGATCAGCTTGAGACGCAATTCGGATTTAAGGCGCCGCGCGAGAAAGGCCTCAACATCATGGGCGCGGCGATGGCGCTGATGAATGGAGAACTCGAGGCTTTCCTGTGCCTTGGCGGGAACTTGGCCCGTGCCTTGCCGGACGGTCCGCAGATTGAAGAGGCTTGGCGCAAGCTTCCGATGACCGTTCAGATCGCGACCAAGCTCAATCGGAACCACGTCATCCACGGCAAGGTGGCTTATCTCCTTCCCTGCCTCGGCCGCATCGAGATCGACAGACAGGCGGGCGGCGAGCAGGCTGTGTCGATGGAGGACTCAACCGCGTTCTTCCACGGCTCGCGAGGCCAGGTTGAACCGGCCAGCCCCAATCTTCTGTCCGAGCCCGCGATTGTTGCCGAACTCGCGAAGGCGACGCTGCCGCCAAACCCCAAAGTCCCGTGGGACGAATGGGTCGGCGATTACGGCAAGATCCGCGACGCGATGGAGGAGACCTGGCCCGAGATGTTCCGGGAGTTCAACAAAAGGCTGTTCACGCCCGGCGGCTTCGAGCGGCCGATCCCGGCGCGGCATCGGCAATGGAAAACCGAGACCGGGCGCGCGAACTTCCTCGTGCCCGAAGCGCCGGCCGGGGACAAATCGGCAACGAAGCTCTCCGATGACGTGCTCCGGCTGACCACGGTTCGCAGCAACGATCAGTTCAACACCACCGTCTACGGCTTTCACGACCGGCTGCGCGGCATCGATGGCACTCGCATGGTTCTTATGATGAATGAGGAGGACATCGGCCGGCTTGGCTTCAAAGAGGGTGAAACCGTAAATCTGGAAACCGTGTCGGAGGACGCCATTCGACGCGAGGTCCAGGGCTTCCGCATCGTGAAGCACCCAATCGCCAAAGGTTGCGCCGCGGCCTATTTCCCCGAAGCCTCGCCGCTCGTGCCGCTTTCCCATCATGAGCCGAAGAGTTGCACACCAGCCTACAAGGCAGTGCCCGTTCGCGTAAACCGGGCCGCAATGGCGTGAGCAGTCACCGTTCAAATTCTCCGTGATTTGCGCCGTTGAGACTTGAGTCATGCTGACGCATTACATGGGTACGCCACAGCGTCCCCTCATGCATACCCTGAATGCAGGGGCTATCAGCCATTCCGTGCCAGAGCTTCGGTGACGTGATCGAGGGGACAAAAAAGGCGGCGCCTGGGCTGGCGCCGCCTTTTTCAATGTCTGCGATGCGGAGCTTTCCCGCGGGTCGCGTTAGAGGCCCGCCTTTTCGTCAGCGACATACCGCTCGAGATAGGTATGGGTTACATCCGACAGGTGCCCGTCGATCCAGCTTGCCATGGCTTCTTCCTCGCGCAGGGTTTCCTGCAAGGGTTGCTCGGCTTCCTGGTGGCCGGTTTCGCCGGCAAGCTGAATAAGGGACTTGTAGGAGGCGATCTCGAAATTCTCGAAAGCGAAATTCGCGATCGAGTTCTTCACGATTTCGTCTTGCGTGAATGCGTGGGTGATCGCAGCCAGATTGCCGGTCAGTGACAAACGTTGTCTTTCAGGACGGACCGGCTTTCACCCAGCGCCTCAAGAATATCTTTTCAAGGCGCTGGATCTGATTGTGCGTTTCCTGAATATGCTGCTCGAGTTTTGCTTTGATATCGGGATAATTTTCAATCCGCTCAACCTGTCTGTTCATCAGTTCAAGCGCCTGATTCTCCAATGCATGGGCGTTCTTAAGCCCTGTAATGAAGACCGAATTCGCGCGCTCGTGGGTATCTGCCATGGTTAAATTCTCCGTGCTGTTTCCCATGACAATGCAAGGCATCTGGCCATGTTCCCGATTGCGCCTCGGGTTATGCGGCCTTCTTGCAGACGACGATCTTGGACAGAAATGCGGGGAAATCATCCTGCGGCTTCAGGCCCGAGCGCGCGAACAGGCCATCGCTGCCTGCCAGATCGTCGCCGAGATAGTCGGTGTAGTAGGGCTCGTGGAAGCGCTGCGGGAACGCTTCGAGCATGCCGTCATAGCCCTCCACGTCGCCCCATTGCAGCGAGTCGACGAAGACGAAAAGGCCGCCGGGCTTCAGCACCCGCGCGATTTCGGAGGTGACCCGGCGGCGGACCTCGTTCGGAAGCTCATGATAGAGATAGACGCACGTCACGATGTCGAAGCTGCCGTCGGCGAAGGGCAGCGCCTCCGCATTCGCCTGCTGAAACGAGATGTTGCGACGTCCGTGCAAGAAAGCGCGCCGCCTCATCAAGGTAAGCCTGGCTCAGGTCGGCGCCTGTCATGGGCATGGCGGGGAAGGCCTGCGCGAGCTGGCCCAGAAAGCGGCCGCTGCCGCATGCGACATCCAGAAGGCGAAGCTGCCGCTGGTCTTTGCCGCGGATGAACTCCGCGACCGGCGGAATGGCCTGCCGCCGCATGGCTCCGGCTGCCCCGAAGAACAGCGTCTCGACCTGGACATCGTAAATCCTGGCGGATTCTTCGGTGAGCCAGCCGCCCGATTGATAATGGAAATTCTGGGTGTAGTAGTCCGGCATTCCGGCAGCTTCCGGAAGGTCCGCAGCGTCGTTGGCTCTCTTTTCCGAGCGCCGCTCCGTCGATTGCGGGAGATCGTCGATCATGCGCCGGACCGCTTCGATGCGGGCAGCGAAGGAGCTGCTGTCTTCGACGGGAATTGGATAAAGGCCATCGCGGACGTTTCGCGCGTCTTTCGCCTGAAGCTTCAAGACATCCTGCAACAGCGTAAGGAGGCCGGGCGCAGGCTTGGTGATTTCTACGCGAGCCGGCTGGGTGCCAAGACGGGCTACGCGCCTCATCATGTATCGGGATAGTCCGGCATAGCCCACGGTCCGCAGTGTTTGCCCGGCGAGGTGAGCGAGGCCTTCGATTCGATTTGACATGTTCTTACTCTCTCCGGACACTAAGAAGACAATTTACGAAGCGGGAAAAACTCCGGGTCTTCTACCCTCAAGAGGTAAATCCGCCGGTCAAGGAAATTCAAGTGGAGGGAGCGCTCGACGATGACTCGCTACAATCAAATTGTTGTTTTGACCGGGGCCGGGCTTTCGGCGGAATCCGGTCTTCATACGTTCCGCGACAAGGACGGAATCTGGGCGCAAATACGATTATCGCGAGGTGGCGACGCCAGAAGGCTATAGCCGCAATCCCGCGCTCGTCCTGGATTTCTATAACCAGCGCCGGAGACAGAACGCCGACGTAAAGCCCAACGCCGCGCACCATGCGCTGGCTCGCCTGGAGGCCGATTATCCCGGTGAAGTCCTGGTCGTGACGCAGAATATCGATCCGCTCCATGAAATTGCGGGATCGAAGAATCTCATTCACATGCATGGCGAGATCATGAAAGCGCTTTGCGGCGCTTGCGGACGGCGGCACCCGATCGGGCACAACGATCTGACCCTGGAGAGCGGTCTGTCCGGTCTGCGCGAAGACCGGGCGTCATGCGGCCCGACGTGGTCTGGTTCGGCGAAATGCCCTATCAGATGGATCGGATTTACGACGCGCTCGGCGCCTGCGATCTTTTCATTTCCATCGGCACCAGCGGCACGGTCTATCCCGCCGCCGGCTTCGTGGTGGAGGCCCGCCGCTCAGGCGCACACACGGTCGAACTCAACCTTGAGCCTTCAGAAGGCATCAGCATTTTCCACGAAGCGATCCACGGCCGCGCCACCGAGGTAGTGCCGGCTTATGTCGAGCGGCTTCTCGGCGCCACTCGCAACTTGTGAGGTCTGCGCTCATGGGTTGATGCGGATGGCCTCGGATGCGGCTCGCTCCGCACTTGCCATCCCGGCCAAGCGAAGCGCGAGCCGGGATCGTAAAACACAGACGATTCGAATTTGTTACGATCCCGGATAAGGCTTCGCCTTTCCGGGATGACGGTGGCGGCAATCCGTTGGAGCGTCCGGAAGCTCTGCTTAAGCTACTGTCCGCGCTTGGCGGAAGCGAAGGCTTCTTGATGCGCCCGAGGCTTTCTGCGGTGAGGGAGCCGAAGTACAGATACCCGTTCGGATGCTCGCGAACCGAGGTGACGGGGAAGTAGGCGTCGCTGCCGTCATACTGGAGATTGGCGACGAGCTTGCCGTCCGGGTCGAAGGCGAGCGCAAAGGCTTGCGCCTTCACGGGCGGCGGCAGGAAGCGCAGTGCGCGCATCACCATCTTGCGGGCGGCGGGGTAGGGCGCGAGCCTGTCCGCGATGGGCGTGCGCGGAGCATAGATCGCAACCCAGAAGCGGTCCTTGCCATTGAAGGTGACGTTGTCGGGGAAGCCCGGCAGATTGTCCGCGAAGATGTCCGAAGTTCCGGCCTTTTCGCCTTTCAGCCAATAGCGCAGATCCGATAGCTGCCCGTCTCATTGACCAGCACGAAGGCTTCATCCGGCCCGAGCGCCACGCCGTTCGCAAACTGCAGGCCCTTTCATCAGGACGTCCGTCTTGCCGGTTTTGAAATCGTAGACCAGGAAGCGGCCGTGCCCCCCATGTTCGATGATGTCTTCGCTGACTTGGCCGAAGCCGAATTTCGACGACGCGTCGGTGAAGTAGACCTTCGATCCGTCTTTCGTGACCGCGAGATCGTCCGTGAAACGGAAGGGCACGCCCTCCGCCTCCGCCGACAACACGGTAATTTTGCCGCCCTGATCGACTTTCAAGAGGCCCCGGTTCGCGTCGCAAACGATAACGCTGCCGTCTGGATGGATGAAGACGCCGAGCGGCCTTCCGCCGGTATTGGCCAGCAGCGTGTACCCGCTGCCATCAGGCTCGAAGCGGACCACGCGCCCGTCGACGAAGCCGGTGGTGATGCGGCCCTGAGCGTCGAAAGCGATCGCCTCCGGCCCTTTGCCGACGCCTTCGCGATACGCTCGATGCCTTTCAACAGATCGTTTCGTGCATAAGGCCCGGTCTCGTTCGAGGGCGGCGGCTGCGGCTGCCATGCGGCTGGCTCGATACCAACGGGTGCGAAGGAGAGGTAGGCCAGGATGACGGCAAAAACGACGAGAATAATGTGCAGGACGCGGCGCATTTGGCCTCTTTATGTTTGTGCGGGACGTTGACGCCCGCTGCTTCAACATCACCTATGCTGATAATATAAATCCGATCTATGCGCCGTTTTCTTGCGCATAGGCAACCATTCCCGTCCAGCATCGCTTGCCAAGTTCGAAAGCGTGTTGCAAAACCTCGCCGTGCGCTCGATAACGGCGGCAAGGGCCTCTTAAAGGACGACATACAAAGGCATCCCATGGCAGGGCATTCCCAGTTCAAGAACATCATGTACCGCAAGGGCGCGCAGGATAAAAAGCGCTCGAAGATGTTTTCCAAGCTCGCGCGTGAGATCACGGCCGCGGCAAAGCTCGGTTTGCCCGACGTCGCCATGAACCCGCGCCTGCGCTCCGCTGTGCTTGCGGCGCGGGCGCAGAACATGCCGAAGGATAACATCGAGCGCGCCATCAAGAAGAGCCAGGAGGCAGGCGGCGCGGATTACGTCGAGGTGCGCTACGAGGGCTTCGCGCCCGGCGGCGTCGGCGTGATCGTGGAGGCGCTGACCGATAACCGCAACCGCACGGCCGGCGAGGTTCGCTCCCTTTTCTCGAAGTTCGGCGGCAATCTTGGCGAGACAGGCGCGGTGTCTTTCAGTTTCAGCCGGGTCGGTGAAATCGAATATCCGCTAACGGTCGCGAGCGCGGAAGATATGCTCGAAGCGGCAATCGAGGCCGGCGCCGACGATTGCGAGACGGACAAGGATGCCCATTGGCTGACCATGAGCGTCGAGGCGTATCATGAAGCCGCCGCCGCGCTGGAAAAGAAGTTCGGCCCGGCGAAGTCGGCATCCATTGTGTGGCGGCCGCAGAATACGGTGGATGTGGATGAAGAGAAGGGCGAGAAACTTCTGAAGCTGATCGACGCGCTGGAGGACTCCGACGACGTCCAGGCGGTCTACGCCAATTTCGAGATGAGCGACAAGGTGATGGAGAAGCTGAGCGCCTGACGCTGAGCCGCCTCGGTCCTCAGGACGAGGTGAATATGAAGCTGTCGACCTTTATGCAGTCTTCGGGCGTCAGCACGACAATCGTTGGAATGTCGATGCGCTTGAAGACGGCCTCGATCCTCGACGCGCCCCAGCCATTATTGTTCGTGGTGACGTCGAAGACCGGCTTCAGGTCCTTCACGATACAGGTGCCGCGGACATAGGTGCCGGTCAGGCCCATGGCCCGGCGCGCCGAGCCCTTCAGCCCTGGGATGGTTCCCTCGAGCCATCCGCTTGTGGATAGCGCATAGGTTTTCGGATCGGTTTCGGTCGCGAAAAAGCTCTCGACCTCGAAGTCGCAGGAAAAGGCCCGGCAGTAGATGCCCGACTTGATAGCTTCGATCTTGGCTTTGAAAGCATTCTTGACGAAGGTCCTTGATGTCTCTTGGGCCTTCCGCCAAGGACAGGCCGGCGAGACTGGAACTGAACGCCGCAGCAAGTGCGAAACGAAAGAGCTTGGTCATGGGAAAAGCCAGGGTATGTTGATCCAATTTCCGCCCTGCGTACACACGCTTCATTAAGGATATTAGCCTGTGGCGCAAGCGTAATCTTCACGAGGAAAGTAGCAAAAGGATGGAAATGCGCGCATGAGTGCGCTACCAAACTTCAAGAGGCCAAAGGACCGACACCATGCGCGTTGATAGCATTTCCATCGGATCAAATCCGCCCTTCGACATCAACGTGATCGTCGAGGTGCCTATCGGCGGGGAGCCGATCAAATATGAGCTGGATAAGGCTTCCGGAACCATGTTCGTGGACCGGATGCTTTATACCTCCATGCATTATCCGGGGAATTACGGCTTCGTCCCGCATACCCTGTCGAATGATGGCGATCCGATCGATGTGCTGATTGCCAACTCCCGCCCGATCGTGCCGGGTGCGGTCTGCAATTGCAGGCCGGTTGGCGTGCTGTTCATGCAGGACGAACATGGCGGCGACGAAAAAATCATCGCGGTGCCGTCTGATAAGGTGTCGCCGATCTACCGGAAAGTCCTGAATTATTCCGACCTTCCCGAAATGCTTCTGTCGCGCATCGCGCACTTTTATAACCATTACAAGGATCTTGAGGCCGGCAAGTGGGTCAAGATCGATCGGTGGGGCGATGCCGCTGAAGCCCGGTCGATGATCGAACTCGCCATAAAAGCGGCACGAGTTAAAGCATAAAGAGAGACGCTTTGCCGTTCGGGCATGCAGAACCGGACGGAAATTGAAGCTTAAGGGCGTTGCAAGGCGGCGTGGGGCATGAGAATCTATTTTCACCGCGCCGCTCCTCTGCTAGCGTCCGCGGCGGCATTCCGGTCTTCCGGCGGGCCTCCGATGTCAGGTGATTTCTTCTTTGGATGAGAAGCAGGAAGGGACGGTCATGACTTTAGCAGATCAGAGGCGGCGTGCAAATACGCACCCTGAAGAGTGGTTCAGCATCCTCCTCGCCTTGGTGGGGACCATCGGGGGAGCGATTTTCATCGGCTATTATCCCCATTATAAGCCGGAGCCAGGCGGCGGCGTGGCCTGGGCTATTCCTGTCTGGATCGGGTTCTTCTACCTCATCATTCAGATGACTTTTCTGCTTTTCTCCGCGAGCCAGATCCGGGCGCTTGGCGTTCTTGAATTCGGTGCTTGCGATCGCCCCCGTGGTCGCGGGCCTTGTCATACTCGTCCAGACCATCATCACCCCGTCTTGCCCAGCAGGACAAGCCGATTGCCCTGGCTTCCACCTGTCCTCGTTTCAGTTTAACTCGCTTGCGGTGCTCATTGTCGCGGGCGCGTCGGAGTTTCTCCTGACGATCTGGATCAGGTTCGTTCTCAACCGCCGTACCATCGGCTTCGGAAGCGACGGGTAGCTGTTTACATCTGCTCGATCGAGCAGATCATGCTGGAAAAGGCAAAAGCGCCTTCTCCGGCAGCAGCATTTCTGGCACGCTGAACAGCCAACTCTGGCGTGAAGACAGGTGAGGTAGATGATGCGGCTAGCAATCATGGGCGCGGCCGGCCGGATGGGGCGCGAGCTGATCCGCACCATACATGAATCGCCCCAGTGCGGAGTGGCCGGCGCCGTTGAGAGGCCGGACTCTCCCTTCGTCGGGAAGGATGCCGGGGAGGTCGCGGGTGTCGGGTCCTCTCGGCGTCAAGATCACGAGCGAGGCGTTGCCGCTTTTCACCCATATCGAAGGGGTCCTGGATTTTACGACCCCTGCGACCACCGTCGCGACTGCTGCGCTCGCCGCCCAGGCCCGCATCGTCCATGTCATCGGCACAACCGGATTGTCCGCGGACGACGAGGCGAAAATCGAGGCCGCGGCGCGCCATGCGACCATCATCAAGTCCGGCAATATGAGCCTCGGCGTCAATCTTCTCGCTGCCCTTGTCGAGCAGGCCGCCCGGGCGCTCGATGAGCGCTTCGACATCGAAATTGTCGAAATGCATCACAAGCACAAGGTCGACGCTCCCTCGGGGACGGCGCTTCTGCTCGGCAAGGCCGCCGCCGCCGGTCGTCGCATCGCGCTCGGCGAGCACAGCGTGCGAGGCCGGGACGGCCACACCGGCGAGAGACTTCTCGGCTCCATCGGCTTTGCGTCGCTTAGAGGCGGAAGCGTCGTCGGCGATCACACGGTGATCTTCGCCGGGGCCGGTGAGAGACTGGAACTGACGCACCGCGCCGAGGACCGGCAGATTTTCGCCCGCGGCGCTGTAACTGCGGCACTTTGGGGCCAGGGGCGCGGCCCGGGCCTGTTTTCGATGCGCAACGTGCTCGGGATCTGATAAGCCTAAGCCAATTGTGCGTGAAGCGAGGATAGCAAAAATGGACAATGTGCTCGTGCTTGTTCGCCACGGCGAGAGCGAATGGAACAAGCTGAACCTGTTTACCGGCTGGCGCGACCCGGATTTGACCGAGACCGGCATAGAGGAAGCTCACCGGGCCGGGGAGCTTTTGAAAAAGGAAGGCTATGTCTTTGACATCGCCTTTACAAGCGCACTGAAGCGGGCTCAGCACACGCTCGATATCATCCTGGGCGAACTGGGTCAGCAAGGTCTGGAGACCATCAAGGACCAGGCGATCAACGAGCGCCACTATGGCGATCTGTGCGGCTTGAACAAGGATGACGCGCGCAAAAAATGGGGCGAGGAGCAGGTCCATATCTGGCGCCGCTCCTACGACGTGCCGCCTCCCGGGGGAGAGAGCCTCAAGGATACGGCGGCGCGCGTGTTGCCTTATTACCAGAGCACGATTCTGCCCCAGGTTCTCGCCGGGAAAAATGTGATTGTCTCGGCGCATGGCAATTCGCTCCGGGCGCTTATCATGCAACTCGACAAGTTGACGCCGGAACAGATCCTGAAGCTCAACCTGCCGACCGGCGAGCCTTATGTGTACCGGCTGAAGGCCGATGGCTCGGTGGCTTCGAAAGCGACTCTGGTGGCTTAAGGCATGGTGTGGGGGGGCATGAAGAAAAGCCGCAAAGAAATCCACATCCGAGGCCGCAGCAGCCTCGCCGCAGCAAGTTCCGGCGGGCAGGCGCCTGCCGCCGCCAAAAAGGAAGAAAAGAAGGTTGGTGTCGTCAGCGGCACGCCCGCTGACTCGTTCGATGAGACGGCGGAGCTCAAGCACGACAAGAAGGTGGCGATCTACATCTCGGTTCTGGCCGTGTTGCTGGCGATCGCCGCGACCGGCAGCAACGACGCGATGAAGACCGCGCAGCAGGCGGGTTTCCAGGGCAACGATCACTACGCCTACTATCAATCGAAGTACGTCCGGCAGTCGCAGCTCAAGCTCGCCGAGGACCAGCTGCAGCTGAAACTCGACGAGACGCCGAACTTAGACAGCCTTCCGGAGGCGGCGCGCAAACTCATCCAGACGAAAAAGGCTGAGTACGACAAGGAAATCCAGAAGCTGGAAACGGATGGCCGGCACGGCAAGACGGAGCTTCTGGCGTTGGCGAAGTCTTGCGATAACCAGCGCAAGGTGGCGCTCGCGCAGCACCCCTTCTACGATTATTCGATGGCGATGCTGCAAATCGCGATCGTCTTGGCCTCCGCATCCATCATCATGGGAACGCTCCTTTCTTCTTTACGGCAGCTTCGGAGTGGGCGCTTTCGCGGTCCTGCTTTTCCTGAATGGCTATTCGCTTTTCTACGGGGGACCGGAGTTAAAGCACGACAGGGCCGATGCGCTGGAGAAGGCCGGGGTTCACATCTCGCTCAAATGCATCGAGGAGTGATGCTTCTGGCGAGCCAGGGCCGCTGTCAATGCCGCCGCAAAGCTGTCTTTTTCGCCGTCGGACAGAAAGGCGCCGAAAACCAGCTTGCGGCCGTGGCTCGCCAATGAAAGCTCGTCGGCGGCGTAGTCGCGGCGCACATGCTGGAACTTCACCCAATAGGGATTGAAGCTCCAGCTCTCCGTTAGCGCCCTGAAGGGTGAAGCCGCGTTACGCGCAGCTCGGGTCCGGCAGAGCACAATGCTTTCCGACATCCGGGCGGCCCTGTAATTCAGCCGGAAGGCAAGATAGAGAAGGACGACGGCAAGCACGCAAAACGCTGCGACAGGCCATGCGCCTCTGAGCGCGAATGCGATCCCTGTTGCAGAACTCATGCCTGCTATCGTAACCATGAGGGCCACAAAGCCCTTGCGCGACAGAGAACGATGAGGCAGCAAGGTCGCGGAAAATTGAGGAAGCGGCGGCTCGTCCGGCCCCGTAGTCTCACTGCTGCCTGAAATGCCGTCTTGCATTGGTAAACTCTATCAACACGACAAACCCATGGAAAAGCCAGTTGTCGCCGCCGGGGCAAAAAAGGCTAAGACCAAGCTGAAGCCTGCCGCCGCGAAAGCCAAAGGCGAGAGCGGCGCTTCATTGCTGACGCCCGCGCAAATCCATGAGGTCTTCTCGCGGTTCGCCGCCGCCATGCCGCATCCAAAGACAGAGCTTGAGCACATAAACCCGTTCACGCTGCTGGTTGCCGTGGTTCTATCGGCGCAGGCCACCGATGCGGGGGTGAACAAAGCGACCGAGCGCCTGTTCAAAATGGCGGACACGCCGCAAAAGATGGTCGATCTTGGCGAGGAAAAGCTTCGCGACGCCATCAAGACCATCGGCCTTTTCAACACCAAGGCCAAGAATGTGATTGCGCTGTCCAAGGCGCTCGTGGAGGAACACGGGGGCAAAGTCCCAAAGGACCGCGATGCGCTGGAGAAGCTTCCCGGCGTCGGACGGAAATCCGCGAATGTCGTCCTGAATGTCGCTTTCGGCCAGCCGACAATTGCGGTAGACACGCATATCTTCCGCGTGGCCAACCGAACCGGCCTTGCGCCTGGGAAGAACCCGCTTCAGGTGGAGCTTGGCCTGGAGCGCATAGCCGCCCCTGAGTTCGTCCACAACGTTCATCACTGGCTGATCCTGCACGGCCGCTACGTCTGCAAGGCCAAAAAGCCCGAGTGCTGGCGATGCCTGATTGCGGATTTGTGCAAGTTCGAACCTAAGACACCACCACCCGGCGAAAGCGGCAAGAGCCGCGCCAAATGACACGAAAGCCAACGCAATGACCAAAACTCTTCAAGTGCTCGGAATCGGCCATGCGCTGGTCGACATCATCGCGCCCTGCCAGGAAGACATGCTTGCCGAATTCTCGCTTGTGAAAGGCACCATGCGCCTCACCTCAGCCGAGGAGGCCGCCGCCCTTTATGAGAAAATGGGGCCTGCCGTGGAGACTTCGGGCGGCTCGGCGGCGAACACCTGCGCCGGCATCGCCTCCCTCGGAGGCAAGGCCGGTTTTGCCGGGAAGGTGGGCCGCGACCAATTCGCCAGCGTCTTCGCCCACGACATCCGCTCCATCGGCGTTTCCTTCCACGACGGCGTAAGCGAAAACGGCAGCCCCACGGGCCGCTGCCTGATCCTCGTCACGCCGGACGGCGAGCGCACCATGAACACCAATCTCGGCGCGGCGTCGGAATTCGCCGAAGGCGACCTCGACCACGACGCCATTCAATCGACGCAAATCGTTTACCTGGAAGGCTATCTGTTCGACCCGCCCGCGGCGCGGAAAGCCTTTTTCACGGCGGCGGATTTCGCGCACGGCAACGGCACAAAGGTCGCCTTCACGCTCTCAGACCCGTTCTGTGTCGACCGCCATCGCGAAGCTTTCCGCACCTTCATCCGCGACCGCGTCGATATCGTTTTCGCGAATGAAAAGGAGCTCCTGTCCCTTTATCCGGGCGCATCCTTCGACGAGGCGTGCGCGGCGATCAGGAACGACTGCCATCTTGCCGCAATCACACGCAGCGAGAAGGGCTCAGTCGTCCTCGGGGGCGGAAAGGCGGTGGCGGTTCCCGCTGTTCCTGTACCCAAGCTCGTGGACGCCACGGGGGCAGGGGACCTTTACGCGGCGGGCTTCATGTTCGGTCTGGCAACAGGACGCGATCTTGACGCATGCGCTCGCCTGGGGAGCCTGTCGGCGTCAGAGGTCATCACTCATGTCGGGCCGCGTCCGCTGCGTCCGCTTTCGGAACTCGCGCGAGCGCACGATTTGCTTTAAGCGCCAGCGCCTCAGCAACAACGAACTGCCGTGGGTTTGGTGGTCGCCTCCCGCCAGCCACGGCCGATGGAGGCAGGCGGGCCGGGCTATAAATCGGCGTGTCGAGGTCTGGGTGAGGGACTAGCGCGTTGAGCGGCGTCGACTGCTAGCGCGGCGTCGGGAAAATCGGAACCGTGCCGCAGTGCATTTCGGGCGGCGATCATGGCGGCGAGGCGGGATGCGTTAGGAAGCCTTCAGCAGAGCAGCAATCGCCATCGTGGACGACGTCGCCACGCCCGCTTTCGTAAACATTTCGTTCACGGCGTTGAGCCTTCATACTTATGTGGTTAACAGAAGCGCGCCGGAATTATTTCCCGCCGTGTGTTGGTAAAAAACTTCTTTATTCGGCGCGAAACGGAGGAATGCCGCGCCTACGACCGTACAAAGGGCGGCTACCATAAGCCACTGAAATTGCTATAGTTTTTATTGTTAACAAGTTACCCATTAAATAAAATCTAATGCCGGAATTTTTCCATTTACTGGGACGCGCAAAAGTCCGTTAAATACGTTTCAAGATCGCGAATTAACGCTTGCGAAGGCCGGAACTGCACAGCGCAGGCAGCGGCGATGGCGTTTCGTTCTGTGATTTTTCTCCGTATTATCAAGGGCTTGAGCGCGCCCAAGCTGCGTTAACCTGGCATCAAGGCGATTTCGCTGAAGATCCTTCAGAAGAAGAGATGCGGAGACAAGCGTCAGATGCCGCCAGTTGCAGGATGCTACAAAATGGACCATGCCGCCCGCGTCCGGTTAAACGCACGATGCCCTGTGGGTCAGGACTTCCCGCGGGGCGTCCTAGATAGCCCTCTTCCGGCGGCGCAGCGTGAAGCGCGCGAAGAACAGGCGGAGGCGGCGGCGTGCCGTCTCCTTCCAGCGCACCAGGGTTTTGTAAATGGACGAGGTTTTGATCCAGTATTTTCCGCGCTCGACGTTCAGCCACAGCCACGCGTGAATGCGGCTGACAAGCCAAATCTTCCTGCTTTGCGGCCGGACGGCAACCCAGGTCTTGTCGATCAGAATGAAGCTCACGCCCTGCAACAAAAGCCAGAGCAAGATGCCCATTCTCGGCCGCTGCGTAATCATGATCGTTGCGCCGAACTTTGCCGGCTCAAGCACCGCGAGCGGGACCGCAATGCTGATCGTCGCCCAATAGGGGGGAGCTCTTTCAAACGAGCGAAATACGGCTCGTAAACGTTGACAGTAAAGGAGTGCAGGCTCGGCTTGATAGTGTTCTGGACGAGGCTCGATTGCGCGATGACGCCGGCAAGCCACTTGATCTGCGGGTGAAGAACGACAACGAAGAGCGCGAACAGGACCTGGATCGTGCGCACGATGGCCCGGCCGATCAGCTTGAAGGGCAGACGCGCGACGTAGCTTGATCTCTCCAACACTCTGGCGGAAAGGCTGGTATTGGCGGTGACGGTCGGCAGATCCTGGCGTTTCATCGTAGGCGATTTGTCTCAGCGAGTTTAATCATGCACATCAGAGCGCGCGAGCGGAGCGTCAAGGCGTTGTCTGAAGCGGCGCTGGCTAATAAGTCCGACTTCTCAAGGTTGCGCAAGCCCGCGCGCCTCTATTTCCGCGGAAGTCCATTCGAAGGCACTGTCGCGAAGCTGCTCCCACTCCTCCCAATCCATCGGGCTTACGCCTTCAGATATGGGGATGGCGAAGCATTGCGGGGCCATCAACGGAAGGGGGGAAAGCGGCTTGCTCGAAGCGGCCCCTAGCACGGTTTCGAGACGCAGGCGCTTTTCAGGTGTGGAAGGGCCTTGGAAAGGGGTCAGGCGGAAAGAGGGACCGGCGAGCTGCCGGTACGACATGTCCGATGCCCCCAGTGGCGAAACTTTAGGGTAGAGGAACATCAGAGGGGAGGGAGAAAGCTTCCCCGCGGCGGCAACGAGAGCCTCGATTTCGCGCTCGCCGCTGATGAGAATATCGCCATCGTCGGCGATGAGCGGCGGCAGAATTCCTGGCGGTGTCAATCCCGCCCGGACAACGCTATGGAGGCGGCCTTCGCGGTGTTCTCTTGGTTCGTTCTTCGAGAGTGAGAGCGAAACGGCGGTGAAGGGACGCGTTGTGAGGGCGATGTCGCATTCGGGCAATGCCAACGCAAGCATGGCATCCATCGCGGCAGCCTCGTACAACCCCGCGTCGGGTCGCGTGGCCCGCTTCCATGGCAATGGTTCGGCCAGTTCCCGAAACACGGCCTCGGTGTCGGCGAGGCTGGCGCCCGAGGCCAGTAGGCCCGCAGGCAGAATCGCGCTTCCGGCGGCTGTCAGGCAAACGGCGGGCGCATCGTTCGCTTCGAAGGCTTGAAGAGCGCCCAGGATCGCGGCGGCGTAAACGCCGCAGCTCGTGGCGGCGATGGCGTTTCCCTGTCCAAGAAGGCCCGATGCCATAAGCGCAGCTTCTGTTGGCGAGCCGAAGTCCACGAGCTGCGTTGAGCGATAAGGGCGCGCCGCTGCCCATTCCGGCGCATTCTTGGGAGCGATGCCCTTGCCACTCGCAATGATGAGGCGGCACCGATTCTTGCCCCGCCGATCCAGCGCATGCTGCTCCAGCGCCGACAGCGCAGAATTGCCACCGCTCGCGATGAAGATGATCTCATCGGCTTCCTCGATGGCTTCCGTCGCAAAAGTCGCGTCTGAGCCATCCGCAATTACGGCCGTAACGTCGAACTCAAGCTCCTGCTCGTGAAGCCAGTGGGCTGTGTCGGGCGCGTCGAGGGCAAGCGAGCCGAAGCTGTCCCGTCGCAGGATTCTGACCTCCGCGGAACTTTCCAAGGCGGAAACGAAGGCGTCCTTCACGGCGGTATCGAGGCGCCCTTTTGCTCCGGCGGCGCACAGGACGAGGCGGCCGGGTTTTTGCGGCCCGGCAGGGAGAGTTGCGCTGTGTCGCGCCAGTGCCGCGAAAGACGTTGCGAGAAGATCGGGATGGGCGTTAAGCGCCGCTGTGAGGTCGGACCACGCGAGCGTCAGAAGCACTGTCTCCCGCAACGCGATGAGCGTTGTCTCCGCCGGGCCCTGCGCAAAAAACGCTTCGGCGGCAAGGGCCGCGCCCTGGCCGAACTCTTCCGCATCCGGTCCCTTGCCATGCTCCGCGAGCCTGCCCGACACCACGATGCCAAGCTCATCGACGCCTGCGCCAGCCATCGTGGCCGTCTCGCCCTTGGCCAGCACTCTGAGCGCTGTGAAAGCATAGAGACGCTTCAACTGCTCAGAGTCGAAGGTTGAAAAATGGGGAACCCCGGCCAGAATTTGGATAATGCGGGAAGACGAATCCATGTCGCTCCCTTAGCGCGCCGATTGTCCCGAAACAATAGCAGGCTTGAGATTGGCGAACGAAAACAGGCTTCGGAGCGGCGTAGCGCGCCAGGAGCAAGATCTTCGAAATCATAGATATTGACCTTTCGGCCTTGCTAGCGTCGGCCGCCCACAGCCAAAGGCACTCGAGGCTTGACCCGCGCGGCTCTGAGGGTTACATGAACGAGAACTCGGCGAATGCGCCTCTTTCCATTCACTGTTAGGTCAGATCATGTCGCGCCAGTGCGAACTCACAGGCAAGGGTGGCCTCGTCGGTCATCTCGTCAGCCACTCGAACATCAAGACGAAGCGGCGCTATCTGCCGAACCTTTGCAACGTCACGCTTTTGAGCGATGCGCTCGGCCGTGGCATTCGTTTTAGAATCAGCGCCAACGCGCTTCGCTCGGTGGAGCATCGTGGCGGGCTCGATGCCTTCCTACTGAAGGCCGGGGATGAGGAGCTTTCGCTCAAGGCTCGCCGCCTCAAACGCGAGGTTGTCAAGGCCCGCGCGCGGACGGAAGGTGCTGCCTGAGGCAGCCCCAGTCTGCTCTCAAGCGACGCGCCAGATTCCTGAGTGCAGCATGAAGATTTTAGGCTCCGCCCTGTGAAGGGAGCGGAGTTCTTTTGTTGCGCAGTGCAAACCGCCTGCATAAGCCCCGAAGGCCGGCATAACAAGCAAATCATCGGAGACGCAAAAGCAGCGTCCTGAGAGCCTGTGGCCCCCCGCCGGTATGCTCGCCTTGGGATGAAAATGGCCGGCTATCTCCGGCGAGATTCGGACGGCGCGAGGCTTGTGGCGCAGGATGATTCCCTCAATTGTAAGCTCGTGCTGCTTTTCGCCGCTGCAGAATTCGGGCGCTTCCGGATCGTGGTTTCCGCCGATCCAGACCCATTCCTGAACAAGCGCGAAGAGCGAGGCAAGCGCACCCCGGTCGGCATCGGCCATGCGGTCGCCGGCACGGCCATCATGAAAGCTGTCGCCGAGGCAAACAACCCGATTCGGCCGGTAGGCTTCCATGACGAATCTGAGGCGTATCAGCGTGTCGTGGCTGTCCAGCGCCGGGACAAGGCAGCCTCTCGCGGCGGCGTTGGAGCCCTTTTCCAGATGCAGATCTGAAACAATGAGCGTTCTCTGGTCGGGAAGCCAAGCCGCACCGCTTTGATCGAGCGTCAAAGCGAGGCCCGCGAATGTGATCGGAATCGAGGAGCGGCCCGGCCCTAAAGCCTCTTCCGCTGGACGGCTCCTTTCCGGCCTCGGTGCTACCTCGGTGCTCACGCAGCTTCGCTCCAACGCAGACATCTTCCAGAAGCTTAATGCATAAGAAATGGCGCGAATTAGAGGCGATCCGGCGCTTCGGAGGGTGACGGCACTCAAACAAACTTAGCCAAGAGTTGTCGCTGCGATCCACCAACCCGGATGAGTTCGCTCTATGTCTCCCGCCGCCTTAACTGCCGCCTCTTGAGATGAAAACAGGCCGAAACAGGTAGGCCCGCTGCCGGATAGCCGGGCGAGCAGGAATCCGTCCAAGCGCCGGAGCGTATCGAGAACCCTCTCAACAGCGGGTTCAAGCGCTATGGCGGGCGCCTCCAAATCATTGCGCCCCTCTTTGAGATAGGAGGCGGCCTCTTCCGGAGTGCTCCATCCGGGAAAGGCTGGCGGAGGCCCAGCCTCGCCGGGCTGCAGAGGCTTCGCATTCAAAGTCTTGAAGACGGGCGCCGTCGACAGCTTGACGCGCGGATTGACCATGATGGCGGGCAGGGGCTTCAGGTTGGAAACCGGCGTCACGCGCTCGCCGAGCCCGCACATCCACGCGGCGCTGTTCTGAAGGCACACGGGAACGTCTGCTCCGATCGCAGCGGATCGCTCGATGAAGGGCCTTGCATCGGAAGCATCGCTATAGACCTTCAGCAGGGCACGGATGGCGGCAGCGGCGTCCGAGGAGCCTCCGCCAAGGCCAGCAGCAACGGGGATGTTTTTCTTGAGCCGGAAATGACCGCTGATCGAGATACCGAGCCAGGAAGCCACCGCACGCTTGGCCTTCAAGACAAGGTTCTCGCCGTCTACGAGCCGCGCAAAAGGACCTTCAAGGCTAAGGCTGTCCTTGGATGAAGGGGTGAACGCAAGCTCGTCGCAGACATCCGCGAACACGACGAGGCTTTCGAGCTCATGGTATCCGTCTGCACGTTTCCCCTTGATATGAAGCGTCAGGTTGACCTTGGCGCGGGCCTTCTCACAAACGGAACCAGCCGCAACGCTATCTTGCGCAAGGCCGCGCGGATCATTGCCTGAAGAGGGTGTCATTGTAAACCTAGGCGGTCAAACTCGAGCCAAGTCAATAGGCTGATCAAGCGCAGTTGTCGACCCCACTGAGACAAGAAGCACGCGCTTGCGGCACATGCTTCTCTTTGCTTCCCAGCTCAAGGGTTGGCGGTGGCGGCCGCGCCGTCAGGTGCTGCTGTCTGAGGGGACGCTGTTTGAGGCTGCAGCTCGGCGCGAGGGCCAGAGTCGTCGGGCAAACCCGCTTCGAGCTTCCTCTTGATCCTCTCGGCGTCCTCCGGCTCCGGGTTCAGGGTCAGGGCCTGATTCCACTGGAATTTCGCCTCGAGTTTCCGGCCGAGCCGCCAGTAAACGTCGCCCAGATGATCGTTCAATGTCGGATCTTCCGGGTGCAACTCCACGGCCTTGTCGAGCTGCTTGACGGCCTGCTCGTAATCCTTCTGGATGTAATAGCCCCAGCCGAGACTATCGATGATGTAGCCATCATTGGGCTTGAGCTTCAACGCCTTTTTGATGAGGTCGAAAGCTTGCGGGATGTTGATGTTCTGATCGAGCCAGGAATATCCGAGATAGTTCAGAACGGCTCCCTGTTCGGGGTCGAGTTCGAGCGCCTTCTTGAAATCCGGCTCTGCCTTCGCCCATTGCTTCGTGCGCTCATAGGCGATCCCGCGCGCATAAAAGAGGCCCCAATGCTTCTTTTCCGGCGTTCCGATCAATTCGATGGCGCGGTCGTAGAAGGGAATGGCCGCCTCGTATTTTTTGCGCGCGCTCTCGATCGACGCGAGCGTCTGCAGAACCTGCTCCTCTTTCGGACTTTTCTGAAGAACGGCGTTTAGGAGCGCAGCCGCCTCGTCCGTTTTCTGCAGCGCGTTCAGGTAAATCGCTTTACGGATTTGCGCGTTCACCCAGAATGGCGAGTTCTCCCGAACGGTGTCGATAACCGCGATTGCCTTGTCGTACTGCTCGGAATTTCCGCTTCCGTAAAGCTCCGCCAGTTCCAGCTTTGCTATGTCGGAGGCAGGATTCAAGAAAAGAGCAAGCCTCAGGTAAATCTGTGCGGCGTCCGCACCGTTGTTCGTAGCCAGCACCTGACCGATGCCAAGGAACGACTCCGCAAGCCCTTCCTCGGCGTTCGAAACCATGAGCTTCGGCGTCTTCCCGGCCTTCAATTCAGCCATGAGTTGCTTGCCGAGAGGGGTTGTATCCGCGCCGGCTTCCTTCAGGACAGCTTCTGCCTGTCCCCTGTCGCCCCAGAACGCCAGATGCCGGGCAAAGGCTTCAGCGATACGGGTGTTCGGCGCCTTTTTCTCGGTGACCGCCCGGTAGGCTTCGAGAGCCACAGCCTTCTTCCTCGCGACATCGCCTATGAAAGCGCGCTGAACCGTCTCGAAGTGGGTCGCCCAAGCCGCCTTGCTTGGGCTCTGCAAGGCCGCAACGGCTTTGTCGGCGCGGCCCTGTGCGACGGCCACCCAGGCGCGTGCGAGCTTGATTGTCGGCTCGTCTGCAGAGGTCCCGCGCTCCGCATTGCGGAAATGTTCGTCGGCTCTCAAGTAATCGCTGTGTTTGAAGGCGTCGAGCCCGAGAAAAACATGGGCGATGGTATTGTCGGTCTGCCTTCTGACGAGACGCTGGGCAAGATTGCGAGCGGAGTCGAACTCGCCCGCCGCGAGGTCAAGCTGGAAGGCCTCTTCCAGGATGTCCTGGTTGGCTGGGTCTTTTGCGAGAGCACGCCTGTAATAGAGCGCCGCATTATCACTATCCCGCGTGGCACGAGCAACATGCCCGGCAAGATAGCTGCCGAGCAGGGAAGTGACCTCCGGAATATCGGCTCGAGGCGTTGGCCTGCTTCTGTTCGCGCCGAAAGCCGACGGACCCATGACGAGGCTGGCGGCAACCAAGCAGGTCGAAACGACGACCGCTGTCCGCCTCCAGGACGAGGGCAAGGCCGACGGAGCGATTTTCAAAGAGAGCATATCGAAACCTGTCATGCGATCCTGCATTGTAACATAAAGGCCGAGGGACACCTAAATCTGGGCATGAAACCTCCGCCGCGGCCTTTACAACTACCGGATCGGGAGAGTTGTTTCGAACGAAGAGGATTTTTCCCAAGGCGCCTAAGCTGTCGCCGTAAAGTCGGCCGACAATAAGACGGAAAAACGGCGGCAAGCCAAGCTAAAAAAGATTAAACGGCTAAAGACGCTAGGCTTGGCGGTCGTTGCGATTGTCAACCTTTGCGGGCTTGATCTCCCGTCTTATCTTCACAAGCTCATAGATCGCGAAGGCGAGCACCGGCCCGGCAACCAAGACAAGTTCAGCTAACCCGCCCAACGCGATACTCCTTCCAAGCCGCTTATTCCGCTGCCTCGTGGACATCTTCCCTGGACAGGATGCCGTAGCGAGCTGCTTCGGAAAAGATAAATTCTGCAACCTCGGCGGGTTTTTCTTCGTGAGCGAGGTGACCCATGCCGCGGAGGAGAATAACTTTTGAGCCGGGAACCAGATCCTGAACCTTGAACGCCACATCCGAGGGAACTGCTTTATCGTTACTCGCGGCGATGAGCGTGAGCTTCGATTTGAGCTTCGGCAGATCCTGGGCCAGCGTCTCGAGATCCCAGTTCGCCATCATCCCGAGGGCCGATGCAACGTGGGTGGAATTGCGGAAGAGACGCCCATAGAGGGCGAGGCCCTCGGGGTCAATCTGAGAGCCCGTGCCCGCGATGAGGCGACGGACCATGCCGGCATCCGCGCTCCAGGTAAACATGCTGGGCACGAACGGATTGATGAACAAAAGTCGGGCGATTCCGCCGAAGAACTGGCTTGCGGGACCGCCGAACGGAAGGAAAGCGCCATTCAGGCTCATAATCGCCTTCGCGTCGAGCCGATGATCCAGCGCCATCCTGCAAAGGATCGCAGACCCGGCCGAGTGTCCAACGCCGATATCCGGCTTGACGTTCAGGACGCTGAGCAGCGTCGCGATCGACTGGGACATTTGCTGAAGGGAAAGATGAGAGGCGCGGGGGGCTTCGGTGAACCCATGCCCAGGCAAATCCAAAGCAATGACCCTGAAACGGCTAGCCAGGATCGGCCCGAAATGCCGCCAGGAATGCGTAGATGCGCCTGTTCCGTGGAGCAGCAGCACAATAGGGCCACTGCCCATGTCTTCGATGTGCCAGCGCAAACCGCCGGCCGATACGAATTTGCTGGCTGCGCGGTTGGGCCAATCAAGCCCTTCCCGGTCCCAGTTTAATGTGTTCATCCTTTAGCAGCCATCCTTGCAGCCTTCGAAATCGCCGCCGCATTCGCATAAGGCAGCGGCAGGTATCGTGCCGCCATCTCTTGTGCAAGCCGCTCTGCCTGAAGTTGCGGGCGCGGAGACGTATCTACCAACATTGTAGCGATGCCTTCTGCGCGCAACCGGCGTCCCGCCATGCTCGCGTCATTTTGAGCGCGGTCACGCCCAGGCTTGCCTTCTGAAGTGATGTTGGCGCGGCCGTCGGTCAGAAGGACGATAAGAGGAGAGATGCCTCTGCGGCGCACATTGAGTGCGAGGGCTGTCGCCGCAGTAATGCCAGACGCAAGCGGCGTCCCGCCGCCGCCGGCAAGAGCTGCGAGGCTGCGCTTGGCGCGCGTCAGCGAGCGCGTTGGCGGCAGGAGCATCTCCGCGCCCTTGCCGCGGAAGGCGATCAGCGCCACCTGGTCGCGGCGGATGTAGCACTCGGCAAGCAAAAGTTCGATGGCCCCCTTGGTTTCAGCTAGCCGCTGCATCGCAGTCGAGCCGGAAGCGTCCACTGCGAAGATGGTCGCCGTTTGCGAGCGCGCCTTCAGCCGCTTCACGCGGAAATCGTCGCTGCGAACCTCGATCTTTTCCAGGGTTCGAACGACGCCTTCCTCTTCGGTTCTGTGGTGAGCGTTCGCGAATACGCGGCGGATCTTCTGCCAGGGTGCGGCGGCGCGCAGCGTCTCGATCAGGCTTATGGGAGAGCCTGGACGCGGCTCGCCGCGTCGCACGCCTGCGGGGCGTCCGCGGGTCGCATTCGATCGCTCGCTACCGCTTTTACCAGCGGGCGCATTCGCCGGAACCTTCACTGCCTTGCCGGCCCGGTTCGAGAGGATATGCTTCGGGATGGCGGCCTCGGCGGCGGCGATGATCATGTCGGTCAGCGGCTTATCTTCCTCCGCGGCCTTCTGCTCCTCGCTATCCTTATCCTTTTCGTCCGGGGGTTTATCTTCCTTCTCAGGCTCTTCAGGGGGCGGCTCCGGCGGCGCGGGCGTCATGGTTGCGCGCGGGGCGAGCACGAACAGGGCGGCAAGGGCTGCGTCTTCGTCCGCTGCCTCAGTTCGCCCGGCGAGAGCGGCGGCGGCGCGAGTGGCGCGAACCGCGAAAATCGGCGCGCGCAGCGAGTAAACGCCGAACGCAGAGGCCGCTGCGCAAAGGCCTGCAATGATTTTGTCGGGAACTTCTATGCTTGCGAGCCGCGCCCTCGCCGCTGCGATTTCGTCCTCGGAGGTGGTCGCTAGCGTAACGTCGCGATAGCTGAGGTCGGTGAGATCAATTCTAAGCCCCAGCCGCTCCAGCAGCGCAACCGGCGGCGCTTCGTCCGCGCCCTCGCTCTCATCGAGCGCGATTACGCCGAACCGCGCTGGATGCGTGAGAGAAGCGGCCTCGCGCTCCACATGCACGGCGCCCGCGTCCATAACGATGCCCAGCCTTGACGCAAGACCGGGCTCCACGCGTTCGCAGGACGGTACGATCAGATAACCGCCGTCCATATCGGCGAGCAGGCCGCGCTCCGCGATGGGCTTGCCATGCGCAAGCGTTGCGGCAAGGTCAAGACCGCCAAACAGACGTTCGTCGGCGGCGTAGAGCGGAAGCTTACGGAAGGGAACGTGGTCCGGCAGAATGCTGCGCAGGAATTCCACCCACTGATCGCGCACCGGCCCATATTTTGAGCGCACGACGATGCCGCCGAGGCCGACAGGGTCTACGGCGAACAACGAGGCCGCCATGACGGCCTCTTCCCAGAGCGACCGTTCCGGCGCCGCTTCCCCGCCGCCGTTCAACATCACCCGAACGTCTTCTGCAAAGCGAGTTCGACGCGGATTGTGGAGCCGGCTTCATCTAAAGGATCGCGGCGCAGGCGGTGGCGGAGGGCGGCCGGCGCAATCCTTTTCAGATGCTCGACTTTGACGGTTTCAGAGCCTTCATAGGCGGCGATGGCGCGGGCGCCGCGCATCAGCGTCAACTCGCCGCGCAAGCCGTCGGTGCCAAGCGCGAGACAGAGTTTCGCGGCTTGCTCCAACACCTCGTCCGGCATGGCGATCAGGTTTACCCGGCTGCGCGCCACGGCGACCTTGCGCCTCAGTTTGCGGTTCTCATCGCGCCAGGCGGCGACGAAGCCGTGCGGATCGCGCTCGAAGGCGTCGCGGCGGCGCACAACCTCGATGCGGGACGGCAGATCCTGCGGCGTGCGCACTTCAACGGATAGGCCAAAGCGGTCAAGAAGCTGCGGCCGAAGCTCGCCTTCCTCGGGGTTGCCGCTGCCGATCAGCACGAAGCGTGCCGGATGGCGCAGGCTCATGCCTTCGCGCTCGACCACGTTTTCGCCGGAAGCCGCCACATCGAGTAGGAGATCGACAAGGAAATCCTCAAGCAGGTTCACTTCGTCGATATAGAGAAAGCCGCGATTTGCGCGCGCCAGCAGGCCGGTCTCGAAAGCCTTCTCGCCCCGGGTCAGCGCCCGCTCGAGGTCGAGCGCGCCCACAACGCGGTCTTCAGTGGCGCCGAGCGGCAGATCGACCACCGGCACGTTGATGAAGCGCGATTTAGGTTTGCCGTCACGGGCGCGCTCGCGGCACTCCTCGCAAAGGTCGCTCCCATCGGGATCGCAATTGAAGCGGCAGCCTCGGATGGCCCGGACCGGCGGCAGAAGCGCCGCAAGGGCCCGAACGGTGGTGGATTTGCCGGTTCCGCGGTCGCCGAAAGCCAGCACGCCGCCGATCGTGGGGTCGATAGCGGATATGATGAGCGCAAGCTTGAGCTCGTCTTGTCCAACGATGGCGGAGAAAGGATAAATAGGGCGGGTCATTTGCGTTCTTCTAGCGCGGTTTGGATTTGCATGTCTAGTTCTGCTCCCATCAGTGCGGCAAAAGCTGTCAGCCAAAGCCAGTAGAGCAGAATAACCACGGCTCCGAACGAGCCGTAAACTTTATCATACGAGTTGAAGGCTGACACATACCACGAAAAACCCGTCGAGCCTGCGAGCCACAGAGCCGTTCCCACGAGCGAGCCGATCGAAACCCATCGCCAATGCGCACCCTTGCGATCCGGCCCATACCGGTACACCAGCGCGAGGCTCAACACCATGATCACAGCCAGGACAGGCCAGCGCAGGGCATGCAGAATACTGCTGGAGAATTGCGAAAGACCGATGCCGTTAAGAACGCGCGGCACCGCTATAACAGCGTATATGTTAAAGACCAAGACACAAAGCGCCGCGATTGTAAACATGAACGCGATAATGTTTATGCGCCAGAAGCTTCGCGTCTCCGGCGCGTTATAAACGACGTTCAAGGCTCCCATCATCGAGTATGCCCCAAGGCGGGCGTTGATGAAGGCGAGCAGAAGGCTGAAAATCGAGGCGAGCGACAGCGAGGTGCTGTTTTGTCCCGTCAAAACGACGACTTGGGCGTCGATCGCGTTCCAGGCCTCGGTGGGAAGCACCCCCTTTAGGGACACAAGCCATTGCCGGACCTGATCGGGCTCGGCGAGTAGCCCGAACATCGCAACGATGAAGACGAGGGCAGGGAAGATCGCCAGCAGCATGTAAAAAGCCACGCCGGCTGCGAGCAGGCTGATGTTATCCGACGAAATCGATTTCCAGACGCAAATGAAGACATGGAGAGGCAGGAAACGCCGCCGCTTCCTTTCCAGAGATGCCTTTATACTCCGTTTCGAAGCGGTTTTCAGGTTGAGCAACGGAGCCATATCTCGAACAGGGTGAAAACTGGGTCTTTGGCGAATGCAAGGTTCAGCGAGTCAAGTTACGACACTTATACGGGGGAAAGCGCTCCCGTCACCCCAAATGTTACTTGGCCTTGACCGGAGCCATCGCCTTTTATAGCCCGTCGCCATCCCGGCGCACCGGCTCATACGCGGTGGTGGCCCACCTTGGAGGAAGAGCGAGCGTGAAACGCACTAATGCAGCTCCGGTAATGGCGATACTTTTTGCGCTCAGCATCTTTTTCGCCAGGCAACCAGCGCGTTCCGAAGAACAGCCCTGCAAGCCGTATAGCTTCGAAGGTAATTCCTACACCCTTTGTGAAGCGCCCCTGAGCCGCTACGCTGTCAGGTTATTCTGGCAGCGTCCCGACGGCTCGCCGTATTCCTATTTAAGTTCGCTCCCGAAAACGGATGCGAAAGGCGGCCGGCTTGCCTTCGCCCTTAACGGAGGCATGTTTCACCCGGATTATAAACCGGTCGGGCTCTATATCGAGGACGGGCGCGAACTGGTTCGCGCCAATACAAGGCCCGGTCCCGGCAATTTCCACCTGAAGCCGAACGGCATCTTCTATGCAGGTGAGAGCCATGCCGGCGTTCTTGAGACGAGTGCATTCTTGAAAAAAAAGCCGGATTTGCTGTTCGCGACCCAATCGGGTCCGATGCTCGTGGTCGACGGCAAGCTGCATCCCAGGATCGCAAAGGCAAATATATCGGCCAAGGCGCGCGATGGGGTCTGCGTGCGGGGTGAAGGCACCGTGCTTTTCGCGATTTCCGAGGGCGATGTGCCTTTCGACACGTTCGAACGCCTGTTTCGCGATGGCCTGAAATGCCGGAACGCGCTGTTTCTCGACGGAGGCACCGCCCCGGCCCTCTACGTGCCATCCGCTTCGCGCGGCGGAAATCTATTGCTGGGACTGGGGCCTATGATCGCAGTCTACGAAAGGGCTCATCCGTAGTAGAGGAACTGGGGGCAATCCGCCTTTAATCGGAATCGATCAAAGGCGGAAAAGTCGACCGATTTTGAGTGCGAGAGCAGATTATCCGCGTCCAGATGGATGATGCAGGCTGGAACCTATTTCCAGCCGTTGCGCACCGCCTGGGCTTCCTGTTCGTTGTCGAATGCATCGCCGTCCATCATGCGATCCACGATCGAGTCGAGCGCGGCATTGTCCGGGCCTTTGGCGATCTTCATCCCGCTCTTATCCGAGTTGGCTGATGGAACGTGAAGCTCAAGAGCCCATTTTCCATCATGGTCACGGCATCCCAGACCGACGAAACCGCCATCACTCGGCGTTGCGATCTCGTATTCCCGGCAATAAGTGTGTTCCTTGCTTTTGAAAGTCAGGCTGGCGCGCATCGTGACGGCTTCGCCCCTCACACCGCCGATCCTGGCCTCGTGGCCGCTCAACTCTCTTTCGAGGACGTCGCCGAGAGCGCCGCTTGCGTAAATGTGGCCGTCATGGAAGGCCACGAGATCGCTGGTATTGCCGCCGCCGCCATGGAGAAGGGTGCCGACCCCGGCGCCAAGTGCCAGAACCGCCGCCGAGGCAGCCGCGAGTTGCCATCGCATGGCCGGAAAAGGTTTCTCCAGCCACTGGGCAACGCTCCCGGCAACGAGCCGTGCTTTTTGCTCGAACGCATCAAACCATCCCGCCTGGAGTTCGGAGCGCAACTGCGTCTTTGGAACCTCTTCATCAAGCGGATAATTCAAAACAAAGTTTTTAAGATGCGCTGGGACCGGCTCCGACATGGGCCCGTCGTACAGCGTCGAAAGGGGCGCTCCTGTTGCCCGAAAGACCTCGACACGGCGGCGAGCCTCGGGGTCGGCTTGCAGGCAAGCCTCAACTTTTGCCCGTGCGACGGCGCTCAGTACGCCATCGGCGTAAGCCATCAACGTTTCATCTGTTACTTTGGCCACGGCGGGACTCCAGCTTGATCGGCGCTGTTTCGATTTCCGGATTGGCGTAGTTGTAAAGAGCGCGCCGCGCGCGTGCGAGACGGCTCATTACCGTTCCGATGGGAATATCGAGTGCTTCCGCCGCCTCTTTGTAGGAGAGGCCGTCCACGCATACCAGAGCAATCAAGACTTGCTGATCTCCAGGGAGTTCGGCGATGCCCTTCGACACCTCCTGGAGCGTAAGCCGGTTCTCGACCAGATCGCGGCCATCGGCGCCGGCGATGTCATAGGCCTGATCGATGTCGACGGAATCGCCGCGCACTTTGTGCGCGCGCCGTTGATCGAGCCATATGTTCTGGGCGATACGAAACATCCAGCTATCGAGCCTCGTCCCTGGTTCCCACTGGTTAAGCCGTGATAACGCCCGCGCACAGGTTTCCTGTACGAGGTCGTCGCCCTTGTCTGCATCTCCTGTCAAAGCGTAGGAGAAGCGGCGCAGGCGTGGCAGAAAGTCCACGATCTGGAGACGAGGGTCGCTCTTCACGTCACCGCCTCCTCGGAACAATCGAACAACGGGACACGAGGCTCCTTAATCCGTAATGCAGGGAAGATCCCCGCGAACCATTCAAACATGTGGCGCAAATATGACAGGTGGGCCCTATGGGCGCTTCGAACTTGGATTGAAGCATTGTTTCTCTGGGCATGGTTTCCCGCGTTCCGCCAGCGTTGCCCTATGCACGCTCTCGCACGACAGGAACCGCAACTCCCCCATAAGGGTGATATCATGACCACCTTTTCACGATGGCGGGGAGAACGAGTTAAGCCATCGTCCTCACGTGTCAACGGAAAGCATATTCGCACTTTGCGATAAGACCCTTAGATTCGCGCCGGACTGTGGCGCTAAGTCCACTGACAGCTTGAATGCCCATTTTTCATGTGTGCAAGATTGCTCATATTTGTATACGATTGGTTCTTTCTGCATATCGTGATTCATCGTGCCTTTCTGCTTGATCAAGGGCGCGGCTCACTTTATGTTTCCTAGTCTGTTGCCCCGTTCGTCTAGCGGTCAGGACGCGGCCCTCTCACGGCTGAAACAGGAGTTCGATTCTCCTACGGGGCGCCAAAGCTCGATAATCAACGGGCTAACTTCCCAAGCATCAAAGCTCCAGCGGAGCATAAGGATATGGCCAATTCGAGCCGATTTGTTTGGTACGAGCTGGCGACGTCAAACGTAGAAAATGCCCGGGCATTCTATGCTGGCGTCGTAGGTTGGGGCACCGGGGAAGTCTCCATCCCCGGTTCGACCTATACCCTGTTTACTGCTAGCAGCTCTCCCGTCGCCGGCCTCGCGAAAATGATGGCGGGTGCTGGCGAATCCGGGGTGAGGCCGCAATGGATTGGATATGTTGAAGTCGACGACGTGGACACCACCGCAATGCTGGTCGAAAAGCTCGGTGGAACGGTGTATGTCCCGCCGACGGATATCCCAAACGTCAGCCGCTTCTCCTTGATCGCGGATCCCCAAGGGGCAACGATCGCCCTGATCAAGGGCCGGGAAAAGAGCCAAGAGCAACCCGCGCAGCCGAACGCGCCGGGACATGCCGTCTGGCGTGAGTTGCTTGCCGCCGACTGGGCCAAGTCGTTCACCTTTTACAGTCAGCTTTTGGGCTGGAAAAAGGCTAGCGCTTATCCCGGCCCGACCGGCACTTATCAAGAGTTCTCGGCAGGACCGGAGGCGATCGGCGGCATGTTCAATAACCCGGACATGCGCGGATATTCGCTGTGGCTCTACTATTTTAACGTCCGCGACATTGGGGCGGCGGCAAAGCGCGTGGTGGCCGGTGGCGGCCGGATTCTATACGGCCCCGTTGGCGTGCCAGGCAACGCTCGCATCGTTCAGTGTATGGACCCCCAGGGTGCGGCCTTCGGGCTGATGGACAGGCGTATTCAAGTGTCGGTCGGCTGCTATTCATCGCGCGATCCAGCCGGGAAGGCGGGGTAGATCGCCAGCCAACGCGTCCTATGAGAGAGGGGTTGCGACGTTTTGCGGATCGGTCATTGGCCGAATAAACCGGCAAAGCCGCTGAAGACGGCGTTTGGCGAGCCGTGCCGGTGGTACCTATGTCCCTGGCTGGCGCCTCTCACCTTCCTCTTCGCCGTGTCGTCGCTCGCGGCTGCAGTTTTGCTCCCCTGGGTGGCGTTGTTGTCTGGCGTCGGGGTGGCAGCCGGGGCGCTCACGCTTGCATTGTCGTTGCCGCCTTTTCCCTGCATCCACGGCGGAAGATACGACTTCGCCTCGGTTTCCGCCGCCGGTTTATCCTGGCCTGAATTTTCAGCCGCCGCGAAAGCAGCGGGGCTGATGACCAAAGATAAGACCAGGAAGAATGCACTCCACTTCCAGCGCGCGCGATTAACCATGTTACCCTCTTGAAATGCCTGAAAGTACCGGTTCGAGCGGCCGGCTGATCATAAGCGAACTGTTTAGGATGATTCTTCTGCCTGCTCAGCTGAAGCCGGGGAAAGAACTCGTCCCGTAACTCAAACTCCACACTGCGAACCTAGCAGGCTCCGCTTTGCTTTCGCTTAAGATCGGCATTGACCTCTTGGGCGGGGAATTAATTATTCGGATAAGGGTAAATCAAACCTTATCGGGAGCCGAATGGGTTGAAGAAGGATCCGAAAGGATTGGACGGGGTGGCCGCCTCCGCCGATGTCCGGGACTGGTCGCCCGCAGCCAGACGCCGGGCAACGCCGTCGAAGATTTTTGCGAACTGCTGCGCACCGACTTTCTGGACGTTCTTGTCCATGAGCTCATCGAGCCGGGCCAGCAGCTGGGCTCCTGTCTTGTCATGGACGACGGGATTACGCTCGTACCCGCCGCGTTCAAAGAAGTTCGAGGTCGGCATGTCGCGGCCGGGTGACTGAAGCATCTCCAGGCCGCTGCCCGGACCGGCTAGGTTCATCAGCTCAAGCTGTGCGCCGGTCAGGTTCCGCATCCCTTTTTTTGAGGCAGACTCCATAATGCCCCGCAGTTTCACCACCTGCATCCACGGGCCAACGTTGCCGTCGAGGTTGAGCGCATGCATCCCGAGCCCGTTGGCTGTCTTTGCATAGGCCACATGGGCCGGCCAGCTCTCTGGGACCCTTCGAGCGTCAGCTATCATCCGCCGGACGCACTCCGCTTTGGTCCTCAGCGCCTGCGCCGTGCTGTATGGGACGCCCAATTCTTCCGCCATGCGATCGAGGCGTGCCGCGAACTCCGGTCCGTCTTTGCGGACCTGTTCAATGGAGTTGGCCGCGAGCAGCTGCGCATAACCGAGCGCTGTCGAAGCCGCGTGCCCGGTCCTGGGGTTATAGCCCGATTGGAGATCGTGCGTGCCCGCGCCCCCCGTCTCTAGCGCGTAAAGCCGGACCACCTGATCGCGCGTGAGACCGAGCCTGATGGCTTCGATCGCATAGTGGATCATGAAATCGTCTTCGCCGACCCGGTCCGGCCGGAAGCCGTAGACCGTCTCAGCCTCGCGCAGGAAGTCGGCAAGGACGGGAACAGGCGCATGGACCTCGACGGGAGACTTTGGCGGCTTTGGAAGAAGAGCCATGATCTCGTCCGGCCGCTTCGGCCCATTATAGACCGGCGGCTGCTCCCTGACGTAATCCTCGACGGTCAGCGGCTTTCCCGCCCGCGATCTTTGCCTTTCGCTTCCTTCGCTTTATCTCGGAAAGCCGCCAATACTGGTCGACGCGGCGGGCGTAAGCGGCGCGCGCACTTTCATAGGCCTTGAGCGTCGCCTGCTGCTCAGGCGCGAGCCTTGCGATCGCGTCTTGCAGAGGAGTGTTGGCCCATGCATTTTCCGCAAGCGTCAGCGGCTGCGTCAGGAGCAGCGCGGCTGTGAGGGAAAGCACGGTTAAGCGTTTGGACATGGGCCTGCACTCTAGCTGAATGGAAAAACGGATACATCCGAAAAATACCAGGCGCGAACCATAAGTGCTGTTGCCTAACCAACGCTTGCCGCGCCGCGCCACATTTCTGACAAGTCCGTGGAGCAGTTGCATGTCTTCGGCGCAACGCTTACGGCGACTCACATGCGCAGTTCAATGCCACGAAACGCCCGGGCGTCGGCAGAGAACAAGCAGCCCCCTTTCGATGCGAGAGGATAGCATTTTGAACGGACGATCGGGTTTTGCTCAGCGATCATGGCGCTTGGCGGCAACCGCCTCGTGTCTCGGCATTGCGCTGGCTCTCGTCGCGTGCTCCGGGTTGCGCAATGCCCCGATCAACTCAGCCCTCACCGATCAGGCGCTGGCGGGCCCCGAAATGGCCATGGGCGCCGCGCCTTTGCAGGAGAATGCGGAGACTGCGATCGGCCTTAGCTTCTCCGGAGGCGGCACGCGCGCGAGCGCTTTCGCTTTCGGCGTATTGCAAGAACTCGGAAAAACAAATGCGCGAACCGCGGCTGGATCATCCCTTATCGATCAGGTCTCTCTCGTCTCCGGTGTGTCGGGAGGATCGGTTACTGCGGCCTATTTCGCGTTGCACGGGCGCGATACGCTTGCCAATTTCCGTCAGAGATTCCTCATTCAGGATGCCGAAGCCTCCCTCAGCACGTCCGTCAATGTCACGAATCTCATGCTGCTCGCGAAGGGCGGGGTCAACGACCGCAGCGGCTTGCCCACCTGGCTCGATGAAAACCTGTTTCGCGGCGCCACCTTCAACGATGTATTGAGGCCGGGCCGGCCTCAGCTCTGGATCAACTCCTCCGACATTTACAATCGCACGACATTCATTTTCAACACGGTGAATTTCGGCGCGCTTTGCAGCGATCTGCGCCGGTATCCGCTGTCCGAGGCCGTGGCGGCATCGGCGGCCGTACCATTCATTTTCGCGCCGATTGTGATCGAGAACTACGCCGATCGGTGTACGTTCACGCCGCCCGACTGGGTTTACTCCGCGGATCGGCCCGGCGCGCCCGCAATTTTGCGCGCGTCGTCGGCTGCGATCCAACGCTATCGTGAGAAGTCGGATGTGAAATTCGTGAAGCTCCTCGATGGCGGCATGACCGACAATCTGGGGCTGAGCGGATTTGTGCTCGAACTTGCGGCTGCGACAAAGCCCTATCAGCCACTAACGCCGCACCAGGTGGTGAATCTGAAGCGCTTTCTGTTCGTTGTGGTCGATGCCGGCCGGCCGCCCGGCGGCGATCTCGCAAAGGATGCCAACTCGCCCGAGCTCATGGACCTTATCGAGGCCGTCTCCGACACGGCGGTCGAAGCCAATGTTCGCGCCGCTTACAACTCGTTTGTCACAGAGATGGAAAGGTGGCGCGATCGTCTGATCGAGTACCGCTGCGGTTTGACGCCACCTGAGGTGGCGTCGCTTCGCGGCTCGACGGAGGGTTGGGATTGCCGCAATCTTTCGCTTCAGGTCGCCAAAGTGAGCTTCGACCAGATGCGCGAGCCCAGCGTGCGGTCGCGGCTGGAAAAGATTCCGACTCGCTTCAAACTGCCAAAGGACGATGTCGATCTTCTCATCGCATCGGCTGGCAGCCTGCTCAGGCAGAATGCAAACTACAAGGAATTTCTCGCCACGTTTTGAGCAGGATCGTGTCCGCTCTTCGTCAGCCCGGCCAAGCGAAGCGCGAGCCGGGATCGCAAAAAACTAGAGGATTCAATCCTTTGCGATCCCGGATAACGCTCCGCCTTTCCGGGAGGACGGTTGCGGCGGTCAAGGGCGCGTCGGCAGCATCGGCCTGGCCGGATCGTATCCGCTCTTGAGAGCTTCCCCTGTCTTCCTCTTCTCCTATAATAAATTGAATAGGGCTGGGAAAGCAGAAGTCAGGCAACATGGACGAAACGATCAAGCAGCCCATCCTGTCGCCGGATGAGATCAAGCGTTATAAGCGGCACCTTCTGGTCAAGGAGATCGGGGGGCAAGGCCAGCAGCGCCTGAAGGCGGCGCGTGTGCTCGTTGTCGGCGCGGGTGGGCTTGGGTCTCCGCTCCTGATGTATCTTGCGGCAGCGGGCGTGGGGAAGATCGGCATCATCGACGATGACCGGGTCTCGGTCGATAACCTGCAGCGCCAGATCGCATACAAGACGGCGGATGTCGGAGCGCACAAGGCCGAACGCGCGGCTGCGCTGTGCCGGGGCCTCAACCCGCATGTGTCCGTGGAGGCCATGCCGTTCCGGCTCACAGCCGAAAACGCGCTGTCCACCATCTCGCAATACGACGTCGTGGCGGACGGTTCTGACAATTTCAGCACGCGCTATCTCGTCAACGACGCCTGCTTCTTTGCCGGAAAGCCGCTCGTGTTTGCGGCCCTGGGCCAACTCGACGGCTATCTTTCCACCTTTCGTGCCTACGAGAAGGATGCGACCGGGGAGCCTTTGCCGAGTTACCGCTGCCTTTTCCCCGAGGCACCGCCACCCGGCACGGTTGCGAACTGCGAAGAGGCGGGCGTTTTAGGCCCCGTCGCGGGCGTGCTCGGCACGCTGCAAGCCGTGGAGGTGATCAAGGTCATTCTTGAAATGCCTGAAACGCTGACGGGCAAGCTCCTGATCTACGAGGCGCTTTCGGCGCGATTCCAGACCATCGCCCTGAAATGGGACCCGGACAATCCCTTGACGGGACGCAATCCGATCATCCGGGATCTTTCCATTCACGCGCGCGTGCCAAGCTGACGGCGGCATGTCTTGAATTTGCCTGATTTTCGGGCGTGATCGCGCTTATCCCTTGGACGCGATTCCCAAATCCATCGACCCGGAGGCAGTCATGAGAAGGCCCCTCGCCAACGCAATTTTTGCCGGCCTCTTGCTCGCCACGGCGGCCAGCGAAGCCGCCGCCTGCACCAATTCCGGCAGTTTCGAGCGCTGGCTCTCGGAGTTCCGGTCGGAGGCGCGGGCCAAGGGCATCTCGCCGCGCGCTTTGTCGGCGCTCGACGGCGTGACCTTTGATCAGAATGTCATCAACAGCGACCGCAGGCAGAGCGTCTTTTCGCAGAGCTTTCTTGAATTTTCCGACCGCATGGCCGCGAAGTTCCGCATCGACAATGGCCGCGCGCGCATCGCAAAAAACAAAGCCGTTTTCGACAAAATCGAGCAGCAGTTCGGCGTGCCGGCTCCAGTCATCACGGCGTTCTGGGCGCTTGAGACGGATTTCGGCGCGAACAACGGCCATCTCCCCACGCTCCGGTCGCTGGCGACGCTTGCTTACGATTGCCGCCGCCCGGAAAAATTCCGCGCCGAGTTGATGGATTCGCTGCGCATCGTGGAACGCGGCGATCTTACGCCGGATCAGATGCTCGGTCCCTGGGCTGGCGAGATGGGCCAGACGCAGTTCGTGCCTTCGATCTATTATAAGTACGGGATCGACTACGACGGCGATGGCCGCGCGGACCTGATCCACAGCGTGCCCGACGTGCTCGCCTCCTCGGCGAATTATCTCAAAGGGCTCGGCTGGCGGCGCGGCGAGCCATGGCTCAAGGAAGTGCGCGTGCCCGAAAGCATGGATTGGAGCCAAGCCGACCTCAACATCGACCATACGGTTGGCGAGTGGGCGCGCATGGGTGTCCAGATCGCGAATGGCGACCGCGTTCCGGAAGGGCTGCAAGCCTCGCTTCTGCTGCCGATGGGACGCAACGGTCCCGCCTTCCTGGCTTTCCACAACTTTAAGGTTTATCTGGAGTGGAACCAGTCGCTCGTCTATTCGACAACGGCGGCCTACCTCGCGACGCGGATTGCAGGCGCGCCCGCCGTATCCCGAGGGCGGGGCGTTGTGCCCTTCGGCTATGAGCAGACGAAAGAGCTGCAAGGCCTCCTGCGCGCCAAGGGCTATGATGTGGGCGAGGTCGACGGCAAGCTCGGCCTCGCGACGCGCGCGAGCGTCAAGAAAGTTCAGGAAAAGCTGGGACTGCCCGCCAACTCTTATCCAAGTCCTGAACTGATCGGGCGCTTACGCTCCCGCTGACGGCGGCCCAAACGGACGTCAACGGCTGTTTCGAGGGCGGCAATCATTCCGGGAAGAGCAAGTGGATTCGCGATTGCTTCCAGGGGCGGGAAGACGGCCGGGTTATTCAAAGAGAGCATCAACGTGAATGGATGCCTTTTCTCGGGAGTGAGCGTCTTCTCGTTCGGCTTGCTCTTTGATTAATTGTCAGTCATTTTTTGCCCCGTTGGCATTGTCTCGGCTGGCTTGGGCACTAGGGGGTCGTGCATTTAATTGGACGCGGGCGACGTAGTCCATTTTGTAGCATCCTGCAACTGGCGGCATCTGCTTGTCCCTGACGCTTTCGTCCGCATTCCTTCTTCTGAAAGATCTTCAGCGAAATCGCCTTGATGCCAGGTTAACGCAGCTTGGGCAGGCTCAAGCCCCTGATAATCATGGGAAAAATGACAGAGCGGGACGCCATCGCCGCTGCCTGCGCCGTGCATTCCGGCTCTTCGCAAGCGTTAATTCGCGATCTCGAAACATATTTAACGGACTTTTGCGCGTCCCAGTAAATGGAGAAATTCCCGCATTAGATTTTATTTAATGGGTAACTTGTTAACAATAAAAACTATAGCAATTTCAGCGGCTTATAGTAGACTCCCTTTGTCCGGTCGTAGGCGTGGCTTTCCTCCGTTTCGCGCCGAATAAAGAACTTTTTTACCAACACACGGTGGGAAATAATTCCGGCGCGCTTCTGTTAACCACATAAGTATGAAGGCTCGCCGCAGTGAACGAAATGTTTACAAAACCGCGCGTGGCGAGCGTCGTCCAAGATGGCGATGACCGGTCTGGGGAAGGCTTCCTATCACATCCCGCCTCGCGGGCGTTGCCATGATCGCCGCCCGAAATGCACCGCGGCACAGTCCCAGCTTCCGATTTTGCGCACGCTGCGCTAGACGATGCGGAACCGGCGTCGGATGCGCAGCGAGTTTGGCTTCCTACCTGACAGCATCACGTTCGATGGCGCCTAAATCGAAGCGCGTGATGGTGCCGAACCACTTCGCCATTTGCTTTTGAATTTGGCGTCGGCCAAAGACGGCAGAATTGAAAAGGCGCTTCTGGTGTCGATGATAATACGATCCGCCTCGGCTTGCGCCGACGGCGTTCTGGCCATCTCGATGGCGGCTGTATTTTCTGAGCTTGGGCGCGCCGCCGGAGATAGGCGTTGGCGGCGATTGCCGCCGCCGTCTCCGCAGAGACCGCGATAAATCGGAATCCCTTCGGACAACGATGCAGAGAAGCTAGGTGATCACAACAGCGCGCTAAATAGACCTCACGCGCGCGCCGTCGAAAGCATGGCGGCATCGCCGATTGGGACGCCCAAGTGAGACTGCAGCGCTACTCCGCCGCAGCCGATGCAATTGCGCCGTGGCAGTGCTTGAACTTCTTGCCCGAGCCGCATGGGCACAGAGCATTGCGTGACACCTTGCCCCAGCTTGCCGGATTATTGGGATCAGGCGAGGAGGCTCCAGGTCCGCGCTGCCCGCGTCCCTTGGCCTGCTGTGGCCTGCCCACCGGGGTGGCGCCGGCTGGCTTCGCTGATGATCTTGGCGCGCCGTTGCCCTGTTTTGCGGCCGCGCGACGCTCCTGCCTTGATTGCGGCGTGGCCTCCTGCTCCTCAGCCAGGAACTCGTCTTCACCTGTCATCGGGTCGAGATGGTGGGCTTGCATCTGCGGCAGGTCCATTTCCGCAAACTCTTCCGGCGCGCGCGTCAGGACCACATGCATCAACTGCCCGGTGACGTCCTTGCGCAGGCGGCCCAACATATGCTCGAAGAGCTGAAAGGCTTCGCTCTTGTACTCGTGGAGAGGATCGCGTTGCGCATAGCCGCGCAAGCCAACCGCCTGCCGCAGATGCTCCAAGGTGACGAGGTGCTCGCGCCAGAGATGATCAAGCGTTTGCAGCAAGATCGCCTTCTCGATTTCGCGCATGGTCTGCGGTCCAAGCTCGGCTGCCTTGCGCGCGGCGGCCGCATCGGCCCGGTCCTGAAGACGCTCCTCGATTTCCTGATCGGCAATCCCTTCTTCGGCGGCCCATTCCTCGATGGGGATATCCATATTGAAGATCGCGTTGAATTCCTCGCGCAGGCCCTTCACGTCCCACTGCTCGGCGAAGGCCTTCGCAGGGATGTGTGCTGTGACAAGCTCTTGGACTACCTCGCGGCGCATGTCGGCGACGGTATCCTCCACCGTCTCGTCCTGCATCAAATCGATTCGCTGCTCGAAGATTGCCTTGCGCTGATCGTTCATCACGTCGTCGAACTTCAGCACGTTCTTGCGCATGTCGAAGTTGCGCGCCTCGACCTTCTTCTGCGCATTCGCGAGCGCCTTGTTGATCCAGGGATGCGCGATCGCTTCGCCTTCCTTGATGCCAAGCTTGCGCAGAACAAGGTCCATCCGTTCCGCGCCGAAGATCCGCATCAGGTCGTCTTCGAGCGAAAGGTAGAACTTCGAAGCGCCCGGATCGCCCTGACGGCCCGACCGGCCGCGAAGCTGGTTGTCGATGCGGCGGCTTTCGTGGCGTTCCGTGCCGAGAACGTAGAGGCCGCCGGCTTTCAGCGCCCGCTCCTTCTTCTCATCGACATCGGCGTTGATTTTCGCGCGCTCAGCCTCGATTTCTTCGGGGGTCGGTGTTTCACCCGCCGCCTCGCGAGCGGCAATCCAATCCGAAAGCCGCATTGTCGGGTTGCCACCCAGCTGGATGTCCGTGCCGCGTCCGGCCATGTTGGTCGCGATCGTCACAGAACCGGGCACGCCCGCCTGCGCGATGATATGCGCTTCCTGCTCGTGGAAGCGCGCATTGAGCACCTGATGCGGGATTTTATGGGGCTTCAGCAGCTCCGAAAGGGTCTCGGATTTCTCAATCGAAACCGTACCGACAAGGATAGGCTGGCCCCTCTGCGAGCAATCGCCGATCACATTGATGATCGCGTTGTATTTTTCATTCGCCGTCCGGTAGACCTCGTCGTCCTGGTCTTTCCGGATCATGGGACGGTTAGTCGGAACCTCCAGGACTTCAAGCTTATAGATGTCGCCGAATTCGCCCGCTTCAGTCAGTGCCGTGCCGGTCATGCCCGCCAGTTTCTCGTAAAGGCGGAAGTAGTTCTGGAAGGTGATCGACGCGAGCGTCTGGTTTTCTGGCTGGACGTCTACGCCTTCTTTGGCTTCGAGCGCCTGGTGAAGCCCTTCGGAATAGCGCCGCCCTTCCATCATGCGGCCGGTGAATTCGTCCACAATGATAACCTGGCCCTTGCGGACCATATAGTCGCGATCTTTCAGGAAGAGCATGTGCGCGCGAAGGGCCTGATTCACGTGGTGGACCAGGCTTACATTCTCGACATCGTAAAGCGATGTATCGGGCTTCACAAAGCCGGCCTTTTCCAGCATATCTTCCATGTGCTGGTTGCCTTGCTCCGTCAGGGTAACGGTGCGCATCTTTTCGTCGAGGTCGTAGTCCTCTTTCGAGAGGCGCGGGATAAACTTGTCGATCGTGTTGTAGAGATCGGACTTGTCGTCGATCGCGCCCGAAATGATGAGCGGTGTGCGAGCCTCGTCGATGAGAATCGAGTCGACCTCGTCGACAATGGCGTAGGCATGACCCTGAAGCTCCGGGGGACGCCCGCCGAACTGTACCATCTCCGAAATCGAATACTTCATATTATCGCGAAGATAATCGAAGCCGAATTCGTTGTTCGTGCCGTAGGTGATATCGCAGGCATAGGCCCGGCGCCGCTCATCGTCATCGAGTTCGTGAACGACGCAGCCGACTGTCAAGCCAAGAAACCTGTAGATCGCGCCCATCCACTCGGAGTTGCGCTTGGCGAGGTAATCGTTGACCGTGACGATGTGCACGCCGCGGCTGGGAAGGGCATTAAGATATGCGGCCAGGGTGGAGACGAGCGTCTTTCCTTCGCCCGTCTTCATTTCGGCGATCTTACCTTCGTGCAGCACCATGCCGCCGACGAGCTGAACATCGAAGTGACGCTGGCCGAGCGTGCGCTTCGCGCCCTCGCGCACCGTGGCGAAAGCTTCGGGCAGGAGGTCTTCAAGGCTTTCGCCTTTGGCAAGACGCTCTCGGAACTCGACCGTCTTTGCGCGGAGCTTCTCGTCGGAGAGGGCGGCAAATTCAGGCTCGAGCGCGTTGATCGCCGGAACTCTCGAATTGTAGCTTTTCAAGCGTCTGTCGTTGGAGCTGCCGAAGACCTTGGTTGCGAGCGCGCCGAGCGTGCCAAGGGAAATCATGATAGCCGAGCCTCACTGCCTCTCTGAGAAAGCTGCCGTTCAAAACCAGCGAACCGCCGCCAGAGCGCCTTTTCTGTGGCGGTGGCTTTTCCTCGGGGCTTTTTCCGAAATGATTGAGGGGGAAGCGTCCTTCCCCTTCCATGGCTGCAGACATAAGCAGACGCGCCCCCGCTGTCAACGCGGGGTTCGGGCGCGGAGGGGTCGCCTTCAACAGGAATGGCGCAGACTTCCCCCGCATGTGCCCAGTGAGGCCGTCAGGATCGGCTTTCCTGCTCCGAGGAAGCGCGCGGCTGGCCCACTTTCGTGCCTCGATCCCAGTGGCGCAGCTTGCCACAGGCTACAAGAAAGCCTTCGATATCGTTTCGACCCTTGAGGGAAAAGACGCCCTCATCCAGGTCTTCCGCAACGCCAGCCTTCTGGAAAAGAGGCCGCGCTTCCGCCGTGCATGCGATGAATTTGCAGTGAGCAAAGGCATCGCTCACGAAGTCTTTCGCCGCCGGGCTTTTTGCGAGCGTTTCGCCGCCATTCGCCGAGGGGAGGACCGCGACGGCGTCGTAGAGAACCGAAGGCGCGCCGTCGAGCTTCTCATCGGCCTCGATCCAGGAGCCGTCGCCAGCCTTCACGCCGCCGACCTCGGGAGCCACGATCTCCACTATCGCGCCGGCGCCCTCGAACTGCGAGCGCACATCGCGGATGAGCTCCGCGTTCACGCCATCGGTGACAAGGACGCCGAGCTTGCGGCCCTCGAAGCGCTTGGGGCCATTGCGGAGGATGCTAAGCGCGGGCGATTCGCGCAGGTCTTTGCGCGTGGGCTTGGCCGCGTCGGCAGGTTTAGGAAGTTCCTGCAAGCGAAGTCCTCTCGCTACCGATTGCGCCAGCCCCTCATCGATATTGAAAAGGTGCGACACCATGCGTGACCGGATGGCGAGCTCCTTCACCTTGCTGAGTTCGAAAATGAGCGCGCCCGCTATGTGACACTGCTCGACGCCGGTCTGGCTCAGATAGAACTGCCGGGCCTGGCTGTAATGATCGGCGAAGCTTTCCGGCCGGATGCGCTGCTTCTTGCCCTCCACCTCGGCCGGGAAGGAGTGAAAGCCCTTTTTCGGGTCTTCGCGAGGGCCACTTTCTTTGCCGCTCCAGGAGTTCGGCTCGTAGTTGACCCGCCCCCTCGGATTGCTGAAAGCCATGTGCCCGTCCTGCTGGAAGGTGGCAAAGGGGCATTTGGGCGCGTTGATGGGCAGGAAGGTGAAGTTTGGCGAGCCGAGTCGCTTCACCTGCGTATCGAGGTAGGAGAAGTTACGGCCCTGGAGAAGCGGATCGTTGGTGAAGTCGACGCCGGGCACGATGTTCTGCGTGCAGAAGGCAACCTGCTCCGTTTCCGCGAAGAAATTGTCCACACAGCGATCGAGCACGAGGCGGCCGACTCGGCGGACGGGAACCTGCTCCTCGGGGATGATCTTGGTGGCGTCGAGCACGTCGAAATCGAACTTATCGGCGAAGTCCTGATCGAAAAGCTGCAGGCCCAGCTCCCACTCCGGGAAATCCCCGGCCTGGATCGCATTCCACAGGTCGCGGCGGTGATAATCCGGGTCTGCGCCGTTGATCTTCACCGCCTCATTCCAGATCACGGATTGAAGGCCGAGCTTTGGCTTCCAGTGGAACTTCACGTAAGTCGATTTGCCTTCCGCGTTTATGAGCCGGAAGGTGTGAACGCCGAAGCCTTCCATGAAGCGGAGCGAGCGGGGGATTGCGCGGTCTGACATGATCCACATGACCATGTGCATGCTTTCCGGCGTGAGCGAGATAAAATCCCAGAAATTATCGTGCGCTGTCTGCGCCTGCGGAAATCCCCGGTCAGGCTCCTGCTTGGCCGCGTGAATGAGATCCGGAAACTTGATGGCGTCCTGAATGAAGAAGACCGGGATGTTATTGCCGACGATGTCCCAGTTGCCTTCCTTTGTGTAAAGCTTCACCGCAAAGCCGCGAACGTCGCGCGGAAGATCGGCCGAGCCCTTGTTGCCCGCCACGGTCGAGAAGCGGACGAAGGCTGGCGTTTTTTCGCCGGCGCGCTGGAAAATGTCGGCGCGCGTGATGTCGGACAGCGACTCGTAAGCTTCGAAATAGCCGTGAGCGCCGAAGCCTCGGGCGTGCACAACGCGCTCGGGGATGCGCTCATGATCGAAGTGGAAAATTTTCTCGCGAAAATGAAAATCCTCTAACGCCGCCGGTCCCTTGTTGCCGACGCGCAGCGTATTCTGGTCGTCGGCAACCGGAATGCCTTGCTGGGTCGTGAGAACCGGTCTTTCCCCGCCCGCGACCTGATGGGTTTCTCCGCCCGGTCCCTGGTGAATCGTCTGATCGCCCAAATGCGCGGTCGAGTAACCGCCGTTCTTCGCTTTCTTCGCCATACACTTCCTTCTTGGAGCCGTTTCTAGGTGGGCCTCGCGTCGCGCCGTGGCCCGCCCGACCGCAGCATCGCCCCTTTTCAGAACTGCCCCTGGGAAACCTTGTTCCTTGGCCCATCGACAGAGCCATCGTTCGTCACTTCGCATTATCTGAAGATGCGATAAGATAGACTGATGGCAAATATCTCATTGCGGCAGCTTCGCTATTTCGATGCGCTCGCCCAGTCGCTGCATTTCGGGCGCGCGGCGGAGCTTTGCGCCGTCACGCAGCCCGCCCTGTCGATGCAAATCCAGGAGCTGGAAAGGGAGATCGGGGCAATCCTCATCGAGAGGACTCGGGCAGGGGCGAAGCTCACGCCCGAGGGCCAAGAGATAGCGCGCCGGGTCGCATCGATCCTGGCCAGCATCCGCGACCTCGCCGACTACGCCCGTCACAGCGCCAGCGTTCTTACCGGAAGGCTGCAACTCGGCGTCATACCGACCATTGCGCCCTATGTTCTGCCGAAGCTTCTGCCCGCGCTCAGAGCCGAGTACCCGGGCCTCGATCTGCATTTGCGCGAGACGCAAACCCAGTATCTGCTGGAGGGGCTTGTCGCGGGCAGGCTCGACGCTCTTTTGCTGGCGCTACCGGTCGAGCATCCCGAGATCGAGACAAAGGTGCTTTTCGAGGACGCCTTCGTGCTTGCGCTGCCAGCAACGCGCGAGGTGCCTGCTAAGGCCGTGGCAACCCCGGAACTCTTCGAAGACGACCGCCTGCTTCTTCTCGAAGAGGGGCATTGCCTCCGGGATCAGGCGTTGAGTTTCTGCGATCTGAAGCAGGTCGATAATCTCGACACCTTCGGGACCACGAGCCTGTCCACGATCGTGCAGATGGTCGCCAACGGGTTCGGCGTGACGCTCCTTCCGCGCATGAGCCTGGAGACCGAGGCGCGCCGAAGCGACATCCAGGTTTTGCCATTTGCGCCGCCGGAGCCGCACCGCGAGATCGGCCTTGCCTGGCGCCAATCCTCGCCACGCAAGCGCGATTTCCTGGAACTCGGCCGGATCATTGAGCGCCTGCGTTCGGAGAGCGGTTGAGGGTGCCTGTTTATGCCGTCGACACGCTCTCTGGCCTGATCACGCCCTCCTAACGGAAGGCTCTCGCGATATTGATTGGCATCATGGAAGGGGTTTGGTTGAATCATCATCCTCGTCGATGGCGGATTGAAGCAGATCGGAGCGAAAATTGGATTTAGCGCGCGGCAACGGGCGTGGAAAAACGTTGCTCTCACGGTCCAGGTTTTGTCCCCTTTTCGCCACAGTTTCGGCATAAAGTCGCGCGCCAGGGCAGCAGTGGAAAATGATGGTTCGAGGACTCAAGGAATGGGTGAGCCGGTTCAGCCGATTGAATTCAACGGCATCGAATATTCCCCGATCACGTTCGAGGAATTCGCAGGCCATACGAAGTATTCTCTTTTCGGGGTGCCGCGCTACCGCTGGTCGGATAAGCCGGTGGCAATCCTTGCGACGTTCAGCACCCGCAATCTGACATTCACTCGGAAAGACTTCTCAAGAATAGACAAACAGATGGGCAACTTCGCCTATCTGAAGCCCCCGAGTAGAGGGGATGCGGGTCCATCGATTGCGCCTGGGCCAGCATTTGACGATGCGGCCTGGAACAAATGCAAGACAGTCTGGCAGGTCTACAACACCAGTATTGGCGGAACAGAAGATGCGATCCCGCGCTTTTTCTTCCTCGGAACGATAGTCTTCGACAGGAGAGTGTTTCGCTCACACTATCTCGCGCTCGACACGATTCTGTTCGCCAACAGCCATGCGGCCGATCCGGTGATCCCCCATCATTCGAGCATTCCGGAGTTCAAGTCCGGTCAGCAAAAGACCGACAGCGAGGGCAAGATCATTTCTATAAAGAAGGTCGATCCCCTGGCTTTGGACCCGGGAATATAGATTTGCGCGGAAGAGACCGCTGGCGCAGGTTTAATGAAATCGCCTTAAGGGCTTTCCTGAGCCCTGGGGGGCCTTTCCAGGCTCGCTGAACAATTCCGCGAGCTTCTCCATCACCACGCCCGCCAGTTCTTCCGCGTCGCTGATCGTAACCGCGCGGCGATAATATCGGGTCACGTCATGACCGATGCCGATAGCGATCAGCTCCACCGGCGAATAGGTCTCGATCTCGTGGATGACCTGCCGCAGATGCTTCTCGAGATAGATGCCCGAATTCACCGATAGCGTTGAATTGTCCACGGGTGCGCCGTCGGAAATCATCATGATGATGCGGCGCTGCTCGGGACGCGCCAGCATACGCGCGTGCGCCCATGTCAGCGCCTCGCCGTCGATGTTCTCCTTGAGCAGGCCCTCGCGCATCATAAGCCCGAGATTGCGCCGCGCGCGCCGCCAGGGCGTATCCGCCGACTTGTAGACGATATGGCGCAGATCGTTGAGACGCCCCGGATTTCGCGGGTTTGCCCGCTGCGAGCCATTGCTCGCGCGACTGGCCGCCTTTCCACTGCCGCGTCGTGAACCCGAGGATTTCGACCTTTACGCCGCAGCGCTCCAGCGTCCGGGCCAGGATGTCGGCGCAGCAGGCCGCGACCATGATCGGCCGGCCGCGCATCGATCCCGAATTGTCGAGGAGGAGCGTGACGACGGTATCGCGGAAGGTGGTGTCGCGCTCCTTCTTGAAGGTAAGCGGTTGGAACCGGTCGGTCACGACGCGCGACAGCCGGGCCGTGTCAAGCAATCCCTCATCGAGATCGAAATCCCAGGCGCGGTTTTGCTGCGCGAGCAGGCGGCGCTGCAGGCGGTTCGCGAGCCGGCTAATGGCGACATGCAGCACCGAAAGTTGCTTGTCGAGGAAGCTCCGCAAACGTTCCAGCTCATCAGTATCGCACAAGCTTTCGGCTGTTACGAATTCATCGTACTGCCGCGTGAAAACCTGATAGCCGAAATTTTCCGGGTTCTCGAAAACCGAGGTGTTTGGGCGCCGCGGCGGAGCATAGGGCTGCTCCTTGCCGTCCTGTTCGCCCGGCGTGTACTCTTTCTCGACGACCTGCGCCGGTTCGCTCTCCTGGTCGCCTTCCGAGCCTTCGGCCTCCTCATTTTCGGCGTCGCTCGACTCGGCCTTTTCTTCTTTCTCTTCCTCCGAACCTTGGCCGGGGGCATCTTCCTTTTCGTCCGCGTCGGCTTTGTCGTCCTGCGGCGCAGTTTCGAGCGAGCCTTCCATCAGTTCGAGCGCGACGAGAACGTCACGCATCAGCTTTCCAAAAGCGGCCTGGTCGTCAATCGAGCCTTCCATGCGCTGAAGGATGGAACCGGCGCGGTCGTTGATCCAGTCGCGCCACACGTCGACGATGGCGCTCGCGCCTCGCGGCGGTTTGGCGCCGGTCAGCTTTTCGCGCACCATAAGGGCGAGCGCGTCATCTAGCGGCGCGTTATGACGGTCGATGTCGTGGTCGGGCAGGCGCTCGTATTGGCTCGCGATCTTGGCGCCAAGGTTTTTGGCGACGCCGCGCATCTGAAGCGCACCGAGAGCCTCGACGCGCGCACGCTCGACGGCATCGAAAACCGCCTTGGCGTCGCCGGACGGTGGCGAGAGCGAGGCGTGCAGCCCCGCGTCGTGATGCGAAATCAAAAGCGCGATGGAATCGGCGAAGCCACGTATGACCGCGATTTCCTTGCGGGAAACTGCGCGGCTCGGCTGCGGCAGGCGGATCGTCTTGCCGTCGAAGCCGGGCGTCTCGGGGCCGAATACGACGTTTACCGACTTGCTTTCCGCAAGCGTTCGTGTTGCAAGCGAAACGGCGCGCTTGAAGGGCGACAGCGGATCGGGCTTCTTTTTGGCGGCTGGCGGCATTGCTTACGGTCTTATTTTAGCTGAGCGCAATGTGAGCCGTGGACTGGCGGAGTTCCTCGCCGAAGCAGCGCTGAAAGAACTCGGCCACGAGCCCGCGCTCAAGCTCGTCGCACTTGTTGAGGAAGCTCAAGGTGAAGGCGAAACCGACATCGCCGAAGATATTGGCGTTTTCGGCCCAGGTAATCACGGTCCGTGGGCTCATCACCGTGGACAGGTCGCCGTTCACGAAGGCGGTCCGGGTCAGTTCCGCCACCCGCACCATGTTCCCCACGGAGCGCCGTCCCTGCTCGCTCAGATATCCCTTCGCCTTGGCGAGCACGATATTCACCTCGTCCTGGTAGGGCAGGTAATTGAGCGTGGCGACAATGGACCAGCGGTCCATCTGGCCCTGGTTGATCTGCTGCGTGCCGTGATAAAGGCCGGATGTGTCGCCAAGGCCGATGGTGTTCGTCGTCGCGAACAGGCGAAAGGCGGGATGCGGGCGGATCACGCGGCTCTGATCGAGAAGGGTCAGCTTGCCTGAAACTTCAAGCACACGCTGGATCACGAACATCACGTCCGGGCGGCCAGCGTCATATTCGTCGAAAACAAGAGCCGTATTGGACTGGAGTGCCCAGGGCAGGATGCCTTCGCGGAATTCGGTGATCTGCTGACCTTCGCGGATGACGATGGCGTCCTTTCCGACGAGGTCGATGCGGCTTACATGGCTGTCGAGGTTGATGCGGACGCAGGGCCAGTTCAGCCGCGCCGCAACCTGCTCGATGTGGGTCGATTTTCCGGTGCCGTGGTAACCCTGGATCATCACGCGGCGGTTGAACGCAAAGCCCGCCAGGATCGCGAGCGTCGTGTCTTTATTGAAAAGATAGTCGGAATCAAACTCCGGCACATACTCGCTCGACTGCGAATAGGCTGGAACCTCCATGGCGCTATCGATGCCGAACACCTGCCGGACGGACACTTTCATGTCGGGCAGGCCAGCCCGGACCGGTTCACCGTTTAACATTCATTCCCCTCGGGGTTTTGTCTCGCGTTTCGCTTGGTCCGGAGCGCCGCTCAGCTTCTCATCTTACCAGGCCCGCCTGCTTCAAATAGTTATAAGCAGCAAGCACCTCTCGGAAGCGTTCTTCAGAGCTGCGGTCTCCGCCGTTGTGATCGGGATGATGCAGCTTTACAAGCGCTTTGAACTGGACCTTGATTTCGTCGGCCGATGCGTTGTCGTCAAGATTAAGAGCCTGCAGATGTTTCTTGGCGCCCTTTGAAATCATCCGGCGCTTTGCGTCCGCCGGGTTCACTTTTTCGTATCCTCGGCCGCGGATGCCTTTCAAGATCTCAAACGGATCGGGGGTTGTGGGGGCATCGCCGGCTCGCCGCAATGTCTCCCGCGCCGTGGGGTCGGCTCCGTGCACACCCATCGACCATGTGGGACGATGGCCCGTAGTCGCAGCTTTCTGGAAATCCAGGACGTCGCTTTCTTTCATCCCGGCGAAATAGTTATATGACTTGTTATACTCGCTCACATGTTCGCGGCAGAAATAAAAATACTCTCCTTCGCAATCGCGCCCCTTCGGAGCACGGTGAAGGCCCCGCTTGTTGCAATTGCGCCACTGACATGCGGGCGCGCTCGCCTGTGGATCCTTGGGCTTCGCACGGCTGCGCCCTCGGGTTACGCGAATGCTATCGAAATATTTCGAATCCAGTTTCACGAAATGGCTTCCCACGCGAATGCGCTTATGGATACAAGCGCCCTCGGCCGTAGTATGCGGCGGCAAACGCGCCCTTACAAGGTCTTGACAGAACCCGAAATCTTGCTCCGTAAATTGTCGGGATGTAAGCCTATCTACCGTCACGCCTGGAGGTTGAATGTCCGTTGAAAAATCTATCCGGGAAAAGCTCACAAAAGCGTTCTCGCCTTTGGAATTGTCCGTGGAAAACGAGTCCGGCAAGCATTCGGGCCATGCGGGCACCCGGGATCATCTCGGCCGCGTAACGGGCGAGACGCATTTTCGTGTCCGGGTCGTGTCCAGCTATTTTGAGGGGAAAAGCCGGGTGGATCGGCATCGCGAAGTGAACGCCGCGCTGAAGGAAGAGTTGGCGGGGCCGGTCCACGCGCTGGCGGTCAAAGCCCTGACGCCCTCCGAAGCAGCGAGTTGATTTCTCATCATGAGTTTACTAAGCCGAGTTTGCCTGACGCGCCGCCGGATCGCCGCCGCCGTCTTCCCGGGACTTGATTACCCGGCTGTTTCCGCCACCGTCGTCATGGCCGCCCCAGGAGGCGGCCATCCAGAAAAATACGGATTCCAAGTTATAACTGGATGGCCGGGTCAAGCCCGGCCATGACGTTGGAGCGAAAATTCGCCAATGTCTTTATGGCTTCTTCTGCTAGCGGAAACATGCGGGTAATCAAGTCCCTGAAAGGCGAAGCCTTGTCCGGGATCGTAACTGAATTGGCTTAGCGCATTCGAATCACCGAGGTAATGAGATGGCAGTTCAAATTGATGGCCCGCGGCTTGAGCCCGCTTCAGGCGGCGCGCCGAAGCAGCTTGTGATTCTTCTCCACGGCTATGGCGCGGATGGGAACGATCTCATCGGGCTTGGAGAGGCGTGGGCAAGCTATCTGCCTGACGCGGCTTTCATTTCGCCGCACGCTCCGGAGACGCTTCCCGGCCAGTTCTTCGGCGGGCGGCAATGGTTCAACCTCGAAATGCGAAGCGAGAGGGAGTGGGAGGAAGGCGTCCGCAAGGCCGACCCTGGCCTGCGCGCGTTCATTGTTGACGAAGCGAGAAAGGCGCAACTCCCGCTCAGTTCGGTGGCGCTCGTGGGTTTCAGCCAGGGGACGATGATGGCACTGCAAACGGGACTTCGCCTGCCGGAAGCGCCCGCCGCCATCGTGGGCTTTTCGGGGCATTTGGCGGGCGCTGCGCATCTGGCGGCCGAAATCAAGGTGAAGCCGCCGGTGCTGCTCATCCACGGGGCCGCTGACGATGTGATCCCCTGTCAGGCCATCCACCATGCGCGCAATGCGTTGGCGGCTGCGGGAGTTCCGGTGCAGTGGCAGATCAGGCCCGGCCTCGGCCACGGCATCGATCCGGAGGGGCTTCAGGCCGCTGGGCTTTTCCTGCGCAGTGCGTTCGGCCTGACCGGCCGTCCTTGATCCGATATAGCATCGTGCGTTTAATCGGACGCGGGCAACGTGGTTCATTTTGTATGCGTCCTGCAAATGGCGGCATCTGTTTGTCAACTTGTCCCTGACGCTTGCGTCCGCATTCCTTCATCCGAAAGATCTTCAGCGAAATCGCCTTGACGGCAAGTTAACGATAGCTTAAGCCATTGATAAATGCGGGTAAAAATTACAGACCGGGACGCCATCGCCGCTGCCTGCGCCGTGCAGTTCCGGCTCTTCGCAAGCGTTAATTCGCGATGTCGAAACATATTTAACGGACTTTTGCGCGTCCCAGTAAATGGAAAAATTCCTGCATTAGATTCTATTTAATGGGTAATTTGTTAACAATAAAAACTATAGCAATTTCAATGACTTATAGTAGCCTCCCTTTGTCCGGTCGTAGGCGCGGCATTCCTCCGTTTCGCGCCGAATAAAGAATTATTTTACCAACACACGGTGGGAAGTAATTCCGGCGCGCTTCTGTTAACCACATAAGTATGAAGGCTCGACGCGGTGAACGAAATGTTTACGAAAGCGCGCGTGGCGAGCGTCATCCACGATGGCGATGGCCGGTTTGGTGAAGGCTCCCCGCCTCGCGGGCGTTGCCATGATAGCCACCCGAAATGCATCGCGGCGCACCGTTAATGCGTCGCAACCGATTCCGATTCTGCGCACGCTGCGCTAAGCAAATCTCGCCAACGGCAACGGCTCGCTCCGAACTTCGTCATCCCGGCCAAGCGAAGCGCGAGCCGGGATCGTAAAAAGACAGGCGATTCAATTTGTTACGATCCCGGATAAGGCTTCGCCTTTCCGGGATGACGACCACTGGCGCGTCCGGCAAACTCTCCTTAGCAGCGGTTTCCTGGCGCGCCCTGCCTAATGATATTGACGCCGTGGGGCCGGGTGTTGCTCGGAACTGCCGCCGAAAAGCGAATCCAGAAAGCTGCTCCCGGAGCTGTACGAGCCATAAGAGGAGCTGCGGCGCGATATCGGCTGCTCATACCCGTCATCTTCCGCATAATGGTGCCGGGACGAAACATTGGCTTCGTCCAGTTCCACCGGAGCGAGGTGATCGCGTCCCTTGTCAATGTCATCCCACTTCCCTTCGAGCGCGAGCGTGATGCGCCGCTCATGTCCGTAGACGTCGGGAAATGTATGCAGCTTTCCATCGTCGTCCACCAGCGCCGTGAAATAGGTCATGTGAACCATGATCTTGTGCTCGATCGGGATCTCGTTGTTGTTGCCGCCCTTGTTGAGGCTCTCTCTGACCTTGGCGGTATCCCAGCCCTTGTCTTCGCGAAGCAGAATCTCGGCCAGCCCGATCGGGTTGTGGACCCGCATGCAGCCGTGACTGTAAGTGCGCTTGGAAACGTTAAACATCCATTTGTCCCTCTCCAGCGCATCGTGCATGAAGACGGTGTGCTGGCTCGGGAATGAGAACTTCACTTTCCCCATCACGCTCTTGGGACCGTTCGGCTGAATGACCTCGAAGTTTCGAATGTCGGTCGCCGACCAATCGACTTTGCGCCAGTTCACCGGGCGGCCGTCCCTCAGCACCTCGAGCCCCCATTCGCGCATCAGGCTGCCGCCCCTGACGAGATTCGGCAACAGTTCGCGCACCTTGATGGAGTCAGGCACGATCCAGGTGGGCTTGAATGTGATCTTGCGGAGCTGCCTGCTGAAGATGGGCGTTTGCTTGTCCGTCTGGCCCGTGACGATGTTCTCCTTCCTCGCGACCAGACCCTTTATCATGACCCGCTGCGTGTATTCCGGGATGTTATTCCAGACATATAGATCGCCGAGGTCGTCGGGCATCCAGCGCCACTCCTCCATGTTGGCGAGCAGCTTTTTGGCTTCGGCGCTTTGCTGCTTGTTGTGGCTGAGGAGAGCGAGATATTTCTGCCGGAGCTTTTCGAACTGCGGGTGCAGCGGATGCAGGCTGCGCAGGTAAGCGTCGGCTTGATCGGCGACAGCGATGCCTTCGAGGATTGCCTGCGGCTTGAGAAGCTGAGGCCTGCGATCGAGATAGGTACTCAACTCCTCGGACGGATTGATAATGCGGCCGCCGCCGGCATAGCGTCCATACTTCAGTACCGCGAGTGAGATTTTGAGCTCCGCTGCGGCCATCTCTTCGGGTGAATGCGCGGCTGCGCTATCGGCGGCGGGCACGGGAAAGTCGCGAGGGTCGAGCCCCCATTCCTTCGAGCGCTTGATCTCGGCTTCTATCGCAGATGCTTTTGCATTGAAGCGAGCTTCGGATGTCAGCCAGAGCGGAGCGTAGCCGCGGCTCTCATAAAAAGAAATGAGCGCCGCACGTTCGTTACGCTCTTCATCGCTGGCTCCGGCGGGGAGGCTGGAAAGTGCCTTGCGCAACGCCTCCGCCTCCGCAGGTGCGGGGGTTGGAACGTTCAGGGTCGTTGGCGATTGTTTCGGCGCCGATATAGACTCGACGGGGGAGGGTGCTTCCTCCTGTTTGGCGCCGGTCGCCTCCTCTGCCGCTGGCGGGAGGGCGGTTGATGCGGCCGGTTGCGCCACGGGCGTAGCCTCCGCAGCCGGTTTCGGCTCTGCCGTCTGCAAGGCCATGCTTGATGCGGCGGCAGGGTCATCAGCGGAGCTCTCGGCCTCCGGCTTGGAACCGGGTGCTTGCTCTCCCATAGGCGTGCGGGCGTTCACCGGCCGTTCCGCGGGTGAAGGCTGCGCCGACTCGGCGGTTTCCGTGGCTTCTGCCGCTGGTTTAGGAGCGGTCGCGCCTGCGGTCTCTTGAGATGAAGCGCTCTTTTCCTGAGCCTGTGAGGCAGATTCTGCTTCGCTGCGGCTGGCGTCGGAGCTTGCCGTCGGCGTCTTGGCTGCCGGCGAATCTGAACGCGCCTCGGTCTGCGAGGAGGCGGCGATCGCCGGAGCGGCGGCCTCTTGCTCTGCGCGCGAAGGTGCTGCCGCCATGGCCGTGATCGCCACGGCTCCAAACGCAAAGGCAAGCCTGCGAATCATCTCAATGCTCCTCAGCCGGGAATTGTAAGGAATAAAGCCCCGCCCGACGTTAGCCCGGGGCGAAGGAAGATGTAACGGTGCACAATGGGGAAAATGTGGATTCTGAAGATCTCGCATTCAGTCGATCTGTTAGCCGTGACCATCACGCAACAGTACTTCCATCGTGTGGTGATTTCGCGAATTGGCTCGGGTTCGGGGCGATAAGCTGGTTCTTAAAGTTTGGGAGGCGTTGCGTCAGTTCTTGATTTCAGAATCTCGGAGGCGATCTCGTTTTGTTGTTTAGAATTTCGGAATCAAACTCACGCAGGCGATCATGAGCAGATGCCACCCACCCAGCCCACCAAGGCGCCTGCGTCAAATGGCTGAGACCAACGTGCCGCAAAAACTGTCCGAACCAGCGGAGCATCCTCAAATGACGCCTTGTTTCGTGAAGCGATCTGTCTGGGGAGACTGGGCTGGCGCACTCATCGGCGTTCTGCGGAAAGGCACGCTGCTGCACAAAGTCCAGCTTATCGTGGCAGCCTGCGTTTTATGCATTTCTTCAGCCTCTCAGGCAGAACTCCCCCAAGGCTTTGTCTATCTGTCCGACATCGATCCCAGCATCATTCAGGACATCCGCTATTACGGCAGGCATAATTTTGTGGGACGCAGGGTCGATGGATACAACGCGCCGCAGTGCATCCTTACAAAACAGGCCGCTCTCGCGCTTTCCATGGTTCAAGCGGCGCTCAGCAAAGAGAACCTGTCGCTGATCGTCTGGGATTGCTACCGGCCTGCGAGGGCGGTGGCCGATTTCATGCGCTGGAGCAAAAATCCATCCGAGAGCGGCATGAAGGCCGAGTTTTTTCCGAAAACGGATAAAGGGTCCCTTTTCGCGCTGGGATACATCGCGGCGCGTTCCGCCCATTCCCGGGGAAGCGCGGTGGACCTCGGCCTGGCTCCGAAGGACACCTCGCCCCCTGCCTTCGAGCCTGCCGCTCCGCTCATCTCTTGCTCGGCTCCGAAGAAGAAGCGTTTTCAGGACGGCGCGCTCGACATGGGGACAGGCTTTGATTGCCTCGATCCGGGCGCAAACCTCTCCAACACCAAACTGACCAATGAGGCACAGGAAAACCGGATGCGCTTGCGCAAGGCGATGATAGCGGGCGGGTTCAAGCCTTATGAGACGGAATGGTGGCACTTCGAGCTAAGGAATGAACCGTTCGGCGGCAAAGCCTTCGACTTCCCGGTTGAACCCAAAGGGCATTAAGCGCGCGGCCGATAGGTGCTTTCTCCCATCGGTGACCCAAAAATGGAAAAGCGGCGCACCATGCGCGCCGCTCCAACAACCAGCGTGGCCACCCGGTTAGTTCAAGGGACCGTACATCCCTTGCCCAAAAGCATAGTTCAAGCCAAGCCGGTAGGTGTTGATTTCGGACCGGTCGCTGTAGGCCGAGCCGTTGAGAGGGCCTGCGCCGTTCAAGTTGCTCGCATCGAGGTCGATGAACAGGTATTCGCCCTTGATCGACCAAGCCGGGTTGAATTTGTATTCAACGCCGCCGCCGACGGCGTAGCCGGTTTGCGTTTCGGATACATCGTACAATAATCCGAGGGCATTGCCTTTCAATTCAACCTCGCCGTAAGCAAAACCGCCAGTCGCGTAGATCAGGGTCGGGCCGATAGCGTAGCCGACCCGCCCGCGCACGGTCCCGAACCAGTTGAGGCTGTTCTGCATGTAGTCCGTCCCATAACCGGCGCTGTCCGAGATGCCGGCGCCCTGTAAGTCGGCTTCGATGCCGATCACCCAGGGGCTATAGCCGAACAAGCCCTGCCAGTTGTAGCCGATCTGGCCGCCGCCGAAACCGCCGGAGGGCGATAAGAAGCCGTCATTAGCGGTCGAACCGTAGCCACCGTTCACGCCTATATAGAAGCCACTCCAGGTTGGCGCGGCGACATAAAGCGGAGGCGGCGGTCCGTCCTTCAGGCCGCCACGGTATATATCGGCTGCGTTGGCGGATAGCGCGAGAGCGCTTGTCAACGACAGGCCCAGAAGACCAGCGTGCCATAATTTCATTTGTGTATTCCCTCTATTGCCAGATTTGGCCCCAGGCACTTCCTCTGACCCCTCATCGGTAGCGGCAGTCGAGACCGCGCTACGCGGAAATGCCCGGGGTTGCTTCTTGCGTGAGCCAGCGACAGATGCGCCTTACCCTTGCCGGAAAACGCTCACACCCATCGATAACGAGCTATTAACGGTTTTAATCCGTCGAGAATTTGACAAGGACGCGGCGCGGTTTTGCTCCCCTTGTGTTCCTGACACTTAGAATGGCTGCAATGCAGTCAGGTCAACGGTCATTGAGAGCAAAAACGTCATGAGTTCTGCCTGGTTCTATCCATTTATCATTATTGCGGGTGTGCTTCAGGCTGCCGGAGCCGTCATGAATGCGCAGCTTCGAAACTATTTAATCAACTCATGGCTTGCGAGTTTTGTATCTTTTGTATTAATCGCCTTCTTCTTCGCGAGCATGTTCGCAATCCTTCCGCGCCCCCTTCCGACGGCGCAAAGCCTGAGCGCCATGCCCTGGTGGGCGCCGCTGGGCGGGCTTGCCGGCGCCGTCGCGGTGTTTGCCGGTCTGACCCTGATCGACAAGCTGGGCGCGAGCACCGTGAACGGCCTCATCATCGCCGCAAATATCGTCACTTCGATTGCCATCGACCATTTCGGCCTCCTGAATACGCCGTGCATACGGCGAGCGTGTGGCGCATCATCGGCGGCGCGCTTATGGTCGGGGGAATTACCCTTGTATACCCGGTTCACACCAGAACCCGAAAATCCTTTGGGTCTATGACACGGAAGTTGTCGGTGACCGAATTGCAGAACTCCTGCCAGTTTTGCGGGACTTCCTTGCGCAGGAAATTGAGCACCTCCCCGGCGAATTCCCTGGAAGTGGCGTAACATTTGTTGTGCGTCACATGCTTGTGCATCGCGCCCCACAGCCGCTCGATTGGGTTCAAATGCGGGCAGTAAGCCGGGATGAAATGCAGCCGGATTTGCGGCCAGGCTGGGCCAGCCAATCTTGCACAAGCCTGGCGTGATGATAGCGCGCATTGTCCAGAAAAACGTGGATGACCGCCAGCAGCGGGTACAGCGTTTCGAGCGCTTCCAGCAGCCTGATCGTCGAGGCGGCGTCGATGGTTTCGGCCTCGATCATGCGGGTTTCCCCGGTCTCTAAGTTAAGAGCGCCGTGAATGTTGATGCGCTGCCGCCCGCTTGTCTGCTCAATCGCCAGATTGTCCTCTTTGGGCGCCCAGCAGCCGACGGGCCGCGCCGCATGGGTCGGATGCACAGCATCCACGAACAGCACGGCTTCGTCTGGACCAAAGGAGTTCTGCAGCTTCTCGTAAGCGGCGATGAACGCCTGCTGCTTTTCAGTATTGAGCTTGCGGCCAATGACTTCCGGCTTGTGGTACTCAAGTCCAAGCCGGTGCAATAACGCGATCAATCCGGCGCGACTTTCGTAAACAATGCTAAATTCCCGCTCAATAAAGGCTCCAACTTGCCGCGTTGTGCGCGGCAAGGCCTCGGCAACGTAAGCCTTCAGCGCCTCCTCTTGCACCATAGAAAGACGGCTTGAACTGCCTCCGGCATCGAACCGTTCGAGCCCAGCGATCCCGCGCTCGTCATAAAGCTTGCGCCAGCCTCTGACCGTGTCGTCGTCAAGATAAAGAACCTCGGCCACCCGCTCGCAGCTCAACCCGTCATCCAGCAGCAGGATCGCATTCGCCCGGCGTGCAAGCCGATGCTCCGCCAAGCCGTCGCGTGCCCACGACAGCAGTTCTTTCCGTTCGGCAGCGCTCAGAAATCCCCGGCAAATCATGCCTCATACCGAGATCCTGTTCGCGTAACTTCGCAAGCACTTTCTCTCGGGTTCTCAATAAGTCGGGGTATATCAAGATTTTGAGACCCTGCGCCTTTCACCTCCGCGCGCACATGCGGTAAGGTCGCCGTTGTGGTTTTCTTATGGGAGGCCATAGTGAAAGCTCTGCCCTTCACCCTGTCGCTGACCTTCGTGCCGCTTGCGGTCATGGCCATTACCTATGGCGGGGTATGGACGGTGGCGGGCGCTGTTTACGGCCTCATGCTCATTCCCATCGCCGACTATTTCATGGGGCTGAATACCAGCAATGCGAGCGAGGAAAGCGGCGGCGACTATTTCTGGTACCGGGCCATTACCTGGGCCTGGGTTCCAATCCAGTTCGCGATCATCTTCAGCCTTATCGCGGTCGCGGGCACGGATCGGTTGAGTGAAAACGAGCTTCTGACCGCCGCGGTCAGCGCCGGCCTTATCACGGGCGGGATCGGCATTACCTACGCTCACGAGATGATGCATCAGGCGAACCGCTTCGAGCGCGCCCTGGCGGAAATCCTGATGACATCCACACTCTACGGCCATTTCTGCATCGAGCACATTGCGGGCCATCACGTGAATGTGGCGACGCCGAAAGATCCGGTGACCGCGCGGTTCGGCGAAAGCTTCTACCGGCATTTTCCGCGCGCCGTGTTCGGAACCCTGTTCTCCGCGTGGCACATCCAGCGAAGGCGGCTCGAGCGGCGCAAGCTTTCGCTGTGGGACAGGTCTAACGCGTTGTGGCGCTATGCCTTCGCATATACCGTTTACTTTGCAGTGGCTTATGCGCTGGCGGGTTGGTTAGGCGTGAAGCTCTTTGGTCTGCAGGCTTTCGTCGCGATCCTCCTTCTGGAGAATATCAACTATGTCGAGCATTATGGATTGATGCGGCGTCCGCTCGGCCTCGGACGATATGAGCCGGTGCAGCCGCACCATTCATGGAACGCGTCGCACCGCCTTACGAACTACTTCCTCATCAATTTGCAGCGCCATTCGGATCATCACAAACACCCTATGCGCCGGTTTCCCGCGCTTAGGCACTATGATGAGGCGGAGGCTCCGCAACTGCCGTTCGGCTATCCGGCCATGCTGCTGATCGCGCTTGTACCGCCGCTCTGGTTTTGGCTCATGAACCCGAAAGTGCTGGAGTGGCACCACCGGTTTTGGGAAAAGGACTCTATGGGCCCCTCACCCCAGCCCTCTCCCGCGAGGGGAGAGGGAGTAGGCTGTGCCGGTTGCCACGGCGTTCCTTCTCCCCTGCCGCATCCGCTTGCGGTCATGTTGGGTTGCGAACTCGCCGAGGCGAGTTCGCCGGGAGAAGGACAGGATGAGGGGGAAGAAAGTGGCGCCGCTACGCTTGAGGCCAAAGCGACGGACTGAGACGGGCGCTTGCGAACTCCACGCGGCCATTTTCCAGCCACGCCGCGCCGCTCGCCACAAGCCGCAACGCCAGCGGATAAAGCCTGTGCTCCATGCCGAGGATTCGGGCCGAGAGGGCTTCTTCGGTGTCCTCCGGCAGAACCGGGACGGCGCCTTGCGCGATGATCGGGCCTGCGTCCATCTCTTCGCTCACGAAATGAACCGTCGCACCGGAAACGCGCACGCCCGCTTCCAGGGCACGCGCCTGCGGCCGAAGGCCGCGAAAGGCAGGCAGAAGGGAAGGGTGGATGTTGAGTTGCCGCCCCGACCACTCGCGCACGAAAGCCGCCGAATGAAGCCGCATGAAGCCCGCATTGCAGACGAGATCCACGCGCGCTTCCTTGAGCGCCTCGGTAATCGCCGCGTCGAACGCTTCCCGGCCCGCGAAACCCTTATGGCTGATGACGCGCGTTTGGATGCCCGCTTCTTGCGCCCGAACAAGGCCGAAGGCATCGGCCTTGTTGGACAGGACCAGCACGATCTCCGCGGGGTAATCCGGCGCGCGCGCAGCCTCGATCAGCGAAGCCAGATTGCTGCCGCGCCCGGAAATGAGCACGCCGACACGCTTGCGAATGGTCATGCGGAAGCCCCAAGCTTGCCGCTGAAGCGGACGGCGGGCGAATCGTCTCCGCGCCGCTCGATAATGCCGATCGGGAAGGCCTTCTCGCCATGTCCGTCAAGGCAAGCGGTGATCGCAGTCGCGTCATGCGGAGCGACGACGGCGACGAAGCCGACGCCGCAATTGAAGGTGCGCAGCATCTCGGCCTCTTCAACATGTCCGGCCTTCGCGAGCCAGTGGAAAACCGGCTGGCAGGGAATGGCGCCGAGATCGATGTTGATACGCGCGTCAGGAGGCAGCACGCGGGGAACGTTTCCAGGCAGTCCGCCGCCGGTGATATGCGCGAAAGCCTTCACCCGCCCGGTTTGATGCGCGGCGAGCGCGGCCTTTACATAAATGCGCGTGGGGGAGATCAGCGCCTCTCCAAGCGAAAGAGAGGGCTCGAACGGCGCCGGATCTTTCCAGGAAAGTCCGCAATCCCGCACGATCTTGCGGACAAGGGAGAAGCCGTTGGAGTGCACCCCCGAAGAGGCCACGCCGAGAATAACATCGCCTTCCGCAACGCCTTCGCGCGGCAGCAGCGCGTCTCGTTCGGCCGCGCCGACGCAAAAGCCTGCGAGATCATAGTCGTCTTCGGCATACATGCCCGGCATCTCGGCCGTCTCGCCGCCGATCAGCGCCGCACCGGCCTGCGCGCAACCTTCCGCGATCCCTTTCACGATACGTGCGGCACTCTCCACATCGAGCTTCCCGCACGCGAAATAGTCGAGGAAGAAAAGCGGCTGGGCGCCCTGCACGACAACGTCGTTCGCGCACATCGCGACAAGGTCGATGCCGATCGTGTCGTGGAGGCCCGTCTCGATGGCAATTTTAAGCTTCGTTCCGACGCCGTCGTTCGACGCCACGAGGATGGGATCGCGAAAGCCGGCTGCCTTCAGGTCGAAAAGCGCGCCAAATCCGCCGAGCGCTGCCGTTGTGCCTGGGCGCGCGGTTGCCTTGGCAAACGGCTTTATCCGCTCGACAAGCGCCTCGCCCGCGTCGATGTCCACCCCTGCCGCTGCATAGGAGCCTTTTGATTCTTTAGTCATGCTACCTGCCGTGAAACGCTTGGGAACGAGACCGGCGAAGACTTGCGGGGCCTCGGGACACGTTTTAAAGAGGGGCTATCATTTAGCGCGCATTCTACGCAAGCGCCACCGGCCTGACGAGCGGGGAGTTCAATCCATGGCGACGACGGACGTAGCGAAGATATTTGCGGGCGCGATGGCAGCGCTTGCGATCCTGTGCGCGCCAGCCTTTGCGCAGCAAAAGGCGCCGGGCCTCTTCACGGTGGCCAATGTGACCGCCGCAGCAGAGGCGGTCAACGCGGTGGAGGCCAAGAAGCTTGCGACCCAATCCGCCGAGACGCGCGCCTTCCGCTTGCTCGTTTCGCGCCTGTCGGACTTCAAGAGCGCGGCGCGCGTTCCGGCTGTATCCCCCGAGGAGATCGAAAGGCTCGTCTCGGACATCGAAATCCGGGGAGAGGGGGTTACTGGAACCTCCTACGTTGCAACTTTCGGGATTGCGTTTTCCGAGCGCGCGATCACAGGGCTTCTTCGCCAATATGGCGTGCACCCCATCGTCGAGCGCGGTCCGGAAATTCTCATCGTGCCCGTCTTCGTGGAGGACGGTACGGCGATGACCACGGACCGCAACCCATGGCGAAACGCTCTCGCCGGTCTTGATCTCGTTCATGCGACGGTGCCGGCGAAGCTTGCGCCTACGCGAGGCGATCTCACCGCGGGGATCGCGAAAGCCTACTTCGCCAATCCGGCGTCCAGCGTGGAAACGCTGAAATCGCAATACAAGACCAGCTACGTTCTCCTGGCGCTGGCTGAAATTGACGGCGGCGGCGACAGCATGACGCTCAAACTTGTCGGAAACGATGCGCTTGGCCTGTTCTCCCTGCAGCGCAAAGTGAAAGCGAGGGACGGTATCGACGAGACCGCTGTGCAGTCGGCGGCGCGCCTCGCTGTCGAGACGGTCGAGCAGCGCTGGAAGCTGACGCGCGGCTCATCGCCGGTTGCAAGCGCGGCCGCCGCCAGCCATGAGCCTCGCGAGGCCGCCCCGGCGGAGGGGCTCGTGTCGCTTCAGGTCATCGCGGAATTCTCCGGGCTCAAGGAGTGGCAGTCCATCCGCTCGCGCCTGCAAAGCGTTCCTGGCGTGCAAAACTGGGACTTGAAGTCGGTGAACCCCCGCAGCGCGGAGATCGGCTTCGATTTTCCGGGAGGGCCAGAGCGGCTCGCGGCGATGGCCGAGGGGCACGGGCTTAGCGTTGAGAACGGGCCCGAGGGGCTGATCATCAGGACGCGCTAACTACCGGTCACCGAATGGGGTGCGTCCCTTCCAACCAGAGTTTGCCGGACGCGCCAACGGATCGCCGCCGCCGTGATCCCGGAACTTGATTGCACCGTTATCTCCGCCGGCTTGCCCGCCGCACGGGAATTTGGCCTCCAACCCAACCAACTTTTGGTGTGCACGTTGCAAATGGTCCATTCGCTCGGACTCCCCCGGCTGTGCTTTCGTTCGGCATCCGCATCGCCCGAGAGTTCTAAGAAAAAGCGCCTTACCGCGGGGTTAAGCTCGATAACGCATTGAATTTAATAGGAAAAATACGAAAGGGAAGCGCTGCCAACCGGCGCGTCGCGGCTGCAAGAGACGCGTTGATGGTTAACATGGGTGGCCGTAATATGTTTAACGGATTTTATCGCGTCCCAGTAAAGGGAAAAATTCCGTCATTAAATTCCATTTAATGGGGCCGAGCAACGGCAATAAAGCTATTCATTTTCAACGCGTTAGAACCGCCTGCCTACCGCGGCCCGTAGGCGTCGCCCGGTCCGGATATACGCATTTTTAAGCTTATTCAAGCGTATTTGGACCGGAAACAAATCAGTCCCGCCGAAATTAACCATCCAATCGTAAACGCCTTTTCGGCTCGGCAACGAGCCATTTACCATGATCGTGGCTTACGTTTTGGCGCATGCTTGCTTACGGTTCGAATAAGCCGAACTCTAGATGGTGGGTAATCAAGTTCCGAAACGCGCAAACCTTATCCGGGATCGAAGCAAGTTAAATCGCCTAACTTTCCGGCTCCCGCTTCGCTTAGAGCCTATCCGCTTTTGATGGAATCAAAAGCGGGCTCTAAGTTTTTGTTTTGTCGTGCGTCTTATCGGAAAACCGCTTCGCACTTTTCCGGACGCACTCTAGCCGTGATGATCGAGCCGCATCCGTTTGCCAGATGAGCATAGGAGCGGCTTAGCCGCCTCTGTTCATGCCTGGGATAGAGGGAGTGGCGCCGATGTTGCGGAAAATCTCTTTCAACAGGCCCTGGTCGCGCGTGTAGGAGGGCGTTTCGCGGGAGACGAAATCGACCACCTGACCGTCCTTCAAGCCGTAATGCGCAATCTTTTCGACGCGGTCCTTGTTGCTGAAATAGATCGCGACCACGTGCCTGTCGGTCACCGACGGAGACATGAACGCCATGGACTGCACGGCTGTCGTCGAGATGTAATAGTAGGCGCCGCCGCTAACCGCCGACTGTGTGTCCGGCGTCCCGAGCGCAAGGGTAACCTGCTCCTTGCTCATTCCCTCGCGGACCTGGTTCAGGTCCTCTTCCTGGAACTGATGGCCTTGCCGGATGACGTTGCCTCCGCAGCCCGCCAAAACGAGGCAACCCGCAATAATAACGGCGGAGCGCAACGGGGCGCGGCCACGACCTGCCTGCGAGCGCTTCGGTCCCAAACCCCTACAGGATTGACTTGACATTTCGCCCCCAAATTTGATGTTTGCTACCCGCGCTTCGGTTCGTGACCTAACTTTGCCGCAACACAATGGCAAACTTTTCGGATGCGATTAAGGCTTTATAAGGTACAGTCGCCCATTAGCGCATAACTGGAGTTCAGGCCGCACAATGTTCCGCTGGTTTGCAGAACGCGCAGCTCGCCGTGAGGCAGCTGAGAAGATATACGATTCGATAGTTGCGCAATCGCGCAATCCGGTTTTTTACGTGCGTTGCGGTGTGCCCGATACATTATCGGGACGTTTCGACATGCTTGTCATCCATATGTTCATCGTCATGCAGAACCTGAAGCTGGGCGCGAACGAGGGGAAGCTTCTCGGCAAGGAAATCATCGAGGCCTTTGTGCGCGAGATGGATAGTATGGTGCGCGACCTGGGCATCTCGGATGTTTACGTCGCGCAGGAAGTCCGGAAAATCGCCGATCTTTTTTATCGCCAGCTTGTTGTCTATGCGAACGCCGTCGAACAGAAAAACAGGCCGGCGCTGGCCGAGGCGATCTGGAAAAGCTTCCAGTCCGGCGATGAAAACGCAAATGTGGCCGCGGACGAACTCGCCTCCTATATCTTCCAGGCCATCAAGAACATCGGGGAAATGCCCCTGAACCTGCTCCTGCAAGGGCATCTCAATTTTCCCGAAATATATGGGTTGAAACAAGCCGTGTGACGGCATTGAGAGGCGCCCATGAGCAACCCTCCGCTGCAATGGTTCATCGATGTCCACTCGGTTCATGCGCCGTTGAGCCTGTCGTATGAGGCCAACAGTCATGAACTCGACACGCTGAAGCGCTATGCCGAGGTTGAGGATGTCAAAAGCTTCAAGGCGCAGCTAAAGGTTTTGCCGGTGTCCGCCGGAAAATTCAGGGTCACGGGGACGCTGCAGGCTGACGCTGTGCAGGCCAGCGTCGTCGATTTGAGCGCCGTTCCGGCTGCTATAGAGGAGAGTTTCAGTGTCGAGTTCTGGCCGCAAGAGACGATCGAGGAGAGCGGCCAAGAGGCTCCCTCATTCGAGAAAGATCCTCCCGAGCCGATTGTTGGAGGCCGGATTTTGATGGGCGAGTTTCTAAGTGAACTTTTTTCCGTCTCGCTCGATCCCTATCCGCGAAATGCAGGCGATACGTTTTCGTGGGATGTGGCTGAGAAAGAGCCGCGTGTGACTCCGTTTGCGGAACTGGCGAGGCTGCGGCAAAAGAAGCCGGATGAAGGGTGAGAAGCCGCAGGTTCTTTGGCCGCAATCTTTTTCGTTGTCACAAAACCTTTATCCAGTATGTTCTTTGCTCAGTCGGCGCTGCTACTGAGCAAGCGCTCTAAACGCCTGCGGGCTTTCTGGTTTTAAGCATGGGGTCGCCAGTTACAATTGCGCTCGACGCGATGGGGGGAGATTTTGGCCCGTCCGTGATCATTCCGGCTGCGGCGCTTTCGCTTATCCGGCATCCCGATACCCATTACATCATATTTGGGCGCGAATCCGAGATCCGCGCGCACATGTCTGAGGGTTCGCCGCTCGCAAGCGTCAGTAAGATCGTGCACACCGACGTCGCCGTGGCCATGGACGAAAAGCCGAGCCAAGCGCTGCGTCATGGCCGCTGGAAGAGCAGCATGTGGCTTGCGCTCGATGCGGTGAAGAAGGGTGAGGCGCAGGTTGCTATTTCAGCGGGCAATACGGGCGCGCTCATGGCGATGGCGAAGTTCTGCTTGCGGATGCTGCCAGGGATCGACAGGCCCGCAATTGCGGCGCTATGGCCCACGCTGACAAGCGAAAGCGTTGTTCTCGATGTCGGCGCAAATGTCGGGGCGGATGCGCGTTCGCTCGTCGATTGCGCAGGCATGGGGGCCGCGCTCGCCCGCGCCCTGTTCTCGGTAGAAAAGCCGAGCGTGGGTCTTTTGAATATCGGCGCGGAAGAAGTTAAGGGCCTCGACGAGATCAAGGCCGCCTCCGCCGCTCTCAAAAATCCAAGCCTGCCCATCGATTACCGCGGTTTCATCGAGGGAGACGATCTGGGCAAGGGCATTGTCGATGTGGTTGTGACGGAAGGGTTCAGCGGCAATATCGCGCTGAAAACCGCCGAAGGCACAGCAAAGCAGATCGGTTCGTATCTCAGAGCCGCAATGAACCGTTCGCTGCTCGCGCGCATGGGGGCTGTTTTGGCGCAAGGGGCCTTCCAGGCGCTGCGCGCCAAGATGGACACGCGCAAAATGAACGGTGGAATGTTTCTTGGTTTGAACGGTCTTGTAATAAAAAGTCATGGGGGCGCAGACTCGGTAGGCTTTGCAAGCGCCATCGACCTAGGCTACGACATGGCAGCCAGCGGGCTCGTTGAGAACATTCGGCATGATATCGAACGTTTTCACGACGCGCTGCAGACCAAACCAGCACGAGCCTTGAAAGCAGCCGCTCAGTGACAGAAACCCGATCCGTAGTTCTTGGCTGCGGGGCCTATCTCCCCCGCAGAGTCCTCACCAATCATGATCTCGCCCAAATGGTCGACACGACCGACGAATGGATCACGGAGCGGTCGGGGATAGAATCCCGCCACATCGCAGCCGAGGGCGAGAAAACGTCCGACCTCGGGATCGCCGCAGCAATCGCAGCCCTCAAGGACGCAAATGTCGATGCCGACAGCATCGATTTTATTGTTCTGGCGACGTCCACACCGGACAACACCTTCCCGGCGACGGCCGCCACCATACAGGCGGAACTTGGCATGACGCGCGGTTTCGCCTTCGATGTACAGGCGGTCTGCTCCGGGTTCGTTTATGCGATGAACGTGGCCGATAATTTCCTGCGCCTGGGGCAGGGCAAGCGGGCTCTCGTCATCGGGGCCGAGGTCTTCTCGAGAATCCTGGACTGGGAGGACAGGGGCACCTGCGTTCTGTTTGGGGACGGGGCTGGCGCCGTCGTTCTTGAGGCTCAGCCAGTGAACGACCCAATGCGTGAGCGCTGTATCATCGGCTCCATGCTGTTCTCCGACGGGCGTCACAGGGATAAGCTCTATGTCGATGGCGGCCCATCTTCGACGCAAACCGTCGGCCATTTGCGGATGCAAGGCAAGGAAGTCTTCCGCTTTGCGGTCAATGCCATCTCCGGGGTCGTGGAGAAGACGCTGCAGGCTCATAATCTGACGCCCAGGGACATCGACTGGTTCATTCCCCACCAGGCCAACAAGCGAATTCTCGACGGAACAGCGAAAAAGGTTGGAATTGCTGAGGAAAAAGTGGTTGTCACTCTGGACAAACACGGAAATACGTCCGCAGCATCGATCCCACTCGCGCTCGCGACGGCTGTCAATGACGGCAGGATCAAAAAGGGCGATCTCATCCTCCTGGAAGCAATGGGGGGCGGCTTCACCTGGGGAGCGAATCTCTTGCGGTGGTAGCTTGAGGAAATGCACAACACTGAATAAACGACTGGGCAGACTGCGTCATTCTTACCCAAAAAAGTTGTTTCCAAAGGGATTTTTCCAAGATTAGTATTTGCTATAATGCATGTACGGCATTAAGCTTGTCTGCGCTTCGTTCTTTGGGGAGGGACATAGCGCGTTATGGCGCTCAACGGAAAAACACTGACACGGGCTGACCTAGCTGAGGCGGTCTTTGAGAAAGTTAGTTTACCTCGCAACGAGGCGGCTGAGCTTGTTGAGGCGGTCCTAAAGCAAATCGTCTACGCTCTGGAGCGCGGAGAGCCCATAAAGCTTTCTTCATTCGGGTCCTTTGGGCTCCGTCAGAAGTCAGAGCGCGTGGGCCGCAATCCGAAAACAGGCGAAATCGTTCCGATAACGCCTCGCCGCGTTATCGTGTTCAAGGCCAGCAACATCATGAAAGACCGGATCAATGCCGCTCTTTCCAAGCCTGCGCCTCCACCTGCATCTGCGAAGCGCGCGCCGGCCGCTAAGAAGGCAGCCCCACTAAAGGCTCCCGCCAAAAAACGCGTGGCCTCGTCCTAAGCGGGGCCGCAAAGCTGAATATGTGAGTTAGGTCAGTGACAAGTCTTGACGGGCGCTGCGATTGCTCGCAAAGTGCCCGCAACGGAGCGTAGCGCAGCCCGGTTAGCGCACCGGTCTGGGGGACCGGGGGTCGGAGGTTCAAATCCTCTCGCTCCGACCATCCTGAAAGCAGGGAAACCCCAAAACGACCTTGATCGTGGGCTGCGGCTCATGCGGGACTTTTGCTGTAAAGCGAGCAACCAACAAAGCTTGCCCGGCGAAGTCGGTTGACCGAGCACCCACCGCGTTCGCGTTCTGCTCTTGCCTAAATCTTCAACCTGCGCAATTAGCTTGGCTATGACCTCGAAGCTGTACCCCCCACCTTTTGTTCCTGATTCTCCGTGCGTTTCGAACATTGTGCCGAGCACGAATTTCGGCGAACGGTGCAATTGCATCCGGCCCGACATGCTCATTCTGCATTACACAGGGATGCCATCCTGCGAGGACGCAATCCGTTGCCTCGCATCCCCCCAGTCAGGCGTGTCGTGCCACTACGTCGTGGACGAAGATGGCGCGATTACCCAGATGGTTCCCGAGGCTCATCGCGCGTGGCACGCGGGCGTCTCTCGCTGGCAAGGCATCGAGGACATCAATTCCTGCTCGATCGGGATCGAGATCCACAATCCGGGGCATGATGGCGGTTATCCCGATTTTCCGCAGGATCAGATGGCGGCGGTTGAAGCCCTCTGCCTGGACATCGTTGACCGCCATGCAATTGCGGGTCGCCGCGTCCTGGCCCATTCGGATGTGGCTCCGCGCCGCAAGATCGATCCGGGCGAGAAGTTCGATTGGGCGAGGCTGGCCCTCGCGGGTGTGGGCCATTGGGTCGAGCCCGCCGCGATCTCCGCTGGCAAAAGTCTCGAAGAGGGCGACGGCGGCGATAGCGTCCTGTCGCTACAGAGGGATCTCCGGATCTACGGCTATGGGATCGATGCCACCGGCGATTTCGATGAGCACACCAGAATCGTGGTTTCCGCCTTCCAGCGTCACTTTCGGCCCGCCCTCGTCGATGGCCGCGCCGACCGCTCGACCGTCGAGACGCTGGCTGCTCTCCTTGAGGCTTTGCCCGGGGCTTGACCGCTAAAGCGTTCAATGCCCAGCGCTTCCAGGCCAGCGTCGACCGCTTTTTTCATGACAGCAGGAAGCGCGAAGGCCGATAGATTTGCAAGCGCTGCCCATTCGCCGCCGAAAGCTTCGGCCTCTGCCGTTACCGCGTCGTAGCGGCCCGCAAGCACTCGCATCTCCAAATGGAAGTGCGTAAAGGTGTGCTTGACGCTTTGCGCCTCTTTCCAATTCCCATTGGGCCGCGGTGAACGTGCAGGGGCTTCATGAGGGGCCGAATGCCCCGCGACATCCAAATCCGCCACCCACTCGGAGCAAGGCACTTCCATCATGCCACCGAGCAGCCCTTTGTCTGTGCGCCGCCGCAGTAGAATATGCGGTGTACCTCGTTGGGCGCGCACGATCACGAAAGCGTCGCCACGGCGAATCGGCCGGTCTGCTCGTGCTGATTTGAGAGGAAAGCGCTCGGCGCCGCCGCGATTCGAGGCGGTGCAAAAACTTCGAACCGGGCAGACGAGGCAGGAGGGCGAGCGCGGCGTGCAAAGTGTGGCGCCAAGGTCCATCATTGCCTGTGCATGGTCGCCCGGCCGCTTCGAAGGCGTGAGCGCCGCCGCCAGGCGACGGATCGCCGGTTTTGCCGACGGCAGAGGCTGCTCGACCGCGAACAGCCGCGCAATCACCCGCTCCACATTTCCATCGACGACAGCAGCGGACTCATCGAAGGCGATGGCGGCAATAGCCGCTGCCGTATACGCCCCGACGCCCGGAAGAGTGCGCAAACCCGCCTCACTGGTGGGAAAGCCATCGCGGGCGACGGCTTGCGCACAGGCATAAAGGTTTCTCGCTCGCGAGTAATAGCCAAGCCCCGCCCAGGCGGCGAGAACCTCGTCTCGTGACGCAGCCGCCAACGCGTCCGCCGCTGGCCATCTCGCCATAAAGGTCTCGAAATAAGGAATGACGGCTTTAACCGTGGTCTGCTGCAGCATGATCTCGGAAAGCCAGACCCTGTAAGGATCCGCCTTTTCTCCCGGTCGCGCGCGCCAGGGGAGATCACGCCGCGCCCCATCATACCAGGCCAACAGTGCGCGCTGAAAATCTGCGGGGGCGAAGTGCGGCGAGGAAGTGTGCTTACCGGGCATCACGTATCAGGATTTCGCGAAGAGTCGGGGTCATCGCCTTTCTAGCGGGCGTCGAATCGGCCATCCGGCAAGCTATGGCGGTCTTCCACGATCAAGGCAAGAGCATCGGTTCAACGCAATCGGCGGGCGCTCACACTGGCCCAGTGTCGGTCGGACGCTTCGTAGCGCCCATTGCCGGCAAGACATTGAGCAGGGGCGGCACGGTTCTGGCTGAGCTTGTCTCTGAGTGGGCGGCGATAGCCGGTCCCTCGCTCGCGGGTTACACGTGCCCCGCAAAGCTGACGAAAACCGCGCCAGATCCCAAGTCAGCGGGAAAGGCCGCGCCCTCGGTGCTTCATTTGAAGGTCGATCCCGTCAAGGCACTCGAAGTGCAATATTGCACGCCGCAGCTTATCGAGCGAATCAACCAGGCGCTGGGCTTCAGAGCGGTGTCCGGTTTGCGCGTTGTGCAAGATCCCGTGTTCAACAAGCCAGCCGCAAAGACGCGCACCGCGAAGCCCGTACCTGTGAAAGAAGAGCAGCCCAAGCCCGAAGATCGCCTGAGCGCGGCCCTGGCGCGGATGGCCCGTGGTGTAAAAGCCCGTGGATGTTCAGGCTGAGATCCCTACCGCCGCGCTGAGCCGACTTGAAATTTGCTTTTTGGCGCTCCACAACAACGCAAATGAATTTAGCTGGGAGAGGCCTGTGTACAGGAATTTAAGGATCGCTTTTTTCGCGCCCGGAGCGATAGCTCTCGTGGCCCTTTTGGCTTTCAACCCGTTTTGGGTCAGCGGGAATCGCGTGGGTCTCCAAATGGCGATTGCCGCGGAAGACCAGGCTGCGCCGGCAAAAGAGGCTGCTCCCGCAGTTGCTGAGAGCGCGCTGCCCGACATGGCGCTGGGCAAGGAAGACGCTCCGGTGACCATCGTGGAGTATTCGTCCTTGACCTGTCCTCATTGCGCGCATTTCCATCGGGATGTGATGCCGGCCCTGAAGTCGGAATACATCGACACGGGCAAGGTACGCTACATCGAGCGCGAGTTTCCTCTGAACAATGCCGCGCTAGCAGGCTCCGTGCTCGCCCGCTGCGTCGACCCAAGCCGCTTTTTTGCCTTCACGGATCTGCTTTTCTCGAGGCAGGAGGATTGGGGCTTCAAGGAAGATGCTATGCAGCCGCTGAAGCTCTACGCCAAACAGGCCGGTCTGACTGATGCGGATTTCGAGAAATGCATCGATGACGAAGCGCTTCAGAAGAAGGTTCTCGCTGTCCGTGCCCGGGGAGAGAAAGAGGGTGTGAAGGGAACGCCCACGTTCTTCATCAACGGAAAGATTTTTGATGGCGTCCCCACTCTGGCGGCGTTCGCCGAGGCGATGAAGCCTTACCTGAGCACGCAATAGACGTGGCGATAGAAATTGTGCGGCGGCTCGGCTTCCGGGCTGCCGCATCCATTTCTGACGTGAAAAAAACAGAATAGACAGACATATTGGCTCTAGCGAGGTTAGCCCTGGGTACCTTGAGGGCTTATGTATCTTTTATAGACCGCGGGCCGGAAGATTTATTCACGCAGCCGAGGAGGGAAACGGTGCCGGTAGACGTCGTAAATCCCGGCTGACGTCATAATCTTGTGAAATTCACGGATTTAGGGCCCGACCGACTTGCTGCGGGCTTTGCGAATTGAAGCATTACTGATCCGATGGTCTTCGGGTCAGCCTGACGCGCATCCGCTGACGATTGGCCAGGAGCTTGGATCGCGGGCGGTCGAACGGAAGGGCGGACTTGTGCAAATCACACGGCTAAGGCTTCTCGGCTTTAAATCCTTCGTGGAGCCGACCGAGCTTTTGATCGGGCCCGGGCTCACGGGCGTCGTCGGCCCCAACGGCTGCGGCAAATCCAATCTTCTCGAAGCGCTGCGCTGGGTGATGGGCGAAACATCCTACAAGAGCATGCGCGCGTCTGCCATGGACGACGTCATATTCGCGGGCACCGACAGGCGGCCAGCCCGCAACATGGCCGAGGTGATGGTCGCCATCGACAACTCAAAGCGCACCGCGCCCGCCGCTTTCAACGATGCCGATGTCCTGGAAATTTCCCGCCGCATCCAGCGCGACGCCGGTTCCATCTATAAGGTGAACGGCAAGGAAGTGCGCGCCAAGGACGTGCAAATCCTCTTCGCCGACGCCGCCACCGGCGCGCGAAGCCAGGCGCTCGTGCAGCAGGGCCAGATCGGCCAGCTCATCAACGCGAAGCCGCAGGAGCGCCGCCGCATCCTGGAAGACGCGGCCGGCATCGCCGGGCTGTACAGCCGCCGCCACGAGGCCGAGCTGCGCCTGAAGGCCGCAGAAGCCAATCTCGAACGCCTCAAGGACGTGATCGGGCAGATCGGCTCGCAGCTTGCGAATTTCCGGCGGCAGGCGCGGCAGGCCAAAAATATAAGGAATTGACGGCGGAGCTTCGCAAGCTCGAAGCGATCCAGCATCATCAGCATTACGCATCGGCCAATGCGGCCGTGCAGTCGGAGGAGGCGCAGCTTCTCGAATCTTGCGTGCGGTTGGCCAGTTCACGCAAGCCGAGGCGTCGGCGCTGCGCACCCAGACCGAGGCGGCGGATGCCTGCAGCCGCTCCGTGACGAGGAAGCGACCGCGCGGCGGTCTTGCATCGCATCCAGGTGGAGCGGGAGACGCTCGACCGCGAAGAAGCCCGCGCAAGGAGCGCGAAGGCGAGTTGAAGGCGCGGTCGAGCAAATCCAGCAGGACGCCGAGCGCGAAGATGCCGCGATCGCAGAGGCGCGGGAGCTTCTGGCGCGGTTCGACCGCGAGGAAGAGGCGATCAGGGCGCAGGGCGACGGTTCCGAGGCGCGTGAAGAAGCCTCCGAGCGGGCGGAAGTCGCGCTTGCGGCATTGAGCGAAGGCCGAGGCGGCGGCGTTTCGGCGCTGACGGCGAAGGTCGCCGAGCTTCGCGCGGAACGCCGCCAGCTGAAACGCAGATTTCCGAGCACGGCGCGCGCGCTGGCCGGTTCGCGGCCCAGGAAGCCGAATGCGCGGCAGGTCGCGGAACTGCGGACGAAAAACGGCGCGCGTCCTCGCCCGTCGAAGCGCTGCGCGAAGACGTGGCGATGCTCGAAGACTCAACTCGAAACGCTGGAAGGGAACATTCTCGCGGGCCGAGGAAGCGGTCGCACATTCCCGCACCCGTGAAAAGGACACGCGGGATGCTGCGCAAGCCGCGCGCCTCAAGGCGAAAAGCCTCGAGACCGAGGTCGCCACGCTCATCAAGCTCTTGAAGCCTAGCGATGCAGGTCGGTTCAAGCCCATCGTCGACCAGATCGCGGTTTCGCCCGGCTTTGAAATCGCTCTTGGCGCTGCCCTTGGCGACGATCTCGACGTGACCGCCGATCAGGCTTCGCCAACACGCTGGACGCTGATTAACGACGTTGCCGGCGATCCGGCCCTGGCTGAGAGCGCGGAGCCACTTTCGGCCTATGTGCGCGGACCGCTTGAGCTATCCCGCAGGCTCGCGCAAATCGGCGTCGTCGCCTCCAGAGCAGGATGGCGACCGGCTGAAAGATCGCCTGAGCCCTGGCCAGCGGCTCGTGAGCAGAGAGGGCGATCTCTGGCGCTGGGACGGGTTTGTGTCCGCCGCGCATGCGCCGAGCGCCGCCGCCCGCCGTCTCGCCGAGCGCAATCGGCTGACCGGCCTTGAGGCTCAGCTCGATGACTTGCGGGAGACGGCCGACCGCGCCGATGCCGAGCGCCAGACGGCCCAGGCTGCCGCCTCGGAAGCGCAAGCAACCGAAAAGCGCCTTCGCGATGCGGCGCGCGCCGCGCAATCGGCCTTGGCCCAGAAGCGCGCATCCTTCTCGCAGGCTGAGCGCGCCGCGATGGAGCAGGCGAACAAGCTGCAAAGCCTTGAAGAGGCTCGCGAGCGGGCAGCTTATGCAAGGGAAGAGGCCGAGGCGGCTCGCGAGCATGCCGAAGAATTGCTCGCTTCCGCGCGCGCCGTCGATCACGCCGAAGCCGAGCTTGAGAAACTGAAGAAGCAGGCGGGCTTCAAGCGCAACGGCTACACCGAGGCGAAGGCGGCGCTGGACGGCATCGAGCGCGACGTTCGCAGTCGGCAGTACCGGCTGAAATCGATCAACGAGGAGCGCCTTCGCTGGCTGCAGCGCACAAAGAGCGCCAGCGCGCAAATGGCGAGCCTCGACGAGCGGCTCGGCGGCATCAAGACCGAGCTTTCATCGCTGGCGGACCTCCCCGCGAAGATTGCGGAGCGCCGCGCCAAGATCCTGAATGAAATCGGGCAAGCCGAGGCGGCCCGCAAAGGCGCGGCTGACAAGCTTGCCGAGGCGACGAACGCGCTCCGCGAGGCGGACAAGGCTTTGCGCGATTCTCAGTCCGGCCTGTCATCGGCGCGCGAGACGCGGGCGCGGATCGAGGCGCGGCTCGAAGCGGCCCGCGAGCGCCGCACCGAATACGCAACCATGATCCGCGACAATTTTGAGTGCCAGCCCGCCGATTTGCTGCAAAGCGTCGGGCTGGACGAAGCCTCCGATCTGCCTGCGGCCCACGACATCGAGCAGAACATCGTCAAACTCAAAGCAGAGCGCGAGCGCCTTGGCGGCGTGAACTTGCGCGCTGAAGAAGAGGCGGCTCAGCTCGGCGGCGAGTTCGACGGCATGGAGAAGGAGCGCGCCGATCTGACCGACGCCATCGCCAAGCTGCGCACCGGCATCGCGAACCTTAACAAGGAAGGCCGCAGGCGCCTGCTCGAGGCCTTCGACACCGTGCAGGCTCATTTCGAGCGGCTGTTCAAGGTGCTGTTCGCGGGCGGCGAGGCGCATCTCCAGCTCATCGAAAGCGACGACCCGCTGGAAAGCGGCCTCGAAATTTTCTGCCGGCCCCCCGGCAAGAAGCCTCAGGTGCTGACGCTGCTCTCAGGCGGTGAGAAGGCGTTGACGGCGCTCGCGCTGATCTTCGCGGTGTTCCTCACGAACCCGTCGCCGATCTGCGTACTCGACGAGGTGGACGCGCCTCTCGACGACAGCAACGTGGACCGCTTCTGCGCGATGATGGAGGAGATGTCGCGCACGACCGACACGCGCTTCCTCGTCATCACCCATCACCCGATGACCATGAGCCGCATGAACCGGCTGTTCGGCGTGACCATGCAGGAGAAGGGCATCAGCCAGCTCGTGTCGGTGGATTTGCAGGCGGCGGAGCGGTTCCGCGAGGCGAGTTGATATCCTGAGAAAATCGTGTTCGGAGAACTGGCGCCGCGAATGCGCCCAACACCGCGCCGAAGCGATGGCGCCTTTTTCGCGCGCTGGATCGTAAAGCCCGTCTTGGTCTTCGTCAGGATGCAGCCACCGGTAAGAGCATCGCATGCAGGCATTGTGCTGCGGTCACATTCGTGCGCTGGCAGGGCTTTAACGCGCCCTGTCCAAGAACAGGGCGCGGTGACGGTAGCGAAAAGGTCACGCCTTGAGGATTTTGGGCACAATGTTGGGGCGCAGCCGGGCGACGTCCGGCATGTCCGAACCGAGAAGCGGCCGCAGATATGCCTCCAACTTGTCCGTCACGTCGTGACCGTTCTCATGGATGAACTCGTCCGCCATGACCTTGGTTTTTCCGGCAATCGCCTCGAGCAGGCTCAGCTGGTACTCGACCGCATACGTCACCGATGCGGTGGATGGTCACCGATCCGCTGGTGTTGCCTTTGCCGTCGCCGAAATGCGCGAATTGCACGGCCTTCTCGCCAACGTCGCGGGCCTCGCGGGCATCGACGTCGGAGACACAGCCCAGGAACGAGCGCTGCAGATAGCCGAAGGTGTCGCCGCGGATGCGGGTGATCTTCGTCGCGGTCTTCACATAATCGGTGAGAAGATCGGCGAGCGCGCCCGTGCCCGACAGCTGCACGTTGCCGTGGGCGTCGCGTTCGACGCTCTTGGCAAGCTTGGTGGCGATCGGCGCGCCGCTGGCGTCATGGACGCCCTCGGAAACGGCGACCATGCAACGGCCGAGCTTGTCGTACACGGCTTTGACGTCTTTCGCGAACGCTTCGAGGTCGAACGTGCGCTCCGGTACATAGATGAGGTGCGGCCCGTCGTCGTGGTACTTGCGGGCAAGCGCCGAAGCGGCGGTGAGGAAGCCCGCGTGGCGGCCCATGACAACGGCCACGTAGACGCCCGGCAATGCCCGGTTGTCGAGGTTCGCGCCGGCGAAGGCCAGCGCGACGAAACGAGCCGCCGACGGATAGCCCGGCGTGTGGTCGTTGATCATCAGGTCGTTGTCGATGGTCTTCGGGATATGGACGCACTGCAGCGGATAGTTCGCGGCCTTCGCCTGGTCGCGCAGGATGCGGAGCGTATCCGACGAGTTATTGCCGCCGGTGTAGAAGAAGGTTCCGATTTCGTGCGCGCGCAGAACCTTCAGGATTTCCTCGCAGTACTTGGCGTCCGGCTTGTCGCGCGTCGACCCGAGCGCTGCTGCTGGCGTATTGCCGACCGCTTCGAGGTTGTTGGACGTCTCGAGGGTGAGGTCGATGAAGTCCTCGTTGATAATGCCGCGGACGCCGTGATGGGCGCCGTAGATGCGATCCACCGAGGGGATCTTCCCCGCTTCGATGACAGCGCCGATCAGCGACTGATTGATGACCGCGGTGGGCCCCCCGCCCTGAGCGATGAGTAGTTTGCCTTTCAACATCAGCTAACCTTCCTTTTTTGGCTTCCATTCGTGTGAGGAGGGGAGAGAAACATGCGCCCGTGCCGCGAACATGCGCGGCACTCCTTCACGCCTCTTTCGCTCGCCTCCGGAACAACGGTCTTCCCAACAAGCTACTTGATCGAGCCCTCGTAAATGCCCATCACGGTCCCGAGGAACTTCAAGGCATCCTCCTTCTGGCGCTGGAACGAGTTGCGCCCGATGATCGACCCGAATCCGCCGCCGTCGCGAATGGCGCGCGCCTCGTCGAACACATGCTCGTCGCTCGCGGCCGCGCCGCCGGAGAAGATCACGATCCGCTGCCCGTTGAAGGCGCTCTGCACGACATGGTGGACGCGCTCCGAAAGAGTGGAAATCGGGATCTTCTGCTTGTCGTAGACCTTCTTGGCGTCCGGGAGTTCGATCTTATCGCTCGGGAGCTTCACTTTTATGATATTCGCGCCGAGCTGGGCCGCAATCTGTGCGGCATAGGTGACGACGTCAATCGCTGTCTCTCCGTCCCTGGTAAGGCTGCTGCCGCGCGGATAGGACCAGACGACGACGGCAAGGCCTGCGGCCTTCGCTTCGGCCGAAAGCTCGCGAAGCTGCTCATACATGGTCGCGGCGTGGCTCGAACCCGGGTAGATCGTGAAGCCGATGGCGACACATCCAAGATGCAGCGCGTCGTCCACGCCGGCGGTCACGGCCGACAGGGGATCCTGCTCGTCGTGGAGCACATCATGGTTGTTGCATTTGAGGATCAGCGGGATGTCGCCGGTGTAATCGGAGACGGCAGCCTCGATGAAGCCTAGCGGTGCGGCGTAGCCGTTGCAGCCTGCCTCGATGGCGAGCTGGAAATGGTAATGGGGATCGTAGCCGGCGGGATTGGCTGCAAAGCTGCGCGCCGGGCCGTGCTCGAAACCCTGGTCGACAGGCAGGATGACGACCTTGCCGGTTCCGCCAAGACGCCCGTGATTGAGCAGCCTGGCGATATTTGTCCGAACTCCGGGATTGTCCCCGGCATACCAGCGTAGAAGTTCGCGAATGCGATCATTCATGGTAGCGCTCCTCCGTTTATCGAAATCTGCCGCCTTCGGTGGAAGCCTTCTTCCTCCTGCTCGCGCGGGCCTCTTACGCCAGGCGTATGACACTTCAGCATCGAAACACACGATGTCTTCGCGAATGTTAGCATTTTTGACGGCGCGGAGGGAATTGGGGGCTGAGGTTGAAAACAAAAAAGGAAACGATGCCGGAATGAAAGTCGAGAAGAACTATCGCGGACCCTGCCCCTGCGGCAGTCTCAAGACCTATGAGAGATGCTGCCAGAGATGTCATCAGGGAGAAATGCCGGCGGATGCCGAAGAGCTCATGCGCTCGCGCTATACCGCTTACGTCTTGAAACTTGGGGATTATCTTCTTGCAACGTGGCATCCCCGCACGCGCCCGGCCGGGCTTGATCTCGCGGCCTCGCCTCGCCGCTGGACCGGCCTCAAGGTGGTGCGGCATGACGTCCTGGCCTCGGACGAGGCCATCGTCGAGTTCATCGCGCGTTACAAGGCGAGCGGCCGCACCCATGAGATGCGCGAAGCGAGCCGCTTCATCCGGGAAAGCGGGCGTTGGCTCTATTTAGAAGGCGTTATCGAGCAGAAATAGCGCCGAATGTGTTCGGCATTCAGGCGCGCCCCGCTTGCATGATCTCTTCCGCGATCAGCCCCAAAGGAACGACTTTGCACGCCGCGCCGCGTTCGATGGCCTCTTTGGGCATGCCAAACACCACCGACGTTGCTTCGTCCTGCGCCACGGTGGCCGCTCCGGCGTTGCGCATTTCCAGGAGCCCATCCGCGCCGTCGTCGCCCATCCCTGTCATGAGGATGCCGATCGCGTTGCGCCCCGCAGACTGCGCGGCCGAACGGAACAGCGTGTCGACCGAGGGCCGGTGCCGCGAAACCAGAGGCCCATCCGTGACGGACACATAATACTGGCTGACCCTGCGTTGCAGCTCGGTGTGCCGGTTTCCCGGCGCGATCAGAACCCTGCCTCGCAAGACCGCGTCGCCGTCCTCCGCCTCCTTCACCTCGACCGCGCACAAGCTGTCGAGCCGCTTCGCGAAAGCCGCCGTGAACTTCTCCGGCATGTGCTGCACGATAACGATCCCCGGCGAGTTTTCCGGCAAAGCTTCAAGCACCACCCGCAGGGACTCGGTTCCACCGGTGGAAGCGCCCATGCAGATAACGGTGTCGGCCTTCCGAAGGAGCCCGTTGCGCTTCGCGGGCGTGGATGAAGGTGCTTCGACTTTTCCAGTCGCCTCCGTTCTGGGCCTGGCAGCAGGGGAGGGCACAGCTTTTGGAGGCAGGCGCTTCAGATTGGCGCGCGCCGCAGCCTTGACCACGTCGCAGATGCGGACGCTCGATTCCAGAAGGAACTGCCGCGTGTCGACGCGGGGTTTGGGGATGACGTCCACGGCGCCCGCTTCCAGAGCCTGCATCAGGGTAGCCGAGCATTCCGCAGTCAGGCTCGAACACATCACCACCGGAACCGGGTGCTGCGTCATGAGCTTCTTCAGGAAGGTGATGCCGTCCATACGTGGCATCTCGACATCGAGCGTAATGACATCGGGAACCTCCTGGGCGATCCTTCGCGCCGCCGCATAGGGGTCGCACGCCGCGCCAATGACCTGGATGTCCGGATCGGCGCTGAGGATGTCGGTCAAGGTCCGCCGGACGGATGCGGAATTGTCGATGATCAATGCTCGGATCGGGTGGCTCATGATCGACCTATAGTCGCTGGAAAACTGTTGCTGCGACCTGCTGAAGCGGCAGGTCAAATCCAGTCAGGGTCTCCGAATGACCGACAAACAGATACCCGCCCGGTTGAAGGTGGCGGCAGAGTTCGCCGGCGACTTTGCGCTGGGTGTGCTTATCGAAATAGATGAGTGCGTTCCTGCAGAAGATCGCATGCATGTTGTTGTCCGCGCCATAGGGCATGTCGATGAGATTGAGCCGGCCGAACCGGACGCAGCGGCGAAGATCCGGAACGATGCGGACGCTATCCTCGGCGGCGCTCTTCGATCGCAGGAGGTAACGCTGCCTGAGTTCGGCCGGTATGGGCTCGGCCATGCCAGCCGGGTAGATCCCGCGCACTGCTGTTTTTAGGACATCTGAGCAGATGTCCGTCGCAAGGATGGTGAACCCCCGGATGGCGTTGTTCAGTTCGGACAGGACCATCGCCAGCGTGTAGGGCTCTGCTCCGATCGAGCAGGCTGCGCTCCAGACCTTGAGGGGTGCGCGGCTCAGGTCGCCACTCGCTACGAGGAGCGCAGGCACCGCCTTTTCGGTCAGAAAACGAAAATGCTCCGCTTCCCGGAAGAAATCAGTTTTATTGGTCGTAACGGCATCGATGAGGTTCGTGGCCTCTTTATCGAGACCGCCTTTCTCGAAAAGGTAACGGCAATAGTCGGCCAAAGACGCCATACCCAGTGCCAGAACCCGGCGCCGGAGCCGGGCTTCCAGCATGGTTTTCTTTCCTGCCGGCATTTTGATGCCGCTTCTGACGTGAATGAATTGCGCAAGCCGGTCGAAGTCGCGGGCGCTTAGATGATCGAAGGTTTCAGCGCGGGATCCGCCAACTGGCGCAGCGTCGCGCCGTGCGGCGCTTGCAGGATTTACCCTCCTCAACGCCAGGCTCATGATCCACTCACCGAACTTTGAATCGCGGCTGCATCTTCCGTCGAGAAAAGGCGCGGCAGATCGAAGATGATGATGAAGTTTTCGCCCCGGTGGCCGACGCCGCTTATATATTCGGAGCGCCAGCGCACGCCGATCTCCGGGGGCGGCTCGATCTCGCCGCTGCTCATGGGCAGCACCTCGATCACCCGGTCGGCGATGAGACCGAGCACGAGGGGCCGCTCTTTCATTATCACTTCGACGACCAGGATGCGTGTGGTGTCGGTCGCGGTGTGCGGGGGTAGCCCGAGCTTGGCCCGCAAGTCGAGCACGGGTACGCTCCGCCCGCGCAGGTCGAGGAGGCCCAGCATGTAGGGCGGCGCTTCGGGTATGCGGGAGACGCGCCGCATATCGAGAATTTCAAGCACCGACTCCACCGGCACGGCGAACACTTCACGGTCAATGCCGAGGGTGACATACTGCCTCTCTCCAGCGGTAGAGTTCACCGCTGGTTTCGTCATTGCCTGACCCATCGCTCAATACCTTTCGAATTCGGCGTCGAGAACGTCGGCGCTGCCGTTGCTGAGGTTGAGGGCGACGCCACTGCCTTCACGGCTTGGATAGACGGGCCGGGTCTTGACCGCCGGCACTGGTCTCTTCGCGACCGCCTTCGGCTGCGCGTGCGCTTTTGCGTTTGCGGCTGAACGCTTGCCGGCGGGCTTGGCCGCGTCCGCGGGAGTGGCCTGCCCGTGCCCTGAATTGGCGCCGATACGGAAGAACGAGATGCTCGCCTGCAGCGTCTCGGCCTGGCCGGAGAGCGCCTCCGAGGTTGCCGACATTTCTTCGGCCGCGCCCGCGTTTTGCTGGATCACCTTGTCGAGCTGCTGGATGGCCTGGTTCACCTGGTTGGCGCCGATATCCTGCTCGCGGCAGGCGGCGCTGATCTCCTCCACAAGCTCGGCCGTCTTCTTGATGTCGGGCACGAGCTTGACAAGCATGGTGCCCGCCTCGCGCGCCGCCGTCACGGTCTGGCCTGAGAGCGTGCTGATTTCGGTGGCCGCCGTCTGGCTCCGCTCGGCGAGCTTCCGCACCTCGGAGGCCACCACCGCAAAGCCCTTGCCGTGTTCGCCCGCGCGCGCCGCCTCGACGGCCGCGTTCAGCGCGAGAAGGTCGGTCTGGCGCGCGATCTCCTGCACAAAGGTGATCTTCTCGGCGATCGTCTGCATGGCGTGGACCGCGCGGTTGACGGCGTCGCCGCTCGCCTGGGCGTCGGCGGAGGACTGGCGCGCGATCTTCTCGGTCTGGGCCGCGTTGTCGGCGTTCTGCTTGATGTTGGCGGCCATCTGTTCCATGGACGAGGACACTTCCTCGGCCGAAGCTGCCTGCTCGTTGGCGCCCGCCGAGAGCTGCTGGCAGGCCGACGAAAGTTCCTCGCTGCCCGACGAGACGCTGCCCGCCGCGCCCAGGGCATCGCTGACGACGGTGCGAAGCTTCTGGGTCATCTCTTTCAGCGCGAGGCCGAGCGTATCCTTGTCCGACAAGGGTTTCGGCTCGACGGAGAGGTCGCCTTGCGCGATCGCTTCGGCCATCTGGGCCGTGACGCGCAAATTTGCGGTCATGCGGTTCAAAGCGTCGATGAGGTCCTTGATTTCGTCGTTGCTGTTCGGTTTGACATTCTGGCTGAGATCGCCGCGAGCAACCGCGTCGGCGAGCGAGACGGCGCGGCGAAGGCCGCGGCTGATGCTGAGCGACAGGAGGAAGCCGGAGATGACGCTGATCAAAAGCGCGGCCGCGGCTGCGCCGATGAGAAGATTCTGGCATTCTCATACCGGGTCTCGGCTTCTTGCTGACTTTGCTTTACAAACTGGCTGTTTACTTCGCTGATGCCCTCAAGTTCGCGCACGATTTGGTTCTTAAGCTCGCGTCCTTCTTTCAGCGAAAGTGCCTTCGCTTCAGTCTGGTTATTTTGTTCGACAAGTTCGCGCATTCTGTCCTGCAGAGCAGTCCACCGGACCCACAGGGGCGCTACGTTGGCTAGCCTCTGCCTTCCCTGGGCGCTCGCGATGTTCTGCATGTTCTCAAATTTCTTGAGAAATATTGCGCGATGTTTTATGAGTTCTTCCTCATTTTTTTGAATCTCTTCTCCCGAGCCGGACATAATCATATTTTTTTCGAACGGCAGAATCTCGACAATCGCGAGCCTGAGTTCGTCTGCAAGCTGAAGACGCGTTTCGGGACCCTCGATGATCTCTCTCATCGTCGCCATTCTGCGATGCCAGGCTCGATATGCCGAGCCAGGCCAGAATCCCAGCCAGCGCGGTCAGGATCGCGAAGTTCACTGCGAGTTTGAGCTTTATGGGCGTGCGCATAATCATTGTCCTTCGTTGAGGGCCATCAGGCGCTGTGGCGCTCTGCGCCTTGAAAAGAGCTGGAGTCCAGTTTTGCGTGCTCGCGTGAGAAGATCCGTTCGATGTCGAGCACGATGAGGAAGTCGTCGCGGCGCTTGCCCAGACAGCGGATAAATTCGGGAGGCCACGCGAGGCCGATCCTTGGTGTGGCTTCGATGCTGGCTTGAGGGATGTCGGTCACCTCATGCACCTTGTCCGCGATCATCCCCACAGTTGTCAGATCGCCATCGAGATCGACCTCGATGACGACGATGCGCGTGTCGATAGTCGGCGGCCGCTTCGTCATTCCCAGCTTGTGCCGGAGGTCGGCAAGCGGCACGACCTTGCCGCGAACATTGATGAGGCCGCTCGCAAAGGGACTGCTCGCCGGCACCTCGGTCACAGGGATCAGGTCCAGGATTTCCCGGACGCATCCCGCATCGATCGCGAACAGCTGGCCATCGAGAGTGAGGGACAGAACCTTGAGCGCTCCGCCGGAACCGGCCGAAACCTGTATGGAATCCCAGTTGGTCATGCGGCAGCCCTCAGCTGTTCTTCGGCGTTCTGGCCGAACTGGACGAGATGGGGAATATCGAGGATCAGCGCGACGGATCCGTCGCCAAGGATCGTGGCTCCCGAAAACATCTCGATCCCGGCGTGCAGCTTGGAGAGCGACTTGATCACCGTCTGATGGTTGCCGATGACCTGATCGACGACGAGACCAGCCTTCAGGTCGCCTGCGCCCACCACCACGACCTTCTGATAGCGGTCGGGAGGCGCTTTGGCTGCGAACAGCTCCCTGAGCCTCAGGAACGGCACCAGTTCGCCACGAATGTTGAGGAAGCTACATCCACGCGAGCGGCCTTCATCCTCGGCGGCAAGCTCGACGCATTCTTCGACCGCGGCAAGCGGCAGCACATAGCGCGCATCCCCGACTCCGCACCAGAAGCCCGTCGATGATGGCGAGCGTCAAAGGCAGACGCAGCGTCACCTTCGCGCCCCGATTGGGCATGCTCGAAAGCTCGATCTTGCCTCGGAGCGCCTCGATGGTTCGCTTGACCACGTCCATGCCGACGCCCCGGCCCGACAGGTTCGTCACTTCGGAGACGGTCGAGAAGCCCGGCAGGAATACAACCTGAAACAGCTCCGCATCGCTCGTTGGCGCATCCGCGGAAACGAGGCCGCGCTCGATGGCCCGCGCCCGGATGCGCTCGCGATTGAGGCCGCGTCCGTCGTCGATGATGGTTATGTGAACTTCCGTGCCGGCGTGCCTCGCCGAAAGCGTGATCTGCCCGGCGGGAGCCTTCCCCGACGCGATGCGCTCGGCGGGCTCCTCGATGCCGTGATCGATGGCGTTACGGATGAGATGGACGAGCGGATCGTTCAGCTGCTCGATAACGTTTTTGTCGAGTTCGGTCTCCTCGCCTTCCATGATGAGTTCGACCTGCTTGCCCAGGTCCCGCGAGAGATCGTGCACGACCCTGCGGAATCGTCCGAACAGGGAGCCGATCGGAACCATGCGAATGCCCATGGTCGTGTCCCGGAGTTCGAGGGCCAGCCGCTCGATTTCTTCGGCTACCGCCCTGACTTGCTGATCGGAGCTGCAACCCGCGATCTGCTTCAGGCGCGACTGCGTGATGACCAGTTCCCCAACGCGATCCATCAGTTCGTCAAGCCGGTCTGCAAGGACGCGGATGCTGGCATTGTTCTTGGGCGCTTCGCGGCGTCGCGCGCCGCGGCTCTGCGGGAACGGGGTGGGCATCGACCTCGGGTTTCGCGGCAAGCGCTAAAGACGGCTTCTCCTCACCCAGGTTTTCTTCGAGCGCGTCCGGTAGCACGGGCTCCGGCGCGTCGAGGTTTCCTTGCACGTCCCCGCAGGCCGACTCTGCAAGGGCGATTTCGAGCTCCATTTCGTCGCGAACGAAGATGAAAACGTCTTCAATCTCGCTTCGCGGCTTTGAAGTCCTGAGCGTGATTTCCCAGGCGATATAGCAGGCCGCCGGGTCGATCTCCTGAAGGCGGGGGATGGTATCGGTCACCGGGCGTGACGACCGCCGAGCCGAGCGAGCGCAGTTCGTCCAGCAGAAGAAGCGGATTTGTGCCGTTGAGCATGGCGTCTCGCGGCAGCCGCATTTTGATGTGCCAGACCTGCTCGCCTCGGGGCCTCCTGCGGGGCTGCAACGGCTTCGGCCGGGTGAAGGCTGTCTTGCAACGCGGCGAGTAAAGCTTCCTCCGCCGCTGGATCGGCCTCTTCCGGCCTCTCGATCAGGAGGCGCATATGATCCCGCGCCCGGAGCGCCACGGCAATCAGATCCCGGCTGAGCCGCGCTTTTCCCTGGCGGATCTGATCGAACGCCGTTTCCACGTGATGGGTGAACGCAGCGGCTGCTTCGAAACCGAACATGGCGCCAGAACCCTTGATAGTGTGCAGCGCGCGGAAGGCGGCATCGATCAGGCTTGTATCATCGGGGGTGCAGTTGAGGTCGAGCAGCACTGCTTCCAGTTGGGCGAGAAGTTCCTGCGCTTCCTGCTTGAAGACATCGATGGGATTTGTCGGGCTCATTCTCCGAGGACCTTCCTGGCGACGGCAACCAGCTGCTCCGGCTGAAACGGCTTGGTGATCCAAGCCGTCGCACCGGCTGCCTTCGCCTGCGATTTCTTTTCGGCATCGGATTCGGTGGTCACGAACACGATCGGAATGCCCGTATGGGCCGGCGACTTTCGCAGTTCGCGAATAAAGACCATGCCGTCCATGACCGGCATGTTGAGGTCGGTCAGGATCATGTGGACGATGCCGCGCCGCGCCTGCGACAGACCTTCCCGGCCATCGCCGGCTTCGATCACGTCGTAACCAGCGTTGCGCAAGGTCAGCTTGATCATCTGCCGCATGCTTGCGGAATCATCCACGGCAAGAATGGTCTTGGGCATCCTCCCCCTCCTTTTTGATCCAGTAAGACTCGTTGCCGTTGAGAGGATCCGGCGAAGCCGTAAAGCCGGCTTTCGACAGGGTTTGAAGGAAAGCTCCGCTCGGCGGATGGGAAAGCGTCACCGTTTTGCCGGACGGCTCAGCCGATATCCGAGCCGATATGAGGAGTTGCACAAGGCTGAGGTCTGCTTCGGTGACGCCAGAGCAATCCATGCTGGTCGCAGAATGCGCGCGAAGAGCTTCCTGCAGGAGGGATCGCGTCTGGTCCGCAAAGCGGATGGTCCGAGGGCCGCTGAGGTCCAACGTCCCGCAGCTGGGCGCTTCTTGCATAATCACCTGCCGATGTCGTTTCACTGGAACACAACCTGTGATAGAAAGAGGTCGCATATCCGGGTGAATTAAAGACTAAATTTGGGAAGACATGTGAAACTTGTTCCTGGCCCACTTTCTGGTCTTTGTTGCCAAGTAATAAAGTCTTTATGGGCTGACTAAACAGCGAGATATGGATTGCAAGTTCCCGTTAACTTCGGCCGCGGGTTATAGAATATGCATGCAAAAGCATCAAATGGTTCGGCTCACAGCCGTCCTACACAAGCAGAAATCGATATTTTCTTGAAGCGCTGGCTCGGATTTTCCGCTGCTCAGAGCCGGACGCTGCAGGCCCTGATCGGCGAGGTCCAGATCGTCTCCGCCGACATGCAGTCGAATGTCCTCGAAATTTCCAATCGGCTGGAGGCGATCGTCGAGACGACGCGCCTGCAGACGAAGACGGTTCATGAACTGGTGACGTCGATCCAGGGCGTGCACGTCGACGGCGAAATCATTCATTTGCCCAATCTCGCGGAGGATCTTGGGGAAACGCTTTCTGACCTTACCCAGAAAATTCTGGATCTTTCAACGCGCGGCGTGTCGATGTCCTCGGCGCTGGCCGGGGTTCTGGCGGAACTCGGTTCGGTCGAGGGAAGTGTTGCCGGGATCGACAAGATCAACAAGCGGACCAGCCTTCTTGCCTTGAACGCCAAGATCGAGGCTGCGCGGGCAGGCGAGGCCGGGCGGGGGTTCTCGGTCGTTGCCGATGAGGTCCGCGAACTGGCTATGGCCGTGAACCAGCTGGCCGTGCAGATCAAGCGGCAGATAGCGACCATCGGCGCGGGCTTGCGCAACACGCACTCGCTGCTCACGGAGGTCTCGACTATTCATATGTCGGAGAAGAATCTCGACGCTTATTCCCGGATCAAGACAGTCATGCGATGCCTTGTCGAGCAGAACGCGCACTATGCCGGGACGCTCCAGCAGACAGCGGCGACAACAGAACGAATTACTGCAGACGTATCGGCTGTCATCGTCGGCATGCAGTTCGAGGATCGCGCCAAGCAATATCTGGAAAATGTCTGCAAGGCGCTTGATGCGGTCGCTGCCTCGATCGACGATATTTCCAGTTGTTCGCCGCTTGCGATTACCGCCGCCGCAGAAACCGCCGACAGTGACAAATGGGCAGAGGCCATCATTGCGCACTGTACGCTTTATGAAATGCGAAAGCGCCTTACCGCACACATCCTTCCGATGAAAGGCGGGGGAATTGCCAATGCACGCGAAACAACCGGCAGCGAGGGTGCCGGGGCGAATGCAGGGATCGAATTCCTCTGACCTGATCCTTCGGCAAAGCCTTGAGTTTTTATAGAGTTGATCCTCATGATGTCGAACCATGAGCTTGTGCACTTTGCTTGCGAGCAAGCGGCGGTTTTGGCTGTTTCGAAGCAGTGCCGCCAAAAAGGAAAAGCCGCACCATGTGGAGGTGCGGCTTTGGTTTGGGGCACATTATCAAATGAGTTCCAAGTACGATTTCAAAACGGATAGGTGCGCGGTTTATTCCATCTCCTATTTTTTTCGGTCGACAGCTCCAGTCTCAAAGCGAATATCCAAATTGTTCATATTTCGAACATTAATATTAGAAATTGTCAGCGACGGTCAAAGCTCGCCTGGTATCAGCGTCGGTCCCTGGGTTGAGTAACGGTAAAGTTTGTCGGATGAGATCAAAAATGAAACGAGCTCTTCCCATGCCCTCCCTAGGAGAAGAGCCTGCCTTGAAAAGGCTTGCCTATCTCTCGATCCTAATCGCCTCGGTGGCGTTTTCCGCCCAGGCGCAAGCCGAACTGCTGATCTCGCGCTACGCTGTGAGCCTTGCCGGCGTTCGCATGGGGGAAGCCATTCTTCACGCCACCATCGACGCCAAGCATTACAAGGTGGAGATCACAGCTGACGTCGGCACGCTTCTCAACAATACAAAGTTCCAGGGAGAGGCGACCGGCTCGCGAGCGGGCGTGAAGCTCACGCCGGAGCGTTACAAGCTGGTCATGTCCGATGGGCAGGAGAGTTCTGTCGATTTCGCCGCCTCGGCTGCGGCAAGCGCGAAGACCCCGAGCCCGTTGCGAGGCGTTCTCGATCCGTTGTCGGCCCTGCTTGCGGCGTCCATCAGGCCTGCTTCGGCATCGGCAACCCCTTGCGACAAGGTGCTCACCATCATCATGAGCCGCGCGAAGATTGACGCAAGTCTGCAACCGACCGAGGAAGAGCCACGAGATCCAAGACTCGTAAGCTGCCGGGTCCATTTCGCCCCAAACGTAAATTCCGCAGTGAACGGGGCTCAGCTCCAGAACATCCAGTGGGAAGTCGACTTCCAGAAGCTCACCAAGCCTGAATTGTGGCTGGTCGAGCAGGTCTCGCTTCCGACGGATATGGGCACCGTCACGATCAATCGCGTCGAGACCGCCATTTCCGGATCCTGATCGGGACCCCTATTCCCGCGCTTGAAGTCCCGATACAGTCTTATAGATCAGTCATGCGCGGCCCGCTTGGGGCCGTGCCTATTAGGCGAGGGTCTAGACAGGCATGACCGGCCCGACAATTTCGATACCGGCGGAATGGGAGCCGCAGAAGGCGATCTGGACCGCCTGGCCCGCCAACGCGCGCGAATGGAATGGCGATCTCGACGTCCCGCGCCGGGATGTGGCGGCCCTGGTCCACGCGCTTGGCGATGGCAACACGGTGCGCCTTCTCGTGAATGGCGCCGAGGCCGAAGCGTCCGCGCGCTCCGCCATCGGCGACGTTGCGGAGATCATCCCGGCGCGCTACGGCGACATCTGGCTCCGCGACACGGGCCCTATCTTCGCGCGGTCTGAAGGCGGCGCGGTCGCGCTGCGCTTCAAAACGAACAGCTGGGGCGGCAAGTTCGATCTTCCCGACGACGCGACGGTTGGCGACGACATTGCCCGTCTTTCGGGCACGCGTAGCGTCAAGTTCGATTTCGTGCTTGAAGGCGGCGCCATCGACCATGACGGCCAGGGCACCATTCTGACGACCCGGCAGACGCTCCTGAACCCGAACCGCAACGGCTGGACGAAGGGAGATGCGGAAAAGGCGCTTGCCCAAGCACTCGGCACGAGGCAGGTGATCTGGATCGGCGAGGGTCTCCTGAACGACCATACCGACGGCCATATCGACAACATCGCGCGCTTCGTGGCGCCGGGCTGCGTCGTGTGCCAGTCTCCGGCAGGGCCGGACGATCCCAACGCGGAAACGCTGAACGCTATCGCCGATGCGCTGGAAAACGCGACCGATGCGGCGGGCCGCAAGCTGGAGGTCGTCCGCATCCCCGGCGTCGGGTTGTACCTCAATGCTTCGGGAGAGGTTTCACCGGCCTCCTACATGAATTTCATCATCGCGAACGGCGTGGTGGTTGTGCCCGTTTACGGAACAGGGACCGAGGTCGCCGCCATCGAGGCTTTGCAGACGGTGTTCCCGGATCGCGATGTCCTCGGGGTGCCCTCAATCGGCCTCCTCGGTTCCGGCGACGCAGGAGGCGGATCGTTCCACTGCATCACCCAGCAAGAGCCGGCCTGATGACGAACAACACACTGACCGTCGCCGCCATCCAGACCTCCTATGGGCAGGACATGGCGGCCAACATCGCGAAGACCGAGGCCTTCATCCGCGAGGCTGCCGGCCGCGGGGCCCAGGTCATCCTGCCGTCGGAACTGTTTCAAGGCATCTATTTCTGCACGCGGCAAGACCCGAAGTGGTTTGAAACGGCCTATCCCGCCGTTGAGCATCCTTGCGTGCTGGCGCTTGCGAAGCTCGCGAAAGAGCTGCGCATCGTTATTCCCATCTCCTTCTTCGAGAAAGATGGACCGCACTATTTCAATAGCGTCGCGGTGGCAGACGCCGATGGCGAAATTCTTGGCGTCTATCGCAAAAGCCACATCCCGGACGGGCCGGGCTATCAGGAGAAATATTATTTTCGCCCCGGCAACACCGGCTTCAGGGCCTGGAAGACGAAGCATGGCGTGATCGGCGTCGGCATCTGCTGGGACCAGTGGTTCCCCGAATGCGCCCGCGCCATGGTTCTCGCGGGGGCGCAGGTTCTGTTTTATCCCACGGCCATTGGCTCCGAACCTTACGATGCCGCGCTCGATACGCACAAAAGGTGGCAGCGTGCGATGCAGGGCCATGCCGTCGCAAATGCCGTGCCGGTCGTCGCCGCTAACCGAATCGGGCTGGAGGAGAACGGCGCGGCGACGCAACTCTTCTACGGTCATTCGTTCATCGCGGATCACACTGGCGCGCTTGTGGAAAGCTTCGGCGAACAGGACGAGGGCGTGCTCGTCCACTCCTTCGACCTCCCCGAGATCGAGAGCTATCGAGCTGACTGGGGCTTTTTCCGCGACCGCCGCCCGGAGCTTTACGGCCCGCTTACTGACTGAGAGGCTAGTCAGGCCGTCGTGACATTACTCCAGGTGACACGGAAGCCGGCGGGCAGCGGCAATCACCGCTTGGCCGAGCGAGATGGCGCCATCACCGGCGGGGAAAAGCGCGGGGGTCAGCACTTCAAAGCCTCGCGCGCCGAGTTTCTCGCTTGTCTTTTCGAGCAGCAGCTTGTTCTGGAACACGCCGCCGCACAGCACAATGGTCTTGCAGCCGTGTCTCTGGGCGAGCGACGCAGCCGTTTCGGTCAAAGTCTCGGTAAGCCCCAGATGAAACCGCGCTGCCATCAGCGGCGCATCGGCTCCAGCCGCGAGATCATGTAGAAAGCCGTTCCAAAGCGGCGCCCAATCAAGTCTCAAAGGATCGCCCGCAACGAGCACTCCGCTATAGCCTTCGCTCGCGTGGCGCATCGCGGGAGCGGCCAGCGCCTCAAGCTCAATCGCTGCCTGTCCCTCGTAGGAAACCGCGTCGAAGCAGACGCCAAGAAGCGCGGCAACGGCATCGAAAAGCCGCCCCGCCGAAGATGAGTGCGGCGCGTTTATCCCGCGCTCCATGAGCTGAAGTGCGGTGGCGACGGGCTTCTGCTTCAGCCTTTGGATGATCGCGAGGTCGGAATACCGGCTCGCGACGTTATCCCAGCCCAGAAATGTATGGAGATGGGCGAGCGCATTGCGCCACGGCTCTCGCATCGCCTTTTCGCCGCCAATCAGCGGCACAGGCGCGAAGGACGCCACGCGGCGGGAGGAGCTGGTAATCCGCAAGCAAAAACTCGCCGCCCCAAAGTTCGCCGCTCTCGCCAAGCCCCAGTCCGTCAAGCGCAATGCCGATTACAGGCTCGGTTGCCAGCGGGATGCCATGCTCGGCGAGCACGGCCGCGACGTGGGCGTGATGGTGGAGGACAGTTTCGACGTGCAGCCCTGCCTCTCGCGAAAGCGATTGTCCCCATTGAGTGGAATGGTATTCGGGGTGCGCATCGACCGCGATAAACTCGGGTTCAAAGCGAAAGATTTCTCGATAGAGTTTCAGATTGGCCCGGTAATCGGCGTGGGTGGCGGCGTCTTCGAGATCGCCCATATGCTGCGAGACGATGGCGCGGCCTTCGTCAAGGAGGCAGAAGGTGGACTTCAGCTCGGCGCCCATGGCCAGGATGCGCGGCGCATCCTTGAAGCCTTCCGGCAGTGTCAGCGGCGACGGCGCAAACCCCCGCGCGCGGCGCATCAGGCGCGGTTTCCCCGCCATGACGCGCGCCACGCTGTCGTCGAGCCGGTTCACGATATCCCGGTCGTGCATCAGAAAAGCGTCGGCGATGCCGGCGAGCCTAGCGCGAGCGTCCTCATTCGCGATGCATTGCGGTTCGTCGCTCCTGTTGCCGGACGTCATGACCAGCGGATAGGCGATATCCTCGAAAAGGATGTGGTGAAGCGGCGTGTAGGGCAGCATGAAGCCGAGCGTCGACTGTGCGGGCGCAATGCCGGGTGCAAGCGGAGCGCCATTCTCAACTCGACGCAGCAAAACAATTGGCGCGGCAGGTTCTGCGAGAAGCGTTCGCTCTGTGTCTGACAGCTTCGCATAGTGCTCGATTATTGTGAGGTCGCGCGCCATCAACGCGAACGGCTTTTCGATGCGGTGCTTGCGCTCGCGCAGGCGCGCCACGGCCTCTGCGTTGCGTGCATCGCAGGCGAGATGAAATCCACCGATGCCCTTGATAGCGACGATAGCGCCGGCAGCGACGAGGGCCGCAGCCGCTTCCAACGCATCGCGATAAGGTTCGCTCAGCTTGGGCTGCCCATCGGCGTCCTCCAGCCAAGCCCTGGGGCCGCAGACCGCGCAGGCATTCGGCTGGGCATGGAAGCGGCGATTGGAAGGGTCGCGATATTCGGCAAAGCAGTCGGCGCACATCGGAAACGCCGCCATGCTTGTCGAGGCGCGGTCGTAGGGGATTGCGCGCAGGATCGAAAGGCGCGGCCCGCACAGGGTGCAGTTCGCAAAAGGGTAGCGATAGCGCCGGTTCGAAGGGTCACGGATGTCGGCAAGGCATTCGAGGCAGATGGATGCATCAGGAACGACGCCGGTTTTGACCATGCCGTTCCGGCTCTGCAGGATGCGAAAATCCACCGGCGGCCTGCCCGTCAGCGGCGCAGTTTCGATCCTCTCGACCCGCGCGAGGGTAGGGGCCTCCGACACGAGCGCAAGTTCAAGCTTGGCGATGGCGCGCGGATGCCCAAAAGCGCGGATCAGCACGCCTTCGGCGTCGTTCATCACGTTTCCGGTAAGGCCCAGCCGCTTCGCGATCCGCCACACCGTAGGGCGGAAGCCTACGCCCTGCACGAGGCCGCGCACCCGGATGGATACTCCTTTGATCTGGTTTATTGCGTCCAACCACACCCTCCCAAATGCCGTACCAATCAGGCACGGATTGAAGGATTGTAGCATATGCCGGGCGGCAATCGGAGTCGTCTCACCTTTTTGTACTGGTGTGCCAACAAGGGCTTGTCCGCGAGCGCCGGGCTTTCCTTGATGCGATGAATCAGCCGGGATAATCGAACACGGCAGTCCGAATCGTCAAGCGCGTTTCCTTTTGGCCGGTTCGACCGGAAGCGCCTCGATCTTCTCCAGCCCATGCCGCTCAAGTTTAGCGCGAAGCCCCACGCGAGACAGGCCGAGTTCCTTTGCGGCCTTGCTCTTGTTCCATCTGTTCCGGATGAGGCTTTCACGCAGGATAACGGCTTCGACGGATTCGATGCGCTCCCGCAGCGTGCCTTCCAGCCCCGCGAGCGCCAGTTCCTTTTCCGAAGCGCGCTGGGCGCGGGGACAAGCCTGCAAAACCCGCCGGGACAAATGCTCAGCCCCGATCATGCCGTCGTCAGGCCCCATGATGAGGATTTGCTGGATCTCGTTTTGCAGCTCCCGCACATTCCCAGGCCAATCGTAGGTCTTCACGCACTCGATGGCCTCGTTCGAGAGCCCCTTGACAGATTTTCCAAGCTGCTTTTGCGCCTTCTCCAGAAGCGCAAGCGCGATAACAGAGATGTCCATCCGGCGTTCGCGCAAGGGTGGGATATGGATCGAGACAGTGGCGAGACGATAATACAAATCTTCGCGGAACCGGCCCGCTTGCACCTCAACATCAAGGTCGCGATTGGTTGCCGCGATGACGCGGACATCGACGTTGCGGGTCTGGCGTCCGCCAACGGGACGGATTTCGCCATCCTGCAGAACGCGCAGCAGCTTCGCCTGGAACGCGGGCGAGACCTCCCCGATCTCGTCGAGAAAGACGGTGCCCCCATCGGCGCGCTGGAACAGCCCGACGTGATCCTCGACAGCGCCGGTAAAAGAGCCGCGTTTGTGGCCGAACAGCTCGCTCTCGAGAAGCTCATCGGGCAGGGCCGCGCAGTTTTCGACCACAAAGGGCTTGTTCCAGCGGAGGCTGTTCTGGTGCAGCGCTCGGGCGATGAGTTCCTTGCCGGTGCCGGATTCGCCCGTGATCAGCACAGAGATATCGTAAGGCGCGACGCGCCGCATCCGCGCGCAGACCTCGTTCATGGGGCTCGCCTCATCGCGCACGATGCCGTCGTCGCCCTGGAAAGTCTCGCGCAATACATGGCGGCGGCCGGCGACGACCTTCTCCACGCGGCTTGACGAGATCTTCAGTTCGATGGCGAGAAGCTCGTTTTCGCGCTGGAGCTTATAGAGGCGGGCCGCGTTTTTCAGCGTCAGTAACAGGCTGTCGGCCTGCCAGGGCTTCGTAACGTACTGGTAGATAACCGCCTCGTCGACGCCCTGCATAATGTCCTCGGCGGCGGCGTTGCCCGAGATGATCATGCGGACGATATCCGGCCAGCGCTCCCGTACGACTTTAAGAAATTCGACGCCGGACATGCCGGCCATCCCATGGTCGCACAAGACGACCTGGATCGCCTCGTCGGTCAGGATGGCCTCCGCCTCTTCGATGGAGGTAGCTTTTTTTACGTCGAAATGGATATCGAGGATGCGTTCGAGGGCTTCGACGCTGCCCGCTTCATTGGCGATGACGAGAACCGAGGGCAGGGCGCTCAAAGCTACCCTCGCGCGGGCGTGGAATTTTGGTATGCGCATGCATCAACAGATCCGCGGCAACGGGTCTCCCAGAAGCCAGTCCACCATGCGGCTTCCGCCGAACTGGGTCTGCATCTGGACGAAGGCGTGGGCGTCGGCGACAACTTCTCCGATGATTGCGGCGTCGCGGCCGAGAGGGTGGGCGCGCATGGCGGCGAGAAGGCGCTCGGCATCGCTCTTTTCACAAATGGCGATGAGCTTGCCTTCGTTGGCGATGTAGAGCGGATCGAGCCCGAGAAGCTCGCAGGCCGCGATAACATCGGGCTTGAACGGGATGGCCCGCTCGACAAGGCGCATGCCGACGCGCGATTGCTGCGCAATTTCGTTCAGGGTCGAGCCGAGGCCGCCGCGTGTCGGGTCGCGGAGGCAATGGATCGCGGGCACCGCCGCAACCATGTCCGCGACGAGGCCGTGAAGTGCGGCGCTGTCCGACACAATCTCGGTCTCAAAACTGAGGTTCTCGCGCTTCGAAAGCACGGCGATGCCATGATCGCCAAGCGTGCCGCTGACGAGGATCGCATCGCCGGGCTTGGCCCTGTCGCCCGAAATATGCACGCCTTCGGGCACCACTCCGATGCCGGTCGTGGTGATGAAAACGCCGTCGCCCTTGCCCTTCTCGACGACCTTCGTATCGCCCGTAATAACGGGCACGCCAGCCTCGCGGCAGGCGCGCGCCATGCTGGCGACAATGCGGTCGAGATCGGCGAGCGGAAAGCCCTCTTCCAACACGAAGGCTGCGGACAAATAAAGCGGGCGTGCGCCTGCCATGGCCACGTCGTTGATGGTGCCGTGGACGGCGAGCGAGCCGATATCGCCGCCGGGAAAGAAAAGCGGGGCAATGACATGCGCGTCTGTGGTCATGACGAGCCGGCCCGCGCCGATGTCGAAGGCGGCCTGATCGTTGCCCTGCGCAAGGAAGGGGTTGCCGAGATGGCGATGGAAGAGGTTGCGGACGAGCTGCGCCGTTGCGCGGCCACCGCTACCGTGGATCATTTCCACAGCGCCGCCTATGGGAGCGTCGGTCTTCGCGAAGCGGGCGTCGATCACCATCACGCGGCCTCCGATGGCTGCCGGAACCGGCCATAGGTCCAATAGGCCGCGCACGCGCCTTCCGATGACACCATGCAGGAACCGATGGGGTTATCGGGCGTGCAGACCGTGCCGAAAAGCTTGCACTCGGTGGGTTTTTTCTCGCCACGCAGAATCGAAGGGCATTCGCAACTCTTGGCGTCATGCGACGGCTTCGTTGTTATGCCGAAGCGCTTCTCCGCGTCGAAGTCTGCGTAAGATTTGCGGATGCGAAGCGCGCTGCTCGGGACTTCGCCAAGGCCTCGCCATTCGAAGGAGGGCCGCAACTCCAGCACTTCGCCGACAAGCTTCTGCGCTTTCAAATTCCCTTCCCGGGTTACGACACGGACATATTGGTTCTCGACCACGTGGCGGCCCTCATTCAGCTGCCGGATCGCCATCAGCGTAGCTTGCATGACGTCGAGAGGCTCAAAGCCCGCGATCACGACCGGCCGCTTATAATGATCAGCGAAGTATTCGTAAGGCTTGCTGCCAATCACCGAACTCACATGCGAAGGGCCGAGGAAGGCGTCGATGGAGACGCTGCCGCTCTCATCCGCGTTCCCGAGGATGGCTTGCAGCGCAGCAGGGGTCAGCACGTGATTGCAGAAAACGAAGAAATTCTTGAGGCCCTCGGCTTGCGCCTTCCGGATTGCAACCGCCGTTGGCGGCGTGGTGGTCTCGAAGCCGATGGCGAAGAACACCACCTCCCGGCCCGGGCTCTGGCGCGCGATGTTGAGCGCGTCATCGACCGAATAGACCATACGGATATCGGCGCCGTCGGCTTTCGCTTTTAACAGGCTCCGCTGCTTCGATGCGGGAACGCGCAGCATGTCGCCATAGCTGCAAAGGATGACGCCATGCTGTTCGGCGAGTTCGAGCGCGTTGTCGATGCGGCCGATGGGCAGAACGCAAACCGGGCAGCCAGGGCCGTGCACATAGCTGACGTTTTCCGGCAACAGGTCCTGTACGCCATAGCGGAAGATCGCATGCGTGTGGCCGCCGCAAAACTCCATCACGTTGTAGCGGCGCCCGTTGTTTGATTCCCGGCGGATAGCGTTCGCGAGGCCCAGCGCGAGTTCCCGGTCGCGGAACTCATCGACATATTTCATGGTGCGGCACCCTCCACGAAGGCGGCCAACTCCGCGTCCTCGCCTGCCTCGCGGATCATCGCTAGCGTCCGTTCCGCTTCTTCCGGCGAGACCTTATGCAGCGCGTAGCCGACGTGGATGAGCACGTAGTCGCCCGGCGTCACATCATCGAGCAGCGCGGTTGAAATCTCTTTTTTCACAGGGCCGAGCGCAACAACGGCGGTCTGCAAGGCGTCATCGACGGAAATGACTTTTGCGGGGAGAGCAAGGCACATCGGTTGAATATCCCACGGGATCGGTACTTCTAGCTTCGCCTCATCCTTCAAAGGCTCAGGATGAGGCCTTACGTAACCTCATGGTGAGCTTGTCGAACCATGAGCGGCGGCATGTCCGGTCAGCGCCAGCGAACGGGCAGCGCGGATGAAGCCCGCCCACGCGTCCATGCCTTCGCCGGTGCGGGCGGAGACTTTCAGGATCTTGATGCCGGGATTGATCTTGCGCGCGTTCGCGGCGAGCGCGCGCAACATCGAAATCGAGATGCGGCAAAAGATCGACCTTCGTGATCAGCATGAGATCCGAACTGCGGATCATGTCGGGATATTTCAGCGGTTTGTCTTCTCCCTCGGTGACAGAAACCAGAACGACGCGATGTTCCTCGCCGAGGTCGAACATCGCCGGGCAGACGAGATTGCCGACGTTCTCGATGAACAGCACGGACCCGGCCGCAGGCTTCAGGTGCTCGAACGCATGGCCGGTCATATGCGCATCGAGATGGCAGCCCTTGCCGGTGTTGATCTGGATTGCGGGCACCCCCGTCGCCCGGATGCGATCCGCATCCATGGACGTTTGCTGATCGCCCTCGATTACTGCGACCGGGACATCGCCCTTGAGGCGGTTGATCGTTTCGACGAGCAGAGAGGTTTTACCCGAGCCTGGGCTTGAGACAAGATTGAGTGCAAGGACGCCCGCATTGCTGAAACTGGCGCGATTGGCGGCGGCGTAAGCATCGTTCTTGGCGAGCAGATCCTGCTCGATCTTCACGATGCGGGTTTGCTCTTCACCGCGGCCATGCGCGTGATCGTGGTCATGATCGTGATGATGATCGTGATGGCCTTCCTCGTGATGATGGTGGCCATGGTCATGTGCATGGCTGTGGCCATGACCGTGCGGCTCGCCATTCAGCTTCTTGCCATCGCCGGCCTCGATGCGCGTCTCGCCTTCTCCGCATCCGCAAACTCCGCACATCAGTCGACCTCCAGTTCCTTGATCCGCAACTCGTCTCCGCCCGTGACCTGCACCTGATAGCTGCCGCAGCTGGGGCAGACGCCGTTGCGCTCAGATATTGTGACGGTTTCTCCGCAGGAGAAGCACCATGCGGATGCCGCTGTCGTGATGATCTCAAGCTTCGCGTTCTCCGCCAGCGTGCCGCGCGTCGCGGCGTCGAAGCAGAAGCACAGCGCTTCAGGCTCCACGGTGGCGAGCGGCCCGATTTCGAGACGCACGGTTTTCACGCGGGTGTAAGCGTGCGCTTTCGCCTGCTCTTCGATGATCCGCACCATGCCTTGGCAAAGGGCCATCTCGTGCATCAGTGCACCCTCACATCGGCGCCGACGCAAGGGTCGACGGCGGTCACGAACAGCCGCGCGAGCGTGACAAGGTCTTCTCCACCCGTGGCAGCGATCTTCGCAAGACCCTGAGCTGCGGCTCCTTCCGGGTGAAAGTTCCACTCGGTCGGCGCGAGAATGCGATAGCGGCTGACCGTGTCACCGGCCATCTCGACAGCATGAACGAGCCGTCCCCGTGCCGCCTCGACCTGTCCGATGCCGATGCCATCGCCTCGGCAAGGCTGCTCCTCCGATCGCGTTTCTTCCAGGGTGTCCAGTATGTCGAGCATCTGCGCCGGGATCCGAGAAAGCTCGGAGAGGCAAGCGACGAGCCGCGCCACAAGGCCAAAACCTTCATTGTTTTTCAGAGCATCGACCAGCGGATGGTCAGCACTTCGGGTCAGGGGCGAGGTTTCGCGAGGCAGTCCGCCCCAGTCAGGCTTCGCAACGAACTGCGCGGCATCGTCCGCGAAAAGCCGTTCGGCCAGCGCTGCCGGTTGCAGTTGCGGGAGCCTTGAGACTGGCGCCGCGCCAGCGGCCAAAAGGCCGTCATCCAAGAGTTGGTGGAGCAGCCGCTGTGCCAGCGTGCGGCCTGAGCGAATCCATTGTTGCAAATCTTGCAGGCTGCTTTTTGCCTGCCAGCATTCCAAATCTTCGGCGAAAATCGCCTGCTCCAGAAATGCCTTCAGCGTCGCAATAGCCAATTTCGCGCCGTCTTTCTCAATTGCGCACGCACCGTTGATGCGAATGGCACCGGCGCGCTCGGCCAATGAGCGGCGCAAATCCCGATCGATATGCATCAGCCTCTGGAGACGTGGGGCTTGCGGCTCTTCGGGCGCGCGAAGAAACTGTGGCCAATCCATCAGGATGCGCAATGCGTGCTCACGCGCGGTTTCGGCCAGGACGAGCAAGGCTCGCGCTTTCTTTGTGGTTTCGGGTGGCGCGAGGCCTAGAGCATTTTCAAAGGCTTCAGCTGAAGCGATGGATTGCGCGGCGCGGCAGGTTGCAAACAGGAGTGAAACGTTACGGATAACCTCTTCAGGGCGACAGCCGGAAAACTGGCGCGTGATCGTGAGCGGCCGGGTGGATGCGATTTTTGCCACGCCGTCGCCTGGAAAAATGTCGATCGTGATCCGGCCTTCGGGCGTCATGGCTGCGCGGCCTTTCGGCCCAAAAAAAGAGTGCGTCGGCTGACTTGCACGGTCTCTTTTTTCGGAGGAACGGTTGGAGCCTCGGGCTCGGGAGCCTGATCGAGGTTGGCGTCGAACAGCGCCGCAACCGCGGCTTCCGCCGTCGCGAGCGCCGCCTCCTGGTTCTCGAATTCAAGCACAGGCGAAAACAGCGAGCACAGCCGATAGGGACCGAGGCCATCCTCTCCGCCGCAGGTGAACTCGAAAATCCCGGCCGGGAACTCATGCTCCAACTTCGTGCCGATGACTTCGCGGTTCCAGGCTTCGGCGACTTCGGGCGTCCGGGGCAACAGCATCAGGTTCATGAACCACGGGGTGACGAGAGTGCACGCCCACACTTCCCCGAAGGGACGCATGCCGACGGCAGCCACGCTGAGCGCCGGATTGAGGATGGGAATATCGCGCATGCGCTCCCGTTCGATCATGCCGAACACGGCCTCCAGCTTGCGCATAAGCTCCGAGGCCAGGACGCGTTTCTCTTCCTCACGGTTTGCTGGAGAAATCTCAGTCACGCTTCTCCTCCAGCACCATGAAGCCGTCCTTCGGCGCGTCGCAAACAGGGCAGGTCCAATGCTCGGGCAGCTGGGAGAAAGGCGTCCCCTGCGGTATTTGCCAGTAATCGTCGCCTAAAGCTGGATCGTAGACGTGCCAGCAGATCTTGCATTCGAGCCGCGTCGCGTCATTGATTTTCTGAACGTCGCCGCCGAAAGAGCCCGCGAAGAAATGGCCGCTCACCGATAGACCTCCAGGATTTCGGCAAGACGCTCTGCGCTGTCTTCAAGGTCTTGGGACGCTGCGCAGGCGACGCCGGGGAGCCGTGTGACCTCGATGGTATTGAGAATGAGAGACTCCCGCGAATTGAAGTAGCGCACCCACCAAGCGTTTTTCACGCCCGTGGAGGAGATGCGGCAATTCCCATAGCCACGCGAAAGGACTGTAACCGCGCCCTGCCCGAGCCGCTTATCGAGGTAATCAAGGTCGCCGTCGCTAACTGGCAGGAGGGTGAGATTAATCACGTGAGGAGCGGCATCGGGCTGGAAGCTGGCCAGCTTGTCTGCCAGTTCAGAGGCAAGCGCGGGCGCATTCATCAGGTCCATAGCCGTCGCATCGACGGGACGGAGGCTGTTCCCTGTATCATCTTGCGCGGCTTTCAGAACGCGCTGCGGAAATTCGCCGATCTCAATCGTGTCGCCAACGAGCACGCCGCTCCCGTCGACCTCATGTACACGCCATACGCCCGCGAGCACCAACTCCTGAACCTGGATGGAGGGGCCAGCGACGATGCTGACCTCGCCCTCGCCCAGCGTCTGGTCGATGAAACTCCGGTTCGCCACATCAAGGTCGCGAAGATCGATCTCGATCGACGCGCCGGGTCCTGGCAGCAAGCGAAGCGCACTCAATACGGCATCAAGCTTCGCGAGAGCAGGGCGAAATGCTTCCGAATCTTCCGGTTCAGGCATATCGGGCATGGAGTAGGTGTGCATGCCTTTCGGCATTTCCATGAAGGCATAATCGCCGTCCTCGTCCGGCGATTGGCTCCCGGGGCCGGTTAGTGGCCTTTCCTTGTTCATTGAAGCTCTCCCGGATGATGGCCTTCGGCGGGGTTGTTTTGCGGCACGCAGCGTTCGGGAAACTTGTAGGGCGGCGGCTCGGAAGGATCGCGCGCCAGGATCGCCCGGACCTCGGAAAGATACTCTTGCCAGCCCAGAAGGCGCGAAATGGCGCCGAGATAGCCCTCCTTGCGAACAAAGACGAGGGTAGGGAAGGCGTTGAAGCGATAGTGGAGTTGCAGGGAGCGCTCCGCCGCCTTCTCGACAAGCGCCGGAGTGAGTTGCGGAAACTGCTTCAGAAGTTCCGGCAAGATGACCGCGACATCGTCACTTTCGACGAGCCGCTCGGGATCGCCTGCGAAGAAGAGCACCGATTCCGCGTTTGCCCTTAGAAACGCGTCCAACGTACCCTCGTTCACGGCGGCGAATCCGTGCCTTGTTGTCAGCGCATCGATCAAGGGCGACGGCATGGGCTACTCCGCAGGCTCAGGCAGCAGGCTTTTGAGATGTGGTGGAAGTTCAGGCTCCCGCCCGACAAGGTCGGCAAACAGATGGTCGACCGAAGTCTCGCCCTGCATCACGAGCGCCAGCGCCCGCAATGCGTCTGCCGTCTTCGCCGCTTGCTCCTCCGTGATGATTTCGCGCGCCGCGTCGAGGAAAACGAGAACCCACGCGCCGGCGGGTTGATCGCCAACGAGGATCATGTCGATAGTTCGCACATCCTCGCCGTAACGGCACAACGCGTATCGCCCGCGAGGCTCGATAACCTGCATGGGAAGGCCGATGCACATCAGTCCGGGGCCTTTTCCTTAGCTCGGGAGGACAGCGTTTCAAGAAAGCGGGCATCCCCGAACCGGCAGGCAACCTCTTCGTCCGGGCGTTCCGCTTCGTAGCGCGACATCACCATACGCTCGCAGGCGATCGTCGCCGTATCCGGCAGGGGCTCGGCACGCCGCTTCGCTTCGATACCGAACCGCGCCAGATAGGAAAGTGCGTGCTCCATGGCTGCGGGGATCTGCTCCTTCACTTCCGCGCGCAGGCTTCCGCCGTAGTCTTCAAGCTCGACGGGCTGCACGCCGATCAGAAAGAGATGCTTCGGGGCTTTGCCAAGAAATCTCGGCTGTCGCGAGTACTTCCTGGAAGCCGGTCTGGTGGAGGCTCATCTTCTTCGCGCCGAGGAAATTCGGCACGTCCTCATCCTCTACGAGTTTGAGAGAGCCGGGGGCCAACCCATAATCGACAGCGTCGAAAACAATGAGAATGTCGGCGGAAGTCACGTGCTCGATCAGGTAGAGGCCCTGAGTTCCCCCGTCCATGAGCCGGACGTTCAGCGGGAATTCATAGTCGCGATCGAGCGCCTCGACCGCGCGCACTCCGAACCCTTCATCGGCCCACAGCAAATTGCCGATGCCGAGAATTAAAACGCGCGGCATTTCCACTCCCCGACGGCGCCTTTGTGTGATGGCGGCGCTTCGAATTGGGTCAAGCAAGCATTGGGCCATAACGAGCACAACGGCAGCCTTTCCGCTGGAAAGCTGCCAGGGAGGAGTAACAGCAGGGCGGGTAAAGCGCAAGAAGGTCAGACTTAAGTTGTACCGCGCCGGCTCGCGTGATTTATCCCGGATGCGATCAGGGATGCGGCGAATGTTGCAATCCGGACAATGATGGCGGCCCTGTTCTACAAAGGACGCAGCGCTTCAAAAAACAAAGGCGCGGACAAAGCCGCGCCTCACATGATGCCGTTGTTGCAGCCGCGCTATGTTCGCGGCGGCAAATCCCCTTCGCCGCGGATTTCCTTCGGCGTGCGATAAAGGTCTTCCGGCGTTCCGGGCGTCTTGAAGGTGCGGTAACCGGAAACGATGGTACTCATGATGCTCTGGTTGCCCAGAAGTTCATCCCGCACCGCGCCATACACGTGGATGATGACGAAGATCAGGATCAGCCACGCGCCGAGATGATGATAGGTATGGACATTCTGGCTGTTGCCGAACAGCGGGATTATCCAGCTTGAGAACAATTTGTATTGCCAGGAACTCATCCCCGAGCCCTCGCCATAGAGCGTAAGCCCGGTAACCGCCATGAACGTGATCACCCACAGGAACAGGAAGTGAATGACGATGGTCGCAACGGGGTTATGGCCGACATACTTCCTCGCGACATCCTCAAGAAAGAGATAGCGCTTCACTTCGTGGAAGACGTCTTCCCTCCATTTCTTGTCCGTAACAGGCAAGAAGAAAATCTCGCGGGCAAACCCGTTCCCGATGAACGCCCAGTAAGTGCGGTGAATGAGGCCGATGATCAGGATGTAGGCCGCAGTGAAGTGTGCGAAGCGGATGTATCCCATCAGGTAGTGGTCGCTCGCCTGCCCGGACAAAGTCGGGGGCGGGCTTCCGATGAAGTAGCCCGTTAGAAGCAGGACCGCGATGGCGAAGGCGTTCGTCAGGTGCCAAATCCGCACCGGGAATTGGTAGACATAGATGGCGGGCTGAAAGCCCTTTTCATTGACCTGCGAAGGGTTGGACATGGCGTCTCTCCCCTATGAGATCAGCAAGTCGAAGGCTGGCGTCGCCAGCCCAACAGCAAGTCCAGCGGCGATTGTCATTTTTTTCATCGACGTTTCCTCTCGCCTTACCGGACGGTGACGCGGGCCAGTTCCTGGCCGTCTTCGCTCATGACGTGGGTGGAGCAGGCGAGACACGGATCGAAGCTATGCAGCGTGCGCAGGATTTCCACCGGCTCCTCCGCCCGCTCGACCTTGGTATTCATCAACGCCGCTTCGAATGCACCGATGTTGCCTTCGTTGTCACGCGGGCTCCCGTTCCAGGTCGTCGGCACAACACATTGATAGTTGTCGATCTTAGTGTCTTTGATCTTGATCCAGTGGGCAAGCGCGCCACGCGGCGCCTCGGTGAAGCCGACGCCTTTCACCTCCGCCGGCCAGGTTTTCGGCTCCCACTTGTCGACATTCGCAGTCGCGGTGTCGCCGGCCTTCACGTTCGCGATCAGCTTGTCCATGAAGTAGCCCATCTTGTTGACGGCCCATTCGCATTCGAGGCCGCGGGCGGCGGTGCGCCCCAGCGTGGAGAAGAGCGCGGTCACAGGGACATCCAGGATCTTCAAGACGAAGTTGATCTGTTCCGTGATCTCCTTGTCGCCCTTGGCGTAGCCGACGACGTAACGCGCGAGCGGACCGACCTCCATGGCGTGGCCCTTCCAGCGCGGGGCCTTGATCCAAGAGTACTTCGCGCCCTCGTCGATTTCCTGGATGTTGGTGCGCGTGCCTTTCAGGTTCGGCCCGAGCTTGAAGTTGGGCTGTGTCACGCCGTCCCAGGGATGCAGACCCTTTTTCTCGTCGTCGTACGAATACCAGGAATGCGGCACGAACTCCTGAATCTGCGACGGATCGCGCAGATCGACGTCATGCACTTCCTTGAGGTTGCCGTCGATGATCGCGCCGTGCGGCATGAGCAGGCTCGACGGCGAGTAGTCGTTGGCGCGGTCCGGAATGTCGCCGTAGGACAGAACGCTCTTACTCGAAAGGCCGCCGCCATAGAGCCAGCCCTTGTAGAACGAAGCGATGGCGATAAGGTCCGGGATGTAGACGTTCTCGACGAACTCGATCGTATCGTTGATGATCGAGCGAACGAAGTTCAGCCGCTCCATGTTGATGGCGCTCGCCGCGCCTTCGCCATCGATATTGATGGCGCAGGGCACGCCGCCGACGAGCCAGTTCGGGTGCGGATCCTTGCCGCCGAAAATGGTGCGGATGCGCATGATGTGGAGTTGGAAGTCGAGCGCCTCCAGGTAATGCGTCACCGCCATCAGGTTCGCTTCGGGCGGCAGAAGATAGGCGGGGTTCGTCCAATAGCCGTTCCTGAATGGGCCGAGCTGACCGCTTTCCACGAACTTCTTCAGCTTGTTCTGAACGTCTCGGAAGTAGCCGGGGGACGATTTAGGATGCTTTGACGAGATTTTCTTTTGCAGTTCGCTCGTCTCTTTGGGGTCGGCTTTAAGGGCCGAGACGGGGTTCACCCAGTCGAGCGCGTGGAGATGGTAAAAGTGGACCAGATGGTCCTGCGCCTGCAGCGTCAGCTGCATGATGTTGCGGATAATGTTCGCGTTTTCCGGAATGTTGATCTTCAGGGCGTCTTCGACCGCCCGAACCGATGTCAGCGCGTGCGTTCCCGTGCAGACGCCGCAAATGCGCTGCGTGAAGGCCCACGCATCGCGAGGGTCGCGGCCCTTCAGGATGACTTCAAGCCCCCGCCACATCGTGCCGGTGGAAACCGCGTTGCGGATGATGTTGTCGTCGTCGAGGTTTACCTCGCAGCGCATGTGGCCTTCGATGCGCGTCACCGGATCGACCACGACCCGCTTGCCGCTGTTGTCGAGCGTGAAACCGTTGGGGGTCTGGATCGTCATTATTTCTTTCCTCCGTTTTCACGCGCCTTCTTGATGGCGCTTATCGCGGCATGTCCGGCGACAGCCACGCCGACGGCAGCCGCCGCTGTCGCGCCGATGGTATCGGCGTTCGCTTCCACGCCGAACGCGTGAATATTGGTGAGCCTGTTGTAGAAGGAGCCGTTATCCCAGAACCCATCCTCCGAGCAGCCGATGCAGCCGTGGCCTGCCTGGATCGGAAAGGACACGCCGCCATTCCAGCGAGTGGTCGAACAGGCGTTGTAGGTGGTCGGCCCCTTGCAACCCATTTTATAGAGACAATGGCCCTTGCGTGCGCCTTCATCGTCCCACGCCTCGACATACTGACCGGCGTCGAAGTGCGGCCTACGGTAGCACTTGTCGTGAATGCGCTGGCTATAGAACATTTTCGGCCGCCCCTGCCGGTCGACCTCGGGCAGGCGGTCGAAAGTGAGCATATAGGTGATGATGGCGGTCATGACCTCCGGGATGGGAGGACAGCCTGGAACCTTAATGATCGGCTTGTCGTGGATCACCTTGTGGATCGGCACCGCCTGCGTCGGATTCGGCCGTGCGGCCTGCACGCAGCCCCAGGAAGCGCAGGAGCCCCAGGAAATGATCGCCTTGGCGTTGCTGGCCGCGTATTTCAGCTGCTCGAGATAGGGCTTGCCGCCGATGATGCAGTACATACCGTCTTCATTGAGCGGCGGGTTGCCTTCGCAGGCGAGGATGTATTGGCCTTTGTATTTGTTGACGATTTCGTCGACGATCGCCTCGGCTTGATGGCCGGCGGACGCCATAATGGTGTCGTCGTAATCGAGCGAGATCATGGACAGGATGACATCGGACGCCAGCGGGTGCGCCGACCTTATGAAGGCTTCCGAGCAGCAGGTGCACTCCAATCCGTGCAGCCAGAGCACGGGCGCACGGGGCTTGGTTTCGAGTGCGTGCGCCATTTGGGGAGCAAACTCGGGAGCGAGGCCGAGCGCCGCAGCGGTCAGGCTGCAGAATTTTATGAAACTGCGGCGCGAAATCCCCTGCCGTCGCAGCACGTCGTAAAATGTTTCCGCCATGACTGGCGCTCCTCCTGCGCAAAATGCCTTTTCCGGTGGACCGGCTGACCGGCTCGTACTTGGGCCAATTTTCAGCAAAAGCCGTGCCAAGTCTAAGCTAGGCCTATAAATCAACAACTTAAGCATTGCCTTAAGGAAGCTCGGGCCGATTTTTGAACCGGAAGCTTGCAGCGGGAGCGCCAGATCGGAAACCGATCTTCCACCCGGCCGGGCGAGCGCTGCATTTTTTGGGCATCCAATCTTTGCGCGGGACGCTCAGCGCTTTTTAAGGTGGCATTAAAAAAATTTAAACGGTGGAAACTCCACAAAAAATGTTAAGTTTCAGCATTGAACCGCCTATATCCACGGCCCTTAACATCTGGAAGTGAATGCCGCACAGAACCATGAGCGAAGAAGATACCTGTCCGAGTGGCCGTCAGGATTGCGACTTCGCTGAAAGGCACGAGCTCGCATTGGCCGGAAAAATCCTGCGCATGATCGAGAGCTACACCAAGGATAACGAGACCTATCCTTGTCCGAAATGCTTGCGCAATTCCATAATGGCCATCGCAGCTCTGTTGCACCTTGAGGCGACAAAGATGGATGAGCACGATGCAGTGCAGGTCTCCCCGGATCCCGGATTCGTGGATACTTTTGCCGACGCCGCCCGCGAGCGGATAATGACCGTCATGGACGCCGTCGTCGATCTTAATGACTTTGTCGGCAAACGGCGTTTGATGTAATCCCCAGCCGCTCTGCCAAGAGTGATAGCCGGCCGAATCACAAAATCACATCCTATTTACCGGCAACAGCCCGCTTTTCGCGGGTTGGAGCAGGCTGTTACGCTTTTCAGGCTTCCTGAAAGAGAGTAGTTTCCCGCCGGGCCGAGCTTGCCGGGTGGAAGTTTTAATAAGTTTTCCCTCCGTGGCTTATAGGTCTCGAAACGCGATCGCGGCAGGATGACGCGCATGGCGCGCAGGTTGTCCAGTAGGCCCTGACGCTCGCACCGACTTAACCAAAGCGTAAATCCAAGGTGTCACCATGAGTAGCGCAAGTTCCGACTTCTCCCTGGACCGTGAACGCGAGGTGATCCACGATCACTGGGTCCTGTTCCTGATTCAAGGCGTTATCCTCGCCGCGCTTGGCCTTCTGGCCATTGGCGCGCCCTTCCTGGCGGCAGTGGTTGTCGTGAAACTCGCCGGCTGGCTTTTCCTGATCGGCGGCGTCGTCGGCCTGGCGACCCTGTTCACGGGGCGGGGGGTGCCTGGCTCGCTTTGGAGTTTCTTGAGCGCGATCGCCTCAATCATCGCCGGCATCTACATCTTATATAATCCGCTACTCAGCATCGCGGCCTTTACCCTCGTTCTGGCGGCCTTCTTCTTTGCCCAGGGCGTCACCCAGATCTTCGCCTCGCTTTCTCACCGGCGCGTGCTGAAGTCATGGGGCTGGGTGCTCCTCAGCGGCATCGTCGATCTCATTCTCGGCGGCCTCATTGCGAGCGGCTGGCCCGGGACTTCGACGTGGGTGATCGGACTCCTCGTCGGCATCAACCTGCTCATGTTTGGCATAGCGCTGGTCATGACCGCATTCGCCAGCAAAGACGTGACGCCTGAGGCGCCCGCCAGGGCTTAAGCTTTCAATGCAACCTCCGGCGAAGCGCCGCTGGAGGTTTTTTGCATCTTCGCCGCCGCCCGGGATCCGTGCCGGTGGCGAAGCAAAAATTCAAAGAGATATTTCAGAAAACCGATCGGCCATGCCAATGTGGCTATGGAAATAAAGACGATGTGATGCGTGGCAGCCGCGGCGATAAGCGACGCCGTGGTGTATGGAAAGAAGATCTGGCCAAGCACCATCGCGGCTCCCAAAAAGGCCATGAGAGCGAAACCTAAGCCCAAAGCGCGCGCAAAGCGGCGCCGGCTTCCGGCCAGCGTCAGCGCTGCCATGCCGTATCCGACAAAAATCAGCGATCCCCCGAGCCAGGGTGCAAGATGAACGAGAGCGCCGCCCGCGATGCCAATCAGCATGCCGCCCAGAAAACCCGACCACGTGTCTCGTGCGCCATCATCGGGACGGAGCGGAAGAAACGGGGTTTCATCTTCGTTCTGTGAGTTATCATCGACATAGTCGATGAGATCACGTGAAGACTCCGCAGTCATGTGGGCCTTCCTCCAGGATCGGACGCGTCTTCTGCAAGAGCGCAGGACCTATCCGACTGTCCAGAATGTAGCTTTTACAGGGTGTACTTGAAGAGCTCGATCCTTGCGGTGCACGCCGGCAAAAAAATAATCGCCCAACACTTGAAAACCTGCAAGGGCAGACCAGCAGACAAAGGCTGTCAGTTCTGCCTTGCTATCGCGCGAGTTCTTTCAGACCGAGGCGAATGAGATCCTCGGTGCGGGCCGCTTCGCCAGCCTTGGCGACGGCAGCCGATATCGCGGCATTGGCCTGAATCGGCGCATAACCAAGATTGAGAAGCGCGGACACAGCCTCTGCGGCCGGAGCGGGCGTTACGCTGCCGTTCTTGATGCCATTGACTTGCGAGGGGGAATGTCCCGCAGCCGGGGCGGTCGCGTGGACTAGGGGAGGCGCTTTGTCTTTCAGTTCGGTCACGATGCGCAGCGCGACTTTCGGGCCGACGCCAGGAGCGCGCGCGACCATGCCTCTATCCTGGAGCGCGATCGAATTGGCAATCTGCCCGACATCGAGGGTGCTGAGAATGGAAAGCGCTACCTTTGCCCCGACGCCTTGCACGCTTTGCAGGAGACGGAACCAGCCGCGCTCCGCCTCGCTCAGGAAGCCGTAAAGCTTGATCGCGTCTTCCCGCACATGCGTTTCGATGGAAAGCGTGACTGCCTCGCCCGGCGCGGGCAGGGCCGACAAAGTCCGCGAGGAGCAGGCGACCTCATAGCCGACGCCACCAACATCGATGATGGCGTGATCCGCGCCGACCGCGTCGACCAACCCTCGCAATTTCCCGATCATGGCTGAAAGCTAACCCAAGTTCGTGCGCCTGGCTGTGTGCTTGCTTTCATTTTACACAGGTCCGGCTGGTTTTTTGTAGGCTCATGTCGTTCGAACTCTCGGGAGAAGCTTGCATTTGCGTCCGCTTTGCCTGGGCGGGATTTTACGAGAGAGCGCCTTGCCGACACGTTAATGAGCTTAAGGCATTGAATTATAAAAGAAAAAGTCCAAGGCAGGGGGGGCGACGCGGGTTCGAATGGCGCAGACTTGGTTAATCTCTTTGAGTGGAAATATATTTAACGGACTTTTGCGCGTCCCAGTAAAGGGAGAAATTCCGGCATTCAATTTCATTTAATGGTCGGATAAATATCATATATTTCAAGTGGTTAGAACGCATACAGGCAACCTGTCGAAGGCGCGGCGCTCTCCGTTCTTACGAACTTTTTAAGTATGATCAGGCCGGAAATAAATCTGAGGCGCTCGCGTTAACCACAAGAGGTTAAGGCATAAGCCGCGAAACCTTCTGTTTACCGCAATGGCCAGCCATGTGCGCCTTGCGCCGGACAATGGAAAGCGCGCGCGAGCGAGCGGTACGGGATGGCAATCCGTTGCCTGAGGGGATCGCCAGCTTGACCAACGAAGGAACCTTGGGATTTAGCCGATCTGTTTTCGGCGGGGAAAGGCCGAACTCAGACATAAAGCTCTGCTCCTTGTTGGGGGGACAAGCTGCCGTCCCGCGCCATCCGATCCTGCGTAACAAAGCCTTTTCTTATTCACCAAGTTTGTAATTTTTCCGCGCGGCTTCAACCGGTAGAGGCCGATAAAGCCGACGTAAGCAGCTCCTTGAATGCTCTATGCCAATATGCGCATGATGGCACTCTCAACAAGCTAAACGACAAAGGCATTGTTTGGCTGGTGACGGCTCAATGTGTTGATGCTCGACGAAGACGGCGGACCTAAATGAGGGAAACAATAAGGCCGAACACCGGCATCGAGCAGCCACAGGATGCCACAAGCTGGCTCACTGCCATCGTCTCCTCGTCCACCGATGCCATTGTGGGCAAGACCAGCGAGGGGGTGGTGACGAGCTTCAACCCTGCTGCTGAAAGGCTGTTCGGCTATCGCGCGGAGGAGATTATCGGGGAGCCGGTACGCATCCTCATCCCGGCGGACCGGCAGAAGGAGGAGGACAGCATTCTCGCGCGGATTGCCGCCGGAGAGCTTCTCGAACAGCATGACACCATCCGCCTCCACAAAAGTGGCAGTCTTATTGATGTATCGATCTCCGTTTCCCCTATCCGGGACGGAGGCGGCAGGATCATAGGCGCTGCCAAGATCGCGCGCGGCATTAGCGGGCGCAAACGGGCGGAGAAGGCGCTGCGCGAAAGCGAGAAGCGATATCGGCGCCTCGTCGAGGTGATGCCGGCCGCCATGTACACCATCGACGCCGAGGGGCGTATCACGTTCTACAACGAGCAGGCCGCCGTGATCTGGGGCCGCAGGCCGAAGCTCGGCGATCCGGACGAGCGCTTCTGCGGCTCCCTGCGCCTCAGGCGGCCGGACGGCACGCTGCTTCCTCATTCCGAAACGCCGATGGCCGAGGCGCTGGCCTCGGGCGCGAGCTGCCACGCCGCGGAGGTAATCGTAGAGCGCCCCGACGGCGCCCGGGTGCCGGTCGTGGCGAGTATTGATCCCATCCGCGACGGCGCGGGTCGAATCACCGGCGCCGTCAACGTCTTCGTCGACATTACGGAGCGGAAGCGGACCGAGGTTCGGCTCGCTGCGGATTTGGCCGCGCTCAGACGATTGCACACGTTGAGCGCTCGCACGCTGCAAGCGGAGGGGATGGCTCCCCTGCTGCAGGAAGTCATGGATGCGGCTGTCGCAATCGTCGCGGCGGACTGCGGTACGCTGCAGCTTCTCGAAGGCGAGAGCTTACGGATTGTAGCCCATCGCGGCCACCAGCCAGCCTTCTTGGAGTATTTCGCCGATGCCAAAAAGCGGGCGTCGGTTTGCGGCGTGGCGCTGGCGCGCGGCGAGCGGGTCGTTGTGCCGGACGTGGAGACGAGCGATTTATTTGCGGACACGCCGTCGCTGCCGGTACTGCGCGCGGCGCGCGTACGGGCCATACAATCCACTCCCATGGAAACGCGCGATGGCAAATTGGTCGGCGTCCTCACCACGCAGTGGAACAAGCCATACTTTCCTGACCAGCGCGACCTCTGGCGCATCGATTTGCTGTCGCGCCAGGCTGCCGACTTGATCGAAAACGTTTGCGCAAAAGAGGCGCTGCGCGAGAGCGAAGAACGATTGCGGCTCGCACTTGAAGCAGGATGCATGGCCACCTGGGACTGGCATATTCCTACCGGCGCCGTTCAATGGAACGAGGAGCATTACCGCATGCTCGGCTATGAGCCCGGCGAGGTTAAGCCGGGCTATGAGACTTGGGCCGCCCGCGTATTGCCCGAAGACTTTGCCGCAACGGAAGGGTTGCTGCTGCGAACAATGGAGCACGGGGGAGATTACCAAACGGAATTCCGCGCTCTCGGTAAGAAGGACCAAATAAGCTGGCTGGAAGCGCGCGGCCGCTTCGAGCGCGACAACGAGGGGCGGTGCATTCGCTCTTACGGCGTGATGATGGACATCACCGAGCGGAAGCGGGCGGAAGAGGCGCTCCGCGAGAGCGAAGCGCGGCTTCAGGCGGTGCTCGATGGAAGCCTCGACCCGATCTTCATGAAGGACCGCGAGGGCCGGATGGTGCTGGCTAATCCGGCTACATGCGCAGCGATTGGCAAACCAGCCGAGTTCTGTCTCGGCAAGACGGACGAGCAGTTCCTGGACAATCCCACCGACGCCCGCACCATCATGGCCAACGACCGCCGCATCATGCTGTCGGGCGAACCCGAAACCGTCGAGGAGGCGGTCTCGACCTCGTCCGGGATCCGCTATTATGTCAACAAGAAAGTGGCCCGCCGCGACGCAGCAGGCAACGTTATCGGCCTGATCAGCACGGCTCGCGACGTCACAGAACAGAAGCGCACCGAAGAAGCTCTGCGCGAGAGCGAGCGGAGGGAGAGGGAACGACGGCAAGAGCTGGAAACACTGCTCGCGGTCATCCCTGTTGGTGTCTTTATCGCCGAGGACAAAGACTGCGCGCAGATAACGGCCAACCCAGCCGGCTATAAGCTCCACCGTATTCCAGAGAGCGCAAATGCTTCCAAATCGGCCACGGAAGATGGACCCTCAAATTTTGGAACGTATTCTGCGACTGGCGAGGCTCTAGCACCCGATCAACTCCCCATGCAACGGGCGGCGGCCACCGGAGAAAGCATCGAAGGCTTCGAACACGAGCTTCGTTTTTCCGATGGTGGCCATAAACATCTTCTTGGTAATGCTCTGCCGCTTTTCGATGCCGCAGGCGAAGTTAGGGGCGCGGTGGGCGCTTTCGTAGACATTACGGAGCGAAGACACCAGGAAGAGCGGATTAGCGCGCTGGCGGCCTTCAATGAAGGCGCACTGAGGAGCCTCGGCGAGGGGGTGTATACGATTGACTGCCAAGGCTTGGTTACCTCCATGAACCCGGCCGCCGAAGAACTGTTTGGCTGGACCTTCGCCGAGTTGCGCGGCAAGAAGATGCACGACATGACCCATCACCATTATCGCGACGGGAGGCCTTTCCCCGCTTGCGAATGTGCGGGTTTCCAGGTGCTGACGCACGAAAAGCCATTGAAGAATCACGAAGACGTATTCATCCACAAGAGTGGCGCATTCTTCGATGTGATCTATACCATCACCCCGCTGCGCGACCTTGGCGGCAAGATAATGGGCCTCATCGTGGTGTTCAGCGACATCAGCAAGCGCAAGAAACGCGAGGCGCAGGTGCAGCTGTTGCTGCGCGAGGTCAACCACCGCGCCAAAAACATGCTTACAGTGGTTCAGTCTGTCGCCCGGCAGACCGCGGCGGCGAACCCGAAAGAGTTTCTCGAACGCTTTTCGGAACGCGTTCAGGCGCTGGCGACGAGCCAGGATCTGCTCGTAAAGACCGAGTGGCGGGGCGTGGAAGTCGGAGAACTCGTTCGCGGGCAGCTTGCCCATTTCCGAGATCTGACTGGCTCAAGGATCGAGCTTAAGGGGCCATCTCTCCTGGTTTCGGCGTCTGCGGCTCAGACCCTTGGCATGGCGATCCACGAGTTGACGACCAATGCGGGTAAGTACGGGGCGCTGTCCGTTGCTGAAGGCCGCGTTGCGATCGACTGGAATCTTGAACGCGATGGCGCGGGCGGTGAAACCTTCACGATAAGCTGGCGCGAACAAGGTGGGCCGCCGGTTTCGCCGCCATCCAGGAATGGTTTTGGTTCGACCGTCATTGGCGTCTTGGCCGAGAGTAGCCTCGACGCCAAGGTCGATCTTGATTTCTTGAAGACAGGGCTGAGTTGGCGCTTGCACTGCCCCGCTGCAAATATCATTGAAGGAACGCGCCTGCCGTCAGCGGTAAGGTCCGGATCCCATGCTCCTGGCGGCTCCCGCCCCAAGGTGCTCGTTGTCGAAGACGAAGCGCTCGTGGCGATGGAGATCGCCCACGTTCTAAGGAAAGCAGATTTCGAGGTCCTCGGCCCTGCGAGAGCTGTGGCTCAAGCCCTTTCACTTATCGAAGAGCATGGATGCGACGCCGCGGTGCTCGATATCAATCTCAGTCACGAAACTTCCGAGCCCATCGCGCGAAAGCTGCTGGCGAACGGCACGCGTTTTGTCACGCTTTCAGGCTATTCACGGACGCAACACCCGCCGATCTTTGACGGCGTTCCCGCTCTCCCCAAACCGTTTCAGGCCGCTCTCCTTGTTGCCGAAATCAAGAGATGCCTGGCAAGCAAGAAAAACCGCCAAGGGGAGTTTCCCGGTTAATCACGAAAGCCTCGTTCCGGTCGAAGTGGGCTTCGGCCTGTGAGCAGCCTTTCGATCCGAGCGCCTGTCTACACGTCACAAACGTCCTTCAGGTTTCGGGGTTCTGCGGGCCACCTAAGGGCACAGCCACTCCCGACCCCCATGCGAACTGAAGTACACACGATACGCTAAAGCATCGTGCCCGATGATCGTCACCCCGGAATGCGCTCGGTGCATATCCGGGGCCGTTACAAATCGAAGCGCCTTTTGCGATCCCAGATACGACGCAGGCGTCGTTCCGGGATGACCAACTCTCAGGACTGCGCCGGAACCGATCCCGATTTTACGCAGTCCTCTCTAATGCCTCACTTGGTATAGCAAGCGGCGAGCATCCGCGCGCGCCGGTGATGCGCGTGCGTGATCGCAACCGCGAGCGCATCGGCGGCGTCGGCGGTCCCGGGAGCCGCCTTCGGCAAAAGATAGCGGAGCATGGCGCGAATCTGGTCCTTCTCCGCGTGTCCGGCGCCGGTGACGGTCTTCTTGACCGTATTCGGAGAATATTCGGCAACGCTTAAGCCCAGGCGAGCGGGCACGAGCAGCGCGATCCCGCGGGCCTGTCCGAGCTTCAAGGCTGCGCGGGCATTCGTGTTCACGAAGGTTTCCTCGACCGCGGCCTCCGCCGGCAGGAAGCGTTGCACAACCTCCTCAAGGCCTGCGAACAGCGTTGCAAGCCTTTGCCCCATCGGCTCTCCCGCGTCCGTCTTGATGGTGCCGCAACCCACATAGGAAAGGCGCGCCCCATCCCAATCGACGACGCCCCAGCCGAGATTGCAAAGGCCGGGGTCGAGGCCGAGGATGCGGGTGATCTTTTTCTCCATGAGGCCGCCGGTTCCAAATTCGCTGGCGCAGGGTCTGCTGCGTCGCCGCGCGCGGTCAAGGGATTTCGGGGATATCGGGACGGACTTCGCCTGGACCTTTCGCCTTTTACAACATCAGGCGTGTCAACTCACGGTCGAGACACTATCTGTGCGCAACGGCTGTCCGCGATGCGCAGATCGCCGAAAAAGGCCTTTGCGCAATATCAGGCGCGGTTTACTCAAGCGTTCAAATTGAGGACGAAGGTATGAAAACAGACCTGCCGCGAACGATCTATCTTAGAGATTACACGCCGCCGCCGTTCCTGATCGCTGAAACCCGGCTCGATATCGCCCTCCACCCATCGCAGACACGGGTGAAAGCGAGGCTTTCTCTGCATCCGAACCCGGCCGTGAAAGGCAAGGCGCATGCTCTCAAGCTTGACGGCGAACTTCTACAACTCGTCCGCCTGGCTCTCGACGGGAAAGAGTTGGCAGCGCCGGACTATCAGGTCACCGACAAAGATTTGACCATTCACAGGGTGCCGTCCGCGCCGTTCACGCTCGAGATCGAGACGATTTGCGATCCCGAGGCGAACAAGGCGCTGAGCGGACTTTACCGGTCGCAGGGCGTCTATTGCACCCAGTGCGAGGCGGAGGGCTTTCGCCGCATCACCTATTATCTCGACCGGCCCGACGTCCTGTCGAAGTTCCGGGTGCGCATCGAGGCAGACCGGAAGGAAGCGCCGATCCTGCTTTCGAACGGCAACCTCATCGAAAGTGGAGAAGCCGAAGGCGGCCGCCATTTCGCGGTCTGGGAAGACCCGTTCCCGAAGCCGTCCTATCTCTTCGCGCTCGTCGCCGGAAAGCTCGACATGGTGCAGGACAGCTTCACGACGCGCTCGGGCCGCAAGGTCGATCTGCGCATCTATGTCGAGCCGGGCAAGGAAGACCGCTGCGCCTGGGCGATGGACTCGCTCAAGCGCTCCATGAAATGGGACGAGGAGCGCTTCGGCCTCGAATACGATCTCGACACCTTCATGATCGTGGCCGTGTCCGACTTCAACATGGGCGCGATGGAAAACAAAGGGCTGAACGTCTTCAACGATGCCCTGATCCTTGCCCGGCCCGAGACGGCGACCGACGCCGATTATGAAAGCATTGAGGCCGTCATCGCGCATGAGTATTTCCACAACTGGACGGGCAACCGCGTCACCTGCCGCGACTGGTTCCAGCTCTGCCTGAAGGAGGGCCTGACGGTCTTCCGCGATCAGGAGTTCAGCGCGGACGTTCGCTCCGCGGTCGTGAAGCGCATCCAGGAGGTCCGCTTTCTGAAGAGCGCGCAGTTCCCGGAAGATGCCGGGCCGCTCGCTCACCCCGTGCGCCCCTCGTCCTTTATTGAAATCAACAACTTCTATACGCGGACGGTCTACAACAAGGGCGCGGAGCTGTGCCGGATGCTGCAAACCGTCCTCGGCAGGGATGGGTTCAGGCGTGGCATCGACCTCTACTTTCAGCGCCATGACGGGCAAGCGGTGACGGTGGAGGATTTCATCTCCGCGCTCGGCGATGCCAACAAGACCGATCTGTCGGAGTTTCTGCTCTGGTACAATCAGGCGGGCACCCCTGCGATCGACGCGCGGATGACCTATTCACAGGCATCGAAATCGGCGCGTTTGACCTTGAGCCAGTCCTACCCAGCGATGCCTGAGGGCGCGAAAAGAAAGCCCGTTCCGATCCCCGTCCGTCTTGGGCTGCTGGGAGCGGAGGGCAAGAATCCCGCTCAAAGCGGACGGCCGGCCCCTGCGCGATGGGCTCGTCATGCTTCGGAAGAAGAAGGAAGTCTTCACGTTCGAAGATGTCGGCGAACGTCCGGTCCTGTCCGTCCTTCGGGACTTTTCGGCGCCCGTGAAGCTGAACCTCTCGGCAAGCGACCGGGAAATGCTGACGCTCATCCGCTCCGACAGCGACCTCTTCAACCGCTGGCAAACAGCTCAGGCGTTCGCGCTGAAGCATATCGCGGAGATGTCGCAAGCGATCGCCAGCGGTTCCGAGCCGCGTGTAAACGTGCGCTTCGTCCAGGCCGCCGGCGCCGTCGCGAACGATGACAGTCTCGAACACGCCTACCGGGCGGCATTTCTGGCGCTGCCCTCGGAGTCCGATGTTGCGCAGGCGATTGGCGAGGATGTCGACCCCGATGCGATCCACGTCGCGCGGGAGGCTTTGCGGTCGGCATTCGGCCGGAGCTTGCGGGCGATCCTCGAGGGCGTCTATGAGCGGAGCGTCCCCGCCGAACCCTACAGCCCGGATGCGGAAAGCGCGGGCAAACGCGCGCTCCGGCAGGCGTGCCTGAGCCTGCTCGCGGCCGGGAAAAGCCGCTTCGGCATCGCCAAAGTCAAGGAACAGGCTCGCACGGCGACGAACATGACCGAAGCCATAGGGGCGCTGTCGATCCTCTCCCACATCGGCGGGGAAGCCTATGAGCAGGCGCTCCAACGCTTCTATCGCCGTTGGAAGGACGAGGCCCTTGTGATGAACAAGTGGTTCGCCTTGCAGGCCGTATCGCCAAGCCCGGAAACGCTGACGCGGGTGAAAGAACTCACCCAGCATCCGCTATTCTCGGTCAAGAACCCGAACAGGGTCCGCTCCGTTTACGGTGCCTTTGCGCATGGCAATCAGGTTCGCTTTAACGATGCGAGCGGCGAGGGCTACGAGTTCGTTGCGAGCGCTGCGATCGACATCGACGGCTTCAACCCGCAAATCGCGTCCAGGCTCGTCGGCGCCTTCGAGAGCTGGCGGATCTTCGAGCCGAAGCGCCGCGCGCTGGCTTTGGCGGCTCTTCAGCGCGTGCTGGCGAAGAAGAACCTCTCCTCCGATGTGTTCGAGATTGTAACGAAAATCGTCGGCGAGGAAGCCCATGCAAAAGCGGCTTGAGCAATAATTATGATAAAAATCAAAATTAGCGGAGCTACCTCGTAATATTACTCCTGTGAAAGGGCGTGCCTTAGTAAAAGTGAGGCTTTGTTAACCAATCGCCGTCAGTTTAAGGACTCAGTTATATGGGTTAATTCTGCCGGCGGGAAGATATGGCCCTCGACGCCCTTCACGACACTCTCTTCGATGCACGCTCTCTGCGGGGAAGGCGCCGGGAGCCGCAGGTCAAAGCATCGCCCGCCGCAGTGCCTCAGGCACAGCCTGTCCTGGTTGTGATAGGGGCTGGGCTGGCGGCTCTCCTGCTTCTCGCGCCCGATGGTACAGGGCTCGGCGTCCCTCCGGCCCGAGACCGGCGTCGCTTTCCTGACCATGGCTGCAATTTCGCTTCTTGCCGCCGCCGCAGCCATGCAGCGGGCGTTTGCGAGAGCCAGAGCCGCAGAGCAATTGCTTGCCGCCCAGAACGAGGCCATCGAACTCTGCTGGCGGCATTGCACTCCGCTGGCAACTCGTGAACGGGGAGTTGACGTGGAATGGGAACGCAGCCCGCGTCCTTGGGAATTCTCCTCACCGCGTCCCAACCAATTTCCGCGATTTGCGCCCCTATCTCCATCCCGACGACTGCCTCTACAACTCGATTTCGCGCGTGCTCAGGGCGCGAGAAAACGGCGTGAACTGGCCGATCCGCATCAAGGATGGGGAGAGCGGCTGGAAAGAGTTCAGCCTCACGGGAAAGATCGGCCACGACGCGTCGACAAGGCATCCCGTTTTCGGTGGCGTCCTTATGCCTGCGGAGGAACCTGCTGGAAGCTTGACGAGGGCCGTGGAATCGCTCCCGATCTCGTTTGCGATCTGGGACGGTCAAAACCGGCTCGTATTGTGTAATCGGAAGTTCCGGCAGCTCTATCGCATCGTGGGGGCAGCTTCTATGCGGGGCAAGTCGTTCGAAGAAGTGCAGTCTCAGGCCCGGGAGCCGATAGCGCAGCGTCCCCCCGAGGTCCAAGGCTCGGCTGGCGGCTTCAAGTTGCGTGATCAGCAGCTGTCTGATGGTACGTGGTTGCAGATCGGCGAATATTGGACCGGGGACGGGACCTTGGTCAGTGTGGGCACGGACATCACGGTGTCGAAGCACAGCGAGCGCCAGGTTCTTGAACGGGAGCAGGAAATGCGGGCGAAGGTCGACGGTTTCGAACAAAGCCGCAGACAGTTGGAGATTCAGGCACGGCAGCTTCGCGAGCTTGCGGAAAGCTACAACGAGGAAAAAATCCGCGCCGAGGCGGCGAACCAGGCCAAGTCCGAATTCCTGGCCAACGTCAGTCACGAGTTGCGCACGCCGCTGAACGCCATCATCGGCTTCTCGGAGATGATGCGCGACGGCGTGCTCGGCCCCATCGGCAACCCCAAATATGAGAGCTACGTCAAGGACATCTACGCGAGCGGCCGCTATCTGCTGGAGATGATCAACGACATTCTCGATATGTCCAAGATCGAAGCCGGGCGCATGACGCTTTCGCCCGAGTGGTTCACGCTCAGCGCCGTGGTCGATGAATGCCTGACCGTCGTTCATCCCAGTGCCATCGAAGGCAAAGTGGAACTCCTGGAGTGCGGGAACACGAACGTCTCCGTTTTTGCCGATAAGCGCGCCCTGAAGCAGATCCTGATCAACCTGCTGGCGAATGCCATCAAGTTCACTCCGCCACGGGGGAAGGTGGTGCTGCGCGCCTACCGCTATCGCGGCAGTCTTCGCATCGCCATCGTCGACACAGGCGTCGGCATCGCAAAGCACGAAATCGGAAGGCTCGGCAGGCCATTCGAGCAGGTGGGAAATCAATTAACCAAAGGGCACAAGGGCACGGGCCTGGGGCTCGCGATTTCTCGCTCCCTCGTTGAAATGCACGGCGGCAAACTCGACATCAAGAGCAGGGTAGGCGAGGGCACAACCGTGACCTGCATCCTGCCTCTCAGAGACGACAAAGATGCTGGCCAAGAGGCTGCGTGACACTCAGTTCCGATAATGCCGCCGTCGCTTTCGAGGAAGAAAGACCGGACAAGACTTCAGTCGCAATCAGGGATTTGGCGGATCGGGCGCGCGGCCGGGATGTCACGGTCGGCGAAATTCTCGCGGCGCTCAAGGATCGCGGCTTCGGCGTTTTCATGATCCTGTTCGCGTTGCCGAACGCGGTTATCCCGGGCATTTCCTTCATTCTTGGCGCTCCCGTGGTTCTGTTGGCGCTGCAGCTTGCGCTCGGACGCAACGAGGTCTGGCTGCCTGAATTCATGCGCCGCCAGAAACTGTCCGCAGCGCTTTTCGAAAAGGTCGCCGCGCGTGTCGAGAAGTTCCTGGTCTGGGTCGAGAAACGCTCGGTGCCTCGCTGGTGTTCGGTCGTGACGGGCGCGGGCGAGCGCTTCCTGGGGCTCTATATCGCTGTTATCGCGGGCTTCCTGATGATGCCCATCCCCTTCGGAAACGGCTTGCCGGCGCTTGGCATCGCGCTCATGGCGGTGGGCCTCATTGAAAAGGATGGGAAAGCGGCCGTTGCCGGCATGGTTCTCGGCTTTCTGGGCACGCTCTATATCGGCGTAGCGGTTGCGGCGGGCATCGGAGCGTTGAAGATGGCGCTAAACATATTCTGAGGCGCCGAATAATCTTTGCATGACCCGCGGCTAATTTCGACATGAAGAAGCCGCCCAGGCTTCGAAAGCACAGGGCGGCGATGTATTTCTTAATGTCCGGCGGGCTTGCCCTTAACGGTTCGCGAAAACGACGCAGCGTCCGCGGCCGTCGGCACGCGCTTTAGCAAACAAGAACTGCCGCGCGCTTTCGGCGCTTTCGGGCGACGCAGCCGTATAGGGTTCTCCGTCGCACAACCCTGCGGAGTAATACCAGGTTTCTTCCTCTGCGGTCGAGACTGAGCAGCTTGTCCGCCAGACCGAGCGGCACTTGGCAACGGCCGCGTCGCGGGCGCCTTCCATTGTCTCGTAGCCTTCTACATATGCGCTCCCGCGGGCCCCGGCTGCGATCGCTGCGTAGTAATCGCCGCTCGCAAGGGCCGGCGTCCCGGACACCGCCAAAGCTGAAATTGATGCCAGAGCCAGTGCTGCAAATCCACGTTTCACGCTCAAATTTGTCATCGTCATCTCCATCCCACTCAGGGCCGGACTTACTTCGGCCCATATTAATTCATGCGGAGAGAACGTCCTTGTACGGACATGCAGCGCCTTAAATAAATTTTAAAAATTGCATGTCCGGATCGGCTTCAATGATGCGCCTAAATAAATTCAGGGCATGTGCGGATGCGTGAGTGGCGCCGGGCAAAAAAAACGCCCAGCGCTGGAACGCGGGGCGATAAATGCTTGGGGGCCGAGGCTATCGGCCCGCCTGCATACAGATCAGTACACGGTCCACGTCTCCACTTTGCAAACGTTCACGTTGTAGCGTTCGGCATGACCGCCACCGGCGAAATCGGCCTTCAGATCGTAGTTGCAAGAGCCGCTACCGTCATCGATATTGACGTTCACCGAACGGCCCGGGGCCAGCTTTTTGTTTCCCAGAATATCTTCTTCCCAGGTACGCGCGCCGACACGTGAAGCATGAAACGCCACCATGTAATCCGATGTCTCGTTGACGACTTCCACGTGACGATCCAACCGGGCCGAGGCAGGCGTTCCGGTTAAGGCCAAAGCCGGAATTGCCGCCAGAGCCAGAACCGCAAATCCTCGTTTCGCGCTCAGGTATGTCATGTTCATCTCCTTCCCACTCAGGGCCGGACTTACTTCGGCCCACATCCAATCAGGCGGAGAGAACGTCCCTGTACGGACACTCGACGCGTTAAAATAATTTTAAAAGTTGCATGTCCGGATTTGCCTTAATGATGCGCCTAAATGAAATCCGGCATGTCCGAATGCATCAGGGTAGAAGGCGGAACGCGAAGTTTGTTTACTTGAAACCTCCACATTTTACTGTTCGAAGCCGATTTCTAGGTAGACTTTTGACGAGCCAAGCCCGCTTTATTTCGGAGCTAGGCTCGCTAACCTATGGCTGCTGATGCGTTGAGGCAGAGATTGCTACCTAAGAAAAAAAAATTTAAACTGGAGTGTCCGGATAGGCTTTGATCATGCGCCTAAAATTATGAGCGAGTTCACAAGCGAGCGGGGCGAGCAATCGGCTCCGGTGATGTCACAGAGCGAAATAGCCGCTCTTGTGAAGGCGCTGACGCATGGGCAGAAGACCGCGCTCGTCAAGGTGGCGAGGTTTTATGCCAGCAGAACAAATTACGATTATGAAGACCTGCTTCAGGAGGCCCTTAGCCGGGCGCTTGCGGGCGATAGAAGCTGGCGAAGGGACTTGCAGGCCGTCACGTTTTTCAGCGGCGTCATAAGAAGCATCGCCTGGGAATGGAGACGCAACGACGGCTTGATGGTTGAGGACTATGAGGCGAGCGATGAAGGATCGGGAGCGCGTGGCGTGATCGCCAGGCTGGACGTGCAAAGGGTGCTGGCGCTTTTCGACGATGACCCGATCGCCAAGAAGTTGGCAGCGCAGATGATGGTCGGAACGAAGGCAGAGGAACTGCAAGCTGCGTGTGGTTTGAGTAGCACGGAGTATGAGAGCAAGCGCAAGAAGATTCGCAGGCGCATAGAGAAGCTGCAATTAGATTAAGGCCACTACCATGGGCAATAAGACAACAAACGATCCATTCTTCAACTTGACCGATGCCCTGGTCGAGGACATTATTGCTGCCTCCGACGAAGAACTTCTCAACGAGTTCAGCTCAGGATCTGAAGGATCCCTTTGCCTTGTCCAAGAAGTTCGACGAAATTGCCGGGCGGGGTGCTGCTACCAAAGGCCCAATGCCCAGGTCCGGGCCTTTTCCGCGTGCACAACGCGATGAATCGGTTATCGATCTTAAGCGATACTCCGAAAGCCCAAGCTCAGGGCAGAAGCTGTTTGACGGGCCAAAATTCGACGCCATGGAAATGACACCCCCCGATCGCAAGTACGAGATCGCGTCCGTCGAACGTCCCTCCACGGTCACGCCGATCAATCGGAACGTCCAGCACGCAAAACCCAACGCAACTTCGCAGTGGTTCAAGATGGCGGCGGCGCTCGTCCTGGGAGTGGGGCTGGGTTTTGCCGGCGACCTTTCTCTTCGCAAAGACGGAGGCGGGGGCGGGGGCCAGGATTGGCGTCAAGCCGTTGCCAATTATCAGGCGTTATACGTGACCGAGACCCTTGTGCTCACGAGCGCCGTGGCGGATGAGGACAGGCAGAAAAGGCTCTGGCAGAGCGAGCGCGCTCCGGCGACGAGGGGCTTCAAAATTCAGGAAGCAGGCGGAAACGCCGATCTGGACAAGCTAAGGGGCAGCGTCGCCGCCGTTTCCGCGAAGCTTGGCCTTCCAATAACGCCCGAAGCCCTGCAAGCGCCCGGCCTTGATTTCAAGCGCGCACAGCTGTTGCAGTTCGACGGCCGTCCTCTCGCGCAGTTCGCCTATCTGGACGCGCAAGGCACTCCCATTACCTTTTCCGCGACCCGCACGGGAGACGCGGACAGCCCCGCCAAAACAGGCCGGTATGACAAGCTCGCGGCCGTGTCCTGGAACAAGGGCGGTTACGGCTTTATGGTCATTGGGGCAGCGCCACCCGCGGAAATCGAGCGCGCCGCTTCGTCCCTGGCCACCCAGATTTGATCTCCCGGCGTTGAAGCTAAGGCAGAGTTCGCCGACGGGGATTGCTGCCGCCGTCTTCCCGGAAAGGCGAAGCCTTGTCCGGGATCGTAACAACCTGAAACATCTACCTTTTTGCGATCCCGGCTTGTATCTCGGGACAGCTGACCTTTCTATCGCCAACGAATCAGAAAGCATCAGCCCGTGAGGAGGGTGGCCACCCTCCTCACGGGCGGCGCGCGGCCGTATCCCGGCTAGACCCAACACGGTCCAGTGCGATCTTGGCCTGCGCCGCCGAGTTCCATGTCCATCCGAACGGTAGAAGGGCCTTCGACGGCCGCATACAATCCAGGATCACGGAATCTCCGCCATGACTATGAACCCGGCTTTGCCTGCATTCAATCACGTCGTTGCGTTCGAAGTCGCCAAGGACAGTCTCGTCATTCATGTCTTGCCCGCCGGCGAACAGAGCGTCGCCGCCAACAAACCCAAAGCGATCCGCAAGACGCTGCTCGCTGAAGTGAGACGCAACGCCAAGGCCAATCTCGGCCCGCTGCTCGTCGTCTGCGAGGCGACCGGCGGCTATGAGCGCCATGTTCTCGATCTCTGCGTGGAGCTCGGAATCGCCGCGCACAAGGCCCATGGGTCGCGGGTTCGCTGCTTCGCCCGGTATCTTGGCCTCGTCGCCAAGACCGACCCAATCGATGCGCGCGTTCTCGCCCTTTATGGGGCCGCCGTCATGCGAAAGCTCATTGTCACCTTGAACGCCATCGTGCGTTCTGGCGAGCCTTGGAGCCATGCGCAAACCGCTTGACTCCGAAGACGGTAGATCGCGCTTCGCTTGGCCGGGATCACCAGGTGCGGAGCGAGCCGCATCCGTTGACCAGATTGAGCGAACCACAAGATTTGCGTTGCCTTATACGAAAGGGCGAAGCGAGCCTTGATTGCGATTGCTTTCGGCTTGCTCTTTGGCAAATCCTTTGGAAGGATCGTGGCTTCTTTAGCAATTTGACCTTCCGGCCCGCATGAATGACAAGACCTTCCCGAACGCGCCGGCCCCTTCGGTCCAGGTCAAGGACAAGGGCCTCCGCAAGGACGCGCTGTCGTTCCTCTCCAACATCGTGATCGGCGTCGCTTCCGCGGCTCCAGCCTACAGTGTGGCATCGGCGCTCGGGCCAATCGCGGGGTCAGCCTCGTTCGCCACGCCCGCGATCATGATCGTTGCGTTCATCCCGATGCTGTTCATCGCAGTGGCCTACTATTACCTGAACCGCGTCGACCCCGATTGCGGCACCACATTTTCCTGGGTCACGCTCGCCATGGGGCCGAGCGCGGGTTGGGTCGGCGGCTGGGTGCTGCTGATCACCAACGTGATCGTCATGCCGAGCATGGCCGTGATTGCGGGGCAATATTCCTTCCTCTTGTTCGGCGCCAACAACCCCTCTCCGATTGCTGTCACCGCAGCCGGGGTGGCATGGATCGTCGTCTTGACCGCGATTTGCTACGTGGGCATCGAGCTTTCCGCGCGCACGCAGCAAGTTTTGCTCGGGACGGAACTCGCGATCCTTCTTCTCTTCGCGGTGATGGCGCTTGCAAAGGTTTACACGTCGAATGCGCCCGCAGGCTCGATGCCGGTCAGCCTCGAATGGTTCAACCCATTCAACGTCAGCAGCTACGATGACTTCCTGAAAGCCTTCCTGGTCGCTGTCTTCATCTACTGGGGCTGGGACTTCGAGCCTGGCCGTCAACGAGGAAACCGAAAATCCGCAAACGACACCGGGTGTCGCCGCAGTCAGCTCGACATTTCTGCTGGTGGCTGTTTACGTGCTGGTATCGGCGGCGGCGCTTTCTTTTGCCGGGCCGCACGCGCTCTCCCCCGGCACTGAAAACGGTAGCGACGATATTTTCGCGCTGATCGGCGAGAATGTGCTCGGTCCCTGGCTCGACAGGCTGCTCATCCTCGCCGTGCTGACATCGGCGGCGGCTGCAACACAGACAACAATCCTGCCCGCCGCGCGAACAGCCCTGTCGATGGCAAGCGCGGGCGCCTTCCCCGCCCGATTTGCCGAAATCCACCCGCGTTTCAAAAGTCCGGGTTTCGCCACTCTCACGATGGGGGTGATCTCGGTCCTGTGGTTTGTTTTTCTGAGGAGCTTTTCGAAGAATGTGCTCGACGATTCCATCGAGGCGCTCGGGCTCTGCGTCGCTTTCTATTATGGCCTGACCGGATTTGCCTGCGTGATCGTCTATCGCAGGGAGCTTCTGAAAAGCGCCAGGAATTTCGTTCTCATGGGCGCATTGCCTGCGTTGGGTGGCGTGGCGATGGTCTTTCTCCTTGTCGAGTCCTGCCTTTCGCTTGCACGCAAGGCGCCCCCGTCGGCTTTCGGGATCGGGCTGCCGCTCGGGATCGCCGCAGCAAGCCTGATCACCGGCATCATCCTGATGTTTGCCGCGAGGAAGGCTCTGCCTGCATTTTTCCGGCGCAAGGCTTTCACAGCCGCTTGACGCTCATTCGCGGCTTTCGCGCCAACGGTGCTTTCGGCTAAGGTGGGCGATCAGTGAACCGGAGGGGCGTTTTGACAACAAAGCTAAAGCCATTGATCCTGGCGATCGCATCGCTCCTGGCAACGACGGGTGCGATGGCACAACAATCCGAGCCATCGCCTGCACCGCCCGCCGTAACTGCCGCGCCGCCACCGGCAGCGGAGCAGGGTGCGCAGCCCGCATCACCAAGTATTCCACCGCAGCCGAAGAAGGATCAGGAAGCGGCCGCGAACGAGGTTCTCAACAAGAGCCCTGCTGCGGCTAGCAATTGTTATAGCGGTTTTCACACCTCCTTCGATTACGACATCACGGGCTCGGCGCTGACTGCCCTCGGAAGAAAGGTCATCGAGCCGGGCGGCCTTTGCGATCAATACCGGGAATACTCCGCCGAGATGCCGATTGAGATCGGCGTGCCGGTTCTGCCGGGTGTATCGGTGAACATCGACAAGCTGTGCAAGATGGTTCAGCGTCCGCCTTGCCCCGAGCCGCCCGCAGAGCATGCCGAAAGCCAGGATAAGAAATGAAAGACTGCTAGCAGCCTGTCGGACTTAGGGGTAACTGCGCAATTATATAAGTGAGATACGCTTCGGATTTCTATTTGACTGCTTACCGCAAGCCAATTATTCAAATTTATTGCGCAACGTTCAGCCTTTGTTCTTAAGTCCGACAGGCTGCTAGTGCACCGACGCATCCAAAAGCGACTGTGCCGGCTATCGAACAGCGTCCCAAGTCGACGATCCCGATCAGTCTTTGCGCAACCCTCAATCTCAAAGGCAATCTGAAATCTTCAGGTAAGCCATTTGTTGCAAGATAGCGGAGTGCTATCATCGACCTGCTGTCGAGATCGGGGTTTCAGATGCTTTATGCTATTGTTACCACTTTCCTTGCCGCGATGCTTTCCATCGGCAGCGTCAAGGCGGCGTCAATTCTTTCATCGAGCTATTCAGGCAGCGCGAACATCGCATTGGTCGGACAAATTGAACCAGGCGATGAACAATTATTTAGGAACACCGTACTTCGCCACCTGCGTAACGGTGAATGGATAAGCATGGTTTATCTGTTTTCGCCTGGCGGGAATGTAGGAGCTGCTTTGAGTATCGGGGAGCAGATCCGTGTTCTGAAGGCATCAACTGTTGCCCCTACGCTTTTTGATAGGCCGTATGGCCAGCGCGCGTGCATGAGTTCCTATCTTCCCGACATCACCTCTATACTTCGACACAACAACCGGCCGAGGCGATAGAGCTGTGATGCGCAAGTGCCTGCGTATGATCTGGGCAAGCGGGCTACGGTCAGCAAGGCAATGTAATAGGCCTGCATCGGCCGCACTTCGATCCGGCTCAATTCGGAAGGCTATCTGCGACGGAGGCCCAACAGCAATACAACACTATGTTGCAGGAAGTTGAAAGCTACTTGAAGCGGATGAACTTTCCTGGCCGCCTCATGAGAGTGATGTACGCAACAAGCTCCCGAGATATCTATTACCTAAGTAAATCCGAGCTACGGGAGTTTCCTGACATCCCGCCCTACTTGCAAGAACTAATCATCGCACGTTGCGGGGTAAAGCAGGCGCTTAACAGCTCGCCGTCCGAGGAGATTTGTATGCGGAACCATAACTGCATACAGCGGATCTACGAGGAGGAAAGCCGCACCGGAAGCGTTGCTTATTTGCGAACCTATGGACAGGGTAACTGAACCTAGCATCTTGTTTTTAATCGGACGCAGACGTTCCGAACATCGTCGCTCCGGACGCGCCTTGCGTTGTCCGGGGCCGTCAACTTTTGTGAGCCGGGATACGAGGCCGGCTTTCTCAAAATGTGTATTTAAGATCCCGGATAGCCGCGAGCGGCTTCCGGGATGACGGCGGCGGCGATCAGAATTCGGCGTCGAGTTCTTCGAGTTCGTCCGGCTCCGCCTTCGCATCCGCGACCCATTGCTCCATGGCCGGCCAGACCATGACGGACCGGCAGTAATCGGCGCAGCGATCATCGAGCTTGACGTCGTAAGTCAGAAATCGCGTGCAGACCGGCGCATACATGGCGTCGGCCATGGTGAGAGGCCCGAACAGGTAGGGGCCACCATAGGCTTTGAGGCAGTCGCGCCAGATCGCGACGATGCGCTCGATGTCGCCCTTCGCCCCGGGAAACACCTGAAAGCCCTCGTGGCGCGCGCGCAGGTTCATCGGCAGCGCCGAGCGCAGATTGTAGAACCCCGAATGCATCTCGCCGGAAATCGAGCGGCAATGCGCCCGCGCCCTGATCTCCCTGGGAAGAAGCTGCGACCTTGGCTTCAACTCGGCGAGATATTCGGCTATGGCAAGCGTGTCCCAAATTTTAATTCCATTGTGAGAAAGACAGGGCACGAGAAATGACGGGGACAGCAAAAGCAGCTCGGCACGCATCGACGGATCGTCTATGGAGACAACTTCTTCCTCGACGTCCAGGTCCGCGAGCTTGCACAGAAGCCAGCCCCTCAGCGACCACGAGGAATAGTTCTTACTGCTAATGGTTAGCTTCGCCTCCGTCATGGACCATAACCTTCGCTTGTGCTTCAATATTTCCATCGCCAGCCGCGATGTCCGGGCGCCCCAACCCGCGCAACATTCGTTCCAGCGCTCAGGCTAAGAATGCTATATCAGGCTTATCAATTCTACTCTGATGCCGCGGAGCCGGCACGAACTTTCGCGCAAGCTTGGCTTAGCGCAATGGTGCCATTCACCGGGAACGGTAATGGCGCGTGGGTAAGGAATTTTTCCGCGGCCTGCGAGCTCGTTTCGCGCGCGCGGCTGACGCACACGCGGCCGGCCTATGGCATCACGTCGGTTCGCGTCGGCAACCGCGATGTCGAAGTGACCGAGGAGCCGCTTGCCGCAACGCCGTTCGGGACGCTCCTGCACTTCAAGAAGGATATCGATCAGGCGCAGCCGCGCGTGCTGGTCGTGGCGCCGCTTTCGGGCCACTTCGCGACGCTCCTGCGCGAGACCGTGAGAACTTTGCTCGCCGACCACGACGTCAGCATCACCGATTGGCACAACGCGCGCGACGTCCCGGTTTCGGCGGGCGCATTCGGCTTCGAGGACTATGTCGACCACCTGATCCAATGGCTGCGCGTGCTCGGGCCGGGCGCGCATGTTTTGGCTGTATGCCAGCCTTGCGTGCAAGTTCTGGCGGCGGTGGCCGTGATGGCGGAAGCGCATGACCCCGCGCAGCCGCACAGCATGACGCTCATGGCGGGGCCGGTCGACACGCGCGTCAACCCCACCAAGGTGAACGAGCTGGCGATGGGCAAGCCGATGAAGTGGTTCGAGAACAACCTCATCAGCCGCGTGCCTTATCGCTACCCCGGGCGCGGACGCCGCGTCTATCCCGGCTTCGTGCAGCTCACGGCCTTCATGGCGATGAACGTCGAGCGCCACCGCAAGGCGCATCTCGACCTCTATCAGCATCTCGCCAAGGGCGAGACCGAGAAAGCGCAGGCGATCAAGGACTTCTACGACGAATATTTTGCCGTGCTCGACCTCTCGGCCGAGTTCTATCTCGAAACCGTCGCCTGGGTGTTCCAGGAAGCGCGGCTCGCGAAGGGCGAACTCACCTTCCGCGGCGCGCGCGTCGACCCGAAGGCCATTCGCCGCACCATGCTGCTCACGGTGGAAGGCGAGCGCGATGACATCTGCTCCATCGGCCAGACTGCCGCCGCGCACGAGCTGTGCACGGGGCTGCGCCCGCATATGAAGCGGCACCATTTGCAGGCGGGCGTCGGCCATTACGGCGTATTCGCCGGGCGGCGCTGGGAGGCGCAGGTGTACCCGCAGGTGAAGAATACGATCCTCGCGACGGATTGAGGGCCGCGCGCTCGTCGTCCCGGAAGCCGCTTGCCTCTCAATCGTCGCCCGGAAACGGCTCTCCTCCACGTCATCCCGGACGCCGCTTGCGGCGATCCGGGACCGTAAAAGACACAAACGGCTGAGTTTGTAACGGCCCCGGATCGGCCCTCGGCCGTCCGGGGTGACGATTGATGTCAACGCCTCAGCAAAACCAATTTTCCAGTTCCGCGGGATCGGCTATGACCGCGCCATTGCAGAAAGCGGGAGCGCGGCGTGGCGCGATACGACAAGAGTATTTCAAAAGCAACTCGAGGGGCTGCCACTGAAGGCGCAGGCGACTATTGCGCTGCGCGCCGCGATGCGTGTCCTGCCGTTATTGGCCTATCGCCGACAGAAGCGATGCGAACCTTTTGCATATTGGAAGGGCGAGCGTGACCGGCATGCCTTCGCTATAACTCGATGCTATCAAGCTTCAGCTTTCGTCAACAGCTTGACGAAAGCTGATAACGCACGCTACGCCGCCGCCGACGCCGCCGCCGCACGCCGCCAGAGCACGCCGCGCCGCCTACGCCGCCGCCGACGCCGCCACGCCGCCGACGCCGCCGCCTACGCCGCCAGAGCCGCCGCGCTACGCCTGCCTACGCCGCCGCCCCGCCGCCGACGCCACCGCCGACGCCGCGGCCGCCGCCGACGCCGCGCCGCCGCCGCCGCCGACGCCGCCTACGCCGCCCGACGTCGCCTGCGACGTCGAGCGGCTGAGCGCCACCAAAGCCGCCATTGTCGGGCGACATTCAGCGAACAAAGGCCGAGGACGGCGAAGACCCGTCAGGCGCTGCTGAGCCGTTGCTGTCCTCACCACTCTGGCCGGGCGGACGCCGCCGAATTTCCGGAGGCTCTGGCAGCGCGTTGCAGAGCGACTGCAAAGCCTCAAAGCGGGGTTTGAGGTCTGGATCGATTGGTATCAGGACAGGCTGGACGGAAAGCCCTTCGATTGGGAGATCGAGCGGCAATGGGCGCTGCTTTCCAAAGAGCAGCTTTCGCAAAGCCCGGCTGAGATCAACGCCTATCTCAAGGCGCTGCGCGACGGGGCGCTCACAAAGCAGTTGAAGCGCGTGCGAGCGATTTTCATCGGCCATGGCGGGGTTGGCAAGACATCTCTCATCCGGGCGCTTCACGGGAGGACGTGATAGAGGGCAAGGAGGCGATGACGCAAGGCGTTGCCATCAAGGAACTCAATACACGAGCAGGCCGGCGTCTTCACCCAGGTAAAAGATTATCTGGAGGACGATCTAACCGTCCATTTCTGGGATTTCGGCGGGCAGGTCATGGCGCACGCCACGCACCAGTTCTTCCTGCGTTCGAAGTGCCTTTATGTGATCGTGCTGGCGGGCCGCGCGGAACGCAACCCGAACGAAGAGGCCGAATATTGGCTGGAGCATGTGCGCGCATTCGGCGACAGCGCGCCGGTTCTGATTGTCGGCAACAAAGCAGATGTGATGCCGGTCGATCTCGATCTGCTTACGCTGAAAGAGAAATACCCAAATATCGTGGGTTTCTACTCGATCTCCTGCACTAAAGCGAAGGGAGCTTTCGCAACGCGGTTCGAGCTCTTCCGCGAAGAGTTCGGCGCCAAGCTGAAAGAGCTCGGCGAACAGGCAGAACGCTTTTCGCCTTCGCAATTCAAAGTGCTGAAGTCCATCGAAGAGAAAGCCGCCAAGGAAGACTTCCTGTCGGAAGCGGGCTTCGACGAGATTTGCAAAGCGAACGGCATCGCGATGGAAGGGCCGGGCGGGCGCGACAGCTTGCTCGACATGTTCGACAAGCTCGGTATCGTCATGCACTTCGAGAAGCTGCCTTTCTCACCGATTATGTGCTGAACCCGCGCTGGCTGACCTATGGCGTTTACACCCTCATGTATTCGGAGGAGGCCAGAACGCGAAGGGCGGCTCAGCGAAGCGCAAGCTGTCGTATCTGAAGAAAGGTAATCCCACCATCCCAAACGGCCATGCCTTTTGCTACCCGGCCGATCGCTGCCGCATCATCGCCGACGCCATGATCGCTTTCCGGCGTCGCCTATCGGCTCGGAACGGGGGGACTGGTTATCCCGGCGTTGCTCGCGCCCGAGCAGCCCGCGCATGATTTCCGGCCGGAGGACGCGCTCGCCTTCCGTTTCGATTTCGGCGGCTTCCTGCCGCGCCAGTTTTGCCCGCGCTTATCGTCGAGTATTTCCGCGACATCGCGAAGTGAAGGGCGGCGAGATCGTCTGGCAGAACGGCGTTCTGTTGCGGCCCAAGCGCGCTCGAGGCCGAGGCGTTCGTCCGCGCCGACTATCACACTCGCACGCATCGACATTCTCATCAAAGGGGCGACGGCCAACTCTATCTCGGCATGCTGCGCGACAGCGTCTCGCCAATCTGAGACCATGCCGCAATTGCCCTTCGAGGAAAAAGTGCAATTACGGCCCGACATGCGCGCCGATGCGACGGGCCCATCTGGCGCAGGCCGTTTGGATGAACTACGGCAGCATTCTCGGCGCGCAAAAACGCAAGCGCGAGACCCTCGACGGCCCGGACGGCAAGGAATACTCCTGGATCGCGTTCTTGCCGCGCGCCCGTCAAGCCGAATTGCGGCAGGCCGATGTGTTCCTTTCCTATTCGAGCAAGGACCGCGCGCAGATCGAGAAACTCGACAGCGAACTCACAGGCAAGCATGTCTCTGTCTGGTTCGACCACGGTCTGATCGCCGGGCAGCCCTATCGCGACGTGCTGCAAACGCGCATCGAGACCGTCAAAGCCGTCGTGGTGCTTTGGACCGAAAACTCGATTGGCTCGAAATGGGTGCGCGCCGAGGCCGATCTCGCGGACAAGCACAACAAGCTCATCTGCCTGCGCCATCCGAAGCTCGATCCGAAGCGCATCCCGATGCCGTTCACGGCGAACGATCACATCATCCCGGTCGGCGACATGCCCGGACTGATCGCAGCGCTCGCCCTCAAGGGCGCGAAGCCGCGCATTTAGGCCGCACGCGAAGCTTACTGCGGATTACGGCCGCGCGCTTAACGATCCGCCGCCGAATCGCCCCTGCGGCATCCGTTAACCCGTTATGATTAATCCCCGCCGCGCGGATTTATTTCCGGTCTGATTGTGCTTAAAAAAGCCGTTTATCCAGCGAGCGCCGCGCCTTTGACCGGACGTAGATAAGCTGCTCTAATCCATTGAAAATATGCAGCTTTCTGTCTGGTTCGACCCCCATTAAATAGAATTTAATGGCGGAATTTTTTCCTTTACTGGGACGCGCAAAAGTCCGTTAAATATATTTCGGCCGCGTCTTTAACCATCTCCGCGCTCTTCGCAGCCGTAGCGGCGCAAATGTGCACAAAATTTTCCGTGTTAAATCAATGACTTAATCTCTTTACCTCTCGGTAAGGCGCTTTTTCCTAAAATCGCGCTCACGCTGTGCTGGGGGCGGTGAGGATGAACCATTGGATAGATTGTACCATTCGTTTAGGCTCAGCTTGGCACACAAATGAGTCGGGGCCGATGCAGGACGCTGGAGAAGAACTGCTGCAGGCGATGGGGGGGAGGCGCTTTGGCGCGATCCTGGCCGATCCGCCGTGGCAATTTCAGAACAAGACGGGGAAGGTTGCGCCGGGGCACAAGCGCCTGAACCGCTACGAGACGCTGACGCTCAGAGAGATCATGGCGCTGCCGGTGAAGGAGATCGCCGACGCGACCAGCCACCTGTATTTGTGGACGCCGAACGCGCTTCTGCCCGAGGCGCTTGGCGTGATGGAAGCCTGGGGCTTCAGCTACAAGTCGAACATCGTCTGGCACAAGATCCGCAAGGATGGCGGGCCGGACGGGCGCGGCGTCGGCTTCTACTTCCGCAACGTGACGGAGCTGCTGCTGTTCGGCGTGCGCGGCAAGCATGCGCGGACGCTTCCGCCGGGGCGCCGGCAGGTGAACTACCTCGCCACGCGCAAACGCGAGCATAGCCGCAAGCCGGATGAGCAGTATGGGCTGATCGAGTCCTGCTCGCCGGGGCCGTTCGTGGAGCTGTTTGCGCGCGGCATTCGCGACGGTTGGGAGTGCTGGGGCGCGGAGGCAAACGGCGATTACGAGCCGACCTGGGCGACGTACAAGTCGGCTCGCCAAAAGGCTCCGCCGCCTGCGGATGTCGCTGATTCGTTCCTGTGAACCAAACGGGAACAAATGCGCCTCTACACAGGCTTTGCAGCGCACGCCAACGCCGTCATCGAACCCGGAAAGGCGAAGCCTTATCGGGATTGTAACGTACTGAAAGGTCTCTTTCTGCGATCCCGGCTTGCGCTTCGCTTGGCCGGGATGACGATACGTTGGGCTTAGGCCGTGTGGATCGACTCGCCGTGCTCGGCGATATCCAGCCCTTCAAATTCGGATCGAGGATGCACCCGCAACGGTGTCAACACCGAAACGACAAGAAGGATGATCGAGGTCACGACCGCGCAATAGGCCACGGTGACGCCAACGCCATAAAGCTGGATCAGGACCTGCTGGGGGTTTCCTTCAAGGAGGCCTGAATATCCGTTTGGAGCGTCCGCCCCGGCGGAAACGGCTGCGGTCGCGAACACGCCGGTCAGGATCGTTCCTAGCATGCCGCCCACGCCGTGCACGCCGAACACGTCGAGCGAGTCGTCATAACGAAGCCAGCGCTTGATCTCCGTCGACGCGAAGAAGCAGACCGCGCCCGCCGCGATGCCGATGACCACGCCCTGCCAGGGCAGGATATACCCGGAGGCTGCCGTGACTGTTCCAAGCCCTGCAACCGCGCCGGAAATCAGGCCAAGGACTGATGGCTTGCCGCGGGAGATCCATTCCATTCCCACCCAGGTCAGCGCGCCCGCGCTCGCCGCGAGGTGCGTTGCAACGATCGCCATGGCGGCGCGCGAGTTCGCTCCGTAGGCCGAGCCGCCGTTGAAGCCGAACCAGCCGACCCAGAGCAGGCCGGTGCCGACCACCGCCATCGAGAGATCATAGGGCGCGAGATTTTCGGTGCCGTAGCCTTTCCGCTTACCAAGCATCAGGGCGGCCACAAGCCCAGCAATGCCGGCATTGATATGCACCACTGTGCCGCCTGCGAAATCGAGCAGGCCCGCGGTCGCGAGGAAGCCGCCGCCCCACACCCAGTGCGCGATCGGGATGTAGACGAAGATCAGCCACAGGGCGGCGAACAGCATGAAAGCAGAAAATCGCATCCTCTCCGCCACCGAGCCCGCCACCAGCGCCACCGTGATGATCGCGAACGTCATCTGGTAGATCATGAACAGGATTTCGGGGATCGTCTTCGCGAAGGGGCTGACGGAGGTCATCGTGATCCCGGTCAGGAAAAGACGATCGAACCAGCCGATGTATGGATTGTCTCCGGTGAAGGCGAGGCCATAGCCGAAGATCATCCAGAGGATCGAAACGAGGGCCGCCGCCGCGAAGCTCTGTGCCATCGTGGCGAGCACGTTCTTCTTGCGCACCATGCCGCAATAGAACAGCGCCAGCCCCGGCATGGTCATCATCAGCACGATGCCCGTGGCGACGAGCATCCATGCGGTGTCTGCGCCGTCGATGCCGGAGTTTTGCGCCCATGCCGGCGTCGCGCCCAGCAGAAGTCAATGGCGCAGCCGGAAGGGCGCGCGCACGAAGCCGCGCCAATCCACGTATTTTCATCTTACCCTCGGTTGGTTAGCTGCGCGCCTGCTTAGAGGGCGTCGCTATCGCCTTCGCCTGTACGGATACGGATCGCATGGTCGATCGGCAGTACGAAGATCTTGCCGTCGCCGATCTCGCCCGTGCGCGCGTTTTCCGCGATGATTTCGATGGCTTTGTCGGCAATTTCGGTTGGGACCGCGACCTCGATGCGGAGCTTGGGCACGAAATCGACTGAATATTCCGCGCCCCTGTAGATCTCGGTATGGCCCTTCTGGCGGCCATAGCCCTTGACCTCGGTGACCGTCATGCCGTCGATTCCGGCGCCTGCGAGCGCCTGGCGCACCGCATCGAGCTTGAAAGGCTTGATGATGGCTGTAATGAGCTTCATGAGATAATCCTGGCTAGGATGCGTGCAACCTAAGAAGCTTATGCGCAAAGGCGCGCCAACACAACGCGGCAAATGCTCAAGGCGTAGCCAGGGTGATACCTAATTAAGCGGCGGCGAAGTATTAAGAGCGTTCGCATAAGCTTACGGATAGAGCCGCGTCTTCTTCCAGGGCATGTCCGCGCGTCTCGCGGGTGAAGCAGATGCGGTCGTGCAGCCGGTGCGGCCTGTCGGCCCAGAATTCGATCTCAAGCGGGATGATGCGGAATCCCGACCAGTAGCGCGGGCGGGCCGGGTTCATGCCCTCGAACTCCTTTTCGAAGCGCGCCACCGCCTCGATCGAGTTCGGCGCGGCTCGCCAGTGGCCGCGATTGCTGGCTGGCCCAGGCGCCGATGCGGCTTCCCATGGGGCGCGACGCATAATAGGCGTCGGCTTCCGCTGTGCTCACCAGTTCCGACGTTCCGCGAATGCGGACTCTGCCTTCTGAGAGACTTCCAGTGAAAGCACAGCGAGGCTTTCGGGATCGCCAGAAGCTCCTGCCCCTTCGCGCTCTCGAAATTGGTGTAGAAGACGAAGCCGCGGGCATCCAGGCCCTTGAGAAGCACGACGCGCGCATTTGGCATGCCGTTCTGGTCGACGGTCGCCAGCGTCATGGCGTTGGCGTCGTTGATCTCGGTGCGCTCCGCCTCGTCGAACCACGCGTTGAACAGGGCTTCGGGATTTGACGCCTCGGTAAAATCTTCTGCTTCAGTCTTAGCAGTCATGCTTGCAGCCCTGGATTTGGGGTCGGAATTTTATGGCGGATGCGCATCCTATCGCGAAGAAAAGCGGCAGTGTACCGAATTCGTGAGGCATTCACCGCATGGCTGAGGTGAGATTCAAGATATGGTGCCAGCTCCAAGCTGCCACTTTACGCGGCCAGCTTAATGTGTAGGATGCACGACCATTAACAGCGGGGAGCGAACGTGGCCCAATCAGCATCATTGATGAGCGGAAAACGCGGTTTGGTCATGGGTATCGCGAACAACCGGTCGATCGCCTGGGGGATCGCCAAGGCAGCCGCGGATCAAGGCGCTGAACTCGCCTTCACCTATCAAGGCGATGCCCTGAAGAAAAGAGTGGAGCCGCTCGCCGCCGAAGCTGGGGCGAAGCACGTGCTGCCGTGCGATGTAACCGACGACGCCTCGGTCGATGCCGTTTTTGAGACTTTGAAATCGAGTTGGGGATCGCTCGATTTCGTCGTGCATGCAATCGCGTACTCGAACAAGGAAGAGCTCGACGGGCGCTATATCAACACGACGGCCGATAACTTCACGAAAACGCTTCTGATTTCCTGCTATTCCTTTACGGCCATCGCGAGGCGCGCCGAGAAGTTGATGTCGAATGGCGGCTCGCTCCTGACGCTGACCTATTACGGCGCCGAGAAGGTCATGCCCCATTACAATGTGATGGGCGTGGCCAAGGCGGCGCTGGAAGCGAGCGTGCGGTATCTGGCCGAAGACCTTGGCAGGCAGAAGATCCGCGTGAATGCGATCTCGGCGGGACCGATCAAAACGCTCGCGGCCTCCGGCATCGCGGACTTCCGGTATATCCTGAAGTGGAACGAATTGAACTCGCCGCTCCGCAGGACCGTCTCAATCGAAGACGTGGGCGGTGCGGGCCTTTATCTCCTCTCGGATCTGAGCCGTGGCGTGACCGGAGAGGTGCATCACGTCGACGCTGGCTATCACGTTGTGGGCATGAAAGCTGAGGATGCCCCCGATATTGCCGTCGTTCAGCCATCGAATAGCTGAAATCATAAGACTTAGAAGCGATCATTTCTGACGAATGCCGGGTCGTGCGGCATCGGGGCGAGCTTATTCCATGGAACCATTCAAGGCGCTTGTTTTGCTCGCCGCAGCGGCGATTGTCTCTCTCATCGCCGCCGGCGCGGGAGGCTTTTATGCAGGCTACTCCGCCGGGCGGGGCAACCTTGAGGAAATCAAGGCGCATATCTCCGGTGCGCAGACCCTCATCCCATCCGGCGATGGCGGCAAGGTTTCTTTGAAGCCCCTTCTCGATGACGTTCGGGCTGTTTCGAAGCAGGTGGAAGCCCTTGCCGCGGTCAAGGCGAATGCCGCCGCGGACAGCGAGTCGGGCACTAAACCTGTTCTGGACGAGATCAAGGGTCTCTCCAGCCAGATCGATAGCTTGAGGCAGGACGCCTTGAAGCCTCCGCAGGCTCCGGCCGTCGCAATAGAGCGGCCCGGCGCCACGCCACACGCGCCCGACTATACGGACGCGCTGCAGGAGATCCGCGATCAGGTCCGCGCGCTGAATGCCAGGTTCGAGAAACCGGACACGAAGGCGCCAAAGGGTCTTGCCGATGAAGTTCGAGCGCTTGGCGCCTCCATTCAGGCGCAGGAGCCGAATATGCGCCGCGCCCTTGGCGATGAAGTTCGCTCTGCAGTCGCAACCTTGCAAAATGCGGAGCCGAAAGCGTCAAAGGCCCGTTCTCGATGAAATGAAGTCGCTCAGTTCCACCCTGCAGTCGCAGGAGCCTAATATGCGGCGCGCTGCCGAGGAACTTCGCTCTGCAGTCGCCAGCTTGCAGAATGCGGAGCCGAAAGCGCCGAAGGCTCTCCTCGATGAGATGAAGTCGCTCAGTTCCACCCTGCAGTCGCAAGAGCCGAAGGCATGCTGGCTGAAGGCTGATAGCCGAGTTGAACTGCGCTCGGCAGTCGCGAGCTTGCAAAATGCGGAGTCGAAAGCGCCGAAGGCTCTCCTCGATGAAATGAAGTCGCTCAGATTCCTCCCTGCAGTCGCAAGAGCCGAACATGCGGCGGGCCGTAGCCGATGAACTGCGCTCGGCAGTCGCGAGCTTGCAGAATGCGGAGCCGAAAGCGCCGAAGGCTCTCCTCGATGAACTGAAGGCGCTCAGTTCCTCCCTGCAGTCGCAGGAGCCGAACATGCGGCGCGCCGTGGCCGATGAACTGCGTTCGGCAGTCGCGAGCCTGCAGAGTGCGGAGCCGAAGGTCGCGAAAGCGATGATGGATGAAATTCGCGCCATCACGGCCAGCGTCAAGGCGCAGGAGGCGCGTCCGCAGAATCCTCAAGCCTCTGTCGTCGATCAGATCAAGGTTCTGCAGGCCACGGTCGAATCCTTGAAGACGAAGATTCGAGCTGAGCGAGGGCGCAACGATGGCGCCGCAAACGCCGACATCGCGCAGCTCCGCCAGCTCGTGGCGGCAGCCTCGGATCAGTTCGGCAGGTGCCAGACCCAACTCGCCTCGCTTCGGTCAGGAGCGGGAGCAGCGGCACAGCCGGCCGCCGCCGGCTGCGAGCCGCAATCGCCGTGTCGCAAGAGCAAGAGACAGGAGCCGTCGGCCGTGGTGTTCTATGACAATGTCATGCTGAAGAAGGACCAGGAGAAGCAGTACGACGAGATCGGCGTGCGGCTTGCGCTTCAATCGGTGGGATCGCGTCAGGTCCGCGTCGCGGTCAACCCAGGGTTTCGGCTTGTCGTTCGGCGAGCGCAAGGTATTCCGCAGCCAGGATGTCGAGTGCGAGATCAATCTGATGGAGACCAATCTCAACGACGTCGCAGGCGCGCGTCAGCATTTCCTGCAAACGCTGACTAAGCCGATGCCGCTGATCTATTTCCTGAGGCATGGCCAGACGGACTATAACGCCGCCAGGCGCATCCAGGGCGCGCTGGAAATCCCGATCAACGCGAGGGGCCGCGCTGCAGGCTCACCGCAATGGCGGCCTGCTGAATGAGCTCATCGGCGGACAAGGAGCGGTTCGACTTCGTGGCGAGCCCGCTCTTGAGGGCGCGCCAGACGATGGAGATCGTGCGCGGCGAAATGGGCCTGTCCGCCGGACGGCTACCGCACGGACGACCGCTTGAAGGAAATCAGCTTCGGCGACTTGGGGTGGGCCTGACCATGGCCGGAAATCGAGGCGCGCGACCCGGAGAATTACGCGCGGCGGCAAGCGGACCCGTGGAACGAGGCCCCGCCCGAGGGGCAATGCTACCGCGATATGTATCGAGCGGTCGTGGGATTGGCTCGCGGAGAGTGACATCGGATACCATCGCTGTCGCCCATTACGGAACGGCGCCGATGCATTCGCGGCCACTTTCTCAAGCTTCCGCCCGACGGAGATCCTGCATCTTGACGCGCCGCAAGATAAGGTGCTCATGATCGACGGCGAGACACTGACCTGGCTTTGATAGGGCCGCTCTATGTCCCATAACACATTCGGCCACCTGTTCAGGGTCACCACCTGGGGCGAAAGCCACGGCCCCGCCATCGGCTGCGTGATCGACGGCTGCCCGCCGGGCATTCCTCTGACCGAGGACGACATCCAGCCCTACCTCGACAAGCGGCGGCCGGGGCAATCGCGCTTCACGACGCAGCGGCAGGAGGAAGACAGGGTCCGGATCCTGTCCGGCGTCTTTCCGAATGACGCGGGCGTGCAGGTCACGACAGGGACGCCGATTGCGCTTGTTGATCGAAAACCAGGACCAGCGCTCGAAGGACTATTCGGAGATCAAGGACAAGTTCCGGCCCGGCCACGCCGACTTCACCTACATCCAGAAATACGGCATTCGCGACTATCGCGGCGGCGGGCGCTCCTCCGCGCGCGAAACAGCGATGCGCGTGGCGGCGGGCGCGGTCGCGCGCAAGGTCCTGCCCGGCGTCACCATTCGCGGCGCGCTGATTCAACTTGGCACCGAGAAAATCGACCGCGCGAATTGGGATTGGGACGAAGTGGACCGCAACCCGTTCTTCTCGCCCGACCAGGCGTCGTTCAGGGCTGGGCGGCCTATCTCGACGGCATCCGCAAGGCGGGCTCGTCTTGCGGCGCCGTCGTTGAGGTCGTCGCGGAAGGCGTGAGCCGCGGGGCTGGGCGCGCCGATCTATGGCAAGCTCGACCAGGATATCGCCGCCGCTTTCATGAGCATCAACGCCGTCAAAGGCGTCGAAATCGGCGACGGCTTCGCCTGCGCCTCTTTTTCGGGCGAGGAAAATGCCGACGAAATGCGCATCGGCCCCGATGGGACGCCGCGTTTTCCTCTCCAATCACGCGGGCGGCATCCTTGGCGGCATTTCGACCGGCCAGCCCATCGTCGCGCGTTTCGCCGTGAAACCAACGTCTTCGATCCTGACGCCCCGCCGCACAATCGATGCGCAGGGCCACGAGACCGATATCCTGACGAAAGGGCGGCACGATCCTTGCGTTGGGATACGCGCGGTTCCGGTTGGAGAGGCGATGATGGCGCTTGTCCTTGCCGATCATTTTTTGAGGCATCGCGGACAAGACTGGCCGCTGAAACACCTGCTTTGCATCGTAGCACTGCTTACTTCGAAGGCGTTTATCGGGACGGCTCATGGCGCGACGCCCAGGACTTCCGGGGTATTTGCAGGAAGGGTTTATTCTTCCTTACAACCGCAAGGAGGCCGCGCGCTTCCACGTGCTTGCGGCGATCACGGCGGCGACCTTCGCCGCTTGGCTCACCTGGGGCTATCAGCTTCTTTCCATCACGGCGATTCTGGCCGGATGCTCGGCCTATTATTTCTTCCCCTTCACGGAGAGCAGGCCAAGGCTCGGCGCAAACCAGTATGGGCTGTTCGTGGACGGCTTCGGCCTCATCGCCTGGCGCGCGATCGGCGACATCAGTCTCGTCACCTATTCGATCCGCACGCTCGAGATGGAAGAACTGCACATCAAGCTGAAGCAGCCCGTCGGCAGCGCGCTTCTCGTCGATTGGCGGCGGCTTCCCATCTGGCGGCTCTTGATGCGTCTGCCCTGGCCGATGGGCTACGACAACATCGTGCGCATCGACCTGCAGCCCTTCGCCCCGCCCGCCGAGGAGATCATCCGCACCATGCAACGCATGTGGCGCTATTATCGCTAACGCTGGTGCTTAAGTTCCTCCTCTTCGAAAATCTCCTCCCGCACCTGGCCATAGCTGAGCACCGAAAACAGAACGGTGCCCCCGAACACGTTTCCGGCGAGCGTAGGCAGGAAGAACTTCACGGATGCGTCGTAGAAGGTAAGAAGACCCGCAACCCAGCCATAAAGCACCTCGGCCGTACCCGCGACGATATGGGTGAACTCGAGGAGCGAAATCAGATAAGTCAGAAGGCCGATGACCAGGAACTGCCCGGCTGGAAACGGAAGCGATGATCCAAACCACGGCGGCGATGAGCCAGCCGGCTCCGATGCCCTTCGCGAACATCTCCCATGGCGAATTTTGCATCAAATTTTCCACGAGTTTCGCCATCTCCCCGGTCACGTGGTCACTCAGCATCGGGAGGAGCGCGAAGGCGCAGGCAAACAAAAAGCATCCAACCACATTTGCGGCGAGGACGATCCCCCAAAGCCGCAGCATTCTGAGAGCCAACTCACCTTCCAGCGGGTGATGACGGGAAGAACCGCCGTCAGCACATTCTCCGTGAAGAGCTGCTGGCGCCCGAGAATCACAATGATGAAGCCGACCGAATAGCCAAGCGAGGCCAGGACGTGGTTCCACTCTGATTGCGGAAGTCCGGCGCCAAGCGCGGCCTGGCTGAGAAAGGAAAAGCCGATGGAAATACCTGCAGCAACGCCCGACCACCAAAGCGAAGCAATCGGCCGCTGCAGTTCCCTTTCGCCCTCCAGCCTGATGATCTCGTAGACGACAGGCGCTCGGGGACGCTGCGCCTCGCGAACCTCGCTTTGCTCTTTGTCGGTAAGCCCGCGCTCCGTTTCGGGGATATCTTCGTCGTCGGGCGGGGAGGAGCTATCATTGGCGCGGAACTCTTCGTGCGGGGCCACTCACAAAATCCTTTGGCTGCAGGAGCATCAAGACTGCAAAAACCAAAGCCCCAACACTCGATCCATGCCAGCCAAGCAGAATCTCAGCCTTTTCGACGTTCCACGAGCAAGGAACAGGAGCGCATTGCCATCGTTGACCTACACAACAGGCGGTCGCGCCTCCCACGCGCGCTCCAGCCTGATATCGAAACTTAGCCGAACAGGAGAAATTGATGGCGCGCACATCAGCAGCGGACCTGGCCCATGGCCTTAAAGGGGCAAAGTTTCCGATGAGCAAGAAAGATCTCGTCAAACTCGCCCAAAAGAATGGCGTAGCCGACGAGGTGCTTCAGACCTTCGAGGAGATGCCCGAGGGCGATTATGGCTCGGTGACGGATGTCGAGCATGCCTTCCATGAGGAACAGGGCGGGAGCGAAGGACGCGAGAAACAGAACAAAGGCAAGGCGACCGAATCCGCACAGAAAGGTGGGCATCACAGCCACGGCGGTCATAAGAGCTGATGACTAACACTTCAGCACCACGCCGCCACGGCGTCTGGGACAAAGCGGGAGGGCAAGCGCTCGCTGTTGTCACGGGCGCCTCGTCTGGAATCGGGTACAATCTTGCCCGGCTGGCCGCCTTGAACGGCTTCGATCTTGTCGTCGCGGCAGACGAGGGCAGGGTAAGGGAAGCTGCCAGGGACTTCACCAGGCTCGGAGCCAATGTTCGGGCCGTCGAGGCTGACCTATCTACTGAAAAGGGTGTGGATACGCTTTATGATGCGGTGAAGCAGCTCGAGCGACCCGTCGAGGCGCTTTTCGCGAATGCCGGGCGAACGCTCGGCGAGGCATTCATCGATCAGGACTGGCGTGAAGCCAAAGGTGTAATCTCCACGAACGTGACGGGCACCGCTTATCTGCTTCACAAATTCGGGCGGGACATGCGTGAAAGGGGCAGGGGACGCATCCTGATAACCGGCTCGGTAGAAGGGTACATTCCCGGCACCGACCAGGCGATCTATAATGCGACAAAGGCGTTTTTGAACTCCTTTGCAATTGCACTGCGCCATGAGCTTGCGGGCACTGGTGTGACGGTCACCTGTCTTCTTCCGGGCGCAACCGATACCGAGATCTTCGCACGCGGCCGGGTTAAAGACACTGCACTCGGCCAAGGGCCGAAGTCGGATGCTCTCGCGGTTGCCAATACTGGCTTCAATGCCCTGATGCGCGGAGAAGAGAGCGGTGCACGGGCTCTCGAACAAGATCATAACTGCGACGTCCGGGCTGAATCCCTCCGGGAATCGCGGCCCGATTGCATGGGCTTGCAGCTAAGCCATTGAGCCGGTGATAAAGCCAAGGAAGGCTAAAGATGGCCTTCCTTTTCCTGCTTCGCCGTCTTGCCCGCGCGTTCCTTACTCTTCGTTCTTTTGAGGTTTTCCCGGTTTTTCGCAGGGCTTTCCTGATTGGAGGCTCCGGCTTCGTGCAAGGCGATGGCGACCGCCTGGCGGCGGCTTTTTACGGGTTTTCCCGTGCCGGTTTCAAGTTCGCCGTGCTTGTACTCATGCATGACGCGGCCAACAGTATCCTTCTGCCCTTTGGTTTCTTTCGGCATCTACTGGTCCTCGGAAGAGTTTGCGACGCCTCAAACGTTGAGGCGTCTCAAGCAACCTTATTTCTTTATGATTGAGCCTTCTCGAGCCCTTGTCCGTTCACTGGCTTGTGTCAGAGACGTCTGCTGACGCTCGCCTTGCCTTTTCTTTGTCCGGGCAAAGTTCACGATCGCATAGATGATCGCGATGCCGAGCGTCATGAGCGCGAGTGTAGGAATGAGCTGGTCGCCGCTGAGCAAAGTGTATTCCTCCATGGTGGTGTAAAAGTCGGCTCATTAGCCTAAGCCATCCCACGAAAACCCGTGGAAGATCGCAATGATCCGGTTTGATAGAGTATATTTTATTTCAGGCTGAGAAAATCACCAGTGAATATTCTCATTGTTGGGAAAAATAGCTTATTTACTAAAGCCAAATTTGGGCTTCCGCGTTCGGATCTCATCGCTCAGTCAGCCCGCGCCGCCAACGACCTTCTCGCTGATTTTACTTCGCTTTCCGAAACCGCAGGCGCAGCGTTGCCCCATGCGTTCCGCACATAGGTCAGAACCGCCGCCATCTGCTTGTCGTTCAGCTGCCATGCGTAGGACGGCATTCCAGGGCCCGTCGGCGCGCGTCCGTTGCCGCGCTTTTCGTGCCGTTCACGACGACGCGGATCAAGGACGTGGGATCTGCCGCGCGAACCGATGGCGCGGCGCGAAGCGCCGGAAAAAGGTCTGCAACGCCGCTCCCGTCAAGCTTGTGACAGGCGGAGCATTGATCCTTGTAAATGGCCGACGCCGGCTTTCATAACCGGGTCCGAGGCATCGACGCGCTTGCGGCGCTGGAGCTCTCAGGCGTGCTCTGGTCCTTGAGATAAACCGCAATCGCCTTCAGGTCCTCGATCGGAAATCTTCGAACTGGAACGCTCCACTTCCTCGCCCATGGGGCCGGACGCGGCCGCCACCTCGTTATGCCCCGTTTTAAGATATTGAGCGATATCGTCCACCGACCATGCGCCGAGGCCGAGCTGCTTGTCGTTGGTGATGTTGGGCGCGTGCCAGCCCTGGATGGAATAGCCCTGAAACTTCGCGCTCGTATCCCCGCCGAGAAACGATTTCGGCGTATGGCAGGCGCCGCAATGCATCGGCCCCTCGACGAGATAAGCGCCGCGATTCCAATCCGCGGATTTGCCGGAGTCCGGGTTCCAGCCGGGCTGCGGCCGGTAGAGCAGATTCCAGAACCAGAGCGACTTGCGCGAATATTATAGGGGAAGGGGAGCTGGTTCGTGATAACCGGATTGCGCACCGGCTTAAGCGTCGAAAGATAGGCCCAGATGGCGGCGACATCGTCGTCCGTCATCTTGGAGTAATAGACGTAGGGCATTGCCGGATAGAGATGCACGCCGTCCTTTCCGATGCCGGTCTTCAGCGCTGCCCTGAACTCCGCGCCGTTCCAGCCCCCGATGCCCGTTTCCTGGTCCGGCGTGATGTTCGGCGGACAGCACATTCCCGAAAGGCGTCTCGATCGGCCGGCCTCCCGCGAATGGCTTGCCACTGCCCGGAACGGTGTGACAGGCTGCGCAGTCCGCCGCGATTGTCAGGTACTCGCCCTTTTGAATGAGGCTGAAGTCTTGTTCGTCGACCGCGTGGCTTCGGGTGCCGTAAGCGAGGCAGGCGAGGCCGATGCCAGCGGCAGCGGCCAGCAGTTTTGTGCTGTTACGCATGGACAAGCGGCCCCGGATTTTTGAGGTAGTTTTCGCGGATTGCCTTCGAGGTCCAGAAAGCCAGCGCGCCGAGCGTGCCGGTTGGATTGTAGCCCGCGTTCTGCGGGAAATTGCTCGCGCCCGTCACGAAAAGGTTCGGCACGTCCCAGCTCTGGCAATAGCGATTCATGGCGCTTGTTTTCGGGTCGGTGCCCATGATTGCGCCTCCGCAAAGGTGCGTCGTCTGGTATTCAGTGATGTCGTAAGGCCCTTTGCGCGGTTTCTTCAGGACGTCGCGCGCGCCCATCTGCTTGATGATCTCAGCAAATTTATCCGTGAGATAGGCGTTCATCTTCAGCTCGTTCTCATGGAAGTCCATGGTGATGCGAACAAGCGGGCGACCGAGGCGGTCCTTATAGGTGGGATCGAGATCGAGATAGATATCGCGGTAGCTGTAGAAGCTGCCATGCACGCCTGTTCCGGGCGAAACCGTGCTCTGATAATGATCACGAACGAATTGCTTCCACTTTGCTCCCCAGGCGGGGATTCCCTCGGCGACGTTCTCGCTCAGCGAAATGGGTCGCCCATTCGTCTGGACCTGGCCCATATAGCCGCCACCGATGAAGCCGAGGGGGCCGTGATCGAAGTTGTCGCCATTGAACTCGTCGATGCACATGCCGATTGCGCCCGACGATATGAACGGGTTGAAGATATACTTGTCCTTGTCGAAGAAGCCGACAACGTCGGAGATGGTCTGATGGGTATAGTTCCGTCCGATCACCCCTTCGTTCTTCACGGGGTCGTAGGGCTTGCCGATGCCTGAATGCAGAAGCAGCTGCACGTTGAAGATGCTGTAGGCGGCAACGATCACGATGTCCGCCGGCTGCTCCCACTCCTGTCCCGAGGTGTCGACAAAGGTCACGCCCGTGGCGCGTTTGCCGGAGCTGTCGACATTGATGCGCGTCACCTCCGAATTGTCGAACGCCTTGAAGTTCTTCTTCAGGATCAGCGCGGGAAGTACGGTGGTTTGCGGGCTTGCCTTCGAATAGTTGCCGCATCCAAACCATTCGCAGAAACCGCAATAGGTGCAGGGTCCGAGCTTCACGCCCCAGGGATTGGTGTACGCCTGCGAGAGGTTACCGGAGGGCTGCGGAAAGGGCTTGTAGCCGAGTTCCTTCGCCGCCTTGCCGAATAGCGTGTGGCTGAAAGGCTGAGCTTGTGCCGGAGTAGGGTAGGGGCGAGACCTTGGGCCTTCGAAAGGATTGCCGCCATCCTGGATTTGGCCCTTCAAGTTCCCGGCGGCCCCGGATGTCCCGCAGAGATATTCGAACTGATCGTAATGGGGCTCAAGGTCCTCATAGGTGACGCCCCAATCCTGAATGGTGCAGTCCTGTGGGATGAATTTCTCGCCATAGCGCTGAGTGAGATGGGTCTTCAGCACGAAGTCGCTCGGGAGGAAGCGCCACGTCTCCGCGTTCCAGTGCACGCCGCCGCCGCCAACGCCATTCGGCGGCATGAAGGCGCCCCAGCTGCGGATCGGAAGCGCCGTCTGATTCATTTTGTTGCGGAAGGTGAAGGTCAGCTGCGCCGGGCGCAGGAACAACTCGTGCCGGATGCGATAGCGCAACTCATCCTGGTCGTAGGTCGGCGGGAAATCGGTGGGCGTGTCGCGCCAGGGTCCGCGCTCGATGGCAACGACATCGAGGCCGGCATTGGCCAGTTCATAGGCCAGGATCGATCCGGTCCAGCCAAGGCCGACGACCACAACATCTTTGGAGGGAAGCTTGCGAGCCATGAGCGTCCTCTATGCCTTGCCGGGTGTCCAGCCTGCCCGGCCCTGGATGCGACGGGCGGGTACGGGATAGCGTTCATTATGCCGGGAAACCCAGTCGCGGTAGTCGTAGCGCGCGCCCGGGAAGCCGATCATCTTCCAGCCCGCCATGCCGCGATTGCCGCCATAGATGGGATCGGCGAAGAAGCCTTCCCGCGTGTCCTTCACGAGGTGCTTGAAGAAGGTTTTGGCGTCCTGATCGCGGAGCGTGGATCGAGCCTTTTTCAAGCTCGCCAAGCACCTCGTCCTTGGTCTGGTCCGGAAGCTGGGCGAAGCGCTTGCCGCCATATTTGCCCTTACAGTAGGCGTTCATATCGGCGAGCGCGGACCGGTAGAAACCGGCTGGCGTCAGCGGCGGACTGCGGGCCCTGCTGCGGCGTGCCTTTCTGGAAGGGGCCTTGCGTGTAAAGACCCTGCGAACTGCCGTAGGCCCCGGCAAGCTGATTGTCGATATAGACGGCGCAGCCCGCGTCTTTGCCGCCCGGCGTCTCCGGGTCCGGCGGAATGATCCTGTCGACGATCGCCTCCACGGTTTCGGCTTCGTCGGGCTTGAAAAAAACCCAGCGGTCGGTAACGGCGGGCTTGGGCGGGTTGCCGGCTCGCGGTTTCCAGGGCGCACGTCCTTCAATGACTTCGGCCCGCCCGCTGCGCTGAGCGATGATCAAGATCGCCGCCGCAGCCAGAATATCTCGTCTGCGAAAATCCATGAGTTTAAATCCAAATGTTCACCCGCGATAAAACCGGAGCCGGTATTAAGGTTCCCGGGGAACGCCGCGGTAGGGGTTAGATTCCGGCGGTATGTGTAATAGAAAGTATCCCTGACCCGGCGCGCCAGGGCCCCAATTGACAGCGCCGCAACAGCCGTTCGCGAACCATGAGATGACCATGCCGACGCAGGAAATAACTATTCGGCCCGTACAGGAAATTACCGTAAGGGCGCTCTTGCTTGGCGAGGGTCTCGACGTGAAAGGGCTGGAACGCCAGGACGCGTTCTCCGCCAACCCGCTCGCGTTCCGGACCGCAAGCAACGGAACGGCGATGCTGTTCAAGTTCGGCGTCGTTGTTTTCTTCAATATGACGCCGATCGAAGAGGACGAGTTGGTGCATGGCTTGACGCGCCGCATCATTCAGCCCTTAAACCAACGGGAGGTTGAAAGCGCTGTCATCGCCATCGGCCCGGAGGAGGAGCCCCTTCTCTCAAGTTCGGGCGCAATCCGGATTCGAAGCGCCGAGCCCGAGAAGCTGCTCCTCGTCGGCGAGGCGCTGGCGGTCTCGGTCGCGCTAGCCTATGACGAGCGCCGCATAGCGGCGGCTTTCGAGAAGATTGAACCCGTCGCGGCAACCCTCCTCAAACGCCGCCTGCCATCGGGCCCGAGGTCCGAAATGCTCGAGCAGATCGGCGAGGCGCTCATGATCCAAAAGCGGCTCGCGTCACGAGTCGATCTTGATGAGAAGCCGGACGTGTTGTGGGATCACCCCGAGCTTGAGCGGCTTTGGGCCAAGCTGGTCGACGAATACGATCTTACGGCGCGCGCTCGCGCGGTGGAGCGCAAGCTTGTCGTCATCCGCGAAACAGCCGACACCATTACGGATCTGATTTCGACGCGCACGAGCCATCGGCTCGAGATCTACATCATCATTTTGATCGCCATAGAGTTGGTCCTGGCCTTGTACGACCGCCTTCTCAAATAGGCGGGATCAGGCGCCCGAGAAAGCCCGGCGGATCATGGAATAGCGCATTGCGCCCGTGATCTGCGCGGCCAGCCGCGTACACAAGCCCCCCCGCGCCGACGAGAACGGCGAGCGCGATCGCCTGCACGGTTCCGCTGGTGCCGGGCTCGAAGTAGGGTGCGACGCCGCGGTTCACGTAATAAAGCGCTACGCCCATCAAAACACTCGCAAGCAGGATCAACGGCGCACGCCGCGTAAGTGCGGCATCGAACCGGAAATGTCCGCGCCGCATCAAGGTGGTGGACGAGCAGAATGCGCATTCGTCCAGCCCGCAAGGCTGGTCGCGATGGCGATGCCGACATGCCCGATCACGAAGAAGAGGCGAGCGAGCCGCCGATATTCACGGCGACGGAAGCCATCGCGAACCACATCGGCGTCTCCGTGTCTTCGCGCGCGAAAAAACCGGGCAGAAACACCTTCGTCATGACAAAGCGGGCAGCCCGCAGGCGAAGCGGCAAGTGCGGCGGAGACCTGCACTGTATCTGCCGCCGTGAACGAGCCGTGCTGGAATAGCACCTGGATGATCGGCTTCGGGATGACGACCAGCGCGACCGTCGCAGGCAATGTGAGGAGAAGCGCGAATTCGAGGCTCCGGTTCTGGCTTGTGAGAGCGCATCCTGCTTCCCTGTCGGCGAGATGCCGCGACAGCGTCGGAAGCAGCACAACGCCGATGGCGATGCCGACCATGCCAAGCGGCAGCTGATTGATCCTGTCGGCGTAGTAAAGGAAGGAGACGGCGCTCGCCTGCAGCGAGGCGATGATCGTGCCGATGAACTGATTAACTTGATAGATGCCGCCGGTGACAAGGCCCGGCCCCGCCAGCAGAAGAAGACGGCGCATGTCGGGCGTGAGCCGCGGCCAGCGAAAGCCCGGGTCCATGCCGAGCTGCCGCGCGGCGAGGCCACGAAGAAAAGCTGGGCGAACCCTGCGATGGCCACGCCCCAGGCCTGGATGATGCCCGCTTGCGGCTGGTCGTAAAACCCGCTCGCCGCCGCAAACAATGTCACGGCGATCAGGACGAAATTGAGGACGATCGGGGTTGCGGCCGGCGCGCCGAATTTTCCGAGCGCGTTCAGGATGCCGGCCGTCAGCGCGACAAACGACATGCAAGCGAGGTAGGGGAAGGTGATGCGGGTGCAACAGAACGGCGAGGCGGAACTTCTCCGGATTTTCGCTGAAGCCGGGCGCGATCGCCATCACGAGATAGGGCATGAAGATTTCGGCCACGATCACGGTCACGATCACGCCCAGCAGCAAAATCGCGAGCGCCTGCTCGGCGAACAGAAGCGCGCTGTCCTTGCCCTCCGCGCGAAGCCGCTTTGTGAACAGGGGCACGAAGGCCGAGTTGAAGGCGCCTTCAGCGAACAGCGCCCGGAACAGATTGGGGAATTTAAACGACACGAAGAATGCGTCGGCGACCCATCCCGCGCCCATCACGGCGGCCAGCAGCATGTCGCGGATAAATCCGAGGACACGGCTGACCGCCGTCAATCCGCCGACCGTGAGAAAACCGCGATAAAGGCTCATTCCCCACCGTTCTTCGTTTTTGAAGCGCAGCTATGAGCAAGATCTATGGCAGAGGCAAGTCCGCAGTGGTGAGGGCTTGTCAGGCGACGCCAGCCTCCAACACCCTCTCCGCAGGGCATTCGAGCCGCCAGATCAGCCCTTGCGGCGCATAATCGAGCTCGACGTCGGCATCGAGGCTCATTTTCGCCACCCGGCTGATAACGGTCGAGCCGAAGCCCGTAACGGTGGGCGCTTTCACCGGCGGGCCTCCATGCTCGCGCCAGCTCATCGCAAAGCGGTCCCCTCCGCCGCCCGGCTGCTCAAGAGCCCATGCTATCTCGACATGGCCCTGATCCGACGACAGCGCGCCATACTTGCCCGCATTGGTGGCGAGTTCGTGGAGCGCCATGCCGATGGTCTGCGCGGCGGAGGCTGAGATGAAAGCAGCCGGCCCTTTCAGTTCGATCCGCGTGTCGATCGAATCCTTGAAATGCGCAAGCTGCGAGCGGACGAGGTCGGCGAGGTTCACGCCCGTCCATTTGGTCTTGACAAGCAGATCCTGGCTCGCGGCGAGCGCCCGGACGCGTTCCCCGAAGCGTTCGATGAAGTTTCGCGGATCGGTCGCGACCGTCTGGCGGGCAATGGCCTGGACGAGCGCCAGCATGTTCTTTGCCCGGTGGTTGACTTCGCGCAGCAGGAGATTGATCTGGTCCTCGCGCCGCTTCCGCCCCGTCATGTCGGTGACGAGAGCGACGATGTTGGTCGGCTTTCCTGACGCATCTCTCAGCAATGAAACATGCTTGTGGACCCAGATGATACCGCCGTCCTTGGAGATGTACCGGTTGAAGACCTCAAAAGAGGGTATCACGTCAGCAACAAGCCGCCTGATCTCGATCATGTTCGTTTCGCGATCGTCCGGATGGACGAGCTCGGGGAAGTTCAACGCGCGAAGCTCCGCCTCCGAATATCCAAGCAACGCGGAATAAGCCGGATTGCAGGATTGGAACCGGCCCTGTATGTCCGCGATGGCAATGCCGGTGCCCGCATGCTCGTAAATGCCGCGGAATTTTTCCTCGCTCTCGCGTAAAGATTCTTCCGTCTTCTTGCGATCCGTTACGTCGCGGTTGGTCTCGAGCGCGTATTCCTCGCCGCCATAGCGGACCCGGACGTGATAGCTTTCGAGAACGATTTCGCGACCGTCTCGGGCAGTGTGGATCAGCTCTCCATGCCACTGACCCTTCTCAGCTATCTCCGCCTCGACCTGCTTCGTTGACATGGACGCCCGCGTGCGGAGCAACTCATGGCTGCTCCTGCCAAGCGCTTCGGCGGCTGTCCAACCGTAAAGTCTTTCCGCGCCTTTGCTCCAGTAGGTGATAACGCCGCCAATCTTCCACACCAGGATCGCGTCATGGGACTGGTCGAGCAGGCTGGCCTGATGGCGAAGGTTTTCCTGGGCCGTGCGCAGATCGGTCACGTCCGTGTTCGTGCCGAACCAGCGGACCACCTCCCCTGCCTCGTTGCGGATCGGGAACGCCCGGGAGAGGAACCAACGGTATCGGCCGTCCTTGCCCCGCACGGGGAAAGTGTCCTCCCAGTCGGTGCCGGTGCGGAACGCCTCCGAAACCCTCTTAACAACCCTGTCGACATGATAGGGGTGATGGACCTTGGTCCAGCCCCAACCTGCCATCTCTTCGGGGGTGGTCCCTGTATAATCATACCAGCGCTTGTTGTACCAGGTGATCCACCCTGTGCGGTCCGCGATCCAGGCGGACTGGCTGATGTTGTCCGCCAGAGCCCGGAAGCGCTCCTCGCTTTCAGCCAGGGCGAGGCGCGCTTTGACCTTGTCCGTTATGACCTCCGTCAAAAGCAGCGCGCCGCCGACAGCCCCGCCCTCTGTTAGCCACGGCTTCATTGTCCAGCGAACCCAATCGGTGTGGCCATCGCTTCGGGGGAAGGCGTCCTCGTCTTCGAAAGCTCCTCGCCAGCAAGAACGCGCGCGTGAATGTCGCGCCAACGCTGCGGGATGTCGGGAAACACGTCGTAATGAGAGCGCCCGAGGAAATTCGAATTGCCCTGAAGACTGTAATCCCGAATATAGCGATGGGACACGGCAAGGTAGCGCATCTCACGATCGAACATGGCAATTGATACGGGGGCGTTCTCGACAAACAAGGCGAGCTGCGCCTCGCGCTCGGCAAGCCGCGCCGCCGAGGCCTTCCGGTCCGTTACATCCCGCACGATGGCCCACATCGTATCAGGCTGGCCGGATGCGTCTCGCCCGAGCATGGCTCTCAGCTCGACGGCGATGACGGAGCCATCTCTTCGCCTGTACTCCTTCTCATAGAGGTCGGAGTAGCCGCGCGGGATGACCTGATCCCGCATGATTCCTTCCTCGAAGGCGTGCCAGCGCTCCGGCGTCAACTCTTGATGGGTCAGCGTCCGCACTTCCTCTGGCGAATAGCCCAGCATCTGGCAGTAAAGGTCGTTGAATTCGAGGATCCGGCCATCCAGCGCAACCTGCACGAAGGCGTCGCGAAGGCTCTCGTGGAGCATCCGGTAACGGGCCTCGGATTGGCGCAGCTTTTCCTCGGCCTGTTTTCGGGCGGTTACGTCCGTTACGGTTCCAAGCACCGTGGTCGGTTTGCCGGACGGATCGTACGTGGCCCGGCCCCGGCAAAAGAGCCAGCGGTAGGCTCCATCCCCGGCCTTGATCCGGAATTCGAACGTGAAGTCCTCGCCTTTGCCGACCGCCTGCCCGGTTGCCTCCCGGACACGATGGATGTCGTCTGGATGGACAAGCTGACGGAAGGTTTCCGCAGTTTCGTCGAAGCTCCTCATCCCCAAAATATCGAGAAGCTCGTTCGAGCAGGTGAGGGCATCCGTCCCGGGATTCCATTCCCAGACACCGGTGGAAGAGGCCCGCAGCGCAAGCTCCAGCCGCTTCGAGATCTCGGCCGTCGCGCGCTGCGTCTTTGCCTCCGCGCGTGCAGTCTCCGCTTCTGCCGCGGAGCGCTGAAGGCGATCGGTGAGAAACATCAACGCCCCGGACGAGAACAGGGCTAAGAGCCCAAAAGGCGCGACTTCACGAAGCCAATCCGACCGAAGTGAAGACGCGTCGAGGCCGAAGATGGCGTAGACGGGATGTCCCTCGATTTCCTTGATCTGCCAGAGCCGGACGACGCCATCCTCGGCAGAAATTGCGGTCGTAGGCATGCTCAGGTCGCCCTTCAGCCAGCGCATGAAAATGCTGTCTGCTCCAAGCCGCCGGTCCACAGAGGCAAGGTCCGGAGGACGCATAAGGAGAACCGCACCGTCCGAACGTGCGAGGATGACCGCGTCCCGGCTGGACTGGCTTATTCCCGAGTAAAAGGGGATGGAGTCATCGAAGGACAGCCACGATACGGCGATGATGCCCGAGCGCCGGTCACGCTGGCTTACCGTGAAGCCTGTCTCGCCACCCGGTCCCAGGCTTGTCAGCTCTCCCAGATAGACGCCATCGTGATCGGCGGGCGGCCACGCTTCCGAGAGCCCCGCCTCGGCCTGTGCGCCCCGGCTTGAAGCAAGGATGCGTCTCGTTCCGGGGTCGACAATCATCAGATCCCCCGAGATGCCAAGCGACAGATCGGCCAGGAACGTCTGCAGGCTTGCATCACTCGCGATCTGCTCCGGGGTCTGCCCCCGCACCCGGGCAAGCGCAGATTTGAGCATCGTCTCCTGAACATCGAGCACCCGATGCGTTTGATCGGCAAGCGCCAGGACGACACGCTGGGCACGCTCGTTGCCCACTTGCTGAACATTGCGCCACGTCCACCATGCGAAAGCCGGCAACAGCAGAAGCGGAAGAAGAATGACGGCAGCTCTGAAGTTGCTCATCTTTATTGAACGGAGCCAGTTTGGACCGGCGTAAACGGGCCTTTCGCCACCTTGCCAGGCCCCGAGCGAAAGGAGAATCGCCGAAGCCGTGAAAAGAAAGATTTGCGCCGCGATGGCGCTTCCAGCAAACAAACCGCTATGGCCAGCCGTCCAGATCGTGACGCATGCGATGATCAGCAGCGCAAGGGCTGCGCGCGCCGGTCCCGCGCCGAGCATCACCCACAACAAGAGCGGCACGATAAGCGCAAGCACGATGAGCATCGCCACGCTTGTCTCCGGCACTGTGATACCGATAACGGCAATCGCCGCCGTCCCGACTGCCACGACGAAAACGGCATCCTGAAACCTGGCACTGGCGAGAAGGGTCTTTATTCTTCCAAGCTGCAATACTATAGGGGCCACGGTTGCAATGCCGACCGCTTGAGAACTCGCCCAGACCCACAACGTCTCCGTTGTGGGGGCCTGCACGTGGCCGGTCCAGCGAAGGCCGAAGCTCACCCATAATCCCACAATGGCCGGTGCACCCAGCGCGGCAGCAAGGAATGCCGCGACATCATTCAGCCGGTTGAGCTGAAATGGACGGCCGATGGTGCGATCCAGAACCTTCGCGATGACGATTGCCTCGATGAGGTTCCCGGACATGAACACCATCGAAGTTGCGAGCGACCGGTCCTGGAATGAATTGGCAATGGAAAGCGCGAGCAGAATACCGGCCGCCGCTCCCCACCGCGTTGCGCCGGAGGTCAGGAGCATCAGAGCAGTAATGATGCCAGCCGCTGGCCAGAAAAGAGCAACGCCGTCAAGCTGGAGGCGGAGGCCCGTAACCGCAGCGATGAGTGTGAGTACGGCCGCCAGCGCCCCCCAAGACATGACGGGAAAAAGGGCTGTTCGGGATCCAGGCGGCGCCCCCGCCTTCGGCGCAGACAATTCTCGCCCTCGACCGAGAAGCTGATGGAACCCTTCGCGGGCCCCCGTAAGATAAGGAAGGCGCGAGACGCCAAAGAACTTACCGGGCATTACAACTCATTCGCGAGGCTGGCTGGGATGCGCCAAGCCTTTTATCTACATCGCAGTAAACACGCGCCGCAAGCTTAGAATTAGGGTTCTTCGACGTGCCGGTTTGATGCCAATCGTCAATAATTCCTTATGGATATCGAGCCGCAAAGAAATTGTAGCGCTCAGTAAAGGGGTTTTGCATTTCCATCTTCCTGTTAAGCAGAAGCTTTCGCGCCTTGACTGCCATCTCGCCCTGGATTAGTCCGTCCTCGATGATTCAGGCTGCCTGCGAACAGCCCTCAATCTTGATGCTGATCAAGCTCAATCCACGACCCGATTTTTTGAACAGGATAGAGACCATGACTTTCCCCAAGATGAGTATCGCCGCCATTGCGCTGGCAGTCATAGCCCTGGCCTCGCCTGTTCTTGCGGCGGCCGATAATTACGAGTTCCAGGCTGGCTCCAGCGAGTTCAAGGCAGGCAGAGGCAGGGTCATCTCCATCAAATTGATCGACAAGCGGACGAAGAAGCCGGTGCCCGGCGCGACCTTCGTTAGCTCAGCACTCGACATGTCGCCGGAGAACATGGCCGACACCAAGGGCAAAATTGCCGCCGACACGTCGCCGTCGACCGACCCCAACGTTTATCGCTTCAAGGCCGATTTCACCCTGTCGGGCGTCTGGGCGCTGAAGCTGAAGGCGAAAGTGCCGGGCGAAAGCCAGACCGTTGATGGCGTGCTGATCCTGCGGGCCAACGATTAGCGCAGCGTGCGCAAAATCGGAACCGGTTGCGACGCAATTTTTCTTAACGGCTGGGACTGTGCCGCGATGCATTTCGGGCGGCGATCATGGCGACGCCCGCGAGGCGGGATGCGTTGGAAAGCCTTCGCCAAACCGGCATCGCCATCTTGGACGACGCTCGCCCCGGCGCGTTTTGTAAACATTTCGTTCACTGCGGCGAGCCTTCATACTTATGTGGTTAACAGAAGCGCGCCGGAATTACTTCCCACCGTGTGTTGGTAAATGACTTCTTTATGCGGCGCGAAACGGAGGAATGCCGCGCCTACGACCGCACAAAGGGCGGATACCATAAGCCACTGAAAATGCTAGAGTTTTTATTGTTAACAAATTACCCATTAAATAGAATTTAATACGGGAATTTTTCCATTTACTGGGACGCGCAAAAGTCCGTTAAATATGTTTCAGCATCGCAAATTAACGCTTGCGGAGAGCCGGAACTGCACGGCGCAGGCACCGGCGACGGCGTCCCGTTCTGTCACTTTTTCCCCGCATTATCAGTGGCTTAAGCTGCGTTAACCTGGCATCAAGGCGATTTCGCTGAAGATCTTCCAGAAGAAGGAATGCGGAGACAAGCGTCAGGGACAAGTTGCCAAACACATGCCGCCATTTGCAGGAAATGCATACAAAATGGACCATCGCGTCCGATTAAACGCACGATGCCCTATCCCGGCTTGATCCGACAGCGTCACTGGACCACGCGCACGGCGTCCCTTCTCGCCTTGCGGGAGAAGGACATGGTGAGAGGAACGGACCGGATCGAAACCGTCAGCGGAGGCGAAATCTGCGTGCGGTCCGAATGACCTTCCGCGTCCACGACGGTAATCTGAACGAAGCCGGGTCCGGGCGGCTTCAGGAATGTGTCGCGGCGATGGGGCGAAGAGGCAAGCGGCACGCCGTCCACGAGCCAAGTCAGCGGCAACGTTCCGCCTTCCGCCTTCAGCGCAACCGGTAGTCTTTCGGCCTGCCCTTCCACGGACGCGATTTCGACGTCGGAGTTCGGCGGCGGGAATGCGATATGTAACGCCTGTTCGTGGCCAGGGCCGCTGGAAGCGTCGTGCTTCTGTTCGCGGAAGATACGCAAGGGCGGCGGCAATTCCGCTGTCTTTCGCGTGCCAATAATGTTTGGAGGTGAGGCCGTGAATGGCGCGCGATGCGGGCCGATGGCGCCGAACAGCTCGAAAAGCACCGGCGCCGCCACGCGCAACCCGACAAGACCCGGCGTCGCGCTTCCATCCGGCCGGCCAGCCCAAACGGCGACGGTGTGTTCGCCATCGAAGCCCGCGGCCCAGGCATCGCGGAAACCGTAGGATGTGCCGGTCTTGAAGGCCACCGCACCGGGCGTCACGTTCGGCGGCACCGGCGCGCCGCGCAGGATGTCGGTCACGTACCAGGCAGCGGCCGGCTGCAGCAGAACCGGCGGGTCCTCCGCGCCCCAGGTGGGGCCGCTTTGTTTGAGGTAGCGCAGCGGGATGACGCTTCCGCCGCGAGCGAGCCCGAGATAGAGCGTCGACAGGTTCTCAAGCGTCAGGCCCGCGCCACCCAACGCTACGGTCAGGTTCCGCGGCACGGCGAAAGGCATGCCTGCCTCGCGAAAACGCGCCGCCAATTTCACGGGGCTGACCTCGTTCAGCACCTTTACGGCGGGAATGTTGAGCGAAAGCTGCAGCGCTGTCCTAACCGTCACCGTTCCGTGGAACACATTATCGAAATTCACCGGTGCATAGCCGTCGAAGCGCACGGGCCGATCCTCGATCAGCGTCTCCGGATGCGCGAGCCCGTCCTCGAAGGCGAGGCCATAGATGAACGGCTTCAGCGCCGACCCCGGCGAACGGATCGCGGTCGTCATGTCGATGGCGCCAAGCCGCGCGTCGTCGAAGTAACCCGCCGAGCCGACATGGGCGAGCACCTCTCCGGTGCGGTTGCTCACGATCATCGCCGCGATGGAGATTTTCTCGCCGAAGCTTTGCGCATTTCTGCGGGCGATCGTCTCTGCGGCTTCCTGCAGGTTCCGGTCGATCGTGGTCGCGATGGCGAACTGATTTGGCAGCGCTGCGGTCAGCCGTTCCGAAATATGCGGCGCAAACGCGGGAAAGTCGCGGCGTCCGCGCGGAACAGCTTGCTGCGAGCGCCGCTTTCGCATCCGCCTTGGTGATGGCTCCGGCCGCTGCTGCTCTCCGGATAACGCGATTGCGCCCATTGACAAGGGACTGGTATCCGCGATCCGGACGGCGCACTTCCGGCGATTGCGGGATCGTCACGAGCAGAGCTGCCTCCGCTATGCTGAGGCGCCGCGGCTCCTTTCCGAAATAGGCGAGCGACGCAGCGCGGACGCCTTCGAGATTGCCGCCGTAGGGGGCGAGCTTGAGGTAAAGCGAGAGGATCTGACGCTTGCTGAGCGTCCATTCCAATCGCGCGGAATCCGCAATCTGCTGGAATTTCGCGAAGATCGAATGCGTCGGCGAGCCGCTGAGGAGGCGTGCCACCTGCATGGTCAGCGTCGATCCGCCCGAAATGGGTTTGCCGTGCGCAACGGCTTGCACGACGGCCCGCCCAAGCGCCAGCGGATCGATGCCGGGATGCCGCCAGAAGCGACGGTCTTCGAAGGCGAACAACAGCGCGAGATAAGTGGGGCTCACGTCTTCGGGGCTAGCATCGAGCCGCCAACGGCCTTCGGGCGTGGTGAAGGCCCGCAGCAGGTGCCCGTCGCGGTCGAGAACGAGCCGTGACGACGATGCCGCCACGTCGAGCGGCAGCGGATCGAACAGTTTAAGCGACGACGCGCCGAGCGCAAAGAGAGCGAAGACCAGGGCGCCTCGAACGAACCACGTGTGGGTCTTACGCTTACTCATTCACGGCCTACCCTGTTGTCATTCTGAAACGCAGCAGTCGGTATTCGCGAATTCCAAGAAATTGGAACGACTCCGGACATTCGCAAGCGTCCCTTTTGGGGTAACACCATGCCAAGCCCCTCTCCCAGACAAGGGAGAGGGAGCAAACTCGCGCTTACAACAGCGTGCCTTTCGCCCTTTAGGGGGCCAGGGTTCGATCACTGTGCCGCCGTGATCTCAACCTTCGAGCCGGCGGTTCGCGCGAAGCGATCCGGCCTGTACATATCTTCGACGCGAGCGCCTGCGTGCGTGTAAGTGCCGGGGTTCACGGCGCGCATCACGTAAGCCATCGTCATTTCCGCCGGAACTTTCCGCTCCGTTTCGGTGAGCGAGAAGGCGGCGACGAAGCGGTCGTCCCGGAAAGCCGAGAATACGGGCGTGTAGGTCGAGGGAAGCCAGGAGAAAGCCTTCAGGTCGGAGCCTTTCAAAAGCGCCGGGTTCTCGATGTCGAAGCCCGCAGGCAACCGATCCTCGACAACGATCTGCGCGAGCTTCGGATCGATTTCCGTCACCTTCAACACCACCACCACGCGGTCGTTCTGCTTCAACTTGTCGAAGGGGATTTCGCGTCCGTCCGGCGCATAGGTCTTGCGCTCTATCTTGAAGCCGCTCTCGGCCGATGGCTCCGGCTCCATGCCTTCGCCGGTGACGAGCACCGAGGCCGGCACGGCTTCGGGGCCGCGGTTCGCGATCACCAACCCCTGCGATGCAAACTGCGCCGGGGTCAGCACTGTCTGGAACTTCTCGGAAGCCGCGTTCGGCAGGATCGCACTCACATTGGTGATCTGGATCGGGCCGGCCAAGTCGCCGCCCGCCAAAACCGTCTGGAACGAGCCCTTGACGGGCACGCCGTTCACTTCGAGCGCAAGGTCCTTGTTCTGCGCGTCGAGCGTGCGTGCCGCTAGCAGGAGCCAAAGACTTTCCTGCGTCGTCGTCTCTTTCTGCTGGGCTCTCAGCTTTGTGACGATGTTGAACGCTTTCTGTAGTTGCGGCGTCGAAGCGCCACTCTCGCCCATCAGCGCGAGCACGGCGGCTGCATCGCGAAGCTGCGTGCCGTAATCGGCGCGCCAGGCGAGAGGCACCTGCGGATCGGGCGTCGTCAGCGCCGACAAGGCAGACGCGAAGGTCAGCGTCGCCCTTTCCTTGTCGCCGAACATGGCGAGACCTGCCGCGATCTGAGCGCGCGCGATAGGCGTCGAGAACGCATCGATCTTCGTGTCGGCGTAGTAGCGAAGATCGCCGAGAACACTGCGCCCGGCACGAGACAGCACATAGAGCGCATAGGCGAGGTCTTCGCCGCCCTTCTTGAAGTCGCGCGCGTTGTTGACGGCGTTCTTCAACCTGTCGAGCGCAATTTCATAGCTGGTGTCGCGGACGGCATAGCCTTTCTCTTTGGCGCGTGTCAGGAAATCGGCGACATAGGCGGTCAACCAATTATCCTCGCCGTACGGCCCCCAAAGGCCGAAAGCGCCGGACGAAGATTGCATCTCGTAAAGGCGCGCGATGGCCTTCTCGATGGCGGCTTTCGCCTTCGGCTCTTTGCTGATGCGCGCGCGTGAAGCGACCTCGTCGTAATAGAGGAGCGGGAGCGCGCGGCTTGTGGTCTGTTCCGCGCAGCCGAACGGGTAGCGGTCGAGCCCGATGAGCAGGCCGGGAACGTCGAAGGATGCCGTGCGGCTTGCCGTCACCGAGATCTTCGCTGTCGCCGGAACCAGATCGCGGATCAGTTCGCTGCCGACACGCAGCGAGCCTGTTGTTGCGGCGAGCATCTGTGTCGTGCGGCGGCGCACGTTCGGCGCGGGCGGCTCGACCGAGATGGCGTATGTGCGCTCGATGGCGACATTCCCTGGCCCCGTAAGCGAGAAGGAGATATGCCCATCGCCCACCGATGCGCCCTTGATCGGGATGGTCTGACTGACGCGCTTTTCAAGGTCGAGCGTCAGCGTGCGCTCGGCGGCACCAACCACCTCGACTCCGCCGTCGCCTTTTGCCGTCAACTGGTAGGCGCCAGCGGGCGCCTCTACATTCTCGAGGCTGAGATGAAGTGTCGAGTTGTCGCCCAGCATCAGGAATTTGGGCGGGGTGGCCTGCGCCACAACCGTGTCGCGGACGATCACATCTTTCTCGCCTGAGCCGATTTTGGATGGCGTCCAGGCCTGCGCCGCGAGCCGCATGGTTCCGTTGAAGGGCGGCAGCGTAAACGTCACCTGCGCTTTTCCGTTCGCGTCGGCCTGAAGCGGGCCGGAATAGACGGCAAGCGGGGTTTCCGCGAGCGGCCTGCCGCTCATCTCGAGGCCGCCTTCGTCGCCTCCGGACCGTACCACGCCGCGCACGCCTTGCATTCCGTCGATGAGCTTCCCGTAAAGGTCGCGCATCTCAAGTCCGAGGCGGCGCTGCCCGAAGAAATAAGAGGCGGGCGCGGGCGTCTTGTAGCGCGTGATGTTCAGGATGCCGAGATCGACGCCGGAAATGACGACCGTCGCATTTTCGCCCGTCTCGAGGCCCGAGATCGAAGCCGACACCGTGACCGGCCCGGCTGGGCGTATCGCTGGCGGCGTTTCGAGCGCGACGGACAGCGTGCGCGACTTCGTGTCGATCGGGAGCCACTTCACGCCCACAGCGCGGCTCGGCATGCGCTTGGCCGCACTATCCATCGGGCGATAGAGGATCGCGGTCGCGTAAGCGCCCGGTCCCCAGGCCGGATCGGCCCTGAAGGTTGCAGAGCCTCCCGAAGCAGCAACATCGATCATCTGCGTCGCCAGCACCTTGTCGCTGACGATGGCGACAAGCGCCTGCCCCGCCATGCGCGGCAGAATCGTGACTTTCACCTCATCGCCCGGTTTATAGGAGGGCCGGTCGAGCGCGAGGTTCAGGATCTCCGGTGTGTCCGAGGTTTCGGAGACATACCAGCCCGCCGAGAAGGAGTAGCTCGTCGCAGGGCCTTGTGCGGTGGCCGACGCGATGTCGAGCCTGTAGTTGCCGGAATCGACGGGAGCCTTGATGCGGACTGTGCCTGTATCAGGCGTATCGATGGCGCCGCCCGCCACGCGGCTCTCATAGTTTACAAGCTCGTAGGACCAGCGGTTGTCCCGCGAATACCATTGGAACTGGCTTTCGACGCGCTGAAGCTCCCATTTCAGGCCGGACAACGCCGTCTGCTTGCCGTCCGGGCCGATGCCCACGATCTCGAACTCGGCAGCCGCGCCCTCGGGCACCGAGCCGTCGAAGAGCGGTTTTACGCCGACGAAGCTCTTCCCCGTATTGAGCTTCATCGCGATCTTGTCGGCGAGCACCCGCCCGCTAGGCTCGCGCAGGCGGATCACAACGTCGCCGCTCAGCGGTTTCGAGGTTTGCGGCAGGTCGGGCAGCGGAATGGAAATGGATGCCGCGCCGGTGGCGTCCGTGTTCGGCAGCGCCTCAAGCTCCTTGCGGACGGCGGTGAACTTCTCGCTCTCCTGCCCCACGCGGAAGCCTGGGAAACCGCTGACTTCGCTCGATGCGGAAATCGACATTTCGCCTTCGAGACCGAGATTCGAAGCGGGCGCCCCGTAGAGATACCGGCCAGCAAGGCCGATGATACCGGGGACTCCGGCTGCGATCACAGGCTGCGAGGCGGTGAGCTTCATTTCGAGGCGTTCGGGAACGTAGTCCTCGACGAGAAAGCTCTTCTCGTAAAGCGCCGGGGCCTTCGGGTCGACATACGCCGCGAGCCTCCACGAGCCCGTCGTTGCCGTATCAGGCAGCGCGATCTGCCAGCTGCGGCCACCATTGCCCTGGTCGGCAAGCGTCTCGCGCCGGTCTTCCACGCCGTCAGGCCTGTACAGCTTCACGATCAGCGGCGTGGAGGCGGCCGCATTGGCAGCCGCATCCCGAAGAAGCGCAGTGACATAGACGTTCTCGCCCGGACGGTAGACGCCGCGTTCAGTGAAAACCATGGCGTCGAGCGGCCCTGGAGGCGTGCGCCCGCCAACGCCCCGGTCGGACAAATCGAAGGCCTGCTTCGTGATGTCGAGGAAGCCGTAGTCGCTATCTGCTCCGCGCGCCACGACAAGAGCCGGGGCAAGGCCGCCTATGCCGTGCGTCAGCGTGGCTTCGAACGTGGCCACGCCCTGGGGATCAGTCTTTGCGGTGCCAAGAACTTCGTTGTTGCGCGCGACAAGGCGGATTTCGGCATTCGCTACGGGACTGGTGGTGCCGAGCGAGCGGACATAGACGTGGACGCCATCGGCGCCGGAAAACGCGGTGAGGCCCAGATCGGAGACGACGAACCATTGTGTTGTCTTCAGGCTGTAATCGCTGTCCGCATCGCTGTCGTTATCAGACTTGGCGCCTTCCTCGGCGGCGCTCGCCGCGATAACATACAGGCCCGGCTTAAGGTTGGGCAGAAGCGAATCGATAGGAAAGGCGGTCGTGACCTCTTCGTTCAGCTTGGAGGCGACAGCCATTTCGCCCGACCACAGTTTCTCGCCCTTGTGGTTGGCGAGCTGGTTCAGCTGGTAGGTCTCCATCGGCTTCTGGAAGTCGCCGTCGAGAACCTCCTCGGCGAGACGCCTGTCGCCTATCCGATAGATCGTAGCCTTCACGAGCTTCGCGTTGATGCTGACGACCGGAATGCCCTGCTGGCCGGTCTTCGGCAGGACGTAGTTCCGCGCGGAGAAGCGCACGGACGGCGAGCGGTCGCGGATATAGACGGTCAATTCAACCGGCTTCGGTAAGAGGTCGTCTTCCGTCGATGGAATGCCGCTGCGAACCTTCACCTCATAGCGCTTGCCGTGCAGAAGATCTTCGACGCAAAGCTGCGAGCCATGCACTCGCACGGATGCAGGCTTCTCGTTGTTCACCGTGACGTAATTCGTGAAATCGACGCGGCCCTTCGCCAAATCCTCCGAAAACTGCACGCAGATGCGCGGCGCGTTCAACTCGTTGTCCGCCGTGTAATCAAGCATCCGGAAACCGTGCTCATTGAAGGCCTGCTCGTAGGCTTCCTGCACATCGGAATCGGCGGCCAGGCCGAGGCTCATCTTGTAAATGCGAAGCGCCGGGCGCCACTGATCGCGCGCGGCAAGGCTTTCGGCCAGAACGGCAAGCGCCTCAGCTTTCGCCTCGGGTGTCTGCGAGCGCGTGTAAGCGATGTAAGCGGAAGAGCCCGCGTTTCGGGCAAAGGTGGACTTCTCGCCATACTTGTCGGTTTCTACGGCGAGATATTCGCGCGCGAGCTGAAGCCAGGCGCCCCCGTTTTTCTTATCAAGCAGCGCCGATGACGCGTAAGAGCCCAGCGCGGAGCGATGATCGTTCTTGCCGCTCGCCTTATCGCCCTCAGCCTTCCAGGCCTTGGCGTCCTTGCCCTTGGTCGGCCATGTTGTCTGCAGCGTATTTTCGAAGGTCTCGGATTCCCGAACGATGGAGTCGTCGATGGGCGTCTTCTGCTGGGCGGGGGCCGCAACCGTGAGCGCCAGGGTGACGAATGCCGCAAAGAAAAACCGGATCAAAAACATAGCGCCAACTCGCGAAAGGGTTGTACTACTTACTTGGCAAACAAGTGCCGCGAAAACTTGGGCTGATGCAAGGCAGAAACATGTCTCGAAAAGTGATCTTTTCAAGAAGGAATGCCGAAGTTCCTGCGATGGTTTACCGGGGGTAACTTTTCTTCAAGCGGTTGATAGCGGTCCTGTTGACAAAACGGCTGCGTAGCCTTTAAGGGCGGTTGCCTATGTCGCGACAGCACTTCCATTCAAAGCGTGTTGACGCCGCCCACGTGATCGAGGCGGCGGTCGTCCTGTGGCTCACGGCGGCGTGTGCCTTCGTAGCCCAGGCGAAGGATGAGGACGTGAACGCCCATATCGCCAAGGCTCCGATCGCGGGCCTGCCGCCGGGAACATACAGCCAATGGACCGACGAGCAGAAGAAGACGGTGATCAAGCGCGTCGGCGGCTTCTGCGAGTTCCTCTGCGTGGATTCCTACGGCAACACGGCTTTTCCAAACAAGGCGGCGGCTGAGCGTGCGAAAGCCGAGGCCAAGGTGTGCCTCGCGGCCTGCATCGTCAATCATTTGCCGCCGGATTATCCGGCGCTGTCCGCGATGAAGCAGGACCTTCGCGCCGATTTCGACAAGGCCAGACAACTGGGATCGGCAATCGTCTGGCCGCTGCCCGGAAGATAGAGGATGTACCTCCAGGCCTCCGCGTCCCCCGCCCGCCAAACCTTGTTACAATTCTTTTGCGACCTTTGATTGCGGCGCGAGCCGAGTCCCCCTCATAGTTGAGGGGGACGACGTGTCCTTCTGCAATGGGGGTATCATGACGTTATTGGGCGGGCTGGGGTTGCTTTGCCTGCTTGTAGGGGCGGGCATCGGCTGGAAAATCCTCAGCGATAAGGATTGGTAACCTGCCATCTCTTTGTCCAAAACTTTTCGGCGTCAGCGATTATAAACGGCAAGCGCACGACGGCCCAGCCTTTGGCACCAGAACCCTGGCATCTTGGCCGCAATTCATATATATTTAGCCATTAAGTGCAGGATTTTGTCATGCGTTTCGCTGTGTTACCCGCTCTCATTGTTGCTGTTATCTTGGGCGGCCTCATTCTATTTGGCCTGCTCTGGTTGTGGTTCTTGTTTGAACAAGGAAGCTCGGGAAACTCATCGCAGTACCAGTCCGGCCAGTACGACTCCGGAAATTCGTCCCAATATCAGAATGGATATGACGGCGGATACAACGGATACGGCAATGGTTACACCAGGTACGGCGGATACGGCAACACCTACAACGCAGGCCAAGGTCAACCGATATACCCTTACGTTCGAAGGCGGTCTCCTTGCTACAATCCATGCTATTGAAATCGCACCCGAAGGTCACGGCTTATATTGAGCCGATTTTTCCTTAAAAAAAGTTGATGCCCTCTGCAAAATCGCCTTAGCGCCGTGACGGGCCGTGGGGGCAACAAAAGCGGGCGCCATGCCTTCGCGTCGCTCCCGCTCTTTTCCAATTTACCGATTATCGATCGCTCCGGACCGTCAATGAGAAGTCGGCCGCACTGCGCGCTTTGCCAGATCCGGCGCCCAAAGGCTGCCCTTGTTGACTTGTCTGAGCGCGGTTGCAACGGCCAGAGCATCGCGCGGCGTCAGGCCTCTCTGAATACTAAGTCTATATGCTTTGACGAGTTGGCCTTGTAGGTCTGTATCTTTGGTCCAAGGAAAAGGTGCCTTGTTAGTGTCCCGAAATAATGACTTAAGAACTAACTGACCGATACGCCACATCCTCTATTCTCTTCCCAAAGTTTCTCTCATAAATAAGGTAACCAAGCTTGCGAACGATAGTCTTGATCTATATCAAAACTGATACATAGCGGACTTCGCCTTTAGCGGCAGACAGGGCTCCTTGGGCTTGTTGATCCCGCCCTGTGGGTTTGTATCGTTCTCGGCGGAAGCGGCAAATATTTCCAGAAGAGGCGCAACTCGATCGAGGGCCGGCGGGAAAACGCCGATCAGCAGCACCTGCTGATTTTGCCCTTGCCGGTGGCGTAGCGGGCGTCCTGACGCTCCCGGAAAAACTCCTCATACGTCATGAAAGGCTCGCCCGGATGCTTCGTCCGGCGATGCTCCAAATACGTCTCATAATCGGGTATGCCGATCATGAGACGCGCCGTCCGGACCAGCATCTGCCAAGGCGTGAGGGGGGCGTCAGCCACGGGCTGCGCCCCGCAGAACTCGTGCCTCTCCGACTTCGACGGATGTTATCGAAGGGGTTCCGAGCGCTCGAACGAGAGTGATCACTCCGAAGATCGCCATGGCAACGACAACGGCCACGAAAAGCCCCGCCAGCGTCGCGTCGACATAATCGTTGTTGATCACCCTTTGCATTTCGGCCAGCGTTTTGGCCGGAGCCAGGAGCTGGCCCGCGGAGAGGGCATCTTCGAACTTACGCGCGTGAGCCAAAAAGCCAATCTTCGGATTGTCGCTGAACACCTTCTGAAGACCGGCGGTCAGAGTGCAGACCAGAAGCCAGAACGTGGGCAGGATCGTCACCCAGGCGTAACGCTCGCGCTTCATCTTGAAGAGGATCACGGTGCAAAGAATGAGAGCGATCCCTGCCAGCATCTGGTTCGAAATTCCGAACAGCGGCCACAGCGTATTGATACCGCCCATGGGGTCGATGACGCCCTGATAGAGGAAATAGCCCCAGGCGCCGACGGCAAGCGCCGACCCGGCGAGGTTATTCAGCCAGGATTCCGTGCGCCTGAAGGCGGGCACCACGCTGCCGATCATGTCCTGGATCATGAAGCGGGCAACGCGGGTGCCGGCATCGACGGTGGTGAGGATGAACAGCGCCTCGAAAAGAATTGCGAAGTGATACCAGATGCCCATCAAGGCCTGCCCGCCAAGGAAGCCCGACAGGATTTGCGACATGCCGACCGCCAGCGTCGGCGCGCCGCCGGTACGGGAGAGCAGTGTCTTCTCTCCGACATCCTGGGCGATCTGCGTCAGCGTCTCCGGGGTGACGACGAAACCCCAGCTCGAGACGACATGAGCGGCGTTCGCGGCGTCCGTTCCGATCAGTCCGGCAGGGCTGTTCATGGCAAAATACACGCCCGGATGCAGCACCGTGGCGGCGATCATCGCCATGATCGCCACGAAGGATTCGGTCAGCATCGCGCCATAGCCGATGAAGCGGATCTGGCTCTCATTCTCGATCATCTTTGGCGTCGTGCCCGAAGCGATCAGCGCATGGAAACCGGAAACCGAGCCGCAGGCGATCGTAATGAAAAGGAAGGGGAACAGGCTCCCTGCCCAGACCGGACCGCTGCCGTCGATGAATTTCGTAACCGCCGGCATCTGCAGATCGGGCTGGACGAACAGGATGCCAAGCGCCAGCAGCAGCATGGTTCCGACCTTGAGAAAGGTCGAAAGGTAGTCGCGCGGCGCAAGCAGCAGCCAGACAGGTAGCACCGATGCAACAAACCCATAGCCGATGATGATCAACGCGAGCGTCTCGCCCTTCAGATCGAAATAAGGCGCGAGTTGCGGGTTGTCGCCGACGTACCGTCCGTAAACCAGTGCAATGAGCAGCAGGATGACGCCGATGGCCGACATTTCCGCGATCCGCCCCACCCGGATGAAGCGGGCATAAATGCCCATGAACAGCGCAATCGGGATTGTTGCAAAGACCGCGAAAGTTCCCCAAGGACTGCCCGCCAGCGCTTTTACGACGACAAGCGCCAGCACCGCGAGAAGGATGACCATGATCAGGAGCACGCCGATGAGCGCGATCGCGCCTGCTGTCGCTCCCATTTCCGAGCGCACCATATCGCCGAGCGAGCGCCCGTCACGTCGCACGGAGAAGAACAGGACCGTCATATCCTGAACCGCGCCGGCAAAGACGACGCCGATCAAAATCCACAGCGTGCCCGGCAGATAGCCCATCTGCGCCGCAAGCACCGGGCCGACAAGCGGACCCGCGCCGGCGATCGCTGCGAAGTGGTGCCCGAAAAGGACGTATTTGTTCGTGGGAACGTAATCGAGGCCGTCATTGTGACGGTAAGCCGGCGTCGGACGAGATGGATCGACGCGCAGGACCCGGTTCGCGATAAAAAGCGCGTAGAACCGGAAGGAGAGGAGATAGACGCAGACGGCCGCGATGACGAGCCAGGCCGCGCTGATCGTTTCGCCTCGACTTAGTGCGACGATGCCTAAGGATACCGCGCCAAGAATTGCTATCAGGGCCCAGAGCAGTTTCCGCCCAATCCCGTTAGGTGTCCCGGATGTTCCGGCAATAGAGTTCATGAGGTCCTCCCGCAGCTTCAGCTTTTTTATTTTTTGTAGGGCAGGCTGCCCCGAATCTGAAGCCATCACTTTATTTCTAAACACACAAACACCGTAAAACGCCCAGCGTCCATGACAGGGACTAAAAAAGCCGGGCTATGTAGAATGGCGGTTCGGCTGAGCAGCAAACTGCCAATGTAACCTTCCCTAAAATGATCATAGCGGGGTCGAAATCAGAAGCATGACTAGAATGTCTAGCACCCCCTGGGACATTTTATCGCAGAACTACAGTTTCGGGAGTCGCATGAACCCTCGATAGGCCTTTCCGTGGAACACTACTCCTGGTTCGAAGCTTCTTTGCCTGCTAAGGGCCGGGAGCTGTGTGTGAACGCAGATATCAGGCGCCGCTATGCCTTGGATGACCTTGCCCGTCCCCCCGCAACTCGGGCATGTACGGCCATCTACTTTGCCGGAGCCCTTGCAAACCCGGCAGATATCCTCGCCAGAGCCCGGAGAGCCCGGCCAGGCAAGTTTGCCCCCATTTGCCGCACGCGCTTTAGCGAACTTGCCTCGGATAAGCTGTGCCAGGGCATCGTGCGTTTAACCGGAAGCGGGCTATAGTCCATTTTGTGTGCATCCTGCAAATGGGCATTCCTTCTTCTGGAAGATCTTCAGCGAAATCGCCTTGATGCCGGGTTAACGCAGCTTGGGCGCGCTTAAGCCATTGATAATCCTGGGAAAACGCACAGAACGAGACGCCATCGCTGCTGCTTGCGCCGTGCAGTTCCGGCTCTTCCAAGCATTAATTCGCGATCTTGAAACATATTTAACGGACTTTTGCTCGTCCCAGTAAACGGGAAAATTCCGGCATTAAATTCTATTTAATGGGCAATTTGTTAACAATAAAAACTATAGCAATTGCAACGGCTTATGGTATCCGCCCTTTGTCCGGTCGTAGGCGCGGCTTTCCTCCGTTTCGCGCCGCTATAAAGAATTTCTTTACCAACACACGGTGGGAAGTAATTCCGGCGCGCTTCTGTTAACCACATAAGTATGAAGGCTCGACGCTGTGAACGAAATGTTTACAAAACGCGCCGGCGCGAGCGCCGTCCACGATGGCCGGTCTGGCGAAGCTTCCTAACGCATCCCGTCTCGCGGGCGTCGCCATGATCGCCGCCCGAAATGCAGTCCCAGCCGTTAAGAAAAATTGCGTCGCAACCGGATCCGATTTTGCGCACGCTGCGATAGAATCAATAAGTTGCTAGTACGCCTTATGCTGCGGAAGTCCTGTCAGCGCCGGCAGCAAACGGGTCAGGGCGTAGTGTGATGGCCAGATGCTCGCCGAGAAAAAGGCGGGTTCAGGTGCCGCAGAAGGTCTGATGCACCACCTGGTCGGGGCGAGGCGGTTCTGCGTAACGCGCAAAGCCGGGTTGGTCCTCGTAAGGATTTGCGAGCACGGTGAGCAGCATCTCAAAGGGCCTGTAGTCGGCATGCTCCTGGGCCGCCGAGATGGCTTCCTCGACCAGATGGTTGCGAGGAATGAAGGCCGGATTGGCCCGGCGCATGGTGGCTGCGCGGTTGGCGGGGTCGCCGCCTTCCTCGGAAAGCCGCTGACGCCAGCGTCCGGCCCAGTCATCGAAGGCGGCGGGGTCGTCGAAAAGAAGCCGCACCTGATCGTCATTTTCGGCGCTTCGAGTGGCGTCGCATAGGCGGCGCAACGTCAACGTGAAGTCCGCGCTGTTCGCCGCCATGCGGTCAAGGAGATCCTGTGCGAGAAGAATGTCGCCCGGTTGCGGCGTCAAAAACCCGAGTTTGCGCCGAAGACCGGTGACGAAAGCCTCGTCGAAGCGGGGTGCGAAATCGGCGAGCGCCGCCTGCGCCACCGCTATCGCGTTGCCGCTGTCTTCGGCAAGAAGCGGCAGCAGCGTCTCGGCAAACCGCGTCAGGTTCCATTGCGCGATGCGCGGCTGGTTGCCATAGGCGTAGCGGCCGAAATGATCGATAGAGCTGAAGACGGTTTCCGGGTGATAAGTGTCCATGAAAGCGCAGGGGCCGTAGTCGATGGTCTCGCCCGCGATCGACATGTTGTCGGTGTTCATAACGCCATGAATGAAGCCGACGAGCACCCATCGGGCGACGAGATCGGCCTGCCGGGCGATGACGAGGTTCAACAGCGCGAGGTATGTGTTCTCCTCGTGAGCCGCTTCAGGATAATGCCGCCCGATGACGTAGTCGGCGAGATGGCGGGTTGCCTCGACATCGCCCCGCGCCGCGAAGAACTGAAAGGTCCCGATGCGAACGTGGCTCAGGGCAACGCGCGTGAGCACCGCTCCCGGCAGCGGCCCTTCGCGCCAGACGGTCTCTCCCGTTGTCACAGCTGCGAGCGCGCGTGTTGTCGGAATGCCGAGCGCCGCCATGGCCTCGCTGACGATATATTCGCGAAGAACAGGGCCAAGCACCGCGCGCCCATCTCCGCTCCGCGAAAAAGGCGTACGGCCAGATCCCTTAAGCTGGATATCCCGGCGAACGCCGTCGCGGTCAATGACCTCGCCAAGAAGGATTGCCCGGCCGTCCCCGAGCTGGGGAACGAACATGCCGAACTGGTGGCCCGCATAGGCCATCGCGAGCGGATCGGCGCGCTCCGGCACCCTGTTGCCCGCGAGAACGGCGACGCCCTCCGGCGAGGCAAGCGCCTCGGGATCGAGATGAAGTTGCGCGGCGAGCCTTTCATTAAGCCTTACAAGACGAGGCTTGGAGACCTGCGCGGGCGCGAGACGCGAATAGAAACGCTCGGGAAGACGCCCGTAGCTGTTGTCGAAGGCGAAAAGATCGAGAGGTTCAGCTTCTGTCAGGAGAGGCGCTCCGGTGTTTGCTAGATCAACCCCTTTAATCGGATCGATTAAAGGCGGAAAAGTTGATCGATTTTAAAGTGCTAGAGCAGTCTGCGTGGACACAGGCTGTCTAGACCTTCGACAGGATAAGCAAAAATCCGAGACTGGCAATCGGGATTAGCATTTGAACCGGGCGCAGATATGCGAAGTAGGGCGGTGCTTCTAGCTGGCGGGCCGCACGCACATCGAAAACGATCAGGCTTGCATATCCCGCGAGGAGAAGTGCCATGGCAGGGGCGAGGGAACCCAATACGTCCTGAAAAGCCCATAGCAGGAGCGAGCCGAAACCGGCCGCGAAATACCACATGGACGAAGCGATCTGTCCCGCCGTGGCACCCCCAGGCGTCCGGAAACTAAGCCCCCTGCGCACGCCAGCGAGGAAAAGGAGGATGGCCGCTCCCCAAAGGACAATGAGGTCGAGGCAAAACTTTGCCAGCGCGTGATCCTGGGAGAAGGCGGCTCCGGCTGCGCCAGCCACGAACGGCACAGTTGCGCCATAACCGAGGATGAGCCCCAGCGCAGGCGTGTGGAGCGGTTCTGAGACCGTGAAAGCGACGTGACTGGTATTCGGCGCTGTTGGCATAGGGCGACAACTGGCCGCATGCCCGATTGTTCCTGTGCCCGATTGTTCCTGAGTTAGTTGCAATCGCGATTTGCGGGCAGAATGCCGGCCCTACTCGGCCTTCCACGGCTGGTAATCGCCATCGCCCTTTGGGCGGCGCATGCTGCCAATCAAACTGCCGGGCGGGCGATAGGCCAGCGGTGTGCCCGTCAGATTCTCCACGTGGGGCTTTTCCCACGGCTTGGCGTGATAGATCTCTTCCGTCGGGGGAGTATCGACCGTGTAATGCAGCCAGCCGAACCACTCCGGCGGCACCTTGCTGGCTTCGGCCAAGCCCTCGTAGATCACCCAGCGCCGTGGCCGCCCCGCCGTTCCCTTGCCGCTCGTATCCTGGTAGTAGCGGTTGCCGCGATCATCCTCGCCGACAAACTGTCCGCGCGCATTGGTATAAAGCTTCGTCGAAAGCGTCGCACCGTGCCACCACGTAAAGAGATCGCTGAGTAAGCCCATTCCCGTCCCTCGATATTTCTTCAGGTTTACGCCAAACCGGGCCGGGCGTCCACCCACGACGCCAAACACTTTGCCTTCCTCACTGCTCCGAAGCCGCTTGCGTATCGCATCATGGCAGGCATAGTTCAAGCTCTGAAAGAGCGGGAAATGTTATGCGTGCGCAAGTTTCGGACACACTGATCGTCAATGCGAATGCTTTTCATCGCTGGGGCGGCCGTGTGCCGATCCTTCTCGGCGCGGCCGGCCATCGAGATATCGACGTCTCGAATGCACAGCTGGTCGATGCCGTGAGAAATGAGTGCGTCCGCCTGCGTAAAAGCTATAAGCACTCTCCCTTTGTAATTCTGTCGTCTCTCGCCGAAGGTGCGGACCGTTTGTTGGCGCGCATCGCGATGGAAGTGCTATCGGCGGAACTGATCGCGGTCTTGCCGATGCCGGAAGCGGAATTCGAGCGAGACTTTCAGACCGACAAATCGAAGACAGAGTTCCGCGCATTTTTGAAGAGCGCCCTTGCTGTAAAGAGGGCAGCGGTGCCCGAAGGCGACACCTCCTGGACAGTCGATGGAGAGCCGCGCAACTGCCAATACGCACGCGCGGGCGCCATTGTCGCGGATCACGCGCAGGTCTTGTTTGCGATCTGGGACGGCAAACCCGCACGCGGGACTGGCGGCACCGCCAATCAGGTCGAGTGGTTCGAGCGAGGGGGCACTCCCAACGAATACTCGGTTTACAAGGAAACGATGTCGCTGCTCGATCCCGCTGAGCCAGGCTTGCTCATACGAATCGACCCAGTGTCCAAAGAGGTTTCCCGCACGAAATGCCCTCCGTCGAAGGCCGGGCAGGGGGATGAAAGCCAAAGCCCCATCCGGCAGATTCTGACTCGAATGGACAAATACAACCACGATGTGCTTCGCCATAAATCCTTGATCGCCCGCGGCAGTTCTCTCATCCCCAAAAGAACGCAAAAGACAGATAAGTACACCGTAACCGATCTTACCTACCGAGCCTCGGACAAGCTATCAGCACATTTTGCGAAATGGGTGCGAGGGTCCGACGCCCTAATCTATGCCCTGGCACTTGGCGCAGTCGTCGCGTTCAACTTCGTCAGCAGTAAAGTCCAGGCACCCTGGATCTATCTTGGAATCACCTTGGCCATGGCCGTGCTGGCGTTACGCATCCGGTTCCTGTCCATCGACGATCGCTTTTTGGAGTACCGGTGCATCGCGGAGGCTGCCAGAACGCTGTTCTTCTGGCGCATCGCAGGCGTGAAGCACCCGCTTTGGATGGCTTTCCTGTCGCGGCAGTTGGGTCGGATCGCTTTCGTATCGCGGCAGTTGGGGACGATGCATTGGGTTCGACAGGCGGTCCGCTCTCTGGAGTTCTGCCAGGATTGCAGCCTTGGGGACATCAGCCCTACATCGGACGGCATCCGCATTGCGAGGACTTATTGGGTCGACGATCAAAAGAAGTGGCTTGAAGGAAAGCAGTATTGGCATCTGCGAAGATACGAACTGTGGAAGCGGGTGTCCGAGTTGGCGCTTGGCGCGTCCTTCCTCACGGCCATCGTCCTCGCAGTGCTGACGGTAATCCCGGGTGGACACGGCCACTCCCTCTGGGCGACTTGGGTGAAGCCGGAAAAATACGGCGATCTCTGGGAGACTGCTCTCGGCCTTTTCGCTGGAGGCGGCGTCGTCGCGCGGGGCTTTCTTTCGCGGATGGCGCACCTTGAACTTGCAAAGCAATATGCTTCGCAAAAATTCATCTTCGAAAATGCGAGCCGAATGCTGGACAGGATTAAGAGCGATACAAAGCTGGAATGGACTGAGCCTGAGATTCTCGGAAAGCTCGGCCAGGAGGTCTTGCAGGAGCAGGCGGAGTGGTTATGGCTCCGGCATACGCACCCCTTCGAGGTGCCCACAGGGTAGGGGAAAGCGAAGAGCTTTTCGATGATAACGACAGGCAAGGACATGGGCAGCGGTATTCCGCAAGATCAAGTGATCGCGGAAGCGCTCGACCGCAACGGCAAGACATATCGCAAAAACGGGTATGTCCGCGCCAGGCGTGTCAGCGTTGCGACGCCCGTTCTGACGATCCTTGCGGATGGGCGCCAGGAAACGAGAAATGTCGCTGCTCCCGGCGATTACATCGTCACGGGGCCGGGCGGCGAGCAATATGTCGTAAAGCCGGAGGTTTTCGCCGCCAGATATGAACGGAAGCCCGGATCGAGGGATGTATACTTCGCTCACGGCCAGATCGTAGCGATTCCGAACCCATTAGGAAGCGCCGTTCACCTCGCTGCATCGTGGGGCGAGGTTCAGAGCGGTTCGGCGGATTGCGTGATTGCGGACACGCTCGATCCGGCGACAAAGAAGAGGGCAGGGCGGCCCTATATTATCGATCGCGCGGAGTTCGAAAAAACCTACAGCCGCGTCAAGCCGGCGTGGTATTGGAGATAGCTTCGCAGGTCTGCCGGTTTCAAAAGTCCGCATCGCAGAAAGTGCCGCATTCCCAAAATTCGCCTCCGGAGTTAGTTGGGTGCGATAAGCTGCCCCAAGGGTGCGATTCCCGTTGGGGCCAGGAACCATGCACATGCTTGCACTCATTACGACTTTGCTGGCCGGCTTTGTTGTCTTTATCAGGTCCGGACTTGTCGTTGCGACGGCCTCGATTTTTTGCGCATACGCTGCCTTTGCTGCCTACGCCTACTTCCGCTCGCGGATGTGGATGAAGGATCCGGCCGTGGCGGCAGCGATCGCCGAGGGGCGGCCGCCGGGCCGCGCAATCATGATCGAGCGCACCGTCGCGGCCATCGTGGTGCCTCTGGTTTTTGCCTACATTCCGTATGCGCTTCTGATCCGGCTGTCGTGATCGCAGCGTGCTCTTCCGTCCGGGGAACTTCTCATAATTCGGGAACCTCCCAGACCGCTGCCTCATGAAGCTGCATCGCTTCCGTCAGGAACGGTAACAGCGCTTCCACGCGCTCCGGGATGGTATAGGGCGCATTGAAGACGATGAGGCCGCAGCCGTTCAGGGTCTCGGGTAGGCTGCGCGGCAGGATGAGCGTTTCCACGCACCATGTGCAACGAAGCCCGAGGCTCCTCGCTGCATCCTTCAGCGCTGCCACAGGCAAGTGCGCCTTGATCGGATACCAGAGGAGAAACACTCCGGTTGCCCAGCGCTTCTTCCACTGCAGCATCTGGCGCGCGAGCGTTTCGAACTCGTTTTTTTCCTCGAAGGGTGGATCGATCAGAACCAGCCCGCGCCGTTCCTTGGGCGGGATATGCGCACGGATGCATTCATAGGCGTCCGTTTGCATCGGGCGCGCGTTCCGGAACGGCGCGAGATTGCTCCGAAGCGTTTCAAAAGTCGGCTCGTGAAGCTCGTTTGCGACGAGCCTGTCCTGCGATCGCAAGCGGCGCGCAATGAACAGCGGCGAGCCGGGATAGCGCCCAGCCTGCAGATCATCGCGCACGGCGTTGAGATAAAGTTCCAGATCGCCGGGTGCGTCAGTCCTGCCTTGAAGAGAGCCGATGCCCCGTTCCCATTCGCCGGTCTTCGCCGCCTCCTCGGATCGCAGATCGTAGAGACCGGCCCCGGCGTGCGCGTCGATCACACACAGCGGGCCTTCCTTCTTCTGCAGGTAGTCCAGACAGAAAAGGAGGACGATGTGTTTGAGGACATCGGCGAAATTTCCCGCGTGATAGGCATGGCGATAATTCAACGATTGCTGCCTTTCACACCGTAAAATTTCTGTCGTCCGGGGGTCTATTAATCATGTCCGCGTTAAAAATAGCCCGAATACGGAGCATAACGACGCATTCAGCCAGATGGGAGAAAAGCGATGACCTCGCCAGGCGTCAACCAGGAAGATTTTGAAAGCGCGATGCGGAGCAACCTGAAGGAGCATTGGCGGCTCTTCACGGTGCAAGGGGTGCTGCTCGTCATCCTCGGCATGATAGCCGTAGCACTTCCGCAATTGGCGGCAGTCGCCACCGCCGCCTTTGTTGGCTGGCTTCTGTTTTTCTCCGGCATATTTCGCGCGGTTTCACTTGTTCGCTCGACGCGTGCGCCGGGCTATTGGTCGTCCCTCCTGCTCGCCATCCTCACTGCGATCCTTGGCTTCATCGTGGCCTGGTTTCCTCTCGAAGGCGCGGTCACGCTGACCATGCTGCTCACGGCGTACTTCATCATCCACGGCATCGCGACCTTCATCCTGGCGTTCTCGGTCAAGGGAGAGACCGGGCGCTGGGTGCTCCTTCTGATAAGCGGCCTGATCGACTTTCTGCTGGCCGGGCTCGTGATCTTGGAATGGCCGTCCACCGCGCTGTGGGTGCTCGGGCTGTTTGTCGGCGTCAACATGCTGCTGACGGGCTTTGCGTTTATCTTCGCGGCGCTTGGCGCTCGCTCAGCCTGAAACTGTATAGCCAGTCGCCAACGGCTTGGTTCTCGTACTTATAATCACTCCGGGGCGGCCATGCCGTCCCGGCCTGAGTTGTAATGATAAGTTGTCGTTTCTTTAGCTGAAGAAAAAAGCATCCGGAGCATATATTTAAAAATATTTAACTTATTGCTCAATCAACATAATTTTATGCAACGTCTGCATGGGTAGATCAGCTTCCTCGCTTGAACACTTCATGCGAGGAGAATGACATGGTCGGAAGCAAAAAGGCGGTGGCTCTGGCGGCTGCCCTTGCAATTTTTGTTACGCCTTTGGTTGGCGCGACAGCTCAAACGAGAACGTATCACCGGCATCATGTTCATAGGCATGCGTATCGCCCCGTCCCGACGGGATATGGGAACTATGGCCAAGGTTACGGCTACGGCTCTGGTTGGAGGCACAGATCAAACGCGCGTGGATGGGATAACACTTGCATCGATGCACCCTGGCTCCCCTCTGAGTTTGCATGCTCCGCGAGGTAAACGCTTAAGCGAAAAGCCAGCCCTTTGTCCTGGGATGGCTTTTTGTCATTGAAAAATCCAGCCGAACAGTCCTGGACCTCCGCCGCTTCTGCCGCCGCGCCTGCCGCCACCAAAAAACGAAAAGGGATTGTCGTCCCGACGCGCGACTGGGGCTCTCGGATCCACCCCTTTTCTAAGCTCGTAGAAGCTCGCGAGGCCATCCGGATCGGTCACCGTGACCGCATTTTGCGTCCAGGCCCACTTCGATTTGGTCTCGCCCATGATATAGGGTTCGATGCTGAGAACCTGCCCGCGCGACAAATCGATGATGGCGACATATTCCGCTTTTTCTCCCGCGCGATAGCGGAGGAGACCGATACCGGAGAGGGTATCTCTTAAGGGTGTCCACTCAACAATCTCAACCGGGCCGTTGCCTTGTACTTCGAGAAGGACGGGGACTCGGTAGCGCTCGTTCAAGGCCGTGTACTGGCCCGAAGCGGAGCGGAAGACCTCCCAGCCGTCGACTGCTGGGGCCAAAGGCTTTACGATGCTGTCCGCCGTGTCTCCGCTTGCTGTCTTGTAGGCATCGCGAGCCTCCTTGGAGAAGGGATCGAGTTCGACTGCGCGGCGGTAATCGGCAATCGCCTCATCCCGCTTGCCGGCGCGTTCCCTATAGAATCCCCGGACGCGATAAGCATCGGCAAGGGAAGCGTCGATCTCAATGGCTTTGCTCAGATCGGCGTCAGCGCCTGGCGCATCGCCGGTGGAGTAACGAGCCTGCCCGCGCCAGAAATATGCCTCCGCAGCCTTTGGATCGAGCGTGATCGCACGATTGAGGTCTTCCAGCGCGAGGTCGGCGCGCTTTCTGTCGAGGTTCAGCGACGCGCGGCCGGTTAACGCCGGCACATTATCGGGCGCAAGTTCGACGGCCTTCGAAAAGTCCCGAAAGGCCTGGGACCAGTGATTGTCCCGGGCATAGGCTCGCCCGCGCGCGATGTAGAGGTTCGTGTTGTCGGGCGCGAGGGCGATCACCTTGTCGAGGTCCTGGGCCAATTCCTCATTCCGCTTGAGGACAGTGTAAACGGCAGCCCTGTTTTGATAGGCGGGCGCGTATTGTGCATTAAGCGTGATTGCCCGGTTCAGATAGCGAAGAGCGGTATAATACTGCCCCTCGGCACTTGCGATCTTGCCGCGTCCATTAAGCGGTACCGCGCTTCCCGGCATCAGTTCGATGGCCTTGCGGAAATCCTTTTCCGCCGCTTCGAGCCTGTTCAGCCTCTGATTCGCATTGGCCCTGTTGCTGTAGGCGACGCCGAAATCCGGAGACAGCGAGACGGCGCGATCGAAATCCTTGTAGGCGTCCTCAGCGCGGTTCATCTCAAGATAAACGTTGCCACGGTTGTTGTAGGCAGGCGCATATTCAGGATTGAGCGAGACGGCCTTGGTGAAATCCGCTACGGCTTCATCGAGGCGCTTGAGCCGCCACTTGGCGACGCCACGGTCGCTGTAGAGGTTTGCCTGGCTAACAGAAGGGAGTGTCGTTTCCTTCAGCGCATCGTCATAGGCTGCCACGGCCAGATCAAATCGTCCTCGAAGAAGTGCGGAGCTGGCTTCCTGAGATTTGACGAGCGATTTGTCGGCTGCAGCCTGCGCAGCAGGAGCAAAATTCATCAAAGCACCGAATAATGCCAGCGCCAATAGCAAGTTGAGGCGTTGTGGTAACGCCACAAGGTCAAAAAGGGGTGAGGCTTCTTTACCCACTCCGCGCATTCCGCTAACACATTGAGAAAACCACCGACGTTCCTGCCTATGCATCGAAAATATTCCATTGTGGGCGCACTGGCCCTCGGCCTCGTCCTGCTTGCCGCAGCTTCTGCCGCGACGGGGCGTGCGGCGGAGTATAGCCGCGCAACCTTGCCTGGGCTACCGTCGCTTGATGGTTCCGGAAAGGCTGCCACCGGCGGCCTTGTGAAAACTGCGGAAAACGACGCTGCGCCGTCCGGGGATGATGCGGCCGCGGCGGAGGCGCGCAAACGTCTGAAGAACGAACTCGATGGCATGCGCCGCGGTGCCAAGCACGGCAAGGAGGACTCCACTCAGCCTGCCAAAGGCGATGACTCCAAATCCGGATCGCTACAGCCTGCCAAAAAAAAGGACGACTCCAAATCCGCATCGCCGCGCCCTGCCAAGAAAGACGACGATCCAAAATCCGGTTCATCCCAGCCTGCCAAGAAAAAGGCCGAGACCAAATCCGCATCACCGCAACCCGCCAAGACAAGCAAGGAGACGGCGCCGGAAACTGCCGAGGCTCCTCATGCGCAGCCTCAGAAAGAACCAGTCCCGGTTATCGATCCGGAAATCAACCGCGCTGCCGGGCGGCTGATCGTCATGCGGTTCAACGGCAATGAGCCTTCGGACGGCGGACCGAAAGCGATTCGGGCTCTCATCCATGACGGGCTTATCGCGGGCGTCATGTTCGGCAGCGACAACGTGCAATCGAAAGGCCAGCTGAAGGAACTCATCAAATTCCTCTCGCCAAGCGGCAACGGCGCCAAGCCAATATTTGCGATCAGCGAGATTGGCGGCGCTGGCGGAGCGTTTCCGCACATCAAGGATTTCGAGGCGTGGCCCTCGGAGCGTGATGTTGCGGCGAAAGGCGATCCTGAATATGCCTATCTGACATACCGTTCGCTAGGCACCTACCTGGCTGGTCTCGGCTTCAATATGAATTTCGGCCCGGCTATTGGAACCGAGAAGGTCGCGAGCGACCCGTCCGCAAGTTTCAGCGACAGTCCCCTTCAGGCCGGCGTGTTTGCCAAGACATTCATCCTGGGTCACAGGGACGACGACATCATCACCGTCCCTCTCGTCGATGGCAGCGACATTGCTGTCCGCGCCCTGAAAACCCTTCTTGTTTCCTATCCGGTCATGCCGATCGCCGTCTCCATCACGAGCGCAGCGCCGCCCTTTGCCCCCTATGACGGTCTCGTGAGAGGACCGCGGTTTTGCTTCGTTGCAGTGAGCCCAGCGAACGACGCCACCGAGGTGGCCGGCCATTTCAACCACGGATGCGACGTCCTGGTCATCGACGGCGGGAAGGAAAGCCCTGCCAAAATCAGGGATCTTATCGCTCGCGGAGTCGCCGACGCGATCAAGAGCGGGGCGCTGAACCTGGCGGCGCTGAACGCCTCGGCTGAAAGGCTTTCGGCGCTTAGGTCTCCGTCCAGTTCTTCTCCCCTCCCATTCACGACGCGGACGTCGCAATAGCATCCGGCTCGATGACCGCGGTCCGGGGCGGGAGAACCTCTTTCCCCAACTTTCTGCGCATACCATCGGCTGCTAAGACCGCGTTAAAGGGTAGCAGTGATATATTGCTGCATCTGATGTATCCCAATTTTTAGAAATGATGCGCTTTGCGCTAACAAATCGACTTTCGATTTTCCAGCGCATAAATCTGCCAAAGCCTGAGCCCGGTCGGGAAGGTGGATGCGCTACCGGATGAACGTCTTCTTCCGGAAACTAGAACCAGAGGCGGGGAGGCGAAACTATGAAGCGTATCGGTTTGCGATTGGTACTGCCGGTGGCGATCCTGGCACTTGCGGTCCCGGCATATGCCGAGAACGGAACGGAGCACTCGAAAGACGTCGAGGCCAAGATAGCCTACTGCAAGAAATGCCATGGCCAGAGTGGGCAAGGCCTTGCGGCAGCCTATTCCGTGCCCCGGCTCGCGGGGCAGACGATCCCTTATCTCGAAGCCAAGTTCGGGATCATTTCCGAACACAAGCGCGACAATGTCACGGCTGAAACGTTCATGGTGCCCGTGCTTGGAAGCGTCGACCCTGCGATCAGGAAGGCCGTCGCGACGCATTTCAACGGGCTTAATCCGCCTCCATCAGGCGGAGGTAACAGAGACCTCATCCCTGAAGGCAAGAAGATTTATGAAGCCGGGGTTCCGGATGCCGGTGTTCCGTCATGCACAAGCTGTCATGGCGCCGAAGCCAAAGGCACTGAGCTGACCCCGCGCCTTGCTGGTCAGGTCTATCCTTATACCGTCAAGGTGCTTACGAACTGGGCGATCATCAACAAGGAACAGGAGGGCGTGAAAGCGCCTGTTCAGCACCAGTTGACGGAGCCCCAGATTACGGCGGTGGCGTCCTACCTCAGCAATCTGAAATAGTGGAAAGCGCAGCGCCGCTTCTTGCGGCGCTCGCATCGCATTCGTTGAGGCCGCGCTGAGAGCTGGACCGTCGCGCGCTCAATCCGGACGCGGGCGTCTGGATGCTTTTTCTTCATGCATGTTGCACCTCACTTTCATCCCTGGATCGGTTTCTCGCTTGCGCTTGAGGTCCCGGATTTTCCTGAGACTGCGATTTTAAGAAAAAGCGCCTTGTCGACAAGTTAACAAAATAAGCCATTGATATTGCTGCAAAATTTTAGAATGGACGGCAATCCCGGCGCGGGCGCCAAGGCGACTGCAGCGCGGTTTTGGTTAACAAGGGAAGCTGAAGATTATATTTAACGGACTTTTCCGCGCCCAAGTAAATGAACGAAAATTCCGGCATTAAGTTCTATTTAATGGGGCTTGCCCGAAGACAAAACCTATTTTTTTTCAATGAGTTAGAGCCGCTTCTCCTGAAGCCGGCCCGTAAGGCGCGAGGCAGCCTCATTTGGCGCGCGAACGAACTCTTCACTAAAGCGTGAATTGGACCGGAAATAGATCGGCGGCGCGCTCCCGTTAACCACGTTCAGATTAACACCCGGGCGCGGGGAACGAACCGTTTACCACGTGGCATACGGCGGGCACCGTCGGAGATGGCGGCGGCCAGATTGGGCGAGAAGCACTCCTGCATTCAATCGGACGCCGGCACGCAGTTAAGCTTGCGTCGCTTCGGTTCCGATTTTGCGCACGCCGCCAGGGCGCTGAGTGACGGTTTGCCGGTCCAGCGTCAGCGGGCGTCTTAGCGGCGGAATCTTTCGAAGAAAGAAGGGTCGGGGACCAGAATTTTTTGCTCGGTCAGTCCGATTTTTTGCTTCTCGCAGATCTGCAATATCCGGTCGAGGTCAACGAGTTCGATTTCAACTCTTCCGAGGGCCTTCGCTTCGCGCTTTGCGTCTTCGGTAAAGGTCGTCGTCGTGAAGAAAATTCCCTTGGTAATGTGGCCGCCTATGGCCCCGCGAAAACGCTGTATCTCTTCCGACGACACTTTACGACCTGAGCCGTCAAATTTCTTCGCTTGAAAAGCTATCGAGTGGGAGACGAATTCGTTGATCCGCAAACGGCCGGTCCCGTCTATGCCGCCATCCCTGGCATAGCGTGTCGTCTGAACATCCTCCACCCCCACGCGTGCCAGCAGTTCCGAGCAGAACTCCTCAAAACCAGCAGGTGTCATGCTGCCGATGAGCGTAATGAGCGCGGGCCGGTGATCGCTGTAAGGCGAGGTTTGCGGCGAGGGTGCAATGACCTCATCTTCCTCGTCTTTTGGGGAGGGTTCGTTTGTGGGAGCGGATTCCGCTGTGGACTTTGTTTCTGTTCCCGCCTTGGTGAGCGTGTTCATTTCTTGAACGCGCCGAAAGATCGAGTCGATGTCAGGTCCGTCTAGGTGAGCGTCCTTGCCCTTGTCGGTGAGCCGCCAAACTCCGTAAGAGGGAAAGTCGAGGTAACCTGTTTTAACGAGATAGGAGCGCGCCCAAGCAATCTGGTTTTCGAATCTCGGATAACCATTTTTATTCGTGACCGTGCGTTCCTCTTCGGACAGATTAAGTCTTTGCGCGATCGCATCGTAAATTTCACGGGGCCGGGCTTGACCGCCTTTTTCCCGCATCGCATCCAAAAGCGGATTCATGAACCGCAGGAATTCGGCTTCATATTTAGGCGACGTCTTAACGCCGGGGCATTCCGCTAAAAGCATAAACGTGCCAAGGAGTATTCAGAAAACGTCTAAAAAACCTATTCCTTTGCCAAGCGCTTTACCAGCTCACTCCAGCAACGCGCCTATCCCTTATCCACAAGCTGCCCCAAAACAACGTCATTCAAAAAGCGAGTGAGGTTGTCCGTCTCGAAGTGGATGTATGGGGGAAGCGCTCCCGCCTCCTTGAGCGCGTGCTGAGACGGGTGATCGTCATAGTTTGAGCGGACGAGCACGGTGACGATGCCGAGATCATGCGCCGCTTCGAGATTGTGCGGCAGGTCCTCGAACATAGCCGCCTTACAGTTTCCGCCCGCGCAGTAGTCGAGGAAGCGCGCAAAGGATTCGGGCTTCGGTTTCGGCACATAGCCGCCAGCCGCGATGTCGAATATGCCGTCGAAACGCATCAAGAACGCCCAGCTTTCCGGCTACGCGCTCGGCATGGCGCGCGGAACCATTCGTGAAAATGAATTTCCGTCCTTCAAGCCGAGAAATCGCCTCGGCAAGCTCGGGCATGTGCGAGACCGGGGCGAGGTCGATGTCATGCACAAAGTCCATGAAGACGTCCGGCTTAACATCATGCTCGGCCATCAGGCCGGCAAGCGTCGTGCCGTGCTCGTAATAAAGCGCTTTTTGCACTTTTCGTGCCGCGACCGGATCGAGCCCGAGCATATTCTGGATGAAGGCGGACATGCGCTGGTCGATCTGCGCAAACAGATTGCACTCAGCAGGGTAGAGCGTGTTGTCCAGGTCGAAGATCCAGAGCCGCGTCCCGGCAAAGGCTTCCGAGACGTCGGCACGGCCGTCAGCTCCGCTAACCATCGGCATCGCGCTCGATCAGCGTACCGACGCCGTGTTCGGTGAACAGTTCGAGAAGGACCGCGTGCGGCACGCGCCCGTCGAGGATCACGACGCCCTCGACGCCCTGTTCGATCACGCTCAGGCAGCTTTCGATCTTGGGGATCATGCCGCCTGTGATCGTGCCGTCTCCCATCATCGCTTTGGCTTCCGAAACGGTCAGGCGGTGGATGAGCTTCTTGTTCTGGTCGAGTACGCCAGCAACGTCGGTCAGAAGAAGAAGGCGTTTCGCCTTGAGCGCTCCAGCAAGCGCGCTTGCAAAAGTATCGGCGTTGATGTTGTAGGTGGTGCCGTCGCGGCCGAGGCCGAGCGGGGAGACGACAGGGATGAACTCGTTCGCTGCAAGCACCTGCACGATGCGAGGATTGACCTCGTCCGGCTCGCCGACAAAGCCCAGATCGATCACGCGCTCGATGTTCGAGTTCGGGATCGACTTCCGTTCTCGTCAGTTTCTTGGCAATCAGGAGATTGCCATCCTTGCCGGAGATGCCGACGGCGTGACCACCAAGCTGGTTGATCTGGCAGACGATCTGTTTGTTGATCGTGCCCGCGAGAACCATCTCCACGACTTCCACGGTCGCCGCGTCGGTCACGCGCAGGCCGGCGGAGAATTCGCTCTTGATGCCGAGCCGGCCGAGCAAGCTCGCGATCTGCGGGCCGCCGCCATGCACCACGACCGGCTTCACGCTCGCCTGTTCGAGCATCACGATGTCGCGCGCAAAGCTTTCGGCAAGCTTCGCATCGACCATCGCGTGGCCGCCATATTTGATGACCACGGTCGCCTGATCGTAGCGCTGCATATAGGGCAACGCCTCGGAAAGGATCTCCGCGGCGATGCTCGGTTTCCTCAGGCTTTTGTAGAAATCTTCGTTAGGATCGGCAGCAGCCATTCTCCCTCCCAGGTCGAGCTTGTCAGCCACTCCCGGAAATTACGGTGCGGCGCGATGAAGTTGCAAGGCTGCTTTGATGCCACCTTGCTCGTGACAAAGCTGCAATGCATTTCCCTTTTACCCTTTCCGACGCCGTTTTTGAACGCGGGCGTGACAATTGCGCCAACGTTCAGTCCTGGAAAGGCGCACACCGGACTTGCGCGGAAGCCCTGAACCGGCAATATATGGGGTGAGAGGTTGGCGCGGACGTATCGCTCGCCAACCGGGTCAGGTCCGGAAGGAAGCAGCCCTAACGAATCCGATGCGGGTTGCTGTCCAGCCTCTCACCGCGCTCTCATGTCTGGGGTCTTCAAGAGTTCGAATGCTGGACCCGTCCGCCGTGGCCCATGAGCAAATCCAGCGATAATCCCCTAGCGCAAACGGCGGCGAAGACGGACACCTCGGCACCTCAGCCTTACGTCGTTCTTGCCCGCAAATACCGGCCGCAAACGCTCGACGATCTGATCGGTCAGGACATCCTTGTCCGCACCCTCCGGAATGCGTTCTCAATGGACCGGATCGCCCAGGCTTACATGCTGACCGGCGTGCGGGGCGTGGGCAAAACGACGACAGCGCGCATCCTGGCGCGCGCTTTGAATTACGAACGCCCTGGCGTTCCGGACAAGCCGACGCTCGACATCACGGAGCTTGGCGTCCACTGTCAGGCCATCATGGAAAGCCGCCATGTCGACGTTCTCGAAATGGACGCGGCCTCCAATACCGGCATCGACGACATTCGCGAAATTATCGAGGCGGTCAGATACCAGCCCGCCTCGGCACGGTATCGCGTGTTCATCATCGACGAAGTGCACATGCTGTCGAAGTCCGCGTTCAACGGCCTGCTGAAGACGCTGGAAGAGCCGCCGCCGCATGTGAAGTTCATTTTCGCGACGACCGAAATCCGCAAAGTTCCGGTCACGATCCTGTCTCGCTGCCAGCGCTTCGATTTGCGCCGGGTCGATGCACGAGGTTCTGTCTGCCCACTTCGCCGGCGTGCTCGCCAAAGAAGGTCATACGGCTGAAGATGGGGCCATTGCGCTGATCGCCCGCGCGGCTGAAGGTTCGGTACGCGACGGGCTCTCTCTTCTCGATCAGGCTCTAGCGCTCGGGCCAGGGGCATCTCACAGCCGCCGCCGTGGCCGACATGCTCGGGCTTTCCGGGCGCGCCGCGATCTTCGACCTCCTGGACCGCATATTTTCGGGCGACGCCAAGGCGGCGCTCTCGTCGCTGAATGCATTGCATGACAAGGGCGGCGACCCGCTCATGATCCTCACCGACGCGGCGGACGCGGTGCACGCGCTAAGCCGCCTTAAGGCCGTGCCCGGGCTCTACCCGGCCGATTTCTCATCCGATGACCGCGCCCGCGCGGACAAGCTTTCCTCCGAACTGGCGGTGCCGCGCCTCTCCATGGCCTGGCAAATGCTTCTGAAAGGCCTCGACGAAGCGGCGCGCGCGCCAAGGCCCTTCGCTGCGGTCGAGATGCTGGTAATCCGCATGTGCTACACGGCGCAGTTGCCTTCGCCCGCCGAAACCATCAGCGAGTTGAAAGGCATTCCAACTCAGAGGGCGGAGAAGGGGGCAGGGACAGGGCAGAGGACTTTGCCCGCAGCTCCGCACGCCGTAAGCGAAGCGAAGAACGAAGAGGGCGATGGCCAAGGCGAACGGGAAATCCCAAGCGTCGAAGCACAACCTGCAGCGCGGAGATTTACCTCCTTCGAGGATATTGTTGGCTACGCGGCCCAGCTTCGTGACATCAAGCTCAAGATCGCACTTGAGGAACAGGTGGAGCTTGTGAAATTCGGGCCGGGCTTTCTTGAACTTCACACGCTGGACGGCGCGCCCAAGAACCTCGCGCCTGAGCTGGCGCGGAAGCTGCAGGCCTGGTCGGGCGAACGATGGATCGTATCCCTCTCCGAAGATCGGGGGATGCAGCCGCTTGGCGTTCGCAAACGCGAGGAGGAAGCCCGCGCCGTGGAGGAAATCCGCAAACATCCGGCGGTCAAGAATGTGATGCATCATTTCCCGGATGCTGAAATCAAAAGCGTGCGCTCGCTCGATTAGCGCAAGGGTCAACTCCAGGAGGCACTATGAAAAACCCGTTAAACATGATGAAGCAGGTGCAAGAGCTTCAGAGCAAGATGGCGGAGCTGCAGGTCGAACTCGAAAACATGGAGGTGGAGGGAACCTCGGGAGGCGGGCTCGTCAAAGTGACCTTGACCGGCAAGGGTTTGATGGCGCGAATTTCGATCGACCCGAGCCTCATCAAGCCCGATGAAGCAGAGATCCTCGAAGACCTCCTCATCGCCGCTCATAATGATGCGAAGCAGAAAGCCGAAACAACAATGGCTGAAAAGATGCAGGCGCTCACGGCCGGTTTGCCTTTGCCTCCCGGCCTCAAGCTGTTCTAGAGAACGCATGGCGCCTGGCGTCATAACCATATGATCTGGCTCACGTTGCCTTGGCTTGGACAAGGTTGTGTGGCTGAGCTTCGCTGGCGCAGGCTGCGAAGGGATGTTAGACTTGTCTGAAGATGCCGGAAGTTTTGGCGTCCGGGCGGGGGACGGTATGATGAACATGAGTGGATTACTCGTACCGACACGTTCGGGAGCGGCTTAGTGCGGGCTATGAGCAGCAGCGTGACAAATGTGGTCCCGCGGGAAGGTTTATTAACCGCCTATACGCCACCCCCCAACGGCTTCGACGAGGCCGTTGGCGCCGATGGAGCGGTTCGGCCGCACTGGAGCGCATTCTCCAACGCCTTCGGTGCTCTTACCCCGGAAGAGCAGCATCAGCGCCAGGAGCGCCTGCGCCGCCTCGTTCGGGAAAACGGAATCGCCCACGATCTGTTCGCGGAACCTGGAAGCCGCCAGCCATGGTCGATAGACCTTATTCCAATCATCATCTCAAGCACGGAATGGGATCAGCTGGAGCGTGGCCTGATTCAGAGAGCCACCCTTTATGACCTCATGGCCAAGGATTTCTACGGTGCCCAAACCTTGCTCAAGTCGGGCAAGGTTCCGCCGCGCCTTGTCTTCAGCGACCCAGCCTTCCTTCACGCCTGCCGTGACCCGAAGACAGAAAACCATCTGATCAACTTCTTCGCCGCCGATCTGATCCGCGACATGAGCGGCGCGTGGAGAATTATCGACGTCCATGCCGAAACTCCGGCGGGCGTTGGTTTCCCGCTGGCCAACCGGTTACTGCACGGCCAGCTGATGAGCGACGTGTTCCGCTCTTGCCGAGGCCTGAGGCTCGCTCCTCACTTTCAGCAGTTCCAGACTGAGCTCCTGCAGCGCATTGAGCGCGACGACCCCCTGATTACGCTTCTGACGCCCGGGCCGCGTCATGAGGACTATTTCAGCCACGCCTATCTTTCGCGCTACCTCGGCTTCCAGCTTGTCGAAGGCGGCGACCTGCGCGTGATCGGCAGCCGCGTCTATATGAAGACGCTGGAGGGCCTGAAGCCGATCGACCTCATGATCCGGTGTGTTCCGGGCTTGCACTGCGATCCTCTGGAACTCGACCCGAACGGTTTCGCGGGGCCGGTCGGGCTCGTCCAGGCGTTGAGGAAGAACCAGCGCCTTCTCATGAATTTCCTGGGCTCATCCGTTGTCGAAAATCGAGGGCTGGCGCCGCATCTTCCGCAAGCCGCACGCGCGCTTCTCGGCCAGGACCTTATCCTGCATGAGCCGCACCGCCGGTGGCTCGGTGATATGGAGGCCCGCGTTTTCGTTTTCGCGCACCCCGAGCGCTTCGTCATCCGCCATGCGCACGAAGGGACGGGAAGGCCCGGGCGCGCCGAGCTCGGGATCATGCCCGATAGTCTTTCGCCCCGCGAACTCGAGGCCCTGAAATTCGACCTTGAGATGAACGGGCAGGATTATGTCGCTGAAGAACGGCATGACTGCGCAACCGCGCCCTCCTGGACGGCCGATGGTCTCAAGGCCCGCCCCTTCGCCGTGCGTCTTTACGTCGTCGCGGTCGATGGCGATTACCGCGTGATGCCGGGGGGCCTCGCAATGTCGCTCGACGGCACGCCCGGTGTCGCGATGTCCGCCATGGATGGCCACTCGCGCGATGTTTGGATCGTATCTGAGGATGACGCGCACGCACCGCATCTGACGCTTATGCGCCCTGCGGGCGAGGTTGCACGCGTCCTCCGTGCCGGTATAGGCCTGCGCAGCCGCATCGCCGACAATCTCTATTGGCTCGGGCGTTATTGCGAGCGCGCGGACTGGGTCATGCGCATTGCGCGGGGTGCGCTCACCCGAGCGGACGACACCGGCGCCTTGGATCGCGGCGATGGAAGACGCAGGGCGCTCGAGCTGATCCTTTCCAAGGACCAGGCCGCCAACGCCACCACCGAGCTGAGTGCCAATGTCCGCGAGATCGAGCAGGCCGTTAGGCTCCTCATGACAGCGCCCGGCCGGGCATACAGCCTTCCGGGCCTCGAAAGCAACATTCTGCGAGTTGGCAGTATCGTGCGCGAGCGGCTGTCGCTGGAGGTTTGGCAGACGCTGTTGCGGTTCTCGAACATTGCCTCGCCGAAGGCCATCGAGATTGCCGATACGGTGGCGCTTCTCGACAGGTTGAACGCTGGCATCGTCACGGTGGCGTCCATGAACGGACTGACCGCGGAGAACATGACGCGGAACTACGGGTGGCGATTCCAGGATATGGGCCGCCGTCTGGAGCGCGCCATCAACCTTGCGGAGCTGCTCCTCACCCTCTTCGGCGAGGAACTGCGCGAAGACGAGGAAACGGCGCGCCTGTTCTTTGTTTTGAATGTCGCGGACAGCACCATCACGTTCCGGCAGCGCTATCTGTTCGCGCCAATCCTTTCGCTGGTCCTCGACCTTCTCATGGTCGATGAATCGAACCCGCGCGGCATCGGATTTCAGCTTCGCGCGATCGACGATCACCTTCACGCGCTGCCGCAGGCTTCGCCGCATGCGCCCCACAACGAGGAGCAGCGCCTTATTCTCGACCTTTTGACTCGCGTGCGCCTCGCCAGGGTTGCGAGCCTTGAGCATGCCGATGCGGAAGGGAACCGGCCCGAGCTGCAAGAACTGCTTAGCCATCTTATTTCGGAGTTGCCAAAGCTGTCCGAAGCAATTACCCGCCGTTACTTCAATCTCACCGAAGACGAGCTCCGGCGCGTCTACACCCGGTTCGGGCGGGGCCAATGAATTTCGAGATCAGTCACCGGACAATCTATCGATACTCGGCACCTGTTTCGCAGTCCCACCACCTATTGCATTTGACGCCCCGATCGCATGTGCGCCAAACCGTCCTGCGTCATAGCCTGATCATCGATCCAGCCCCCGCCTCGAAAACTGAGCTGACGGACGATTTCGGAAATCCAGCATCAATCATCACGATCGAGCAGGATCATACGAAGCTTGAAATACATTCGCGGTCGCAGGTGAATGTCCAGGCGCCGTGGCCCATAGAGACCGCCCGGTCGGCAAGCTGGAACGATGTGGCGGCCCAGATCCGGGCGAACCTCGGCCCCGAGACGTTTGAGGCCATACAATATTCCTGCCCATCTCGATACATCCGGCCGACGCGCGATATCTACAAGTTCGCGCGGCCAAGCTTTCCCGAGGGCCGTCCTCTCCTCGAAACCGTGCAAGACCTCACTGCGAGGATCCATCGCGAATTCAAATATCAAACCGGCGCAACAGACGCCGCCACGTCGGTTGAGCAGGTGCTTAAGATCAAGCGCGGCGTCTGCCAGGATTTCGCGCACCTGGAAATCGCGTGCCTGCGGACACTTGGCCTTGCCGCACGCTATGTGAGCGGCTATCTGCTCACCTACCCGCCAGAGGGCCAGCCGAAGCTTGTCGGTGCGGATGCGTCCCATGCCTGGATTTCGGTGTGGTCGCCCGAGTGGGGTTGGGTCGATTTCGATCCCACGAACAATCTCATCCCCAAGGAGGAGCATATCGCGATCGCCTTCGGCCGCGATTTCCAGGATGTGAGTCCAGTGAGCGGCGTGCTGCTTGGCGGCGGGGAGCACGAGGTTGAAGTGGCGGTCGACGTAAACCCTGCGGGGGGTAACGGTTCCCCGGCGCGTTGACATCGCCGCAAACGCGATAGCCCATCGCTACGGCGAATAAGAAACCGGACCGGCGCTCGCAAACCCTGCGCTATCGCTCCTCTCGATTCGAACCGCGCCTTTCAAAGAGCGCAGCCAAGACCGGATCTCGTAAGAGAAAGTCATGCGCGCGACTAATTTCTCGGCGCGGGTGATGCGCCCGGTGCTGATCATCTTTCTCGGATTGCGCAAGATAGGCCTCGAGTTCGGCGCGTATTCGGCTTGCCTGTTCCACGCTCTGGCTTTCCCTGAGGGCTCTGACCGCGATGCCATCTGAACTCTTCGAGGCCGCCGCATTTGACCGTCCAAGGCGTTCAATGACCTCTTTGGCAATCTTCGCTTTATCTGCTGCGAGGCTGCCCGTATCGAGCCGTGGCCGCTCGATGCCACGGAGCGCAAGGATGACGGGGTTTTTCGAGGTAGTTTGCGCTTCGCGGCATGCCGCTGCGCTCTCGCGATACGCTTCAGGGGGCTGGGCGACTTTCGAGGTGCTCTGGCAGGGGGCTTGCTGCGAAGGAGTAGACTTTTGCATCTTCACAACTGTTTATTTTAGGATGTAAACTCCGTTCATGAAACGGAAGCGAGTTTTACTGAATGTAATCTTGGATCTCTAAGCTTTTCTTAATATTAATCGAAACTCGCCGTTGCATTGCGAAATACGATCGGCCGCCTGGGGCGCGGCGAGCACCCGCACCGCGCAGGTCAGCCCCTTCCAGAGTGGATTAGGCTAAGCAGAGCGCCGGACGTGCCACCGAATTGCTGCCACCGTCTTCCCGGAAAGGCAAAGCCTTATCCGGGATCGTAACAAATTGAAACGCCCACATTTTTTCGATCCCGGCTTCGCGCTTCGCTTGGCCGGGAGGACGACGAAGCGCGAAGCCAGCCGCATCCGTTGGCCAGATCAGCGAAGTTTGCTTAGCGCAGCGTGCGCAAGATCGGAACCGTTTGCGACGCAATTTTTCTTACGGCTGGGACTGTGCGGCGGTGCACTTCGGGCGGCGATCTTGGCGACGACCGCGAGGCGGGATGCGTCAGGAAGCCTTCACCAAACCGGCCATCGCCATCGTGGACGACCCTCGCCAAGCGGGTTTTCGTAAACATTTCGTTCACTGCGGCGAGCCTTCATACTTATGTGGTTAACAGAAGCGCGCCGGAATTACTTCCCACCGTGTGTTGGTAAAGAACGTCTTTATGCGGAGCGACAGGGAGGAATGCCGCGCCTAAGACCGGACAAAGGGCGGCTACCATAAGCCATTGAAACTGCTACATTTTTTATTGTTAACAAATGACCCATTAAATAAAATCTAATGCCGGAATTTCTCCATTTACTGGGACGCGCAAAAGTCCGTTAAATATGTTTTGAAATCGCGAATTAACACTTGCGAAGGCCGGAACTGCACGGCGCAGGCAGCGGCGATGGCGGCCCGTTCTGTAAGTTTTCTCCGCATTATCAAGGGCTTGAACTGCGTTAACCTGGCATCAAGGCGATTTCGCTGAAGATCCTTCAGAAGAAGGAATGCGGAGACAAGCGTCAGGGACAAGTTGACAAACCGCATGCCGCCATTTGCAGGATGCCATACAAAATGGACCATGATGCCCGCGCCCGATTAAACGCACGATGCTATCGCCTAGCGTCCCGGTGTAACTTTGACAGTCAGGTCGTAGGAGCCGGCCCGTCTCGGGCCTCGTTGGCCCACCTGTATCTGGTAGATGCCGCTCTCACTCACTTCCCCGCGGTAAAAGGGGCCGCCAGGTCCGCCGTCCATTGCCCCCGCGGGAGAGATGACACGGCCGGAAGGATCGACCCCTTGAGCATTCGTTATCTCTGCCCTTAAATGCTGACCCTTCTCAACGCGAAGGCAATAGGTTTTCTCGGGTTCGCTCGCCGAAAGCTCGACATGCATGCTCCGTTGCGGATCGAGCATAATGCAGCCCGGTTCGCCCTCCGCCCTGGCGACGGCGGGCGCCAAAGCGAAAACGCAGGCAAGGGCGAGGGCTCGCAAACCGCCCGCCTCAGGAAACAACGGTTTCCGGCGGCAGGATAAGCTGCTTGATGAACGTATCGAAGTTGATGCCGGGATTGGTCGTGTTGCAATCATAGCCATCACCACCGTGACACTCATCGGAATATTGCCAGAGCAGCACGTCGCAGGGAAGGGCAACACTCGGACTGACGGCTGTTGCGTTCCATTCCGGGACGGGATTACACCCGCGCCATTTCCAACGCGCGATCCAGACGCCATGGCACGAAACGCCCTGGTCTGCAGCCGTGGCGATCGCCTGCCATGTGGCGTTATCCGATTGCACGCCGTAGACGCAGGGCAGGATCGTGACATCGCCTTTCGTAGAGGACTGGCTATAGTCGCTAAGCGTGCTCGCCCAACCTCTATAATAGGACAGCGAGAGCGGAGGGGTGCTTTCGACATCGAGAAACATGAGAAACTTGCCGCCGAGCGATTTCAGGTAATTGGTACCGAACGTCAGGAGCACGTCCTTGGCGTTAAGCTTGGCATCCGCCGTGCCTTGCGCAGATGACCCTGCTACCCTCTTGGTTTGCCGTGCAATCGGAAGAACCCGAATGTTGTTTTCCCGCAGGAGTTGGCCTTCTTTCAAATGCCGGTATTCGACAACGCCGGTGCTCGCAGCGCTGGTGAAGTAACGGCCCCAAAACAAGGGCTTTTCGCCAAGCGTTTCTGTGGCAAGATCGACCAGAGTTCTGCCTCCGATCTGACTCGTGACAAGATCCGAACTGTCCGCGCCTGCCCGCCCCTTAGACATCGATCGTCTCCCCCTCCGAAAAGCTCTGAGGAAAATAGATACTCCCAGCGCTCCGAGCACGGACAAGAGCAAAAAAATCCTGCGGGAAGGGGGTCAGCCTGCATGGCCCACCCTGATCCGCTTGGGATTTCAAACGGTGACGACGTGTCGTTCGCGTCGAAGCGCGAAAGACAGCCATGTCATCACTATGCGGAGTGAACAATCCTCGTTCCGAGAAGCGCAAGGAACTGACTGAGCCATGCCGGGTGCGCGGGCCATGCGGGCGCCGTAACGAGGTTGCCGTCCGTTACCGCGGCATCGACGGCGATATCCGCATATTTGCCACCCGCGAGTTCGACCTCCGTGCGGCAGGCCGGATAGGCGGAGCAGGTGCGCCCCTCAAGCACCCCGGCTGCGGCAAGCAACTGGGCTCCATGGCAAAGGGCAGCGACGGGCTTCCCAGCATGGAAGAAATGCTGCACCGCCTCGATTACCTTGTGATCCATGCGCAGATATTCCGGCGCCCGTCCTCCCGGTATGACCAGCGCATCGTAGGACTCGGGCTTGATGTCGGCGAAGGTCGCGTTGAGAGTGAAGTTGTGGCCCCGCTTTTCGCTGTAGGTCTGCTGACCCTCGAAATCGTGAACCGCAGTCGCGATCTGTTCGCCCGCCTTCTTGCCAGGGCAGACGGCATGGACTTCATGGCCCACCGCGAGCAAGGCCTGGAAAGGCACCATCGTCTCGTAGTCTTCACTGTAATCGCCGCAAATCATCAAGATGCGTTTGCCGGCCATGGTTTCCTCCTTCCTGTTGGGGATTTTTTGGGGGGATTATCGCACGGATTGTCTGATCGCCTGCCTTGAAATGCGATTTGCTCTTCGAGGGTTTCACTGCCGTTTCCGCCCCGTGATCAGCCGGTATTGCCCCTTGGCTGTGCATAACCTCGCGGCACCCTAAGTTTGCTGCGAACCACATATATATCTCCCCGGATCGTGACCCGATAGAGATCGGGGCCCTGCTAATTATGTCCAGCGCGGCCTCTTGATGAGGAGTTGACTGGCCTTGTCTCAGCACTTTACTCGTTCTCATCAGACACCGGCATGGGTTGTTATTGTTTCCCTACTCTGTATCGCGTTGATTTTTGCGGGCGAGTTTGCGTCGGTCAGCGCAGTAAGCGGGTGGTGGCTTGACGATCTGTTTTCGCTCTGGGCCTCCGACCGGACATTGCCGTTCGACGTCGCGTTCAGCGAGCGGATCCTCCCCGACTCTGAACCCGCCGCTTTACTTTTCTTTACTGCATTTTGTTCGCCAGCTTATACCCGACGATGGCACGGCGGTCATCGCGGTGAATATTGGCGCGATCATTGCCGCTGCCGTTGCGGTCTACATTCCGTCGCGGCGTATGGGCCTGAGTGGATTGGCAATCGCTGGAATCGCAGCCTTTGTGCTGAGCGGGCCCGTTCTCTACTTCGCCCCTGAAGGGCGCTCCTATGTGACGGCTCTCTCAGTTGTTTTTGTGACATCCTGGTATGTTGCTCTAGCCATAACCGGTTTTCCGGAGCAACTCACTTTGACAAGAGCTGCGATACTCGGGTGTCTGGCTGCCCTGACGCATGTTTACGCTGCGCTCTCCTGCGGATGCCTCGCGGCTGGGTTAGTGATATTCGCCCTTTTCTATAAGAGGAAAGACCTTCTCAAGCCGGGACTTGCTCTTGGACTCTCAGCAAGCATTGTCTTTGCGCTTTGGCTCGGGGTTGGGTACAAGGCGCTCGATAGGATCGAGTGGATCGAGTTTTCCGTAAGAAAGGTCCTGACGGCGGCTTTATCCGTGAAAGAGCTTGCGATTGGCTCCAATGTGTCAGTTCTTATCGTCCTGGCGCTCTTTGCCTTCGGTCTTTATAGCACGGCAACACGCGCGCTCTTCATTGTGTTTAGTATCGGTTTTCTTCTTTATACGGTGTTGCCTGTCCTCACTTCTTTTGTACAACCGATCGTGACAAATCGCTATTGGCAGATCGGCGCTGCCGCTTTGCCAGTTGTCGTGACCTTCGCGGCAAGAACCTGGATTGTGGAGGGTTTCGCTGCGCCAAGAGGGAAAAGCTTGATTGCGGCGGCTGCTGCACTTGTCTTCCTTGTCACGTCCAGCTTTTTAGGCTTCGCGAATGCCCGGCATTACATGTCTTCAAAGCCCTTTTGGACCGGCGCCGATGTTGTTCGACCTCTCCTTGCGCAATGTGGCGGTGCGGCCGTCCACATCTATTACGATAATACCGAGCGACCCTATAATCCTTGGCCGTCTGCGATGTGGGGATTTCACAAAATGGCGGGAACATCGCAAACGACGTTTCTGGATGCTCAGGACGACTCCACATCCTGGCTCGCAGCGGGAAACTCATCCTGCCCTGTTCTTGGCTGGGCGGAACACGCCTGGAGCTGGGAAGATCTTAAGGATAGCGATCTGCTGAGGCTTTTGAAAATAGAGGCGTCCGCGAGCGAGATTGATGTCCTGCGCCACTTCCGGGGATTTGTAATTCTGAAGCGCGACCGGACACACCCAATAAGTTGAGGATGCGCTGGTAATTGCCGCTGCCTCTAATTCATGCACCAGCCGTCGCTGACGACGGCTCGATGCGCAGCATGGGCCGCTGATCGGGCAAATCCTCTGCCCGCGCGGCCCCGATAAGCAAAGACCCAAGTATCGCCGCCAAGATTTGCATGAAATATTCTCAATACGCGCACCGCCTCACCCGCAAGCTGCGAACTCCTGGCATATTCTTTTATAATTTCAGGCAAGATTGACGAAGCCATAGCCTGCGCGGCAGGTCAGGCGGTGAATACTCGCTCGAAAATGATATCGACATTCTTGAGGTGGTGGCGCGTATCGAACAGTGCGTCGATCTCAGCAGTCGAAAGCCTTGCGGAAACCTCCGCGTCGGCCTTCAGGAAATCGAGGAACGAGCCCTCGCCGCTAAACGCGCGCATCGCGTTGCGCTGGACGAGGCGGTAAGCATCCTCGCGGCTGACTCCCTTTTGCGTTAGCGCTAGTAGCACCTGCTGCGAATGCACAAGGCCGCCGCCGCGCTCCAGGTTCTCGCGCATCTGCTCGGGATAGACCACGAGCTTGTCGATCACGCCCGCGAGCCGGGCCAGCGCGAAGTCAAGGGTCACGGTTGCGTCCGGCCCGATCAAGCGTTCGACCGAGGAATGAGAGATATCGCGCTCGTGCCAGAGCGCCACATTTTCCATGGCGGGCAGCGCATAGCCCCGCACAAGCCGGGCCAGCCCCGTCAAATTCTCGGTCAGCACCGGGTTGCGCTTGTGCGGCATGGCGGACGAGCCCTTCTGGCCCGCCGAGAAGAACTCTTCAGCCTCGCCGACTTCGGTGCGCTGCAGGTGACGGATCTCGGTTGCGAGCCGCTCGACTGACGAAGCGATCACGCCGAGCGTCGCGAAGAACATGGCGTGCCGGTCGCGCGGGATGATTTGCGTCGAGACCGGCTCGGGCTTGAGGCCGAGCTTGCCGGCGACGTAAGCCTCCACGCGCGGGTCGAGATGGGCGAACGTGCCGACCGCGCCGGAAATCGCGCAGGTGCCGACATCCTCCTTAGCGCGCAAAAGCCGCTCCTTCGCGCGGGAAAATTCGGCATAGGCGAAGGCTAGCTTCAGCCCGAACGTCGTCGGCTCGGCGTGGATGCCGTGGCTGCGGCCCACGGTCACCGTGTATTTATGCTCGATCGCGCGGCGCTTCAGAGCTTCGAGAAGCGCGTCGAGGTCCGCAAGCAGGATGTCAGCGGCCCGCGTCAGTTGCACCGCGAGGCAGGTGTCGAGCACATCGGACGAGGTCATGCCCTGATGCATGAACCGCGCTTCCGGCCCGACATGCTCCGTTACGCTCGTCAGAAACGCGATGACATCGTGCTTGACCTCGCGCTCGATCTCGTCGATGCGCGCGATGTCGAATGCGCCGCGCTCGCGCAACGCCTTCGACGTTCCCACCGGGATCTGCCCCAGCTGCTCCATGGCTTCGGCCGCAAGCGTCTCGATTTCCAGCCAAATTTCGTATCTGCTCCGGTCGGACCAGATCGCGGCCATTTGCGGCCGGGAGTAGCGAGGGATCATTGGACTCTCTTTACGCTGCGGCAGCGGCCACCGGGGGCGCGATGCTGAGGTTGTGGGATTGCAGAAGGGCCGACAGCGATGCGGATGGCGTGCGGCCGGATGTGAATTTGATGCTGCCGGAGCCGCGCTTCGCGCCAACGCCGACGATGTGGCCTTGTTCGGCGAGCACGTTGGCGATGCGGCGCGCGATGGCGGGAGCCGGGTCGAGCCAGATAACAGGCCATGGCGCCAGCGCGTCCAGCTTGTCGAGCAGCAGCGGGTAATGGGTACAGCCGAGCACGACAACGTCGGTTTTTGAAGCGCCGTTGTCCACGAAACAAGGGGCGATCTCGCTCACGATGGCGCCGTCGTCGACAGCCGAGCCGCTTGCGCTCATCTCAGCGAGTTCGGCGAGCTTAGGTGCGCCGACGAGGTTGAAGCGCGCGCCAGTGCCAAACTGTGCGATCAACTCGCGTGTGTATTCGCGCGCGACCGTGCCCGGCGTTGCGAGAACGGAGACGAGCCCGCTTTTCGTGAGCACGGCCGCGGGCTTGATGGCCGGAACGGTGCCGACTATCGCCAAGGGAAACGCTTTCCGAAGCGCGCGGAGGGCCACGGTTGAGGCCGTGTTGCAAGCAAGGACAATGCAATCGGGCTTAAAGCCTTCAATCTCCTTTTCGACGATTCCGACAAGCCGCGAGGTGAGAACCCCCGGGCATTTCGGGCCATAAGGAAAGCCCGCATCATCCGCGATGAAAAGAACCTGCGCTTCGGGGATGGCCTGCCGGGCGGCACGAAGAACCGTAAGACCCCCGAGGCCTGAATCGATGAAAAGAAGCCGCGGTGTCTGTCCCATGCTCATTCTGCCGGTGTCTTTCGCTTGATAGGCTAAACTCATACCGGATTTAGCGGCTCCCGAAAAGGTTACGGTAGGACGGCGTGCCGTTTGGCAGGTATCCACTGGCTTCATAGACGCCGCGAGCGATGGCGCGCGAGAGGCAGTTCGCTGCCGCTGCGCCGAGCCAGGGCAGCGCCATTTGCGCATCTCTGAGCGGGGTTTTGCCGGTCGCAACGCCGAAGACGATATCGCCATCGAACGAGGAAAAGACCGGGAAAATCGCGCGCGCCATGCCTGCGCCCGCCATGGTCGCGAGCCGCTTGCATTGTTGATGCGTGAGAGCCGCGTCGGTTGCCACCACGCAAAGCGTCGTGTTCGCACGCTCGGGCGCGGCGAATTTAAAGGCTGGCCGCGATGCATGTCCGGGCCAAGGATGGGGGTGGCCCAGGCCGCCAAACTCAGCGCCTTGTTCAAAAGGCGCGGCCCAGAAGTGCGGGGTATCGGCAACAGTGACCGAACCCACGGCGTTCACGGCCGCCAGTGCCCCAACGATAACATCAGCGTCTTCGGCGCATGCCAATCCAGGGATCGCCTCGGAGGCGCTGCCGAGACCGCCGCGGACGAGCCTTCCTTCGCCAGCCGAGACGATTGTGCCAAGGCCCGCGCCGGCAGAGCCAAGCGCGAAGTCCTTTCTGGCTGAGGCCGCAGCCTGAAAGCCCAACTCGTGATAGGGGGAGCGTCGTCCCCAGACCTTGTCCCCACCATTGACGAGATCGAAGAGAATGGCTTGCGGAACGATGGGCACGCGGACGGGACCGACGGAAAAACCGCGCCCTGCCTCGCGCAGGAAGGCCTGGACGCCGCTGGCCGCATCAAGGCCGAACGCCGACCCGCCCGAGAGCACGATTGCATCCGCAACTCCGACCGAGCCTTCGAGATCTATGGCGTCGACCTCACGAGTTCCCGGGGCGCCCCCGAAAATGCTGGCCGCGGTCACGGCGGCGCTTTCGGCGAGCACGACGGTGACGCCTGAGGCAAGCTTTTCGTCGTGGGCATGACCCACGCTGATCCCGTCGACGTCCGTAATGAGATTGCGCTGTTGAGTTTTCACGGAAGTCTTGCCTTCGCGAAGCCTGCAACCCCTCACCCAACCATCTCCCGATGAGAGGGAAACCGACTACGGCGGTTGCAACGGCGTCCCTCCTCCCAGAGGGAGCGGGACAGGGTGAGGGGCTGCTTGTTGCTTTCCTGCTTCATACGCCTGTGAGGCGGGCAATCAAGTAGGACTAATGGATCTGTTCGTAGCCCTTCTTGCCCCAGCGGTAGAAGACATAAGGCGGAAGGTTCGGATCGCCCTTTGCATCGAATCTGAACTTGCCGAGCGCGGTGTCGAACTCGCCAGAGTTTAGCGCGTCGACCACTTTGGCTCCATCCGTAGTTCCAGCTTTTTCGGCCGCCTCCGCCCAGGTCTGAACGGCGGCATAAGCGTAAACCACGTATCCTTCGGGGTTGATACCCTTTTTCTCCAGGGCGGCAACGACGTCTTTCGCGGCTGGATTTTTGCGCGGGTCCGGCGAGAAGGTCATCATGGTGCCTTCCACATCGTCGCCCGCGATAGTGCCAAGCTCGCTCGACACGAGCGCGTCGCCGCCAACGAGCATCGTCTTCATGCCCTGTGCACGCATCTGGCGAATGATAAGCCCTGCCTCGGTGTGGTAGCCGCCAAGGAAGACGACGTCGACCCCGTTTTGCTTCAGTCTTGAGACGACGGCGGTATAATCCTTTTCGCCGGGCGTGATCGCCTCGAAGAACACTTCCTGCTTTCCGGCGGCGTTCATGGCCTTTTTCGTTTCGTCGGCAAGTCCCTGCCCATAGGCCGTCTTGTCGTGAAGGATCGCAACCTTCTTGTCCTTGAACTCTTTCGCGAGATAAGCGCCCGCGATGCCGCCCTGCTGGTCATCGCGTCCGCAGACGCGGAAGATGTATGGCCCAGGGCGTTTGTCGGTGAAATCCGGGTTTGTAGAGCCGGGAGAAATCTGAACGACGCCCTGCTCGTTATAGACGGACGAGGCAGGGATCGATGAGCTTGAGCAGAAGTGGCCGTCCACGAAAACCGCGCCGTCGGCGGAAAGCTGCTCGGCAACGGCCCGGGCCTGCTTCGGATCGCACTGATCGTCGCCTGTAATCAGCTTCAATTGCTTGCCGAGGACGCCTCCCTTGGCATTGATGTCGGCGACCGCCGTGCTGGCTCCGGCCAGGAACTGCGCCCCGAAGGTTGCTTCCTTGCCGGTCATGGGGCCTGCGACCGCAACGATAATTTCCGATTGGGCGAAGGCCGGCGTGGCCAACGCGCCTGCGAGGAGCGCTAGAACTGCTGGAATGACACGCATCATTATTCTCATTCTTTATCGATAGGTGTTCAGGAACTCGGCGAAGTGGAAGAGGCTGTCCCTTGCGATTGCGGCTGCACGGTGGCGTTTTCGCGCAATCTCCAGCTGAGCGGAGTTGTTTGAACCGTCAGCCATCCGTACTGACGGAGCATCTGGATTGTCCGTTGTCTTCGAAAGCCCAGAGCAGCGAGTAGAAGCAGAACGGTTGCGTCGGTCAGGTAGTAATGCAACGAGAGAAGGGTACCTTGCGCCGCGCGCCAGCTTTCGAATGTAGCGCCGACGAAGAGGCCCCAGTGCAGAAACCGCACCGCCGCCGCCAGCGCGAGCACCTGGACCACAGCCTGCCAGAAAGGGTTCCAGCCTTTCGCCGCCGCGCGCCCGACCATGTACGCCGCGCCGCCGCCCGCGATCACGGTGATGAAGAGGAAGGCCCAGAGGGATTTCTCGTAGATCACGCCCATCGTGCCTCCGCCTGAGGAAGCGTGGGTGTCAAGTTACGGTCATGGCCGGGCTTGACCCGGCCATCCATCAAGGCATCGGGGGCTTCGTTCGCTGCACTGGATGGCCGCATCAAGTGCGGCCATGACGGCAGAAGCGAACTGCTTGCCTGGTTGCCTCGCCTCTCAAACATGCGCGCCGCCTTCCAGATAGGCCGCCTTGATTTCCTCGCGGTGCAGAAGGTCCGCTGCTTTCCCGGACAAGGTAATCTTTCCGTTGACCATGACGTAGCCGCGATGAGCGAGCTTAAGCGCGTGGTACGCGTTCTGCTCGACAAGGAAGACAGTCAGCCCGCGCTTTTGGTTCAGTTCGCGGATCACGCTGAATATCTGCCGAACGATCAGCGGCGCAAGGCCAAGCGACGGCTCGTCCAGAAGAAGAAGCTTCGGCCGTCCCATAAGCGCGCGCGCAATGGCCAGCATTTGCTGTTCGCCACCCGAAAGCGTGCCGCCGCGTTGAGACTGTCGCTTTTTCAAAATAGGAAACAGCTCGAAAATCATCGAAAGGTCTTCCTGCAGCGCCGCGTCATCCTGGGGAGCGAGCAGCGCGCCCATGAGAAGGTTCTCATACACGGTCATGCGCGGGAAGATGCGGCGGCCCTCGGGCGACTGCGCGATGGAGAGCCGCATGATCTCATGCGTGGGCAGCTTCGTGATGTTGCGGCCCTCGAAGAGGATCTGCCCGTTTCTCGCGCGCGGTTCGCCGCAGACCGTCATCATCAGCGTGGTCTTGCCCGCCCCGTTCGAGCCGATCAGCGTGACGATCTCGCCTTCGTAAACATCGAGATCCACGCCTTTCAACGCGCAGATTTTGCCGTAATAAGTCTCCACGCCGCGGATGGACAGGAGCGGTCTCATAACCCGGCCTCCGCCTTTTCGACTTCGTCATCCTCGACGCCGAGATAGGCAGCGATGACCCTCGGATCGGACCTGATCTCCGCGGGCGTGCCCTCCGCGATTTTGCGGCCGTAATCGAGCACGACGATGCGGTCGGAGATGCCCATCACCACGCCCATATCGTGCTCGATGAGGAGGATTGATAGCGCATGCTCTTCGCAAATCTTCAGTAAAAGCTCGTTCAGTTCGCTTGATTCGCGAGGATTGAGGCCCGCTGCCGGCTCGTCAAGGCACAGCAAAACCGGCGCGGTACACATGGCCCGCGCGATTTCGAGCCGCCGCTGAGCGCCGTAGGGGAGGTCGCCCGCGGGATCGTCGGCGCGGTCCACAAGGCCAATCTTGCGAAGCCAATAGGCCGAGCGCTCTATCGCTTCCTTCTCGGCGCGCTTGTAGCTTTGAAGTCCGAGAAGGCCGCCGAAGGTGTAGCCGGAAGCGGCGTTCAGGACGTTATGCTGCGCGACGAGCAGGTTTTCGAGCAGGGTCATCCCGGCAAAAAGCCTGATGTTCTGGAACGTGCGGGCGACATGCGCCGTGCGCGCGATCTCGAAACCGGGCATGCGCTCCAGGAGAAAGACCGCGCCTTCGGGCGTGGCGGTCCACTGTTTTCCGCCGAAGGTGATGCGGGGCAGTGCTTCGAAGGCTGCTCCGCTTCCGTGCGCAAGCGCGATCCGGCCTTCGGTCGGCTTGTAGAACCCGGTGATGCAGTTGAAAACCGTGGTCTTGCCCGCACCGTTGGGGCCGATGATTGCCGTGATGTCGCCTCGGCGGGCTGAAAAGGAGAGACTATCGACGGCAACAAGGCCGCCGAAGCGCATGGTGAGATGCTCCATGCGCAGGATCTCGTCTTTTTCCGTTGGCGCGCCCCCGCTCATCAACCGTGCCCTTCCTTGACCACGCTCCCGGAAATGCTTCGCGCCTGATGCAGGATGGCGGACGGCGTTCGCGCCGCCATGAGCCCGCGCCGCCGCCAGATCATGACGAGCACCATCGAGAGCCCGAAAATCAGCATACGGTAGTCCTGCAGCTCGCGAAAGCGCTCCAGGCCGCCAACCAGAGCCACCGCTGAGATAACGACGCCGAGCTGGCTGCCGAGACCGCCAAGCACGACGATGGCGAGAACCATTGCGGATTCCATGAATGTGAATAACTCGGGGCTGATAAAGCCTTGCCGCGCGGAAAAGAACGCTCCCGCAAAGCCTCCGAACATGGTGCCGATGGCGAAGGCGGTGAGCTTCGAGATGACCGTGTTGATGCCTACCGAGCGGCAGGCGATTTCATCCTCGCGCAAGGCTTCCCAAGCCCGCCCGATGGGAAGGCGGCGCAGGCGCAGCGTCACAAAGTTGGTGATGAGCGCCAGAACGAGGATGACGTAATAAAGGAAGATGATGCGATAGACGGGACTGTACTCCAGTCCGAAAATGCCGTGAAAACTCGGATGACCCGTCTTGTCAAAGGAGAGACCGAAGAAGGTCGGCTTCGGGATGCGGTTGATGCCGTTTGCCCCGCCTGTCAGGTTTTGCCAGTTCAGGATGACGATGCGGATGATCTCGCCGAAGGCAAGCGTCACGATGGCGAGGTAGTCGCCGCGCAGCCGGAGCACAGGAAAGGCAAGCGCAATGCCAAAGAGCGCCGCCAGTATGCCCGCAAGCGGGAGGCACACCCAGAACGACCAGCCGAACTGTGTTGAGAGCAGCGCATAAGTGTAGGCCCCGACTGCGTAGAAGGCCACATAGCCAAGATTGAGCAGTCCCGCGAGGCCCACGATCACGTTCAGGCCCCAGCCGAGCATGATGTAGATCAGGATTTGGGTCGCGGTGTCGATTGTGTAGCGTTGCGAAGCGCCGGTGACCAGAAAGGGAAGGGCGAGCGCGATGGCGAGAAGCGCAATCGGAAACTCCTGCCCGAATTTGCCCGTGAACCGATCCGCAAGGCTGGCCGCCGGGGCCTCGGTCTTCTGGCGCATCTCCAACAGGACACGCGTGAGACGAATAAGCCCCATTGTCGCGACGACGACAAATGCGGCGATGCAAGCAAAGGTGACAAGGTCTGTTATTGAGCCGAGCAGCCAGAAGCTGCTGCCTGCCCAGGAAATCAGGCTGGCACGAAGATCGGTGAACAGAAAGAAAACGAGGCCGGCCACAAGGCCAAAAGCGCCAATTCCCTTCGCAAGCGGAATGGCAGCGGGAATCTGAGACGCGATTGTCTCCCCATCGCCAAGCCGCCGCCAGATCAGAACATCGAAAGCGAGTCGGACACCCGCGACAATGCCCGAGAAGAGCAAGGCTTTTCCAAAATGCGTCGTTATTTCGAGGGTGTTATTGATAGTGTCGGTTCTGAACCCGATCAGCGAACCGAAAAGCGCAAGCGCGATTAGAAACGTGATGGCTGCATCGCGCAGGGCATCGGCAGGAAGCCATGCGGGCATGCGATGCACGGCAGGCGCCGAGTCGGACTTGGCCGTATCCGCCATCGCCTAGACCTTTTCCACTTCGGGCCGTCCGAGAGGCCCGAGGGCATGAAGATCAGGACAATCGCCAGGATGGAGAACGCGGCCACATCTTTGTATTGCGCGCTGAAATAGCCTGACCAGAAAACCTCTATCAAGCCGATGGCGAGCCCGCCTAGCATCGCGCCCGGAAGAGAGCCGATGCCGCCCAGAACGGCGGCGGTGAACGCCTTGATGCCGGCGACGAAGCCCACGAAAAAGTCGATGACGCCGTAGTAAACGAGGAACATCAGCCCCGCGACTGCCGCCAGCGCCGCTCCAATAACGAAGGTCAGCGAGATCGTCCGGTCGACATTCACCCCGCAGAGCGCCGCCATCTTGCGGTCTTGCTCGCACGCCCGCTGCGCGCGGCCAAGGGAAGTGCGGCCGATGATTAGCGAGAACACCGTCATCAAAACCACGGTCGTCGCGATGATGAGGATCTGGACATAGCTCAAATTGACGGAAAAGCCGTCGCTTTCAGCCAGCGTGAAGCCGCCACGAATCAGAGGGGGCAGCGGTTTGGAGCGTGCGCCCTGCGCCAGCTGCACGAAGTTCTGAAGCGTGATCGACATTCCGATTGCCGTGATCAGCGGGGCGAGCCTGAAAGACGACCGAAGCGGACGGTAGGCCACGCGTTCGATGCTCCAGCCCCAGACGGCGGTCAGGATCATCGAGAGGATCAGCGCTATGAAGAGCGCGAGCGGCACCGAGGTCACGGAAATTGCGAAAACGGACAGGATGGCGATCAAGGCGATGAACGCCCCGATCATGAAGACTTCGCCGTGCGCGAAGTTGATCATGCCGACGATGCCATAGACCATCGTATAGCCAATGGCGATCAGCCCGTAGATCGAGCCGAGCGTGAGGCCGTTGATAAGCTGCTGAGAGAAATATTCCATCGAAGGTCCCAAGGTTGGCTTTGGGGATGATCCAACGCGCTCTCAGGATGTAGCGTACTCAATCGCTCTGCGACAATGCTTACTTCATCGATGGCATCGAAGTTGGGCAAAACCCGCGAATAACCCCGGCTCTGTTGCCGTTCACGGTGTGGCGCGGCTGTTTCCCCGCAGGTCGCTGCCATTCATGCGCCTCTTGCGGGGCTTCGCTCTTACGGCCCTTGCCGTTCCGCCATCCAGAATAGCGAGAATTTCCCGCGCCCTCGAATTCTGAAGCGAATAGACGACGTGATGGCCCTGGCGCTCGGCCGTGACAATGCCATCGAGGCGCAGCCGGGCGAGATGTTGCGAGGCCAAGCTTTGCCGTAAGCTGAGACGCGCGCACAGATCCATGACATTGTGCGGCGCCTGATCTAGAAGCTTGAGGATCTTCAAGCGGTGCGGGTTGGCGAGCGCCCTCAGCATGTTGGCGGCCTGCACCTCCTCCCGGATGTTTTCGGACGAGTCATCCAGAACGTCCTCCCAGTCTCTATCGAGCGTATCCACACTTTTCATGCATCATCTCATTCGTAAACGGCTCAGCTACTTATACCGTTTTTGAACATGTTCGGTTTCAGATATTCGGGAAGGCCGGGATCACAAAAATGCGAGGCGCGCTTGTGCGCGTGCCGCCGGGGACGGGAGCGCCGGGCATCGTCTCACACCAATGTCATGACGTATACGTTAACTCCCTCTTGTTAACGACAAGGGGATGGGGTAGGTTTTGCATGCGATGACAGAAAAAATGAGATGCCTCTAACGAAGCTTTTAGTAACAGGGGCTTACACACTTACCGTAAGTGCGCTCTAAACTTGTTTCTAACAAAATTTCGGTGGACGGCTGAGGGATCGCATGAGAACTGCCAGGCTCCACATTGCGATTTGAGCCTGCGGTCATTACGTCCAGAACAATTTGAGGCTGCTTCTTAAGGCGGCCCCGTGCGTGTGAGCAGATTTGCGAGGGCCGGCGCGGCCGGTTTGACCAGAAAGGGAAGCGGCCATGATTGGCTTTATATTCTTCGCGCTGGCGTTCGCCGCCATGTTCGTTCTGGCAATGAGGCGGGAACCGCTCGCGTCGTGGGCGTTGTGGGCCGCGGCTGTGGCATTCATTGCGCAGTTTGGCGTCTTCTCCGGTAATTTCCATGGCCCTGATATGTCGGCCATCGACCTGATTGTATTCCTTCCGGCGATCGTGCTCGGCCTTTTATCGCTGCGGCCCATCCGGCGCGCGGTCGTCACCCGCCCAGCGTTCAAAGCCGTTCAGCGCATCCTCCCGCCCGTCTCGAAAACCGAGCAGGAAGCCCTTGATGCCGGCACGCAGGGCTTTGACGCCGAGCTTTTTTCCGGCCGCCCCAGCTGGAGCAAGCTGCGCGCCGTCAATCCGATCGTTCTGACTCCCGAAGAGCGGAGCTTCCTCGATAACGAGGCCGAGGAACTGTGCAAGAAGCTGAACGACTGGGAAATCCGGCACAACAGGCACGGCATCCCCGAGGACATCCTGCAATTCATCCGCGACAAGGGCTTCCTCGGAATGCTTATTTCGAAGGAGCATGGCGGGCTTGGCTTCTCGCCGCAGGCCCAATCCATAATCCTGGGCAAGGTTTCCTCCCGCAATCCGGATGCCGCGATCGTTGTCATGGTACCGAACTCGCTCGGCCCGGGCGAACTGATCGAACAGTTCGGCACCGAAGAGCAGAAGCAGCGCTATCTGGAGCCTCTTGCCAAGGGCAAGGAAATCCCCTGTTTCGCGCTGACAAGCTCCGTTTCCGGTTCTGACGCCGCAGCCATGCGCGATGTGGGCACGGTGACCATGGGCACCCACGAGGGCAAGGAAGTCCTCGGCATCAGGCTGAATTTCGACAAGCGCTACATTACGCTTGCTCCCAAGGCGACGCTCGTCGGCCTGGCGTTCCACCTCTTGGATCCCGACAACAAGCTCGGGCGCGGCCAGGATATCGGCATCACGCTCGCGCTCATTCCGGCCAACCATCCCGGGGTGGACGTCGGTCGGCGGCACCTCCCAGCCGGATCGTCCTTCCCCAACGGGCCGGTGCGGGGCGAAAACGTGTTCATCCCGATCGACTGGGTTGTCGGCGGCAAAGAGCGCGTCGGCCAGGGCTGGCGGATGCTCATGGCGTGCTTGGCGGCCGGCCGCGCAATCTCGCTTCCGGCGGCATCCACGGCGGGCGCGAAGGCGATGCTTCGCAACACCAGTGCATATGCGCGTATTCGCAAGCAATTCTCGATCCCAATTGGCCGAATGGAAGGCATTATCGAGCCTCTGGCCGAAATTGCGGAGACCGCCTATACACTCGAAGCCGCGCGTGCCGTAACCTCGTCCATGGTCAGCCAAGGCGCGAAGCCTGCCGTCATTTCCGGCCTTATGAAGTATCAGGCCACGGAGAGGATGCGCAAAGTGCTGAACCACGCGCTCGACATCCACGGCGGCAAGGGTATCTGCGACGGCCCGCACAACTATCTGCAGGCCGCTTATCAGATCTCGCCTGTCAGCATCACGGTCGAGGGCGCGAATATTCTCTCGCGGAGCCTCATCGTTTTCGCGCAAGGAGCGCTCCGGAGCCATCCCTATCTCTATTCGGAGATCAAGGCAGCGCAGAACCCCGACAAGAACGCGGGCTTCGAAGCCTTCGAGAAGGCCTTCGAGGAGCATTTCGCCTTCTCGGTGTCGAACGTTTACGCCGCGTTCTTCCACAACGTGACGGGCGGTGTTTTCGCGAAGTCCCCCCTGAATGCGCCAGTGCCTTACTATTATGCGCAGCTTCAGCGCGCCTCCACGAATTTCGCTGTTGTGGCCGATATGTGTGTTGCGCTTCTCGGCGGCGGCTTGAAGGTCCGGCAGCGGACAACGGGGCGCATGGCGGACGCGCTGAGCGAGATCTATTTCATCTCGTGTCTCTTGAAGCGCTATGAGGATGACGGCGCGCTCGAGTCGGAGCGGCCTGTCTTCGACTACGCGGTGCAGAAGGCCTTCCACAGCTTCTATTCCGCTCTGCACGATGCGGTCGACAATTTCCCCGTCCGTTATGCGCGGCCCTTGCTGAAATTCTGGGTCTTTCCGTTTGGCAACAATGCCCGCAAGCCGAAGGACGGTCTTGCGAAGGACATCGTTCAGGCCGTTCTGGTCCCAGGCGAAGTCCGTGATCGGCTCACGCGCAACATCTTTGTCTCTCACGACGAGAACGATCCGCTGGGCCTTCTCGAAGTCACCATGAAAAAGGTGATCGAGAACGAGGAAATCGAAAAGAAGCTCGACCGCGCCGTCCGCAGCGGCCTGGTAAAGCGCTACCTCGGCAATGATTGGTTCAAGGAGGCGGTCGACAAACGCGTCTTGAGCCAGGCGGAAGCCGAGCGCTTGCGCGAGACGGAAAGGCTCGTGTCGCGCGTCGTTGCTGTCGACGATTTCGATCCGATTGCACTCGAGCCGCATTATACGGCCGGGAAGCCTTCGCAAATCGACCTCGATGAGCAGAAGGCGACGCAGCGGCCTCTTGCGGAGGTTCGCGCGGCCGAGTGACGTGGACCGCCGCGCAATGTTGTCATGGCCGCACTTGATGCGGCCATCCAGGGAAGCAATCTGCGGCCTCATTGTAATTGTGGATGGCCGGGTCGAGCCCGGCCATGACGAAGCGCTTAGAGTTCATTCAAAGACATACTGGAAGGAGCGGTCATGGCAGCCGATGTAGCCAACCTTAATAATTGGCATTTCCATATCGACCTTGAGCAGATCGCCTGGGCGACGCTCGATGTGAAAGGGCAGTCGCAGAATACGCTTGGGCGCGCAGCCTTCGAGGAACTGGATACCATCCTAACGGCCGTTGCGGACGGCGTCCGCGCCAAGGGCGTGCGCGGCCTTGTGGTGATGTCCGGTAAGGAAAAAAGCTTTGTTGCCGGCGCGGACATCAAGGAATTCGACAACCTCAAAACCGAGGCGGATGTGGTCGAAGCGGTGCGTGCGGTGACCGAGATCTTCGACCGCGTGGAACGCATGCCCGTCCCGGTCGTGGTGGCGATTCACGGCGTGTGCCTTGGAGGCGGCCTCGAATTCTCGCTCGCCTGTCATTATCGCATTTGCGACCGCGAGGAGGTAACGCGGATCGGCCTGCCGGAGGTCAAGCTCGGCATCATTCCCGGCCTCAACGGTGTGGCGCGCTGGGTCAGGCAATCCGGTCCTTTGAACTCGCTGCCGAATATCCTGACGGGCCGGATGCTGCGCCCGAGCCAGGCCAAGGCGGCGGGCATCATCGATCAGATCGTGCCGACCCATCACGAACTTCGCTGGGCCGCGCGCAACGCCGTCGTCAAGAACCGCAAGTCCAAGCGCGCCTCGCTCGTTTGGGCGCCCCTGATGAAGTTCGAAACCGCGCGCGTCTACATGGCCAACCGGATGCGTAAGGAAACGGCGGCAAAGGTGCGGGAGGAGCACTATCCGGCGCCCTTCCGGCTCATCGAACTGTTCGAGAAGCATGGCGGCAGCTTCGAGCAATTGAAGCGCGAGGAGACGCGCGCGTTTGCGCCTCTGATGATCTCCGAGCAGTCGCACAATTTGCGCCGGGTCTTCCGCCTCTCCGAAATGCTGAAAGGGGAAGCGCCGAAGGACGGCTACCGGCCCATGCGCGCGCATGTGGTGGGTGCGGGCACCATGGGCGCGGACATCGCCATGGTCTGCGCCGCGGAAGGCATGGAGGTTTCGCTTCAGGACGTTTCCGAGGACGCCGTGAAAAAGGCGTTGGAGCGGGCTCAGCCTTTCTTCAAGAAGCGGCTGCGTACCGCGCTCGAAGCCTCGAAGGCGAAAGCACGGTTGATCGCCGACCCGTCTGGCGCGAATCTCCATCGTGCCGATGTCGTGATCGAGGCCATCTACGAGAACCTTGACGCCAAAAGGAAGGTGTTCGCGGAGATCGAGCCAAAGCTGAAGCCGGGCGCAATTCTCGCAACGAACACGTCCTCGCTGCCCGTCGAGCAGATCGCGGCGGGCCTCAAAGACCCGAGCCGCCTCATAGGGCTCCACTTCTTCAATCCGGTGGCGTCGCTGCCACTGGTGGAGGTGGTGCGCGGACCGCAGAGCCGCGAGGAAGAGGTGCGCAAAGGCGCGGGCTTCGTGACGCGGATCGGCAAAATGCCGCTCCTGGTGAAATCCTCGCCGGGCTTCCTCGTGAACCGCGTTCTTGCGCCCTACATGGTCGACGCCATGAAGCGCCTCGCGGAGGGCACGCCGAAAGAGAAGATCGACGCCGCTGCACAGAAGTTCGGCATGCCGGTCGGGCCGATCGAGCTTGCGGATCAGGTCGGTCTCGACGTGGCTTTGAGCGTGGCCAAGATCCTGAAAATGCCGACGCCGGAAGATCACCCGCTGGTGCGCCTCGTGGAAGAGAAGAAGCTCGGCAAAAAGACGGGCGAAGGCTTCTACAAGTGGGTCAACGAGAAACCGGAGAAGGGCTCGGCACACTTCCGCGATCAGGAACTGGCCGAACTTGGCCGCGCGCTAGTCGATCCCCTAATCGATGAGTGCGAAAAGGCGCTGAAGGAAGGCGTTGTCGCGAGCGCCGATCATGTGGACGCCGGTGTGATTTTTGGCACCGGTTTCGCCCCGTTCCGCGGCGGGCCGCTCTACTACCGGAACTCGCAAAAGGGCGCGGGACAGAACACTCCAGCGCAAGCGGTTCCAGCACGCGCGGCAGAATAAGCAGAAACCCTTCTCGTCATCCCGGAAATGCCACCGGCATTATCCGGGATCGTAAAAGGTCTAAGATTTCAATTTTAACGATCCCGGATAGCGCGCATAAGCGCCCTTCCGGGATGTCGAGTTCACAAGCGGGAGCACTTTCATGCAGCAAAATTTGCGCAAGGTGGCCGTCATCGGCGGGGTCCGCACACCCTTCTGCCGGGGCAACACCGGCTACGACGACCTCACCAACCTCGACCTCATGACGGCGGCGCTGAACGGCCTCGTCACGAAATACAGTCTCGAAGGCGAGCATATCGACGAGGTGGTCGGCGGCGCGGTCATAACTCACGCCAAAGACTTCAACCTCACGCGCGAAGCTGTCATCGGCACGAAGCTGCGGGAAGACACGCCGGGCATCACGCTGTCGCAGGCCTGCGGCACGAGCCTGCAAGCCGCGCTCGGCAGCGCAGCGAAAATCGCGATCGGCCAGATCAATTCCGCCATCGCCACCGGCTCCGACACCGTCTCCGATCCGCCAATCGAGCTGAAGCGGTCGTTCGCCAAGCGGCTTGCGAAGTTCAGCACGGAGAAGTCACTAACGGGGAAGGCAAAGTCGTTCAGCGGCTTCTCCTTGGGCGATATCGCGGTGAACCCGCCCGCGAACGCCGAGCCGCGCACGGGCCTATCCATGGGACAGCATTGCGAACTGATGGCCAAGGAGTGGCAGATCACGCGCGCCGATCAGGATCAGCTGGCATATCGCAGTCAAAAGCGGGCGGCGGCGGCCTACGATGCGGGCTTCCTCGACGACCTCGTCGTGCCCACCGCGGGCGTTTTCCGCGACAACAATCTGCGCGAGGACATCAGCCTCGAGAAGATCGCGCAACTCGCCCCCGCGTTCGACAAGGACAAGGGCACGCTCACGGCCGCCAATTCGACGCCGCTCACTGACGGTGCTTCGGCTGTGCTGCTCGCTTCCGAGGAATGGGCCTCGAAGCATGGGCTTCAGCCCATGGCCTATCTCACCTACGGCCAGCATTACGGGATCGACTTCGTGGATGCCGGAAAGGGCCTGCTCATGGCCCCGACAATCGCCGTATCGAAAATGCTGGATCAGTCGGGGCTGACACTGCAGGACTTCGATTTCTACGAAATCCACGAGGCTTTTGCGGCTCAGGTTCTCTGCACGCTGAAAGCATGGGAGGACCCTGAGTTCTGCAAAACGATGCTCGGCAAGGACAAGCCGCTCGGACCCATCGACCGTTCGAAGCTGAATGTGAAGGGCTCGAGCCTCGCCTACGGCCATCCTTTCGCGGCGACGGGCGCGCGTATCATCGCGATGCTCGCCAAGATCCTCGAAGAGAATGGGGGCGGACGCGGGCTCATTTCCATTTGCACGGCGGGTGGCATGGGCGTATGCGCCATCCTGGAGCGGCCTCGCAGCGGTAGCGGCGCTGCCGCATAGCGGCCTCTAAAGGCGACACGGCGTCCCATCAGGAAGTGCCATGCGCGGGAATTTCGCGGATAGTTTACGCCATGCCACTTTACGGGCATGGCGTTTTCGCCCTATTCCTACGGCGATTTTCAACCTATCGGCGCGTAAGGCGCAGTGCAGGCTTATTTCATGGACAAACCGGATCACGCGGCGGGCCGCACAAAGAGAAGCAGTCATGCGGAAAATGACCATGATCCTGGTCATGAAACGGCCACGACAAAGCTCGAGCGAAAAGAGCAGCCGGCGCCCAAAGCGACAGAGAGTGCCGAGCGCGACTGGTCGAAGACGCTGTTTCTGCCGAAAACCGCTTTCGGGATGAAGGCGGGCCTGCCGCAGCTCGAGCCGAAGCTGCTCGACCGCTGGGCGAAGATGGACCTGTACAAGCTCCTGAGGGAAGCGGCCAAGGGGCGCGAGAAATTCATTCTGCATGATGGGCCGCCTTACGCGAACGGCAATCTGCACATCGGCACAGGCCTGAACAAGATCCTCAAGGACGCTGTCGTTCGCTCTCAACAAATGATGGGCCACGACGCCAATTATGTGCCGGGCTGGGACTGCCATGGCCTTCCAATCGAATGGAAGGTCGAGGAGCAATACCGCGCCAAGGGCAAGAGCAAGGACGGCATTCCGATCAACGAGTTCCGGCGCGAGTGCCGGGAGTTTGCCCAGAAGTGGATCGGCATCCAGATGGCCGAGTTCCGCCGCCTCGGCGTCGAGGGCGACTGGGAACATTACTACGCCACGATGGCGTATGAGGCCGAAGCCATCATCGCCAACGAGCTGATGAAGTTTGCTATGAGCGGGCTTCTGTATCGCGGCTCGAAGCCGGTGATGTGGTCGGTCGTCGAGCGCACGGCTCTGGCCGAGGCCGAGGTCGAGTACCACGAGCACGCGAGCCCCGCGATCTGGGTAAAGTTTCCCGTCAAGGAAGCCCCCTCACCTCGGCCCTCTCCCGCCAGGGGAGAGGGAGGGGACGGCGTTCCTTCTCCCCTTGTGGGAGAAGGACAGGATGAGGGGAAAGCACGGCTGCAAGCATCGTCATCTGGACGACCACGCCGTGGACAATTCCCGGCAACCGCGCGATCGCGTTCTCCCACAAGATCGAGTACGGGCTCTTCGAAGTCACAGACGCGCCCGGCGACAACTGGACCAAGATGGGAGAGCGCTTCATCCTGGCGAAATCCCTCGCCGAGGAGTTCTTCAAGGCTGCGCGCGTCGAGAAATGGCAGCTTCTGAAGGATGTCGATCCGGCGGGCCTGGTCGCAGCGCATCCGCTTCACGCGGGCGGCTACGATTTCAAGGTTCCGCTTCTCGAAGGCGATCACGTCACCGAAGACACCGGTACGGGCTTTGTGCACACCGCGCCTGGGCATGGCGCGGACGACTTCGAGATCTGGACCGCGAAAGCTCGGTATCTGCGGGAATTGGGCATCGACCCCGAGGTGCCGGACACGGTCGGCCCGGACGGCTATTTCCGGAAGCACGTCCCGCTGTTCGGCGGCGACGAGCCGAAGCGCGTCATCGACGATAAGGGCCATTTCGGCAAGCTCGACGATTTGCGATACGGCAACGCGGCCGTTATAGCAGCTCTGAAAGACGCGGGAGCGCTCGCCGCGATGAGCCCACGCCACAAGCACGATTACGCGCATTCCTGGCGGTCCAAAGCACCGATCATCTATCGCAACACGCCGCAATGGTTCATCGCGATGGACAAGCCGAACGCCGCCGAGGCGGCCAAGGGCGCGACCTTGCGCGAGGCGGCGCTCGCCTCCATCGACGAGACGCGCTTCGTGCCGCCGCAGGGCCGGAACCGGCTGCGCGGCATGATCGAGCAGCGGCCCGACTGGGTCATCTCGCGCCAGCGCGCGTGGGGCGTGCCCATCACGGTGTTCGTGCACAAGGAGACGGGCGAGGTTATCCCGAACGCGAAATTCAATTGGTCGAAGGAACTCCAAGAGCGCATCTTCGATGCGTTCAAAGCCGAGGGCGCGGACGCCTGGTTCGCGGACGGTGCTGCGGCGCGCTTCCTGGATGGCCTTGTCGACGATCCAGCCCAATGGGAGCAAGTGCGCGATATTCTCGACGTGTGGTTCGACTCCGGCTCCACGCACGCTTTCGTGCTGGAAATGCGCGAAGACCTGAAATGGCCCGCCGATCTCTATCTCGAAGGCTCGGACCAGCATCGCGGCTGGTTCCAGTCGTCGCTGCTTGAAAGCTGCGGGACGCGCGGGCGTGCGCCGTATGATGCCATCCTCACCCACGGCTTCGTCATGGACGAGCACGGGCGCAAGATGTCGAAATCGCTCGGCAATACGGTCGCGCCGCAGGATGTGATCAAGCAGTCGGGCGCGGATATCCTGCGGCTCTGGGCGCTGTCTTCGGACTACACCGAGGATCTGCGGATCGGCCCGCAGATCATCCAGTCCACGGTGGATGCCTATCGTAAGCTCCGCAACACGCTGCGCTATCTGCTCGGCAACCTCGCCCACTACGAGGCCGGGTTCGAGGTGACGCACGCCGATATGCCGGAGCTGGAGCGCTGGGTGCTGCATCGCGTTGCCGAGATCGATGCGGAGGTCCGTGCGGCTTACAACGCCTTCGATTTCAAGAAGGCGTACCGGCTGCTCGCCGAGTTCTGCTCGAACGACCTCTCCGCAATTTATTTCGACATCCGCAAGGACACGCTTTATTGCGAGGCCTATTCGAGCGTGAAGCGGCGCGCGGCGCTTTCGGTGTTGAATACGCTGTTCGAAAGTCTGACGGCATGGCTTGCCCCGCTCGTGTGCTTCACCTCCGAGGAGGCATGGCTTTCCCGTCATGGCGATGGCAAGGATGGCTCCGTCCATCTACAAAGCTTTCCGGAAATCCCGGCCGACTGGCGAAACGATGCACTGGGCGAAAAGTGGGAGAAGATCTGGGCGGTTCGCCGCGTGATCACGGGGGCGCTTGAAGTGGAGCGCCGCGAGAAACGCATCGGATCGAGCTTGGAGGCTGCGCCGGAAATCTACATCGGCAACAACGCACTGACTGCCGCCGCAAAGGGCGTGGACTGGGCCGAGATCGGCATCACCAGCGAAGCCGCGATCAAGACAGGGACGCCGCCTGCGGATGCGTTCACGCTCGATGAGGTCGAGGGCGTGGCTGTGGTCCCGAAACTCGCCTCGGGCAAGAAGTGCGCGCGCTCCTGGCGCATCACCGACGATGTCGGCGCCGATCCAGCTTATCCCAGCCTCAGCGCCCGCGATGCCGCCGCCGTGCGGGAACTTGACGCCCGCGCCGGCTAAAGCATAGTGCGTTTAATCGGACGCGCGGCGTCCCGATGATCGTCGCCCCGGAATGCGCTCGGCGCATATCCGGGGCCGTTACAAATCGAAGCGCCTTTTGCGATCCCGGATACGACGCAGGCGTCGTTCCGAGACGACAAAGTTTGCGTCCCGACCGATTCCGATTTTACGCACCCCGCTCTAATGAGCAGAGTTTGGAGTTCCTGAGCCAAGGCGTTTCAGCGCCGTGATCTTCACGCCACATTCAGGGCTGGCGGCTGCCGGAGCGTTCTCCAAGCCAGCCCCAACAAAGGACGCCCGAACAAAGCTTGTGCCCCGCAGAGAAAGCGAACGATGTTGCTGTCAGAAGCGTTCTGCTGAGCTTGGCCGAGAGCATCTCCCCCCTCCCGGAATAAATCAGCCCCCGAGACAGGGGCTGATTTCTTTGCCGCGAACGGTGGTTATTTAAGCGGAACCCCTTCTTCCGATGGCGGATAGCTCCCTCCGGGCTGCTGGTAACCGGGGCCGGGTTGCGGGTATCCTGGATTGTTATAGCCCTGGTCCGGATAGCGTCCCTCGCCGTAGGGTTGTCCGTAGCCGTGTTCGGCATACCGCTCATTGTAGGATTGCCCGGGGTTGGCGCCCTCGCTCGGGTATGGTCCGGTTTCGGAAGGGCGCGGCTCGTAGCGATACGCTTCCGGGTTGGGCGTGGTTCCGCCGTATGGGCCGCGATAAGAACTGTAGCGCTCATGGCCAGGATCGGCATAAGGCAGGTTCGCGCTCACGACACGCTGGCATTCGGGGGCGAGCGACTCCATCCGGCTGGCGAGGCATTCCACAATCTGTCCACCGCCGGGCGCTACGCCATTGCAAAGCCTGCGATAATCGGGCATGCAAGCTTCCATCGCATAGGCGAGCTTGATCGACTTCAGGCATGGCGGAGCAAGCTCCGTTTCATGGTCTAGAAGGCATCGTGCGACGCGCCCGCCGCCCGGCACGACAAAAGAGCAAAGATTGTGATAATCGGGCCTGCAGGAGGCCATAACGCTATCGATAACTTCAGGAGGCAGATCGCCCGCCGCCGCCACGGTTGTTGATCCGGCAATAAGGCCGGCGCTAATAAGGTATTTTACGAACTTGAACATCGAATGATCTCCGCAGTACTCACGCCGCCAAACCTCTGCGTGAGCGAATGCCGATAACCAACCAAGCACAAAATCTCGGCTGGATTTCGCCCTAAGAAAGGCTAAACCGCGCAGCCGCGAAATCCTATCGCCTTCCTTGTATCAATCTGTATCGTGCACGCTCTTGGTGCGGCAAACATTTCGGCGCCTCAATCTTGCCGCGAGCCGCCCTTATCGCGAGGGCTTCTTCTCAAGTCACGGAAGCTCTCGTATGATTTTTCATTTTAGGATTGCAGCTGCAGCTGCAACGTTTTGTTGCTTTAATCTTTCGCAGGTGATTGCCGCCGACCTGACAATCACGATCGATAGTCTCAGAAGCAACCAGGGGCAGATTCTTCTGTGCGTGTTCTCCGCGGAAAGCTCGGACAGGGAGGCATTCCCCGACTGCACCAAGGGGCATCCGGTGCGCAAGAGCAACCTGGTCATCGGCGGCGGCAAGGTCGTCGTCACCTACAAAGGCCTGAAGGACGGCGTTTACGCCGTGGCTGCCGTTCATGACGAGAATGGGAATGGGGAGCTGGACACCAATTTCCTCGGCATCCCGACGGAAGGGGTTGGAATATCGACCAATCCGCGGCTGATGGGAAAGCCGCATTTCGGTGATGCGCAGTTCGAGATCAAAGGCAAGACGGCGATCACGGTGAACGCGAAGTACATTCTGTAGATTCGTCCGTCGCATCGCTCACGGCGTTCGCGAATTTACGACTCCTCGTGGTGCAACTATATGAGCAGCATCGAAGTCGAGGAGGTTTACGTGGCTCGTTCGGCATTCATTACAGGCTGGGCACATTCGCCTTTCGGGAAGCTGGAAGATCCCGATACGGAGGGGCTGATGGCCCGCGTCGTCCGGCCAGCCCTGGATCATGCGCAAATTGCGGCAGAAGATGTCGACGGCGTTTTCGTCGGCGTGATGAACAACGGCTTTCAGAAGCAGGATTTCCAGGGCGCGATCCCCGGATTGATCGAGCCCGCGCTGGCAAACAGGCCTGCGGTCCGGGTAGAGGATGCCTGCGCTTCGGGGTCGGCCGCCATTTATGCCGCGCTGAACTTCCTAGAAGCGGGGCAGGGGAAAGTGGCCCTTGTCGTCGGCGCGGAAAAGATGACGGCGAAGCCGACGGCCGAGGCGGGCGACATTCTGCTCGGCGCGTCCTACCGCAAGGAGGAGGCCGATGTTGAGGGCGGCTTTGCGGGTATCTTCGCGCGGATCGCGCAGAATTACTTTCAGCGCTACGGCGACCGCTCGGAAGAGTTGGCGCGCATTGCGGCGAAGAACCATAAGAACGGCGTTGCCAATCCTTATGCGCAAATGCGCAAGGAGCTGAGCTTCGAGTTTTGCAATACGGTCTCCGATAAGAACCCGTACGTGGCGCACCCTTTGCGGCGCAGCGATTGTGCATTGGTGTCTGATGGGGCTGCGGCGCTTGTGCTTGTGGCGGAGGATGCAGGGGGCGATGCGCCGCGCGCCGTCCGGTTTCGCGCAACCGCACACGCGAACGACGTTTTGCCTCTGTCCCGGCGCGACCCGACGGCATTCGATGGCGCACGCCGTGCGTGGAAGCTGGCGCTGGAGCGAGCGGGTGTCACGCTCAACGATCTCAGCCTTGCGGAAAGCCACGACTGCTTCACCATCGCGGAACTGATCCAGTACGAGGCGATGGGTCTGACAGCTCCCGGGCAGGCCCATATCGCAGTACGCGAAGGCTGGACCGAAAAGACAGGGAGGCTTCCGGTGAACCCGTCCGGCGGGCTTAAGTCGAAGGGCCATCCTATCGGCGCGACGGGGGTGTCGATGCATATCATGGCGTCGATGCAGCTTATGGGCGAAGCAGGGGAGATGCAGATCCCGGATGCCACGCTGGCCGGCGTCTATAATATGGGCGGAGCCGCGGTTGCAAACTTCTGCTCGATCCTGGAGCGTGCGCGGTAGCGAACTGCGCTGATCTAGCCAACGGATGCGGCTCGCTCCGCACTTCGTCATCCCGGCCAAGCGAAGCGCGAGCCGGGATCGCAAAAAAAAGCAGACGTTTCAATTTATTACGATCCCGGATAAGGCTTCACCTTTCCGGGATGACGGTGGTGGCGAGTCGGGAAAGTTGCTAGAAATGATTAGCGCAGCGTACGCAAAGTCGGAACCGGATTGCGAACGGTCTGGGACTGTGCCGCGGAGTATTTCGGGCGGCGATCATGGAAACGCCCGCGAGTCGGGATGCGTTAGGTTAGGAAGCCTTCACCAGACCGGCCATCGTGCACGACGCTCGCCACGCGCGTTTTTGTAAACATTTCGTTCACTGCGGCGAGCCTTCATACTTATGTGGTTAACAGATGCGCGCCGGAATTATTTCCCACCGTATGTTGGTAAAAAACTTCTTTAAGCGGCGCGAAATGGAGAAATGCCGCGCCTAAGGCCGGCCAAAGGGCGGATACCATAAGTCACTGAAATTTCTATGATTTTTATTGTTAACAAATGACCCATTAAATAAAATCTAATGCCGGAATTTTCCCATTTACTGGGACGAGCAAAAGTCCGTTAAATATGTTTTGAAATCGCGAATTAACGCTTGGAAGAGCCGGAACTGCACGGCGCAGGCAGCGGCAATGGCGTTTCGTTCTGTCATTTTTACAAGCATTATCAATGTCTTGAGCGCGCCCAAGCTGCGTTAACCTGGCATCAAGGCGATTTCGCTGAAGATCTTCCAGAAGAAGGAATGCCCCTTTGCAGGATGCACACAAAATGGACCATGCCGACCTAAACGTCCCGTTAAACGCACGATGCCCTAGACTAACGCGCCGAGGCGTTTCCATCGATCCGGTTGTGCACCAATGACGCGAGGATCGAGCCGAAGATCAAAGTCGCGGTAACGCCAAGCGCCCATTCGGTCGGAATGTCCTCCAGCCAATCGGGATAATTGTAGATCATCTTCAGTCCGATGAAGATCAGCACGAGAGACAGGCCGTATTTCAGATACCGGAATTTGTCGACCATGCCCGACAGGGCAAAATAGAGGGCTCTCAGGCCAAGGATCGCGAACACGTTCGACGTGTACACGATGAAGGGATCGCGCGTGATGGCGAAGATCGCTGGGATCGAGTCGAGTGCGAAGACGATGTCCGTGACGTTGAGAACGATGAGCACCAGGAAAAGAGGCGTAGCGACCGCTTTTCCTGAAGGAAGCCTGGTGAAGAACCGATCGCCGTCATATTCATGGGTGATCGGGAAGAGGCGGCGCGAGATTTTGATTACGCGGCTATCCCGGAGGTCGATGGTCTCATCACCGGCCAGCATCGTCTTGAAGCCGGTGTAGATCAGGAAGGCGCCGAGGACGACCACCGTCCATTCGAAAGTCTCGATCAAGGCAAATCCGGCGAGAATGAAGATGCCGCGCAAGACGAGCGCGCCCAGAATGCCCCAAAGGAGGACACGCATCTGGTACTGGGCCGGAACGCGGAAATAGCCGAGAATGACAACAAACACGAGGATGTTGTCCATGCTCAGCGCATATTCGATAAAGTAGCCGGTCAGAAATTCGACGGCCTTTTGGTGCCCGAACTGAAAGTAGATCCAGCCGTTGAAGCAAAGAGCAAGCGTGATGTAGCCAGCGGTCGTCCAAAGAGCCTCGCGAACCGCAATCTCTCTCGGCTTGCGATGGAAAAGGCCGAGGTCCGCCGCCAGGATGACGAGTACGAGAACATTGAAAGCAATCCAGGCCAGAGGGGAATGCTGTTCAAACATCGATGCCATTGAAAGACCTTACACAACCGCTAGCGCCTACCTTTTGCTGGTAGAACGCAGCAGCCTACTTTTGGGTTGCGGTAGCCCGGGTTGCCTAAGCCGGCCGTTCCCGCGTGGCTTTACCCATTCTAACATTGCAGCGAAAGTCGAGCTATTTCTTGTCAATTCGATGAAGGGCCAAAAACAAGCACAGCATTCAACCCGCCGAACGCGAAAGAGTTCGACATCGTGTAGCAAATATCCCGGTGGCGCCCTTCGTTCGGCGTGTAGTCGAGGTCGCATTCGCTTCCAGGCTCATCCAATCCGAGCGTCGGCGGTACGAAGCCTTCGCGCATGGCCTGGACACACACCGCGGCCTCCACGCCGCCAGCCGCCCCGAGGCAATGGCCATGCATCGATTTCGTGGAGGACACCGAAAGCCTGTTTGCGTGCGCTCCGAATACCTTCTTGATCGCGCGCGTTTCATTGGTGTCGTTGGCGGCCGTCGCGGTCCCGTGGGCGTTCAGGTAGTCGATGTCGCTTGGGTCGAGATTCGCATCGGCGAGCGCGATCTGCATGGCGCGGACCGGGCCTTCAATATCCGGATTTACCATATCGCTCGCGTCCGACGTCATGCCGAAACCCAGGAGTTCTGCAAGAACGGTCGCGCCACGCGCTTTGGCGTGCTCCATCTCTTCGAGCACAAGGATACCCGCTCCCTCTCCGAGCACTGTCCCGTTGCGCCGCTTCGAGAATGGAAAGCAGCCATCCGGCGAGAGCACGCGCATGGCCTGCCAGGCGCGCATCGAGCCGTAGCAGAGCGCAGCCTCCGAAGCGCCGGCGACCGCAACATCCACAGCGCCGCCTCTGATCATCTGGAAGGCAAGGCCGATCGCATGAGAGGCAGTCGAGCAGGCGCTGACGGTGCCGAAAACCGGTCCCTTGATCCCGTGATCCATGCTGATATGCGCGACCGCAGAGCTGCTGATTATGCGCAAAAGCGTCAGCGGATGCGTCGCCTTCTTCTTGTGGACGAAGATGTCTTCGTACGCTTTTTCAAGCGTCGACATTCCGCCCGCGCCCGACCCAACGATGGCAGCAGCACGCTCGCCATTTTTGAAGGGTGTTTCAAGGCCCGACTGGCGGACGGCTTCGGCGGCGGCGGCGCTGGAATATTGCGAAAAGCGATCGGACAGAATGACGGCCTTGCTCTTGCAGCGTTGAGCCGGGTCGAAATCACGAACCTCGCCCCCGATCTTGATGTACAAGTCTTGTAAGGGGAAGCTCTCGATGGGCCCAATCCCATGCGTGCCGGATCTGATGGAGTTCCAGAATTTCTCGACGCCCGTGCCAATGCACGACACGACGCCCATGCCCGTGACTGCGACGCGGCGCCCCTTGCCGTTCAATGCCATGTTGGATGCCCCATGCTGCGCGCCGGTCAGGCAGCAGCGCCCGATGCCTTCTGCTCCGCCAGAACAGCCTTGACCCTCTCGACAACGGAACCAACCGTTGCGAAATCGACGGCTTCCTCATTTGCATTGTAGGGGATCTGGATGCCGAATGTATCCTCGATATCGAAAACAATGACTGCAAGATCCAGAGATTCGATTTCCAGGTCTGCCAGCTTTGTACCGAGCGTGATTTCCTTGTCCGGATTGCGCATATTCTTGCGCAAGATTTCGATAATCTTTTCTGCGACATCGTCCATGGAAGGCTCCCTCGCGCGATTTCGAGCGGGCGAAAGTCAAGGTGCCTCACTCATCCAATCGAAGCGTGGCGAACGGATAGCGGCAAACCTGCCACAAGTCCAGCGAGACGCCCCAGAGATGAACACATTCGTTCAACGGGAAGGCTAATGCAAGGCGAGCCGTGGTCGAGACACGCAACTTATACCTCAAGAAACGAGAAATGGATTTGTGCCATCTTTCCATCGTAGCGTTTCGGCCTTGACGCGCCGATGTTACGCTCCATCCTTACTGGTGATCATTCTCGATCAGTAGATTATGGCGGGAAGGACCATGGAAAGCTCGGAACAAGCAGGTTTGACCAGCGCGCCGAGGGCTCAGGCGACGGGTAGCACGGCCTACCCCTGGTTGCGGTCTTACCCGAAGCAGGTAGACTGGTTCCAGCGCTTTGATCCGGCGCCTTTGCCGAGTTTCCTCGATCAGGCCGCTGTCCGCTTCCCGGAACGGCCGGCGACGGGATTTTTCGGAAAGGTCTTGAGCTACGCGGAACTTAAGGATGCGGTTGACCGCGCCACGAAGGGGCTTCAGGGGCTTGGCGTAGGGAAGGGGACTCGTGTCGGGATTCTCTTCCCGAATTGCCCGGCCTTTGTCGTGTTTTATTACGCGATCTTAAAGGCTGGCGGAACGGTTGTCGGCCTCAATCCGCTCTATACCATTCCGGAACTTGCATACCAGGTGAAAGACGCCGGTATCGAGATCGTCGTTACGTCCGATCTCAGGGCAACTTTCCCGAAGGCCAAGGCACTGCTCGATGGCAAGATCGTGAAGCATGTGATCGTGGAGCGCTTCCGCGATATGTTGCCCGGCCTGAAGGGCTTTCTCTTCAGCCTGCTCAAAAGGAAGGACGTCGCCTCGTGGAAAGCGGGCTCCGGCGTGATCGCGTCGCGGGACCTCTTGAATAACGACGGCAAATTCGTGCCTTGCGACATCGATGTGAACGAAGTCGCCGCCTTGCAATATACCGGTGGCACCACGGGCACGCCGAAAGGCGCGATGCTCACGCACGCCAACCTCTCCATCAACGTGCAGCAGGCTGCATCGTGGTTCCCCGGCCTCGCGGTCGAGGGCGAGGAGCGCTTTCTTTGCGTCATCCCGTTCTTTCATTCTTTCGCGATGACGGGCCTGATGAATTTCGCGATCAGCAAGGCGGCGCAGATGATCATGCTGCCGCGCTTCGACTTGAAACAGACGCTGAAGCTCATCGACGAAGCGAAACCCACCATCATGGCGGGCGTGCCGACGCTCTTCAACGCGCTTGCAAAGGCGCCTGACATAACGAGCCACGATCTTTCCTCACTGAAATTCTGCATCTCCGGTGGTGCGCCGCTGCCACTGGAAGTAAAGCGAGATTTCGAGCGCGTGTCGGGGTGCAAACTGGTTGAGGGATACGGGCTGTCCGAAACGTCTCCGGTGACGCACATCAATCCGGTTAGCGGGGCGATCAAGGAGGGCTCCATCGGCTTGCCGGTGCCAGGCACGATCATGTCGTTGCGCGAGCTTGGCGCACCGGATCGGGAGACGCCGCTGGGCCAGAAGGGCGAGATTTGCATCTTCGGCCCGCAGGTGATGAAAGGATATTGGAACAAGCCTGGGGAAACCGCAGACGCATTTACGGGCGAGTTCTTCAGGACCGGTGACGTCGCCTACATGGACGCGGACGGCTTCACCTACATCGTCGACCGGATCAAAGACCTCATTCTCTGCTCGGGCTTCAACGTTTATCCGCGCCGGATCGAAGAAGCGATTTATGAGCACCCTGCCGTGGATGAAGCCACCGTCATTGGCGTTCCCGACCAATATAGGGGCGAAGCTCCGAAAGCGTTCGTCAAGCTTCGCGCAGGCCAGAGCGTCACCAAGGACGAGATGATAGAGTTCCTCGCCGAGCGTATCTCGAAGATGGAGTTGCCGGTCGAGATCGAGTTCCGCGAGGAACTGCCCAGGACGCTGATCGGGAAGCTTTCCAAGAAGGAGCTTGTTGCAGAGGAGAAGGCGAAGTCGCAGTAAAGGCTTCACAAAAGGCCCGTCATCCCGGCCAAGCGAAGCGCGAGCCGGGAGCGCAAAAGGCAGGCCCTTAAATTTGTTACGAGATAAGGCTCCGCCGTTCCGGGACTTGATTACCCGGATGTTTCCGCTAGCAGAAGAAGCCATGAAAACATTGGCGAATTTTTGCTCCAACGTCATGGCCGGGCTTGACCCGAATCCAGTTCATAACTTGAAATGCCTTGTGTTTTTCTGGATGGCCGCCTCTCAGGGTACCTCCAAGGGCGGCCATGACAACCGAATTGGCCGGAAACATCCGGCTAATCAAGTTCCGAGATGAGGCGGGCCAGTCAGCTGATCGTGAAGGCCTATGCGCGGTCGTCGCCCTTCTCCGCGACCTTTGCCCGGTCCCATAGGACCTGCATCTCGTCCAGGGTCATCGTTTCAAGCGCCTGGCCGCCGTCACGCGCTGCGGCAGCCATCAACTCCATGCGGCGGGTGAATTTCATATTCGCGGCCCGAAGCGCGGCCTCGGCGTCAATCCCAAGCCTAAGCCCAAGATTGACCATCACGAACATGAGATCCCCGAACTCCTCGAACTCACGCTGCTTTTTATCGGAGCCGGGCGCGCGTGCGATCTCGGCGCGAAGCTCGGCAAGTTCCTCGTCCACCTTGTCGAGGATCGGATCGACGGACGGCCAGTCGAAGCCCATGCGCGCCGCGCGCCGCTGCAGCTTCTGGCTCCTTGCGAGCGCCGGCAGCCCGGCGGGGATGTCCTGGAAGAGCGAAGGCTGCGGGGCAGGGCCATTTCGTGCCTCCTTCGCCTCGCGCTCCTTTTTCTTGATGGCTTCCCATTGGTGCGCACTACCGTCGCCGGCGCCCTCGGCGAAAACGTGCGGGTGACGGCGGACCATCTTGGCGGAGATCGCTTCGGCTACGTCAGGGAAGGCAAACAGGCCTGCTTCTTCGGCCATGCGCGCGTGATAGACCACCTGCAGAAGGAGATCGCCGAGTTCATCCTTGAGATCGTCCATGGCTCCGCGCTCGATGGCGTCGGCAACCTCGTAGGCTTCCTCGATGGTGTAGGGGGCAATCGTCGCGAATGTCTGCTTGCGGTCCCACGGACAGCCACGCTCGGGATCGCGAAGGGCCGCCATGATGTCAAGCAGGCGCTCCAGGCTGTCAGCTGGCTGCGGTTTCCCCTCCGGTTCAGGTTCTGCGTCCTCGACTTTAGCCTCTTTATTCTGCACGCGACCTCCACTTTAGCGCCGCGCGACCGCCCGGCATCCATTTGCCTCGTTTAAAGCATCGTGCGTTTAATCGGACGCGGGCTGTCGATGACCGTCTCCCCGGAATGCGCTCGACGCATATCCGGGGCCGTTGCAAATCGAAGCGCCTTTTACGGTCCCGGATACAACGCAGGCGCCGTTCCGGGATGACAAAGATCGCGTCGCAACCGATGCCGATTTTACGCACTCCGCTCCAGCACGTTCGTTGATGAACCGTCGCAACTTTATCCAGGGTGTCAAGTCGACACAAGTGAACGGCGGGGCAGGGGGCAATTTGGGCAGCGTTGATCCACACGCAAATTGCGCGACGACGTCTTCGGCGGGGCTCGTCGGGACTGAGATTTCGCGCCTTTCGGAGATTTCCCGTTAAAAGAGGATCGGCACGAAAGGCCATGAGCCCTTCGTGCCGGCCGGTCGGCGCATCGACTGTTGCAAGCGTGCACCAGATTGACCGCGAAAGCCAAATCACATTAGCTTGGCAGGCTTTTCTCCTGGACCAAGGACTGGGTGATGCGCCTTGCCGCGTCAATCCTTCGATTCTTTCTCTCTATCCTGCAACTCTGCGGACGTCCTTGGCTTGCCTCGTTCTCATTCGAACATCCTCGCCAACTCAGGCTGGCGTCCCGGAGGCTGAAAAAGTCCCAGAGGCTGAAAAAGTCCCAAACTGGCTCTGCCGCCGTGCTTAGCGAGGCTGCCGTTTTTTCGGCGCGCTGTCGTTGGTGGCCATTCGCCATCGGACCCCCCATCGGAACGAGAGAAAATGAGATTCGCGGTCCCATTGGCGGATTCTGCTCTCATTTTCCTGTAGCGGCTCCGATCTCGACTGCCGTGTGTGTCGAGGTTGATGGCGTTCACATCGCGAAAGTGTGTCCGTCGAGTTGAAGGAATGCCGCATCATTTCGCAAGGCGACGACGATCGCCACCGCGAAAAAATTTGACGCCTTTGCATCGCGCTAAATGGGATTTAGCCGAAAGGGAAGGTATGTTCGTGCTCCAAGCATATGCTTGCGAGTAGAAGGATCGATGTCGTCTGCAAAAACGCCATCTGCAGCTCGAATTTAAACGAGTTCTCTATTTGTTCCCGGATTTTTCGCGAGCGTCTGCCTCAGAGCCGCGAGGTTTCAGACGCGCAATCGATCGACGCAAGCCTTGTTGTGGCTGCTATCTGATTCGCATAAGATGTATTATGGAAACTTTTTCTATTTGGGTTCGGAACGGCTCTCGTAGAACTTTTCCGAAAAATGGTCGAGCAAGCGAACGCCGTAACCTGAGCCCCAGCTCGGATTGATGTCGGATGACGGAGAGCCCATGGCGGTGCCGGCGATGTCGAGATGCGCCCAAGGCACGCCCGATTTCACGAAGCGAAGCAAAAATTGCGCGGCCGTAATAGAACCCGCGTCACGACCACCGATATTCTTCATGTCCGCGAGTTTCGAATCGATCATCTTGTTGTATTTCTTGGACAGCGGTAGCCGCCACGCAAGCTCACCGATGTCCCGTCCTGCCTCGCAGATCTGGGAAGCAAGCGCGTCGTCGTTCGAGAATAGGCCCGCATACTCCCTGCCGAGCGCGACGAGAATCGCTCCCGTGAGCGTCGCCAGCGTGATGATCAGTTTCGGCTCCAGGTGCATCTGCGCATACCACAGGAGGTCCGCAAGAACGAGCCGCCCTTCGGCATCGGTGTTAAGGATTTCAATAGTTTGGCCCGAGGCCGACGTGACGACATCACCGGGGCGAGTGGCCGTGCCGCTCGGCATGTTCTCGACGAGGCCGACAAGCCCGACGGCGTTTACAGGCGCTTTGCGCCGCGCGAGCGACACCATAAGGCCCGCGACGGCGGCAGCGCCCGCCATATCGCCCTTCATGTCTTCCATGCCCTGGCTCGGTTTGATGGAAATCCCGCCCAAATCGAAACACACGCCCTTGCCAACGAAGACGAGATTGCCATCGCCGCCAGGCGCGGCGCCGTTCCAGCGCAGGACGACGGCGGAGGACGGTTGTGCGCTGCCTTGGCCAACGGCCAGCATCGCGTTCATGCCGAGGGATTTGAGGCCGCGCTCGTCCAGCACCTCGACGTTTAGCCCTTCCAATTCGAGCGCACGCAGCCGCTCCACAAATTCGGGCGGCGTCAAGATGTTGGATGGCTCATTCACGAGATCGCGCGCGAGGTAGACGCCTTCGACGAGCGCGCGATCTTTCTGAAACCCGCGTCCGGCTTGTTCCCCCGAATGAGAAAAAATCGTCAGCCTTGGCGGATTGCGGTCGCTTTCGGTTTCTGGCTCGTCGGCCTCGCTGCGGGAGGCGCCTTTCGACTTGTATTTTTTGAAGGCGTAATTTCTCAAGCTGAATCCGAGCGCAAAGGAGATGGGCGCGTCGCCGTTCAGCGAATCAACCCCATCGAAGACGATGTCGGCTTCGGAGGTCTTTGCAGGAAGCTTGCCGCGAACCACGCCGCCGATTTCCATCCATTCCCGGGCATTCAGCGTTTTTGGCTCGCCGACACCTACAAGCAAAAGGCGGCCCGCCGCAACGCCATGCGGAGCTAGAATTTCCACAATGCTCTTACGCTTGCGCTTGAAAGCGGAAATCTCCATCGCTTTCGAGATCGCGCCTCCCGTAGACCCATCGAGCTTTTTGAGGTGCGCGGGCAGCCCCTCCCCTTCCGCTACGAAATAGACCACGGTGGATGCATTCAATTTCGAATCGAGTGTGACGAATGAAATGGCGGGAAGCTCTGTCATGGGAAGGGCAAACCGGTCTGGCGGGCGTGTGATTGATATGTAGTCAACACGAAACCCTACAGGAAAGGCCCATAAATGCAAAGCCCGCCATGGCCGAAAATGCGCCATGAAGCCATGCGTTATGCATGCTGAAATTCGGGGAGCCGGCAGAGCCGCCGCGGAGCGCCAGAAGATGCTGATCAGCCGCTATATCTTTCGCCAGACGGCGTCAGCTCTGCTTACGATTCTCATATCTCTGACGCTTATTGTGTGGCTGACCTCTGTTCTTAAGGAGATCAAGCTTTTAACTTCGGAGGGGCAGACTTTTTTCTTGTTTCTCAAAATCACGTCTTTGACGCTACCCTATCTTGTCGTGACCGTGGCGCCGATCGGCTTTCTTATTGCCTCGCTTTACACCTACAATCGGCTCAACGGGGATAGCGAACTGATTGTACTTTCAGCGGCCGGCGCTTCTGTCTGGCGCCTGTTCATTCCTTACTTCGCTCTCGCGGTCGTCGTTTCCGGCAGCGTGCTGGCCACAAACATCTATGTGATTCCCAGGTCCGCGCGGCTGCTCAGCGAGTATGTTGCGCAAGTACGGGCCGACCTTCTTTCGCAGGTTATGCAACCCGGCTCATTCAGCGACCTTGAGCCGGGCCTGACTTTCCACATGCGCGACAAAGGCAAAGAGGGAGAGCTGCTCGGTGTCGTCGTTCGCGACCAGAGGGACCCGAATATGGCGACGACCGTCGTCGCGGAGCGGGGACAGGTGCTGACCGAGGGCGGCCACTCTTCGATGGAGCTGTACGATGGTCAAATCCTGCGGCAGGAGGCCGGGAAAGAGGATGTCCAGATCGTTGTCTTCAAAACTTACGCATTCGACATCGCAGATATGGCTCCCAAACAAGGGCCGCATGATTTAAGTCCGCGTGAGCGCGATATCGGGGATCTGCTCTATCCCGACGAGGGGAGCAAATATTACCAGGAAAACAAGCCAGGCTTCAGAGCTGAGATCCATGGGCGTTTTTCAGGAGCCGTCTATGCCATCGTGTTTGCCATCCTTGCCACGGTCTATTTCGGGCGGCCACGGACGACCCGCGAAGGGCGCAGCGGGATTTTGTTAACAGCTTTCGCGATCGGCGCTTTGATCCTTCTTGTGGGAATCGCTGGCCTCAACATGGTCGGCAAGAATCTGGGGGCGTTGGGGTTGATCTACGGCGTGCCGGCTGCCGTGGGCACCATCGGTCTTTTGATGCTTGCCTTCAACATCAACGCCCCTGCCCTCGGAATGCCGCGCCTGCGCCTGCCCTGGCCTTTGACCTTGGTGCGGCGGCGCCCGGCCTCATCCGCACAAACCTCCTAGCCGTGACTGGATCTCGATATGATGATTTTCAAAATTATCGGCCGGTACATGGCCATGAGATTTATTGTTACGATATTGTCCGTGTTCTTTGTCACGTTTCTTATTATTTTCTTTGCGGATTTTGTGGAAAATCTAAGAAGAAGTTCATCCCGGGATGACATCGGAGTCCTGATGGTGGCCACGATCAGCCTTCTTCGCGTCCCTGTTTTCGCCGAACTTGCCCTGCCCTTCGCCATACTCATCGGCACGATCGGTGCATATTTGAGTTTCAGCCGCACCTCGGAGCTCATCATCATTCGCGCGTCCGGACTCTCTGTTTGGCAGTTCATTCAGCCGGGAGTTTGGGTTGCGTTTGGTTTCGGCGTCTTTGCCGTAACCGTTTTCAACCCGGTCGCATCGCTGATGAAAGCCGAATCGGAGCGGTTGCAAACCAAGCTCTTCAACTCCGAAAAATCCTTCGGAACGATGAGCGTCACCGGTTCATGGTTGCGGCAGGAGAGCGTCGATGGCCCCACGATTATGCATGCAAAATCGTCCGCCAACAGGGGTCTGACACTTGCTGGCGTGACCCTGTTGCAATTTGATCTCAACAATAGATTTTATGAGCAGATTCAAGCGAACAAGGCTGAACTAAGGAACGGCTATTGGAGTTTGGAAAACGCTGTCGTGCAAAGCTCTGGCGAGGCCGTAAAGCGATATAAAGAGTATTTCATAGGCACTTACCTCAGTCCTATTCAGATTATGAACAGTCTAGGCTCGATAGAAACTCTTTCATTCTGGGAGCTGCCAGGTTTTATTGATTTTGCAAAGAAGGCAGGCATACCAACAGGGCAATATGAACTTCAATACCAGCTCTTCCTTTGCAGACCTATACTTATGGCCGCGATGGTGTTGATTGCCGCAACCTGCTCATTGAAAGCCTTTCGTTTTGGCAGGATTCAAACTATGGTTCTTACTGGTTTAACCGGGGGGTTCGGCTTTTTCATATTCTCCGAGGTGTCGCGAAAAATTGGCGCGTCGGGGTTGGTGCCTGTCGCTGTTGCGGCGTGGGCGCCAGCTCTCATAGCGCTACTTCTAGCGGCGAGTGTCCTTCTGCATCAGGAGGATGGGTAAACTTGATGAGGCCGGGGGCTTGGGAGTGGCGGTGAGCTGTAGGGATGCGGCGAACAATGCTTAGGATGCTTGTGGCAGTCCTGGCATGCTTGGCGTGCTGCCTCGGCAGCGCGCGCGCCCAGCAGTCGACCATCACAAACCTGCAGTCCCACGCCGCCGATCAGGTCGTCGCGAAGCAAATCTCGCCCGATAAAGCAGCGCCGCTGCTTCTTCAGGCCGACGATCTCGTTTACGACAACCGGAACAACCGCATTATCGCCCACGGCAACGTCGAGATTTATTACAACGACAACGTTCTGCTCGCCGACGAGGTTGTCTACGACAAATCCGCGAACACGCTGAGCGCCGTCGGCAACGTCCGGTTGAAAGACTCGGATGGGTCCGTTGTCAACGCGGAACGGCTGACGTTGAGCAGCGATTTTCGTGACGGCTTCATCCGTTCGCTCCGCGCGCTCACGCAGGATGATACACGCGTCGCAGCCTCCAATGCGTATCGCAAGGGTGATAAAACCATCTTCGAGAACGGCGTCGTTACGTCATGCAAGCCTTGCGAGGCCCACCCGGACAGGCCTCCCATCTGGCGGATCAAATCAGAGCGCGTGATCGACGACAAGACGGACGAGAATGTCTACTACGAAAACTCGGTGTTCGAGGTTTTCGGCATACCCGTCGCGTGGATTCCCTGGTTTTACACGCCGGACCCTGCGGTCAAGCAGCGCTCCGGCGTTCTGGCACCGTCTTATGCCGTTGACAGCAGTCTCGGCTATATGGTTGCGATTCCCTACTATTGGGGAATATCGCCCAATTACGATCTCACGCTCACGCCCGAATTCACGACGAACGCCGGTTATCTCATGCAGGCGGACTGGCGGCAGCGCCTTTGGAACGGCGCATACGAAGTGAAGCTTGCAGGCGCCTTCAATGACCAGGCTCAGGACTTCTTCGGAGACCGGAACTGGCGTGGCAGCGTGGAAACAAACGGTAACTTCAACATCAATGCCCACTGGGTCGTCGGTTGGAAGGCGATCCTCGAAAGCGATGACACCTTCCGCAGGTTCTACAAGCTCGACGATATCTACGCCACGGAGCGCGTTTCTTCCGTTTTCCTAACCGGAATGGGTGACCGAAACTACTTCAATATGACCGTTGCGCAATACGGGAACCTGAGTGGCGGAAACGTCTACAATTACGAGACGAATACATTCCAGAAAACTGTGACGGCAACGTCTTACCCTGTCATTGACTACAATTATATTCATAACAAGCCGGTTTTTGGCGGCGAGCTCAGTTTCGACTTGAATGCGCTTGCTCTTACCGTTAACGACCCCGCGAACCTGCTGATCTCGCCCGTCTACCGCGGAGCCATGGACCATATTGTGACGCAGGCAGAATGGCGGCGCACGCTGACCGATGACCTCGGTGAGCGTTTCACGCCATTCGTTCTCGGCCGCGCGGACCTTTATCATGTCTCGAACTTTCAGGATATAGACGGCGTCAGCGGGACCACCGACACCTTCACCCGGCAGATGATTGGGGTGGGCCTCGACTACCGCTATCCCTTCGTTGCGCATACCGACAACGCGTCTCACGTCATTGAGCCCGTGGTTCAGGTCATCGCCCGCGCCGGCGGCTCCAACTCGAAGGTTCCCAACGAAGACTCACAAAGCCTTGTGTTCGACGATACCCTCCTGTTCGATATCAACAAGTTCTCCGGCTACGACCGCATCGAGAACGACACGAGAACAAATTTCGGGCTGCAGTACACGTATCAAAATTACAATGGCGTCAGCGTAAGGGCTATCGGCGGCGAGAGCGTCCATCTCGCCGGCACCAATCCTTATGATCCAACGACAGGCCTAGGCACCGACGCGTCGGATTACGTCTTCGGCGGCTATGTCGACTATATGAATCGGTTCCGGCTGTTGGCTCAATTCCGCGTCAGCGAGCAGAATTTCGATTTTGCAAGTCAAAACTACAGCCTCCAGACCAAGCTGGGCTTCTTCCAAGGGGCGCTCAGTTATGTTTCGGTCGCGGCACAGCCTCAGCTTGGCTTCCCAACCGGCCGCGATGAAATTGCCGGCTTCTCCGCCGTCAAGTTGAACGATGAGTGGACGGTTTTTGGAGACCTTCGCTACGATATCGAACTCGCCCAATGGGTCCGGAACAGCGCGGGCATTCAATATGCCGACGAATGCTTCATTCTTTCCGTGACTTACCAGCAGACCTATATCTCTTATCTCGATCTCGTTCCGAGTACTGCGGTTGTGGTACGGGTTGGCATTAAAGGTTTCGGTCAGCAAACCACCCCAAGCTCGATCGGCGATCTGTCGCCGGAAGCGGCCGTCTTCCGATAGGCGGCCGGGGCGGTTTCCTTCACGCCTGACAAGCACCCGATTTTGTTCGTGGATTTCGGCGGAAGCGGCAAACTCTTGCCGCAAACTCAATTAAAGCTTCACCTATGCGAATCAAGAATTTCCTTCCAAGAATACTTCTAGCCACCGCGGGCATTTTTTTTACCCTCCTGACAGGCGTCCCGGACGCAAGCGCGCAGAATATCGTCGTTCTTGTCAATGACGATCCGATAACATCGGGCGATGTTGCGCAGAGAATCCGTTGGAACGCCCGCACAAACGGCTTCGGCGATCGGATGAAAGCCATGCTCACCGGAGACTCCATTAAAGAGCGTTTCCGGCAGATGATGGTTGCGGCAAATCCTCATTCGCAGGCCGAGGCTGAACAGGTTGCTGAAAAGATCAAGAAGCAGCTGCTTGAAGACGCAAAGAATCGCGTGCTTTCGGATGGCGGCGGAACGTCCCGAAAGGCGGCAATCGATTCCTTGATCGAGGATAAGCTCAAATTGCAGGCAGCGAAGAAGCTGGACATCAAAATCACCGATTCCGAGGTCGAACAGATCCTCGCGCAAAGAGCAGCCGGAGCTGCGGCCGAGGGCAAAAAGCCCGATCTTTCAGAGTTCTACAAGCAGTTCGAAACCGATGGCATAAACCGGAAAACCATTCAGGAGATCATCCGCGCCCAACTTGCGTGGCGCGATGTCATCCGCAAGCGGTATGGCGCACAACTCGCGTCCCTTTTCTCGGCTCTGCCGAGCACCGACGAGAAGCCTGCCGATAGTGATATTCAATTCGACGTTCGCGTCCTGCGTCTGAGCGTTGCAAGCACAGACCAGAAAGCTGTTAGCCAGCGGATGATTGAAGCCGAGAATTTGAAGGAGAAGTTTACCTCCTGCGCGCAACTCCCGAATGAGGCGAAACTCATCACGGATGCGACGGTAAGGTCAATCGACAAGGCCAAGCTTGCCTCTTTCCCGAAAGACGTACAACCCTTGATACTTAAAGCCTCCGAGGGGCAAATGACGCCGCCGGTTCTTGTCGGCAGCGCGATTGAGTCCTATGCTATCTGCAGGAAAGGGCTCGCAGTGAAGGCAAAAGCTCCAACGGAGCAGAAGCCTGACGTCCGTCAACAGGAGTACGAGCGCTTCTCGCGGCGCTACTTGCAAGAGTTGAAGCGATCTGCGTCGATCGACTACAGGGGAAGCTAGTCTGGTAACAGCTTTCGATGCTGAGAACGAATAATTCGCGGCCGGGGACTTGTCGGAAGCCGCTTGTTGTCACCATGGGCGACCCCGCTGGCATCGGCCCGGACGTTACGCTCGTCGCTTGGCTGCGCCGAAAAATTGACAGCGTCCCTGCTTTCTTTGTGGTTGGCGATCCCACAGTCTTCGTCGATCGCGCCGGCCTCCTCGACGGCGGCGATTCGATTTTCATTGAAGAAATAGAACGACCTGAGCAGGCGCCGGATGTCTTCCCCAACGCGTTGCCCTTGCTGCCGCTCTCGCACCCGATCGGGCCGGCGATCGCAGGCTCCCCCAACGCCGCGCATGCGGCCGCGATCATCGCCTCCATAGAGCAAGGGGTCGCATTCGTCGTCGCCGGGCATGCGGCAGGCATCGTCACCAATCCAATTGCGAAATATGTGCTGCTCGAAAGCGGCTTCGCCCACGCTGGACACACCGACTTCCTGGCGGAGCTTGCCGCACGCCATGGCAGCGCCGATGCGATACCCGTCATGATGATGGCTTCCAAGCGCCTTAAGGCCGTTCCCGTAACGGTTCATATCGCTTTGAAGGATGTTCCGCAGGCCATCACCAAGGACCGCATCATGACGGTTGCGTCCATTACGGATCGCGCACTTTCCACCTACTTCGGAATCGCCCATCCGAGGCTCGCTGTTTGCGGTCTCAATCCCCATGCGGGTGAAAACGGCGCGCTTGGGCGCGAAGAGATCGAAGTGATCGCGCCTGCGATCGAGGCGCTGAACGCCCAAGGGATTCATGTAATCGGCCCGCATTCGGCGGACACGTTATTCCACGATGCAGCGCGCGACCATTATGACGCGGTTCTCGCCATGTATCACGATCAGGCGCTGATTCCCTTCAAAACGCTCTCCTTCGCTGATGGCGTAAATGTCACGCTCGGGCTGCCGTTCATCCGCACCTCTCCCGATCACGGCACGGCTTTCTCGCTCGCTGGCACCGGGCAGGCCGATCCTACGAGTTTTATCGAAGCGCTCCAACTCGCCGCCCGCATGAGCCAGAGCACGGCGTCGCAGCCGCCAAGACCGCATCCGTGACATTGGCTGATCCGATAGCGTCGCTGCCGCCCCTTCGCGAGGTCATCAAGGAGACCGCGCTTTCGGCCAGGAAATCGCTCGGCCAGAACTTTATACTCGACCTGAATGTGACCCGGCGAATCGCGCGCGCCGCCGGACCTCTCGAAAACGTAACTGTCCTTGAAATCGGGCCAGGACCGGGCGGCCTGACGCGCGCGCTCCTTCTTGAAGGCGCTGCCGGGGTTGTCGCCCTTGAGCGCGATGAGCGGTTCCGGCCCGCTCTTTCGCAAATCGAGGCGAAAAGCGGGAGCCGCTTCCAAGCGTTGTTCATGGACGCGCTTGAGGCGGACTATGCAACCATCGCCAGCGAGACGGGGGCAAGCCGTGTTGTCGCCAACCTGCCCTACAACATTGCAACGCCGCTCATTATCCGCTGGCTATCCGAGGAAAGCTGGCCATCCTGGTTCGACAAGCTTGTGGTTATGGTGCAACGCGAGGTCGCGGACCGCTTCGTCGCGGAGCCGGGGACCGCCGACTACGGGCGCCTCGCGGTCCTTACCCAGTACCGCGCCCGGGCTCGTCTGCTCTTTCCGCTGTCTCCCGCCGTATTTACTCCGCCGCCCAAAGTCTCCTCGGCCCTGGTGGAGATCGTGCCCATAGCGTCGCCGCCGGATGCGGTTCCTGTGGCAGTTCTATCGCAACTCACAGCTGCCGCGTTCGGCCAACGGAGGAAGATGCTGCGATCGAGCCTGTCCTCTCTAGGGGTTGACGCCACCGCTCTCTTGCGGGAAGCGGACATTGATCCGTCGCTGCGCGCGGAGCGCCTTGCGGTCTCCGATTTTCTGCGTCTGGCCCGCCATCTCCAGGACCGGGAAAAGTAGCCTCTCCGCGAGAGCCGGACGCTAAAGCCTCGTGCGTTTAATCGGACGCGGGGTCCTAATATCGTCGCCCCGGAAAGCGCTTGCGCTTATCCGGGGCCGTCACAAATCGAAGCGCCTTTTGTCATTCCGGATACGACGCTGGCGTCCTTCCGAGATGACAAAGTTTGCTTCAAGATTGCGTCGCAACCAATTCCGATTTTACGCACTTCGCACGAGTGTTGGAACGAAGTCCATGAGACCCACTTGCCGGTGACGCCTAAGACGCTCGGCCGTCAGGATTGCCCGGAGCGCCGCGAGACATTCAGCGACATCCCTGTTCACGAGCACATAATCGTAGTCGGTCCAGTGGGAGATCTCCACGGCAGCGCCCTTGAGCCGGGTCTCGATCTGATGCTGCGGATCAGACGCGCGCGCATGGATCCTCCGGGACAGTTCCTCGGCGGAAGGAGGAAGGATGAAAATCCGGACAGTATCGTTCGGCAGAAGAGCAGCGATGGAAGCCGCGCCCTGCCAATCGACGTCGAACACGATATCCCGGCCTTCAGCGAGCGCTGCCTTCGCCGGTTCTGCCGGCGTGCCATAAAGGTTGCCGAACACCTCCGCCCACTCAAGCAGGTTGCCGCTGGATCTCAGCTCCTCGAATTGCTTTCGTGAGACGAAATGATAGTCGACGCCCTCCTTCTCCCGTGGGCGCGGTTCGCGCGTCGTCACCGAAATGGAATTACGAAGCGTCTCGTCGCCGGAAAGCAGGAGGCGAGCGAGAGTGGTTTTGCCTGCTCCGGACGGAGAGGAAAGGATCAGACAAAGGCCGCGCCTTTGTAGCGGTTGACCGGCATTACTCATGATAAAAATTCCACGAGCGAGACGATTGCATTGAGCTCAACTTCTGCTTGGTAAAATCGAACGTCAGCGCCGTTGTTTCAGCATTTCCCCTGAAGGTCCAGTGCTACTTTCCGGCAGGGTTGCGCACACGCTAGCGCATCGTGCGTTTAATCGGACGCGGGCGATATGGTGGTCCATTTTGTAGGCATCCTGCAAAGGGCGGCATCTGACGCTTGTCTCCGCATTCCTTCTTCTGACAGATCTTCAGCGAAATCGCCTTGACGGCAGGTTAACGCAGCTTAATCGCGATCAAGACCTTGATAAATATGGGAAAAATCACAGGGCGGGACGCCATCGCCGTTGCCTGCGCCGTGCAATTCCGGCTCTTCCAAGCGTTAATTCGCGATTTCAAAACATATTTAACGGACTTTTGCTCGTCCCAGTAAATGGAAAAATTCCCGCATTAGATTCTTATTGAATGGGTCATTTGTTAACAATAAAAAGTATAGCAATTCCAATGATTTACAGTATCCTCCCTTTGTCCGGTCTTAGGCGCGGCTTTCCTCCGTTTCGCGGCGAATAAAGAGATTTTTTACCAACACACGGTGGGAAGTAATTCCGGCGCGCTTCTGTTAACCACATAAGTATGAAGGCTCGCCGCAGTGAACGAAATGTTTACAAAACCGCGCGTGGCGAGGGTCGTCCACGATGGCGATGGCCATCTGGTGAAGGCTTCCTGACGCATCCCGCCTCGCGGGCGTCGCCCTGACCGCCGCCCGAAATGCACTGTGGCACGGTCCCAGACCGTTCGCAACCCGGTTCCGATTTTGCGCACGCTGCGCTAGTACGCCCCGCGGGAAGTCCTAACCCCATGCTGCGGGCGTTGACAGGACTTCCCGCGGATAAGGCGTCCTACCAACTTTTAGATTCTAGTAGCTTATCGGAGCCAAGTTCGCTTGAGTGCGGGTAGCGAAATGGGTGCGAACCTGCCTCCGGCTGTACTAGCGGCGAGGATTGCGTTGCGGCAGCGGGATCTCGACCGTCTGAAGTTTGTCAATCGCTATGGCCGCCCCGTCAGGATCTTCCACCACCCGATCTTCCTCTCGCGCCTCTTTCTCGATGCGGCGCCAACGCGCGACGTTGCGCTGATGCTCGGCGAGGGTGTCCGCAAAAACATGGCCGCCCGTACCGTCCGCAACGAAGTAGAGTGCCGCCGTCTTATCCGGCTTCAAAACAGCCTCGATAGCGGCGCGGCCGGGATTGGCGATCGGCGTTGGTGGAAGCCCATAGTTTCTATAGGTATTGTAGGGGTTCTCCCTGTTTTCAAGCTCGCTGCGCAAAATGGGATGACCAAGGCTTCCCTTGCCTCCGCTCGCGCCGTAAATGATGGTGGGATCGGCATCGAGGTGCATCCGCTTTTTCAGCCGGTTGAGATACACGGCGGCAATGCGCGGACGCTCATCGGCGCGGCCGGCCTCCTTTTCCACGATGGCAGCCAAATTGATGACATCGTCAGGCTTGGTGAGAGAAAGGTCGCGCGCCCGGGTCGGCCAGAGTCCTTCCACGAACTTCTTCTGCTCCCCCTGCATCCGATGGATAAGCTCGTCGCGCGAGGTGCCACGGGCAAAGCGGTAAGTGTCGGGGAGCAGGCTGCCTTCGGGAGGAATTTCAGCAATATCGCCCACTAGATCGGGGCTGGCTTTCATCCGCTCCACGATCTGATAGCTGGTTAGTCCCTCCGGAATGGAGATGCTGTAAAGGATCGATTTCCCTTCGACGAGTGTATCCAGAATATCGCGAACACTCGCATTCGCTTTGATGTTAAATTCGCCAGCCTTGATCTTGTCGTGAACGCCGAAACGCCGCGACGCGATCAAGAAGATCCAGCGCCCGGGCAGCAAGCTGTCGCTGTTAATAATCCCGTCCTGCTCAAGGCGGTGCGCTATCGTGCTGATGCCCTCACCCTTTGCGACGACAAATACGGTCGGGTAGTTGATAGGTCCGGGCCGGTCGAACTGTTGCCGGATAAGGAAGAAAAGCCCAGCAACGGCCGGAAGCAGGATCAGGAGAAAGGTCAGCAGCCGATTTAGGAAGACGATCACCGGGCGCTGCCGGCCCTGCTTGCTTCCGCGTGGCGGCTCAGGAGCACGTTCCGGTTCAAGCGCCTCGGAAGGGCTGCGCGGCAGGACGGAATAATCGCGTTGCCCTCGATAGGCAGATTTGGAACGGTTGTTCCCATTCGAGTTGTAGATGTCGCCCGCCATGTGATCAGCTTACTCTTGCCCCTGAATAAAGCTACCCACCAACCCTTTGTGGCAAAACAGTGTGATACTGCCCCGGGGGTCACTTATACAAGAAAACAAAGGTTTGCGCGAGGCAGTCTGGAGGCTCCTCATTTGAAGGTCTTTAGCATTGACAATATATTGTCGATATGACATGTTATTGGCTAATGAAGAAACTCGGTCCCACATCCTCTCAGCAGCCTGAGGCGATAAGCGAACTCATTCTGGAAGTGTTCCGCCTGAATGGCCGGTTGCTGGAAGCAGGCGATGCCCTCGTGGCTGATATCGGGCTGACCAGCGCGCGCTGGCAGGCGCTTGGAGCCATCGCGCTTTCTTCAGTGCCACTGCCGGTCGCCCACATTGCCCGCAATATGGGGCTATCACGACAAGCCGTGCAGCGACTGGCGAACGAGATGGAGAAGGATGGGCTCGTGTATTTTGCTCCCAACCCCCATCACGAGCGGGCCAAACTCGTTCTGCTCACTGAGCGAGGCGCCGAAGTCTACCGCGAAGCTATGACGCGGCAACTGCCTTGGGCACGTAAACTCGGCGCGGGCCTTGAGACCGAAAATATCGAGGCTGCCCGCTGGCTGCTTCACGAACTTCGGGCGCGGCTTGCAACGAAAGCCGGGAACATCGCTGTTTAGGCTCATCGAACAGGGAGCGAGAAATGGAATACGAGGCCCTTCGGTTCCTGCATGTGCTTGGCGCTGTGTTGATCGGCGGCGGCCTCATCGGTGTGTGGATGGCCGACCTTCGCTCGCGCCAATTGCGCGAGTTGCATGGTTTTGCCGAGGCGGTGCGAAACATCGCCGTGTTTTACGACGAAGTAGTGGTGCCGGGTGCTCTGTTGCTTATGGCTTCGGGCACATGGCTCATCGTCCAATACCACGGAGGATGGGCTTTTCTGGATGTGCCTTGGCTCGCTGGGATGGTGGCGCTGTTCGCCTTTGAGTTCATCGAGGGAAACACAATCACGCGGCTTTATTTCATGCGGCTTCGGCGGCTGACAAAGATCGCGCTGGCAAAAGGGGCGTTTACGCCCGAACTTGAGGCCGCTCGCACGGAGGGCCTGCCGACATTCACGCATTTCCTGGATTTGCCGCTGCTCTTCCTGATCATCGCACTGGGCGTCATGCAGCCCGATGATTGGTCGGTGTTCCTGTATGGCTTCACGATAGCCATAGCCTTAGCGAGCGTATTGACCGTTCTGATACCAAGGCTTTACCCTTGGCAGGAAAAGGCCGAACTGACCAAAGCTTAGCAGCGCTCACCTTTGGGCGCCCTCTAGGCATCTCCCTAGCGCACGGCTCGCGCGGCGCGTCTTCAGTCAACCCGCCTTAGAACAAGGCTGGCATTCGTGCCGCCGAAGCCGAAAGAGTTGCTCACCACCGTGTCGATCTGCTTCTGCTTTGCCGTGTGCGGCACGAGATCGATCGCCGTAGTGACGGACGGATTGTCCAGATTCAGAGTTGGGGGCGCGAGATTGTTCTCGATCGCAAGCGCCGAGAAGATTGCTTCGACAGCGCCAGCCGCACCGAGCAGATGCCCCGTCGCGGATTTTGTGGACGACATCGCCAGCTTCCCGGCAGCGTTTCCGAACAGCCGCTCGACAGCTCCAAGCTCGATTTCGTCGCCCATCGGCGTCGATGTTCCATGGGCGTTGATGTAGTCGATATCGCCCGGTCCGACATTGGCCCGCTTCATTGCCATCTTCATGCAACGGAACGCACCGTCGCCATCCTCGGCGGGAGCTGTGATATGATGGGCGTCGCCCGAAAGACCGTAGCCGATAATTTCCGCGTACATCTTGGCACCGCGCGCCTTGGCATGTTCGTAGTTTTCGAGCACGACGACGCCAGCACCTTCTCCCATGACGAAGCCATCCCGGTCGCGGTCATAGGGTCGCGAAGCGCGCGTAGGATCATCATTGAAATGCGTCGAAAGCGCCTTGCATGCCGCAAAACCCGCGAGCGCGAGACGGCAGAGCGGGCTTTCCGTCCCGCCGGCGACCATCACATCGGCATCGTCGAGAGCGATAAGACGCGCAGCATCGCCAATCGCGTGCGCTCCCGTCGAGCAGGCAGTCACCACTGCGTGGTTCGGCCCCTTGAGGCCATGCTTGATCGAGACATAGCCGGATGCAAGATTGATCAGCCGGCCGGGAATGAAAAACGGGCTGAGACGGCGGGGACCTTTTTCCCGAATGGTCATCGCGCCTTTCTCGATCCCTTGCAGGCCGCCGATGCCAGACCCGATCAGAACGCCAGCACGGGCGCTTTCCTCTTCGCTTTGCGCTTTCCAGCCCGAGTCGGCAATGGCCAGATCCGCCGCGCCCAGCGCATAGACGATGAACTCGTCCACCTTGCGCTGCTCCTTCGGCTCCATCCAGTCGTCCGGGTTGTACTCACCGGGGCCGGAGCCTCTCGGAATAAACGCCCCGATCTGGCACGGAATATCCGAAACTTCGAATTCGGTGACGCGACGAGCGCCACTCTTCCCCGAAATGAGGTTCGACCATACACGTTGGTGGCCCACGCCAAGAGGCGTGACCAATCCAAGACCCGTAATGACTACCCGCCGCATTATGCGCTCCGACTGTTCCGCAACGCCAGCGAGCTGTAGGGCTGGCTCGTGACGTTTGCCGGTACTCCTTGCACGCGCCCCTCGCCGCATGGGCGAGGGCTCGCGTCAAAAGGCGCCGCGCGGTGCTTAAGCCTTCGTTGAATGGCTCTCTAGGAAGCGGATCGCATCGCCGACCGTCTGGATCGTCTCGGCGGCGTCATCCGGGATTTCCACGCCGAATTCTTCCTCGAAGGCCATTACAAGTTCAACCGTGTCCAAGCTGTCCGCGCCCAGATCATCGATGAAGCTGGCGTTTTCAGTGACTTTATCGGCTTCTACGCCAAGATGCTCTACGACGATTTTCTTTACGCGGTCCGAGATATCGCTCATGTTTTCCTCACGGTTTCCCCAAGTGTTCAAGCGCCTAACTCAACTTGATTAAGCACAGGTAATTTCAATGCCGCAACACATCGGACTTGGACTGCACCTGGGCGCGAGGTGGCTGGTAGCACTGAAGCTCCGGGGGTGGAAGCCTTTTTTAAGGCGCACGCCCCTTCTATCCACCTTATCAAGAATTACGCCCTGAAGAAATCCCGGCCCGAGTGTCAGGCGGTTACACCATCACCATACCGCCGTTGATTTGGAGCGTTTCTCCGGTGATGTAACGGGCCTCGTCGCTGGCGAGGAAAACCACCCCCGCTGCTATGTCGCCCGGCTTTCCGAAGAAACCGGCTGGGATGTTGCTGGCGATCGCCTCCGTTTGTTTTTCATTCAATGCATGCGTCATCGGAGTTTCTATGAAACCCGGTGCAATACAATTGGCCGTTATGCCGCGCGATGCAACCTCCCGCGCGAGCGATTTCGTCATGCCGACGAGCCCCGCTTTGGAAGCGGCATAATTGCCCTGTCCCGGATTACCGACGACGCCGCTGATCGAAGCTATGTTGATAATCCGACCGCTGCGCCGCCGCATCATATTTCTGAGAGCGCTCCGGCACAGAACGAAAACCGAGGTGAGGTTGATGGCGATGACTTCGTCCCACTCCTCATCCTTCATGCGCATAAAGAGGTTGTCCTTGGTCACGCCCGCATTGTTGACGAGGATGTCGAGCTTGCCCATCGCAGCCTCAGCCTGGCCAACGAGGGCAGAGACTTGGGCGCGGTTGCGCAAATCGCAAGGAAGGACATGAACGCGCGATCCGATCCTGGCCGCGACCTCTTCAAGCTTCTCGCGCCGCGTTCCGGAGAGCGCAACCGTCGCGCCCTGCCCGTGCAGCGCTTCGGCGAGGGTTTCGCCGATGCCGCCTGAAGCTCCGGTGACGAGCGCGCATTTGCCTGTCAGATCAAACATGGCGAGAGGATCCCATCCGCCGTCACGCTCCCCGCGCCTTCAGCCATTCGCCGAAGGCCTTGATATCGTCAGGCGACCCGACCGAGCGGGCGTCGACCTTGGCCCGGATGCGCTTCGCCATGCCTGTCAGAACCTTGCCGGTTCCGATTTCGAACAGCGTCTCCACGCCATGATCCACCATGTAGGCCACGGATTCGCGCCAGCGCACAACTCCCGTCACCTGCTGAACCAACAGGGATTTTATCTCGTTCGGCTCTGTCACAGGCGCTGCGGTGACATTCGCGATAATCGGCACTTGCGGCGGGTTGAGGGTCAAGGCTTCGAGCGCCTCCGCCATGCGGTCCGCGGCAGGCTTCATCAGCGCGCAATGGAAGGGTGCGCTGACCGGCAGCGACACCGCGCGCCGGATGCCATGTTCGGACGCGAGTTTCACCGCGCGGTCCATTGCGGTCTTCGTGCCGCTGATCACGACCTGTCCCGGCGCGTTGTCGTTTGCGACCTGGGAAACCTCACCGTCCGCGGCAGCGGCGGCGAGTCGCTCTGCCACTTCAACCTCGGCACCAAGAAGGGCCAGCATAGCCCCCTGCCCTGGCGGTACGGCTTCCTGCATCGCCTGCCCGCGCAAGCGCAGCAACTTCGCAGCCTTGGCCACGGAGAACGCGCCAGCCGCGGCAAGCGCCGAATATTCGCCAAGCGAATGGCCTGCCATGAACATGGGCTTGATCGCGTCCGCGCCATATTCCTGGCGGAGCGCGGCATAAGCGGCAAGCGAAACTGCCATCAAAGCGGGCTGCGCGTTGGCCGTGAGCGTGAGCGTCGTGTCCGGCCCTTCCCACATGGTGCGCGAAAGGTGGTCGCCGAGCGCCTCGTCGATCTCTTCGAACACGTGGCGCGACACGGTGAACCCCTGTGCGAGGCTCTGTCCCATGCCGACGGTCTGGCTGCCCTGCCCTGGAAATGTGAATGCAAATGTCATGCGGCTCGCGTCGTCACTCGCGGTAAGAATGAGGGCGTGATGACAGCATAGCCGATCACGGTTCGTTCGGCCAAAGACACGTTTCCGAGCGCGCTGTCAAGCGGGCGCGGCGGCGCTTTTAGCCGCGGTTCCGCCACAGGCGTTACCCTTGACGGCCAAAGGCCGATCCGGGGCCGTTGCAGGCGATGCGGCCGATTGTCAAAGCAAGCAGTTTCCGGCTACAGCTTCGCGCAAGATTTGAGGGCGCGGAGCATGACGCGAGACGAAACGGTTGCGCGGTTTCTGGAGTGCGAGGGCAAGCGTGAAGAGGCGCGGGCCGCCGCTTTAACAGACGGCAAATCCGAAGACGAAGCAGATGATATCGGACATGAGGCCGCGAAGGCGCATTGGAATGCTTGGGCCGAAGCTTTGCTCGCAGAGCGGAGTGCGATGGAAGTGGACGGCCGTTGGGATGCGGGCAAGAAAGATTGGGGCAGCCGTGTCGCGACCGATTTCAGCTTTTGCCTCTTTCTCAACAAAGGCAAGGTTAGTGAAAAAAAAGAGGCAGACCTTAGAGTTGCGATAGAGAAGGAGACGGCCGAAGCCGAACGCGATGTCAAATCAATTCCCGTCGAGACTGCGGGCCTGCGCTTCGATGGTTTCGTGTTTCCAGGCCACGCCTCATTCAACAGCGCCGCCCTCTTGGGGCCGGCTTGGTTCCACAGGACCGCATTTTTGGACGACGCCTCGTTCGAAAGCGCCACATTCCATTGCAGTGCCTTGTTCGGCAGCGCCACATTTCAAGGCGGTGCACGATTTGAAAGCGCCAGCTTTCTAAACGGTGCCCGGTTCATTGGCTCCACCTTCCAAATGGGCGCCCGGTTCAATAGCGCTACCTTCCAAGGCAGCGCCCAGTTTGAATGCTGCACCACCAACTTTAATGGGGGCACCCAATTCAACAACGCCTTCTTCCAAGGCGGCGCTAGGTTTGCACCTCGCCTTCCGCAACGCCTTCGTCGTGCTCGATGGCGGCAGCGACTCCTCGCACCGCATGTATGGCTGCCTCTACGGCATCGAACTCTATGCCGGACAGAACCCCGTGCCCATCGTGCCGAGCGCCGTCTCGACCGCGAGCGCCATCCAGAAGCTGATCTCGGGCGTGCTGATTTTCCTGTTCGGCCTTGCGCTGCGCAATATGCTGAAGGTGAAGTGACCTCACACCGTCATGGAACGAGCCGGTATCGAAGTTTGTAAGCTGGATGGCAGGGTCAAGCCCGGAATGACAATTGGAAGGTTTACGCTTCGTTGCCGCGCCGAAGGGTTAATGCGCTGATGGTTAACGTCGCGCGCACCCGATTTATTTCCGGTCTAAATTCGCGCCAGTTTGGTTAATGAGTTCGTAAGAGGGAGAGTAGCCCGCATAGCGCAGGACGCGGCTAAGCTTTTGAAACGTCAGCACTTTCCTGGCCCGCGGAATAAGGTTAATTGATGTTATTTTTGGCCAGAATGGGACGCGATAAAGTCCGTTAAATATATTCCGACTTCGCATGTTAACCAGGCTCGCGGCTTTTGCAGCCACGGCAGCGCAAGCGCTCTCCGGATTTTTGCTATGTATATCAATGACTTGTGCGCCATTAACCCCTCCGCAAGGCGCTTTCCCGTAAGATCCCCCCATTCAAGCATCTGGACAGTACGGCACGCAATTTTGGCCAAACGCCGAGCCGGTCCGGGGAGATGGAACGAGGTGAGGCCTTTCCCTCAATATGCCCTGAAGCGACTCGCAGGAATGAACAGCGCAAAACAGTTGCGCGGAGCGCGCTTTTGCATATATTGCGGGCACCGTCCGGTTTGAGGCTGAACGGAACCACGAGGCTGTGTCCAGAACACCTCGCGCTGGCGATAAAAAGCCCATGTTCCCGTGTCTCTGCTCTGCTTAAGAACCTTCACGCCTTTCCTAGGCTTGACGGGGGCTCTGCGCCGGACATCGTTGAAACTTAGGAAAGGCCGTTATGCCCCTTTACGAGCATACCTTTCTTGCGCGCCAGGACGTCACGGCGCAGCAAGTCACAGGGCTGATGAACACCTACAAGGCCGTCGTCGAGGAGATGGGCGGCAAGGTCGGCAAGACCGAATATTGGGGTCTCAAGTCCACAGCCTACAAGATCAAGAAGAACCGCCGCGCGCACTATGCGTTCTTCAACATCGAGGCGCCTTTCCAGGCGGTGCTCGAAATGGAGCGCCAGATGCGGATTTCGACGGATATCCTTCGCTTCCTGACGGTGCGCGTCGATGAGCTGGACGAGAAGCCGTCCATCCAGATGCGCAAGCAGGACGATCGCGACCGTGAGCGCGGAGACCGCGGCGATCGGGGCGACCGTGGACCGCGTCCGCCGCGCCGCGACCGCGATGACCGTGGCTTTGGCGGCGGATTCCGCGATGGCGGCGGTGAAGGCCGCAGCTTCGGCGCACGCAGCGAGGGTGGTGGCGAAGGCCGCAGCTTCGGTGCGCGCAGCCCAAGCGGTGAAGGCAGCTTCACCCCACGCCGCGAGCCCGCTGGAGGTGAAGAATGAGCATGCAAGGAACCAGCGGCGGAGCACGCCGCCCCTTCTATCGCCGCCGCAAGACCTGCCCCTTCACGGGCGACAACGCGCCGGTTATCGATTACAAGGACGTCCGGCTTCTGCAGCGCTTCATTTCCGAGCGCGGCAAGATCGTACCGAGCCGCATCACGGCGGTGTCCGCCAAGAAGCAGCGCGAACTGGCCAAGGCCATCAAACGCGCGCGCTTTCTCGGCCTTCTCCCCTATGTGTTGAAGTAGGAGCGCCCCATGCAGGTCATTCTCCTGGAACGCATCGGCCGTCTCGGCCAGATGGGCGACGTGGTGAAGGTTCGCGCCGGTTTCGCGCGCAATTTTCTTCTGCCTCAGAACAAGGCGATGCGCGCGACGAAGGAAAATCTGGGGCGCTTCGAGACGGAGCGGGCTCAGCTTGAAGTCAACAACCTGGAACGCAAGCAGGAAGCGGAAGCCGTCGCGAAGAAGCTCCACGGCTTGAGCTTCGTCATCCTGCGTCAGGCGGGCGATAGCGGCCAGCTTTACGGTTCGGTCTCGACGCGCGACATCTCCGATGCGGTTACCGCGGGCGGGTTCACTATCGACCGTGTGCAAGTGCTCCTCGACCGTCCGATCAAGACGCTGGGCCTCCATGATGTGCGCGTCGGCCTTCACCCGGAGGTCGCGATCAAGGTTGCCGTCAACGTCGCCCGCACGGAAGAAGAAGCTCAGCGCCAGGCGGCAGGCGAGGATGTGACAAAGGTGCGCGACGAGTACGCCGCCGAGCAGGCCGCGCTGGCCGCCGAAGCTCTCTTCGAGAGCGAAGCCGCGCAGCCCGAGTAGCGGACGAAACCATGCGCGAGGCTTGTCCTCGCGCATACGCGTTTCCCCAGGGCTGCATTATATGCATGGCAGCTTCCCAAAACCCCGGCTGCGTCAGCGCATTCCTTGAACCGACTCCCCCTCCGAGCTTAGCCTTTACAACTGCGGATAGCCGTTGTGAGGCGCATCGCGGCTTTGCGCGACACTATCATCACATATCGAAAAGGGGTCCCGCCGTGGATGGATCGCGCGTGCTCAATTCTGCGCTCCGGAGCAAGATTATGACGGCTTCGGAGGCTGCCGCATTAATTCCAGCGGGCTCGAACGTTGGAATGAGCGGGTTCACAGGTTCCGGTTATCCGAAGGCCGTGCCCGCCGCCCTCGCGGATCGCATCAATGCGCTGCGTTCGGCAGGGGAACGGTTCAGGATCAGCATCTGGACCGGCGCTTCCACCGCGCCCGAGCTTGACGGCGCTCTCGCCAGCGTCGACGGCATCGAGATGCGCCTGCCCTATCAGTCCGACCCCACCTGCCGAGCCCGAATCAACGCCGGCCAGATGGAATATGTCGACATCCACCTTTCGCAGGTCGCGCAGTTCGTCTGGTTCGGCTTTTTCGGCAAGCTAGACGTGGCCGTCGTCGAGGTTTCAGGCGTTCTGGAAGACGGGCGGCTGATACCCACGACGGCCATCGGAAACAACAAAACCTGGCTGGAACAGGCCGACAAGGTGATCCTTGAGGTGAACTCCTGGATGAATCCCGGCCTCGAGGGCATGCACGACATCTATTACGGCACGCGGCTGCCACCGCACAGGCAGCCTATCCCGCTTGTGAAACCGTCCGATCGCATCGGCGACAAGTATTTTCGCTGCGATCCCGACAAGGTCATCGGCGTGGTCGAAACCAATGCGAGCGACCGCAATACCAAATTTGCCACGCCCGACGAAACCTCTTTCCGGATTGCCGGTCACATCCTCGATTTTCTGGGCTACGAGATAAAAAAAGGCCGCATGCCGCCGGAGCTGTTGCCGCTTCAGTCCGGCGTCGGCAACGTCGCAAACGCCGTCATGGCCGGCCTTGAGCATGGGCCATACGACAATCTCACCGCCTACACGGAAGTGTTGCAGGATGGGATGCTCAATCTCATCAAGCTGGGCAAAATGACCATGGCCTCGTCGACCGCGGTCTCGCTGAGCCCGGAAGCCGCCGATGAGTTCAACCGCAATATCGACTTCTACCGCGAGCGCATTATTCTCAGGCCGCAGGAAATGAGTAATCACCCGGAAATCATCCGGCGTCTTGGCATCATTTCGATGAATGGCCTGATCGAGGCCGACATCTACGGTAATGTGAATTCGAGCCACATTCTCGGCTCCAGCATCATGAACGGCATCGGCGGCTCGGGCGATTTCGCCCGTAACGCCTATCTATCGATTTTCATGACACCGTCGATTGCCAAGGGCGGTCACATTTCATGCATCGTGCCCATGGCGAGCCATATCGATCACACCGAGCACGACGTTCAGATCATCGTCACCGAGCAAGGTCTGGCCGATCTGCGCGGCCTTTCGCCGCGGCAGCGAGCAAAGGTCGTCATCCAGAATTGTTCGCATCCGGATTTCAGGCCTGCTCTCGAAGAATATTATGACCGCGCGCTCCATTACTCCCCCGGACGGCATACGCCCCACCTTCTCGATGAGGCCTTCACCTTCCTGGGAAACTGGAAAGCAAACAAGGAAACGTCGGAAGCCTGGAGCGGGCGAGGACAGTTCTAAAAGGCCGGGCGCGCAAGTCTTGAGAGCGCGCGCCCAATTTTGCCATCTCTGGTAGCATAGCGTTAGAATTTTTGGCTTACCGTGAATTCCGGGTACAGTTTCTAGTCACGGGAGCCACCGCATGGATCATGATCAATCTCCTTCCTTGCGGGAGCGATTTAAGCAATCGCTTAAAGAATTCTGGCGCGCGCATATCATCGATGATGATCCGTATGACGTGCTGGAAAATGAGCGCTTCGAAGCAATGATCCGCGCGATGGAAGAGGACGACCAGGCCAGCAAACGCTTTCGGCTCGCCGCCTGAGGCGGGGCGCTCTCAATGAGAAGCGTTGTGCGTTGGAAAGCGAGTTCGGGGCAACTCCCGTGCCTCAGTCAAGTCGAGGCTTCATCCGTTTACGTTTCTTCCAACGCAATCAGAAGACTGTGCAAGCTTGCCGGGTCGTAGAACGCGGCTTCTTCGGCGAATTGGGGAATCAGGTCTAGTCCTCCCCATGAGACGCACCCCCGCACTTTCCGCCGTTGCCCCCGCCCGCTCCCCTCTGGAAGAGAGCCTGGACGCGCTGCCCTTCCGGCAGGCCCCGCACAACATCGAGGCCGAGCAGGCGCTGCTTGGCGCGATCCTGATCAATAACGAATCATTCGACCGCGTGTCCGGCTTCCTTCAGCCGAACCACTTCTTCGAGCCGCTGCATGGCCGCCTTTTCGAGGTCATGGCCAAGCTGATCCAGGCCGGGAAGCATGCCTCGCCGATCACGCTGAAGACCTTCTTCGATTCCGAGCCTCCGATTGGCGAATTGACTGTTGCCCAGTATCTGGGCCGGCTGGCTGCCGCCGCGACCACAATCATCAATGCGCAAGCCTATGGCCGCGCGATCTACGATCTGGCTGTTCGCCGCGAATTGATCATCATCGGCGAAGACATGGTAAACGTGGCCTATGATTCGCCGGTCGATGCGCCGCCGGAGGCGCAGATCGAGGTGACGGAGCAGCGCCTCTTCGATCTCGCCGACAAGGGCAAATACGGCTCCGGTTTCATGTCCTTCGGCGACGCCACAACGGATGCCATCGAGATGGCCGCGCGTGCCTATGAACGCGATGGCGGGCTGTCCGGACTTTCCACGGGGCTGATTGACCTGGACCGCATGATGGGCGGCCTTCAAAGCTCCGACCTGATCATTCTGGCTGGTCGGCCATCCATGGGTAAGACGGCGCTTGCGACCAACATTGCCTTCAACATCGCCAAAGCCTTCCGGACCGCTCCCAAAGGAGACGGAACCGAGGCGGCCGTGGATGGCGGGATTGTCGGCTTCTTTAGCCTCGAAATGTCCTCCGAGCAGCTGGCGACGCGTATTCTCGCCGAGCAGGCGCAAATTCCCTCCGAAAAAATCAGACGCGGCCAGATCACCGATACCGAATTCACCCGGCTGCAATCCGCCGCCATGGAATTGCAGACGTTGCCGCTGTTCATCGACCACACCGGCGGTATTTCCATCGCCCAGCTTGCGGCCCGCGCGCGGCGGTTGAAGCGGCAGAAGGGACTCGGCCTTATTGTCGTCGATTACCTGCAGCTTCTAACCGGGTCAGCGAAGCGCTCGCAGGAGGGCCGCGTTCAGGAGGTGTCGGAAATCACGGTCGGCCTCAAAGCGCTCGCGAAGGAATTGTGTGTTCCGGTTCTCGCCTTGTCGCAGCTTTCGCGTCAGGTGGAAAATCGCGACGACAAGCGCCCCCAGCTCTCGGACTTGCGTGAGTTGGGCTCGATCGAACAGGATGCCGACGTCGTGATGTTCGTTTTCCGCGAGGAGTATTATGTTTCGCGAAAAGAGCCCTCGATGACAAAAGTCGAAGAGCATCAGAAATGGCAGGATGAAATGGATCAGGTGCAGGGGCTGGCCGAAGTGGTCATCGGCAAGCAGCGCCATGGTCCGACAGGCACGGTGAGGCTGCAATTCCAGGCCGATATCACGCGGTTTGGAGACTTGGCCAATGACAGCCGCCTGCCGGAACGGTACGAGTAGAGATGGCGGAGACCTTCGCACAAGACATCGCCCAACAGCTTTCGAACAGTCCGGCGCATGCCACGGCTGCGCTTGTCGTGCGGCTTGGCGCTATCCGCCGCAATTATCGCACGCTTCGTGACAGGGCTGCAGGTGTGGAAACGGCAGCCGTGGTGAAGGCCAATGCTTACGGCCTTGGCGCGGATCGTTGCGTCCCCGCGCTTGCAAAGGAAGGATGCCGCACCTTTTTTGTGGCCACCTTTGCGGAGGCGGCAACACTTCGCGCCCGGTCCGCGGATACGATCATTTACGTTCTCGATGGCCTGCTTCCCGAGAACGCCGCCTATTACGAGGAGCTTCGCGTCCGCCCTGTTCTGGGAAGCCTCGAAGAGGTTCTGGAGTGGGCGGCTTATTGCCGAAGCCGGGGCGGGAAGTTGCCCGCCGCGATCCATCTTGACACAGGCATGGCGCGCCTTGGCCTGAAGCCTCACGAGGCTCTTCAGCTTGCGCAGAATTGGGGAGTGCTCGCCTCCTTCGATCTGAGCCTCGTTATCACCCATCTAGCCTGCGGAGACGATGCCAAAAGCGCAATGAACCATGCTCAGCGAACGATTTTCGCCGAGCTTTCGGCCTTGTTCCCCGGCGTGCCGCGTAGCCTTTCGAATTCGGCCGGAATCTTTCTCGGCCCGGAGTTTCATTTCGATGTGACCCGCCCGGGCATCTCTCTCTATGGAGGCAATGCACAATTCAACGCCGAAAATCCTATCGAGCCGGTCGTGTGGCTGTTCGGGCGCATCGCGCAAGTCCATTGGGCAGAGGCAGGGCAAACTGTGGGCTACGGAGCAAAGCATACCCTGAAGCGCCGGACCCGAATCGCGACGGTTTGCATCGGCTACGCAGATGGGTACTTCCGTGCCTTCTCGGCGAGCGATGCGCGGCCCGAGGGAGCACCCGCTTATGCCGGTGAGCATCGCCTTCCGCTTCTAGGCCGAGTGTCCATGGATTTGATTACCTACGACGCGACGGAAGCGCCGGACGGGCTGCTCCATCGCGGAGGCTGGGTCGAAGTCCTGGGCGAGCGCGTCACCGTTGACACGCTGGCCTCCTTCGGCGGCACCATCGGCTATGAGGTGCTGACCTCGCTCAGCCACCGCAATCACCGGATTTATCTGGATGAGTAAGAGGAGCTGCTTGTCATGGCCGCCCTTGAGGCGGCCATCCAGAGGGGCGCAGGTTCCGGGAGACCTGATGGATGGCCGGGTCAAGCCCGGCCATGACAATGGTGCGCTTTCCCGCTCTCGTTGGGATACAATCCCATGGTGAAGCTCGCTCAGGACTATGTTTGCCAATCCTGCGGCGCGGCAAGCAGCAAATGGCAGGGCAAATGTCCGACATGCGGCACATGGAACAGCTTGTCCCAGGAAGGAAGCGCGCTCTCTGCTCCGGGCGGGGTCGGCCTCAAGGCGAAGCGCAGGGCCAAAGCCGCTACGATCGAAAGCCTTGCGGATGCGGGCCGCGACGTACAGCGCATCGCGTCCGGCATCGGTGAACTCGACAGGGCCGTCGGCGACGGGTTCGCGCGGGGCTCTGCGGTGCTCTTGAGCGGCGAGCCCGGCATCGGGAAATCGACGCTCCTGCTACAGGCCGCTGCCTCCATCGCGGCGCAGGGCCACAGCGCGCTTTACTTTTCGGGCGAAGAAGCCACCGATCAAATTCGCCTTCGCGCGTCCAGGCTCGGCCTAACCAAGGTGCCGCTCGGCCTCGTCGCCGAAACCTGCGTGGAGCGCATTCTTGCGACCGTCGAACAGGGGCCTATGCCCGACTTCGTCGTAGTCGATTCGATCCAGACGCTGTGGACCGAGGCAATCGAATCAGCACCCGGCACCGTAAGCCAGGTCCGCGCCAGCATGCAGTCACTCATCGCGCTCGCTAAAGCGCGGGGGCCGGTGATCGTGGTCGTGGGACATGTCACGAAGGACGGCCAGATCGCCGGCCCCAAGGTTATCGAGCACATGGTGGACGCGGTCCTGACCTTCGATGGGGATAACGCCCACAATCTGAGGCTTCTGCGTGCGACGAAGAACCGCTTCGGTCCGGCAAACGAGATCGGCGTGTTCGACATGCATGGCGACGGCCTTCGCGAGGTCTCGAATCCATCGCAGCTCTTCTTGGGTGAAGGCGACGGCGAAGTCGCCGGCAGTGCCGTTTTCGCAGGGATCGAGGGCACCCGTCCGCTTCTTGTGGAAATCCAGGCGCTCCTGGCCCCCTCCCCTTACGCTGCGCCAAGACGCTCCGTCGTGGGCTGGGACCAGAACCGACTCGCGATGATTCTCGCAGTCCTGGAAGCGCGTTGCGCCGTGAAGATCGGCGCTCAGGACGTTTACCTGAACGTCGCTGGAGGTTTGCGCATCTCCGAGCCAGCCGCCGACATGGCTGTAGCCGCCGCGCTTCTCTCCGCCTTCTCGGGGATTGCGCTCCCGAAAGATACCGTCTATTTCGGTGAGGTCGGTTTATCGGGGGCGCTACGGCCTGTTCAGCAAATGACCGTGCGGCTGAAGGAAGCTCAGAAGCTTGGTTTTCGCTCTGCTTTCCTTCCAGCTGCGGGAGAAGTTTTGGGCAACGGCTTCGCCGTGAAGCTCACGAGGCTGCCACAACTGAAAGATTTGGCTACTCATTTCGCATAAAGCGGCTTAATACGGGCGTGGAGCATGACGGTCGTACAATCCGCATGGAGGGGCAAGGCTCATGCCGATTCAAGGGCTCGACATCATACTCGTAGGCATCATGGTCTTTTCCGGTTTTCTCGCGATGCTGAGAGGACTGACGAGGGAGATGCTGTCTATCATGTCATGGGCGCTCGCGGCCATCGTGACGCTTCTGGCTTATTCGAATTTCAAAGGCGAAGTCCGCACCTGGATCGATACCCCGATGCTGGCCGATGCGACCCTCATCGCCGTCGTGTTCATAACCAGCCTTATCGTCTTCAGCCTGCTTACCGCTAATATCTCCGAACGTGTGCTCGACAGCCGCGTCGGGGCTGTGGACCGCACTCTCGGCTTCGTCTACGGCCTTGTGCGAGGCTTGATCCTGGTCGTTATCGCTTATCTCATCGTGGGTCAGATCGTGGATCGCCAGAATCTGCCGAAATGGGTGAGAGAAGCGCGCTCCCTGCCGCTCATTGAAAGCGCCGGAGATACGATTAAATCACTATTGCCTGACAACCCAGAGTCGTTATTTAAACGTGATCGGCCGCCAGCTTCGCCTCCAGCCTGAGGCGGGCGGGATTTAGCCTTTTATGAGATGCCGCTTCAAAGGGCAGGAAGCGGAATAGTGGGTGAAGGACGCTGAAGTGGACGAGTGTATAGGCATACCGGCTTCGAATACGGAGCCGTTTGGCTTCGGCGATGACAGACTTCATGAAGAGTGCGGTGTTTTCGGGGTTTTCAATCACCCCGAGGCGGCTGCGTTAACCGCAATCGGGCTTCACGCCCTCCAGCATCGGGGCCAGGAGGCAGCGGGCATCGTCACTTTCGACGGTAGCCAGTTTCATTCGGAACGCCGTCTCGGTCTCGTTGGCGATCATTTCAATCAGAAATCCGTCATTGACCGCCTGCCGGGCCCGATGGCCATCGGCCATGTGCGCTATGCCACCGTCGGCGAGACCGCACTGAGAAATGTCCAGCCGCTTTTCGCGGATCTCGATGTCGGCGGTCTGGCGCTCTGCCATAATGGCAATCTTACCAACGCGCTGAGACTACGCCGTGAACTGGTCTCCTCGGGAGCAATCTTCCAATCGACATCGGACACCGAGGTCATCGTCCATCTCATCGCGAGAAGCCGCGAACGAAGGGACGGTTTGGTAGGGCGGATTTTGGACGCACTTCAGCAAATAGAAGGGGCCTATGCGCTCGGCGCACTAACGCGAAAAAGGCTGGTCGGCATTCGCGATCCCCTTGGCATCCGGCCGCTCATCATCGGCAAAATGGGGAATGCAACTATCCTGGCATCAGAGACCTGCGCGCTTGACATCATCGGCGCCCGTTTCGTCCGCGAGGTTGAGAATGGCGAGGTGGTCGTCATTTCGGACGACGGAATCGAGAGCCACAGAGCCTTCCCTCGCTGCCAGCCGAGGCCTTGCATCTTCGAATACATTTACTTTGCCCGCCCCGATTCCATCATGGGCGGGCATTGTGTTTATGACGTGCGAAAAGCGCTCGGACGGGAACTCGCCCATGAAGCACCCGCGGACGCTGATGTGGTCATCCCCGTGCCCGATTCGGGCGTGCCCGCCGCCATTGGTTACGCTCATGAATCCGGCCTGCCCTTCGAGCTTGGCATCATTCGCAATCACTATGTCGGGCGCACCTTCATCGAACCGGAGCAGCGCATCCGCAAGCTCGGCGTGAAGCTGAAACACAACCCGACGCCCAGCGTCAGCGTCGAAGGCAAGCGCATCGTGCTGATCGACGACAGCATCGTGCGCGGAACGACTTCGACGAAGATTGTCTCTATGATGCGGGAGAGCGGCGCCAGAGAGGTGCACATGCGGATCGCCTGTCCTCCAATCAAATATGCCGATTATTACGGTATCGATACACCCGACGTTCGCTCGCTGCTGGCGGCAAATCACGATGTCGAAGGCATGAGGCAGCTCCTGGGCTGCGATAGTCTGGCTTTCCTCTCGGTCGACGGCACATACCGCGCGCTTGGCTACCCGAGACGCGATCCGGACTATCCGCAATTCACGGACCACTGCTTCACTGGCGAATATCCGACACCACTCCAGGATTGGGATGGACCGGAACCTGGCCAGCAGCACCGCCTTTCGCTGATGGCGGTGTAAGCCGTGACCTTGGATACTGCTTTGCCTCGGTTTGACGATAAGGTCGCGCTCGTTACCGGCGCATCCCGCGGTATTGGACGCGCAATCGCAAAGGCCCTTGCGCTGCAGGGCGCTCAGGTTATCGCCACCGCCCGCACAAAAGGCGCGCTGGAAGAACTCGATGACGAGATAAAGGCGCTGGGCGCGCGCATTTCGCTGTTGCGGCTCGATCTCAAGGACGGCGCACAGATCGACACGCTAGGCCCGACGCTGTACGAGCGCTGGCAGCGGCTCGACATCTTTGTCGGCAATGCGGGCGTTCTCGGCCCGCTCACGCCGCTCGGCCATGTGAGCGAAAAGGATTGGTCCGAAACGCTCTCCGTAAACCTGACCGCGAACTGGCGGCTTCTGCGCACCCTCGACCCGATCCTGCGGCTTTCGACGGCAGGCCGCGTTCTGCTCCTGACTTCGGGAGCGGCACAGCGCTGCCGTGCCTATTGGGGGCCTTACTCCGTCTCAAAGGCGGGCTTGGAGGCTCTCGCAAAGACCTACGCCCACGAGGTTCAGTCCACGCCGGTTCGCGTAAATCTGCTCGATCCGGGAAAGGTGCGCACGCGCATGCGTCGGCTGGCCTATCCCGGAGAAGACGAGAAAACACTGCCGCCGCCGGAAGCGCTCGTGCCGCTCGCCCTCTCTCTCCTCACGGAAGAGGCCGCAAGCAGCGGCGATGTCCACCTGTTCAAGCCGGAAACGGCGGAGTAGCTGCGATCAGGACTTGGCGCCGACCGCGTCCTTCACGCATTTGGTCTCGAAGCTCGATTTCGCTGCTCCCGCCAGCTTCTTATCCGTCGAAGTCTTCTGGCAGGTGGCCGTCGCGTCCTTCTCGCACTTGGTCATAAAGCTTTTCAGCGCCGCGCCCGCGAGCTTCTTGCCGGTGGCTTGCTCCTGGCAGCTCGGATCGGCGAAGGCAGCTGGCACGCAAATGAGCAACGCGGCGACGGTCAACATCGTCCTCTTCATGTCTCATCCTCCCCTGGCGTCGCAGCACGTCATCGTGCTGTGAATCGCGCACATAGTATGTGTTCTCTTTTCGGAAGAAAGGCGACCTGGATTTTCGTCAACTGGATTTGCAATCGGAGACGCACAGCGCCTGCCGATGACGACGCAGCGCAAAAGCGATCATCCTTCGCTTGTTAAGCTTGGCAGAGGGGGGCGCTCGCCCAGCCCTGCAGAAGCAGGACAACCTCTCAAGTATGGCTGTTGCCTGGTCCCAATTTTAAGAGGGCACGCGTAGGGCGGCCCGTTCTTCGAGATTACCGCAGCGCGAGATAACCGATCATTGCAATCAATGTCATCGCCAGCACTCCCATCATTTTTGCAGCGATCAGCAGGCTGTCCTGATTTGAATTTTCGTGGCGCTGATAAGGCGGCGGTAGCACCAACTCGGAACCCACGGCCGCAATTTTCGATTGCTGTGTAACCGGCTTTGCTTTGTCGAAGAACAATGGAATAGAGCTAACTTCCATTTCAATCTCCTATTGACTACGCGCCGACACGATTTCCAGTCCTGGCATTGATCTTTGTCAGAAGCTATCTTGATATATATATCTAACTCAGCTGAGGCGGCAGCGGATCACCCAAATGGGTAATACCCTGTTTATTTAGCAGGCTGCTGAAAAACTCCGAAGCTGACTGCCACAAGCCTGCGAAATGAGGTCTGTGGCCGAGCTGAACCGAGGCGGATATGCTCAATCGGCATTCAGCTCGATCCTAGAGCGTGTCGGCGAAAGCCGAAAAACCTTTTTCAGCAGCCTGCTAGTGGTCGCAAGATTACTATTAGATGAAGCTGCCGAGGGGGGACTTCGTAGCACAACCGCCGAGGGAAACGCCCTTTCAGCGTCCATTGACGCGTAACGAAATACGATGGATTTCGGAATCTCACGATCGCGCGTCGGATAGGATGTGTTGCTTGGTGCGGACGGCGGGACTTGAACCCGCACAGCCTCTCGGCCGAGGGATTTTAAGTCCCTTGCGTCTACCGTTTCGCCACGTCCGCGAGCATGACATTTTGCCCAGGCACATTAGCGTTCTTTTGCCTTGCGTCAACGAGCAAGAAGAGGATGATAGCCAGACGGGTTCGAGGCGCGATCCGACCGATCGAGCGCTGCAAATGTGTTCGGGCACGAATTTGATTTGCCAGAGGGCCCTCATGCGTTCGAAATGATTAAAATCGCTTGACGGCACGGACTTGGCAGGTCCGGCACGAACTCGGAGGTAAACGAAATGGTGTCTGCTACAGTACTTGCTCTTTGCATCGGTGTCTTGGTTGCGGCCCTGGTGGCGATGTTCAATCTGTAGACTTGAAGTCCAGACCTGGGCTCTGTCTGTCTGCGCCTACGAAACGGCGTAGGTTGACGCCCCAGGCCTGGGATGCGGTGGCAGAATTTCCTGCTTGCGTCGGGCGTATTTGATGGCCGCGACAAGGAGCAGGAAGAGCGTCACCGAGTTCAAGAGATGCCAGACGAAATGGGTCCCCATGCGATGCCCGAGGACGACCCAGTCAGCGCAGAACCGCTGGTCGAGAGAGCGGAATGTTAGGGACGCTGCAAAGGTCAGCGCCGCCGCGAAAATGAGAAGCGCAGCGGGGTGCCGGCGCAGTCCAAGCCAAGCCGCGATAAGCCACATGGCGAGGAGCGCGGGCCCGTAGCCGAGACTTCCATTCAGACACTTGGCCTGGGCACCCGGCGGAACGCCGAGCGAAAAACCCATGCGGCCATCCCAGCACTGCATCCTGGACGCCATCACCATAAGGCCAATGAAGGCCGCGATGGCCACGCCTGTGAGAAACCAAGAGGCGCCCCCAAAACGGCGAAGCGCAAAAACCAGATATGTCAGCATGAAGATGCCGATCGGGCCCGTATCTGCCAAAGCCGTATTTACGTTTGGCACGGTGTGAAACAGGAAGCTTCCGACCCCGATGGCGATGAAGTTCAAAACGAAGAAAACCTGCCAAAGAGAGCGCTCATGTGAGGGGCGTTTTGCAATCATCACTGCCCCGGCGAGCGCGGCTACAATAAAGCCGCCATTTGTTAGCGCATTCAAGGGCTCGGCCCAGAAATCGCTGCTCAGTCCGCGCTCGCAATAATCGAATATGGTGGCTCCCTGAAGAAAGGGCATTGGAATGGCCTGTCTGATGTGCTCGCTTCGCCGTTACCTTAGTGGAGAGCGCGGCGGGAGCGAACATTTTTGCTGCACTGCCTGAACTTTCTCACTAGGGCGCCACAGGCGCTGTTGGCGAACACGATGAATCTACTTAGCGTTCATAAGAGGGGGGGACATGGCGTGATTCTGCGCTCAATCGTCGTTGCGGCAGGCGTGTTCGGTATCGCAGCCGTTGCCCAGACCGCCGAACTTAGTAAAAAGCCGGAGTCGGCTGAGCCTCCACAGGGCTGCTGCGAGCCCTATCGTTATGCCTACGCCGAGTTCTGGTACGGTGCCCGAAAAGTCGTGGCTCCTGTCAGGCACGGACCCGCCGGGGACGAAGTGCTTCTTCCAGGCGAAATTTGGGTTCCCTGCAACTTTTCCTGCGAGACCACCCTTCGCAAACAAACGCTTCACTATCTCCAAAGCCAGGGAGCCGGCACCGGCAGCCAGTTTGCGCCTGTCTATCCACGGGAAGATTCCTTTGTCGACGCGTGGGGCTACCGCCACGGCTACCTTTTCTAGGCCTGCCCGGGGCGCATGCCAAGCCGTGTCCCCGGCGCTACCTCCTGAGGCATGGTATCCGTGCCCATGATCCTGTCCCAGAATCGGAAGTATAGGCCATAATTCCGGTCGAACCGGATGTGGTGGTAGCTGTGGTGAGTGGCTGAAATGAGTTGTTCGCCGATAGGTCCGCGCACGAGCCAGCGCGGCAGGATCTCCCATCCCGAATGGTTGAAAACCGCAACCACGCTCATGAAAAGCAAAAGGACAACGAGCAGCACGATGTGGATCGGGATGACGAAAACCATGGCGGGAAGCAGCCAGCCGGTCAGCGCCGCCTCGGCCGGATCGAACGCGAATGAGGCAAACGGCGTCGGCTGGCGCGAGCGGTGATGCCCCGCATGCATCCAGCGGAACAGCCGCGGGTGATGCATGAGGCGGTGAGCCCAGTAGTAATAGGCGTCCTGCACCACGAGATAGACAAAAAAGCTCAGAAAGAGGTAGGGAACGCCGCCATAGTCGCGCCAATCGTAATAGACGGCCGTGCCGCCATGCAGCAAAGCCACCAGCACAATTGCGGCCGGGACCGCGTACACGACCGAAGACAGAAGCGAAAGCCGGATCTCCTGCATGACGATCGCGCGCATGGGGCGCTCCCGGTTCAGCCGCTTCGCCCGAAGCTTCTCGCCGCCGCGTTGCCACAAGAGCCAGTAAAACACGCCGGAGAGAAGCAGATAGCGCACCGCGATGATGGCAGTGAGTGCCGCGGTTATGCCGAGAAACTCTGAAAACATCTACCCTGCCCTACGTTATAGCTTGCGATCAGAAAACCCCTAATCCGGGCGTTCGCTACAAAGCACTCACAATATCCGTCTTGGCAAAGTCGGCACCTTTGTAGAGAAGGGGAACGTTCTTTGACTTTGCGAGGGCGTAGGCGGCGCAATCGCCGAAATTCAGCGCCGCCGGGTGCCGGCCCTTGCCGTATTTGAGAAAGGCCGCGCGCGCAATGGCGGCTTGCGGACCGTCAAAGGGAACAAGTTCAATTCTCGCTTCAATTACAAGAGCATCGAGCGCCTGCCATCCCTGCTCCGGGTCCCCCCTCCGCCTTGCCAGCACAAGCGATGTTTCGAGGAAAGACATTGCAGACATCATGCGGGCTCGAGCATTCGACAACACCCACAGCACCTTGGGACCATCGGCTTCCATGCTCAAAATGGCGATCATCGCCGAACTATCGATCGCGATCACGCAGGCAGCCCGTTCTCGTCGTAGAGATCGTCTTCGGTGAATTTTGGGCCACCCTGCTGGAGCCGCGCGCTCTCCTCGGCGATAACGAGAAGCTTCTTATAAAGAGCTTCGGCATCCTCCTGCCGCTTGAGACAAACGCCATCGTGGATAAACTCGACGCCTGCCTCCTGCAACGCATTCTGCACACCTTCGGCTGTTTCCCGCGCCACGGCGTATTCGCGATCCGCCGCTTCTAGTCGGCGGATCGTCGTCACGGAGACGCCCGCCCGGCGCGCCAATTCCTCCTGCTCCATGCGGAGAAGCGCGCGCGCAGCCTTGATTTGTTCGGGTGTAGCCATGAATGAAAGCTATCACGCATGGCTGTTTTTGGTCAAGACTCCTTCTTCGGGAGGTTGAGGCGGATGTGCAGCTCGCGCAACTGCTTCGCCGAAACCTCGGACGGCGCGCCCATGAGCAGGTCTTCGGCCTGCTGGTTCAGCGGGAACATGGTCACGTCGCGCAGATTGTCCGCGCCGCAGAGAAGCATGACGATACGGTCGATACCGGGCGCGATGCCTCCATGCGGCGGCGCGCCAAACTTCAGGGCGCGAATCATGCCGCCGAACTTGGCGTCAACCACTTCCGGCCCGTAGCCCGCAATCTCGAAGGCCTTGTACATCAGCTCCGGCATGTGGTTCCGGATCGCGCCCGAGGACAGCTCTACGCCGTTGCAAACGATGTCGTATTGATGGGCCTTGAGCTGGAGCAGCGCCTCGTCACCCTTCTTCGCGGCGGATTTCAGCGCCTCCATGCCGCCTTGCGGCATCGAGAACGGATTGTGCGAGAAATCGATCTTCTTCTCGTCTTCGTTCCATTCGTAGAAGGGGAAATCGGTGATCCAGCAGAACTCGAATCGATCCTTCGCCGTGAGGTTAAGCTCGTGGCCAACCTTTGTGCGCGCCTCGCCCGCGAACTTGTAGAATTTCGCCGGATCCCCGCCTACGAAGAAGACGGCATCACCTTCTTTCAAGCCCGTTTGCGTCTGCAAGGCCGCAGAGCGTTCAACGCCAAGATTCTTCGCAATCGGTCCCGCCGCTTCGCCTTCACGGAAAAAGATATAGCCGAGGCCCGGTTGTCCCTGCTGCTGCGCCCAGGAATTCATGCGATCGCAGAAGGCGCGGCTGCCGCCTCCCGGTGCGGGGATCGCCCAGACACGAGCCTTCGGGTCTTTTTCCAGCATGCCCGCGAAAATCTTGAAGCCGGAGCCCCGGAAATGCTCGCTCACATCCTGCATGACGATGGGATTGCGCAGATCCGGCTTGTCCGTGCCGTATTTCGCGATGGCCTCATCGTAAGGGATATGCGGAAACTTCGCCGTCACCCGCTTGTCCTCGCCGAACTCCTCGAACAGCCCACGAAGCACAGGCTCCACTGCCTGGAACACGTCCTCCTGCGTGACGAAGCTCATCTCGATATCGAGCTGATAGAACTCGCCGGGCGAGCGGTCGGCGCGCGCGTCCTCATCGCGGAAGCACGGCGCAATCTGGAAGTAGCGGTCAAAGCCCGCGATCATGATGAGCTGCTTGAACTGCTGCGGCGCTTGCGGCAGCGCATAGAACTTGCCGGGGTGCATCCGCGATGGCACGAGGAAGTCGCGTGCTCCTTCAGGCGAGGACGCCGTCAGGATCGGCGTCTGAAACTCGAAGAAGCCCTCCTCGGTCATGCGGCGGCGAATCGAGGAAACAATCGCGGAACGCTTCATGATGTTGCGGTGGATGGTATCGCGCCGCAGATCCAGGAAGCGGTACTTCAGGCGGATCTCCTCCGGGTATTCCGGCTCCCCGAAAACAGGGAGCGGCAGCTCGTCGGCCTTGGAAAGCACGTCGACCGACGCGATTCGCACCTCGACTTCGCCCGTCGGCAGGTTCGGATTCACGGTGTCGCCCTCGCGAATCACTACCTTGCCGTCGACGCGGATCACCCATTCGGCGCGAACCTTCTCGGCTGAGGCAAAAGCCCCTGCTTCCGGATCGACGACGCATTGCGTAAGGCCATAATGGTCGCGCAAGTCGATAAAGAGCAGCCCGCCATGGTCGCGCACCCGATGAACCCAGCCCGAGAGACGCACAGGCTTGCCCGCGTCGGCTCTTCTGAGCGCGCCGCAAGTCGTGGTCCGGTAAGCATGCAAACTATCCGCGAGGGCGCCTTCTGCCCCTGGGGCAAGGCCGGCTGTTGCGTTCTTTTTGCCGGTTTTCGATTTCGGCAGCTTCCTGTTCCTGCTTGCCGGAAATGGCGGATTTCGCCCGCCCGCGTTGAGCGGTTTTTTCCACAGATCTCATCCTCTTGGATTAAAGCCGGGCCGCCCGGAAAATTTTCATCATGCGAGCGGCACAGCGGCTTAAAAGAGACACACTTACGTCGGCCCTCTCGTCACAGAGCGCGTCAAAACTTGGCGAGATCCAGCGCACGGACCGCGATTTTTGTCAAGGACGCGAGGCCCTTCTATGCGCCGGCCCACAACTTGAGCTATAAAGACCCGATGATCGAACTGCCGCCCGTAATAACGTCCTCCAAAGACTTGCGAAAAGCCTGCGACCTGCTCAGCAGCCAGCCCTTCGTAACGGTCGATACCGAATTCATGCGGCAGACCACGTACAGGCCGAAGCTGTGCCTGATCCAGATGGCTGCTCCGGGGCTGGAATATATCGCCGATCCGCTTGCGGGCCTCGACCTGACACCGTTTTACGCTCTCATGGCGAACGAAGCCGTGCTCAAGGTCTTTCACGCCGCCCGCCAGGATATTGAGATCGTGTATCAGGAGGCGGGCGTCATCCCCCGCCCTCTTTTCGACACCCAGGTCGCGGCGATGGCGCTCGGTCACGGCGAAGCCATTTCCTATGGGTCGCTCGTCAAAAAGATCCTGAAACGCAATCACGACAAAACCTATCAGGCCATCGACTGGTGCGTGCGGCCCCTGAACGCGAAGCAACTCGAATACGCGGTCGGCGACGTGACGTTCCTGCGCGACATTTATCTCAGGCTTCAGCAGAGGCTTCTGGAAACGGGGCGCGAATCCTGGCTCGAGGAGGAGGTCGCGGTTCTCATCGATCCGAAGACCTATGCTTTCGATCCGGCGGATGCCTGGAAGCGGCTGAAACTCGGAGGCAAGTCGAGGCAAGCGAGGGCCATCATCATGGAGCTTGCCTCCTGGAGGGAACGCACCGCACAGAACGAGAATGTCCCCCGCGGGCGGGTCATCAAGGACGAGGCCATCTACGAAGTCGCCAAGCACGCGCCCCGGTCGCTCGACACGCTGTCGCGGCTTCGCTCCGCCCGGGAGGTGCTGAAATCGCGGGGCGAGGATATTTTGCGCGCGGTGGAAGCCGCACTCGCTCGCGATCCTTCCGACGTCGCGGGAGCCGTCGCCCATACGGATTTGCCCGCCTCCGCCTCCGCCGCCGTGGAGCTTCTGCGCGTTCTGCTCAAGGCCGTGTCGGCGGAATTGAACATCGCGCCGAGGCTGCTTGCAGGCTCCGAAGACCTTGAGAAACTCGCCCAGTTCGACGAACCGGACATCGCCGCGCTCAGGGGCTGGCGGCGGCAGCTTTTCGGCGAAAAGGCGCTCGCCTTGCGGTCGGGCAAGCTGGCGCTCGGGATCAAGAACAAGGAAGTGACCGAGTTCCTGCTACAGGCGGCCGATGATCCAGAACACGGCGGATAGAATGACGCTGAGCAGCAGGCACGTTCCAAGCGGCAGGTAAAGGCGGAAGTTCTCGCGCTCGATGACGATGTCGCCCGGCAAATGGCCGAGCCCGAGACGCGAGCCTGCGAGCCAGATCAGCCCCACGGCAACCAGGACAGCGCCAATTACGATCAGGGTTTTGCCGATTTCCATGGCTTCTCGTGAGTAACATCAATCAGTCCAAGTCGCGTATGAGCCTCGATTGCCTCCTTTTCATGCATTGACCTGTTCATGGCTTTCGCCGCCAGCTTGCCGCTCCGGGAAGGCTTCTATATAAGCCGCACTGTCAGCTTCCCAGGCTAACCCTATATTCAGCCTAGACCAAAATCTCATCCAACTCACGAAAAGGCGAACACATGGCCGTCGAGCGCACGCTTTCGATCATCAAACCCGATGCCACAGCCCGCAACATAACCGGCAAGATCATTTCGAAATTCGAGGATGCGGGACTTCGCATCATCGCCCAGAAAAGGGTGCATTGGGACGAGACGGACGCGGCTGCGTTTTACTCCGTTCACAAGCAGCGGCCCTTCTTCAACGACCTGGTCAACTTCATGACCTCCGGGCCAATCGTCGTGCAGATCCTCGAGGGCGAAGACGCCGTCGCCAAGAATCGCGAGATCATGGGCGCAACCAACCCCGCGAATGCCGCGTCGGGGACGATCCGCAAGGAGTTCGCCGAGAATATCGAGCGCAATTCCGTGCATGGCTCGGACAGCGTCGATAATGCGGTGCTCGAAATCGGGCTTGTGTTCCAGGAAAGCGAGATCGTCGGCTGACGGCCATTCTTATAAACCCGGAACGGCCCCTGGGCCGTGCCCGGGATCGTTAGAACATGAGTTGCCGGGGCTACGGCACGTGCGTTTAACCGGACGCGGGCGGCATGGTTCATTTTGTAGCATCCTGCAAATGGCGGCATTCCTTCTTCTGAAAGATCTTCAGCGAAATCGCCTTGACGCCAGGTTAACGCGGCTTAAGCGCGTTTAAGCCATTGATAACTCTGGGTAAAACGACAGAACGGGCCGCTATCGCCGCTGCCTGCGCGGTGCAGTTTCGGCCTTCGCAAGCGTTAATTTGCGATTTCAAAACATATTTAACGGACTTTTGCTCGTCCCAGTAAATGGAAAAATTCCCGCATTAGATTTTATTTAATGGGTCATTTGTTAACAATAAAACTTATAGCAATTTCAATGGCTTACAGTAGCCTCCCTTTGTCCGGTCTTAGGCGCGGCTTTCCTCCGTTTCGCGCCGAATAAAGAACTTTTTTACCAACACACGGTGGGAAGTAATTCCGGCGCTCTTCTGTTAACCACATAAGTATGAAGGCTCGCTGCAGTGAACGAAATGTTTATGAAAGCGCGCGCGGCAAGCGTCGTCCACGATAGCCTGGTGAAGGCTTCCTGACGCATCCCAACTCGCGTGCGTCGCCATGATCGCCGCCCCGATGCATCGCGGTATATTCCCAGCCGTCGCAACCGGTTCCCGATTTTGCGCACGCTGCGCTAGTCGCTGCCTTTTCATGTCCCCGCGAAAGATGGCGGCGGCTTCGCATCCGTGAGCGACGTAAGATTCATGGCTGGCGGGAATCGAAAAAGCCGGGCCTTGATCCTCAACCTCGGTGGGGCGCTGCGCTCATTCGGGACGGGCGCAGCGGCAGGCCGCGCTGCACGGGCTGAGTTCTACGAAGCCGCAGGCTCAAGCCGAAGTGCTGCATCCCGGCCGTCTTCCGGCACTACTTTTCCGCTCGCTCTTATCGCCTCCCGTGCGCAGGCTGCGGCGATAATCACCGCACACAACAGCATGGCGCCATAGCCGGCAAAAATCTCGGGCATTCCGTTCACACTGAGCACCATGCAGAAAAGCGCCACTCCCAGAGATACGATGATGCTGCGCCGCACCTCGCGGCTCTCGTGCAGAAACAAAGATTGCACCAGCATGGAAATCGGAAAGAGCAGCCATACGAAATAATACATCCGGGCGAGCGGGCTCGCGATCACCACGAGGCACAGCAGGACTCCCAATTCGAAAGCTCTGGCTCTTGGATGGCGATAGTCCGTTCTGGATAGGAGCCAGAGAAAAGCCGCACCGAATACCGTCGCAGCGATCACAAAAACGATGTTTGCTCCCCTATAACCCAAGTCCACAATATTGACGAACCATTGCTTCTCCGGGTCGGACGACCTTTCCGCGTCAAGCCGCCGTGTCAGACGATGAGTGACCGCAAGCAGCGATTGATTCTTTCGGCCCCACGCATGGTCGCGCTGAGCAAAGCCGTTCTCATCAACGCTGGTCATTGAGTTTGCCCAGATCTTGATATCCGAAATCGCTTTTTGGGGCCCCATGATGATGGCCGGTACGATGATCGAAAATCCAAGAATGGCCACAGCCATGACGGCAGCACTTTTGAACTGCCGCCTCACGATGAGATAAGGCAATATTGCGATTGGGAAGGCCTTTACGGCAGCGGCCAGACCTATAATCCCCCCTCCAATTCCGGGGCGCCTTTCTTCGATTGCCGCGAAGCCAAGAAGAACAAAGGCAAGCAATATCATGTTCGGCTGGCCGAGGTCGAATGTCTCGGTAATCAAATTGATTATGAGTGCCGATGGCAAGGCGACAACCCAGCGATTGAGGCGCGCCACGGGAAAATACCTAAGGCAGCACACGATCGCGGCCATCCAGGCCACCCAGTTGACCAATCCCAAGAGGGCGTAGCAGACCGGCTTTCCCCAAAGAGCAAAGGGCGCCAGCAGAATCGCCGCGAACGGGGTGTACAGAAAGTTCAGGTGGCCGCCCGGCGCCTGGACGTAGATATCCCCCCCTTCCAAGACCGCACGGCCCGTATCGAACCAAAGGTGAAAATCCTTTGTCTTCCCCTTGCCAAAAAGCTCCGGCCCGAGGATGTCGGCCATGAAGACCAAGCCGCAGAAGATGAAGAAACCCGCAACCCATGGATCGCGCCGGATAAGCTGCCTGACGCCGCACAGGACCGAAACCAAGCTTTCTGTCCGCGGCTGCACGGCGTATGTCCGCTCGTTTGTCATGTTGCCCCCAACTCTTGACAACCCTGCCTGTAGAGCAGTTCAAGGCAGGTTTCAAGACTGCCTCTCCAGAGACCGGCCGAAGCCAGCGGAGGAACTGTGCGGTCGACACGCGCCATTTTCGTGACCCCGCGGCCCTGCGGGGTCACGAAAGAGAGGAGTGCGGTTTGAAAACTTTCTGCTAGCGCAGCGTGCGGAAAATCGGAATCCGTTGCGCCCCAATCCTGAGGCAGACTTTGTCGGGAACGCAAAAGGCGCTTCGATTTGTAACGACCCCGGATATGCGCCGAGCGCATTCCGGGGCGACGGTCATAGGGACGCCCCGCGTCGGATTAAACGCACGATGCTTTAGAGTGCTTCCCGCCGAGCCATCCGATGGCAATTTACAATTCTCCATCCGCTGCTAATCGCCTGCCACGCCGTTCATGCGGTCAACCTTGAACCCGCGCTTTCTGAGCTTCTCCACGGTCTCGTCGGCGTGCGCACGATCCTTCGTCTCGATGACGATATCCACAAGAGTGCCCTTGGCCGGTACGTCGAGATAAAAGCGGCGATGATACACTTCGAGGATGTTGGCTCCGCAGCGGCCGAGCTCGCTGGAGACCTCACCGAGCGTCCCCGGCCTGTCGCTGACCGTGATGCGCAGCGACACAATTTTGCTCTCGCGCTCCAGCCCGCGCATGATGATGGACGCCAGCACGCGGGAGTCGATGTTGGCCCCGCTCTGGAACAGGCCAACCCGCCGCCCGGCGAAGCGCTCTTTGTTCGACAGAACCGCGGCAAGCCCGGCCGCGCTGGCCCCTTCGGCAACCGTCTTCTGCACGCTCGCAAGCGTAAAGATCGCCTCCTCGATGGCTGTTTCGCTCACCAAAATCACATCCGAGACAAGCTCGCGGATGATGGGCAACGTGCAGGCGCCGCACGTCTTGACCGCGATACCCTCCGCCAAGGTCGCGCCGCCGCATTCGACGATCTTCCCGCGTAAAGCGGCATAGGTTGACGGATAGCTCTCCACCTCGACGCCGATAATTTCCATCGCTGGCCGCAGGGCCTTGACCACTGTGGCAACGCCCGAAATGAAGCCCCCTCCGCCGATGGGCACGATCATGCACTCAAGTTCCGGGCAATCCTGGATGAATTCGAGCCCGGCGGTACCCTGGCCCGCAATCACCACCGGGTCGTCATAAGGATAAATCAGCGTAAAGCCATGCTCCACGATCAGCCGGTTGGCCAGCGTCCCGGATTCGGCCACCGTTTCGCCGAAGAGGATGACTTTTGCGCCGTAGCCTTCCGTGTTCCCGACCTTGTTGAAGGGCGTATGCACCGGCATGACAATCGTCGCCGGGATGCCGAGGCGTGCCGCGTGATAGGCGACAGCCTGCGCGTGATTGCCGGCCGAGATCGCGATCACGCCTCTTTTGCGCGCCACGTCGTCGAGCGACAAGAGCTTCAGGAGCGCGCCGCGTTCCTTGAAGCTGCCCGTGGCCTGCATATTCTCGTATTTGACGGAGATGCGCGCCCCGGAAAGCGCCGAAAGCTTCGGCGCTCCCACGGCTGGCGTCCAAAGGATGGCTTCCTGCAAGCGGCTTGACGCCGCCCTTATCTCAGGCAAGCCGACCACGGGCCGCTGGAAACCGTCGTCAGCTTGTAGAGCCATGTCCACGCCTCACCCTCCGCGCTCCTAAAGCAGGAGGAGTTGCGTGGTTACATGCCCTTTGCCTAAGCGGCCTTCAAGAGTCGGGCGGCCTCGACAGCGAAATATGTAAGGATTCCCGATGCACCCGCACGCCGGAAAGCCATCAGGCTTTCGAGCACGACGCGCTCGCGGCTGAGCCAGCCGTTCTGGAAGGCTCCCACCAGCATCGCGTATTCGCCCGACACCTGGTACACGAAGGTCGGCACCTGGAAGGTCTCCGAAACGCGGCGCACGATGTCGAGATAGGGCATGCCGGGCTTGACCATGACCATGTCCGCGCCTTCGGCCAGATCGAGCGAGACCTCGCGGATGGCCTCGTTGGTGTTGGCCGGGTCCATCTGGTAAGTGCGCTTGTCGCCTTTCAGCGTGCCGGACGATCCGACCGCATCCCGGAACGGGCCATAGAAAGGCGGACGCATATTTGGCCGCGTAAGACATGATCAGCGTGTTCTTGAAGCCGTTCCCTTCCAGCGCCTCGCGGATCGCGCCGATGCGCCCATCCATCATGTCGGACGGCGCCAGCACATCGCAACCGGCTTCCGCCTGCGTCAGAGACTGACGGATCAGCGCTTCGAGCGTTTCGTCATTGGCGATCTCGCCTTCGATCAGAAGACCGTCGTGGCCATGCGAGGTGTAGGGGTCGAGCGCGACATCGCAAATGACGCCCATCTGCGGCACGCGCGCCTTGATGGCGCGAACCGTGCGGCAAACGAGGTTCTCAGGGTTGAATGCTTCGCTCGCCGAATCGTCGCGAAGGTTCGTCTGCGTGTAAGGGAACAGCGCGATCGCGGGAATGCCCAGCTCGGCCGCTTCTTCCGCCGCGCTCACCGCGAGGTCCACCGAAAGCCGTTCGACACCCGGCATGGATGGAATGGGCTGCCGCACCATTTTGCCGTCGACGACAAAAATCGGCCAGATCAGGTTCGACGCCGAAAGCGTCGTCTCTGCGACAAGAGCGCGCGACCATGGCGCCTGCCTCGGCCGTCTTAGTCTTGTATTGGGATATCCACCGGCAGATGTTCTTGCGAGTGCTGCCCTGTCGACTGTAAATGCGGATGATTTTTTCACGATGTTCATGGCGCGGCCCTTCGAAAAGAGCTTTGTCTGTACGCCTGAAAGGCGCTTGACACAAGGCTGGAGTTCTTTTAGAACAAACACAGAACATCAATGGGCGCCCGCATCGTCCCGTTGATGGCCAAAGCAAGCAAGCGAGCCAGAAACCGCCGGTAAATCAGCCCCCTACCGGAATGCCGTTCTTTTTGCCCCCGAAAGCGAACGGAAACGCCCCCGAAGCTCGCTTGCTTGCTTTTTTCCTGAATCTCCGCCAAATCACCAAGCATGGTAAAAATAGACGTTCTCGGCGCAGGCATCGTCGGCTTATGGCAGGCTTTCATGCTGCGCAGGCGGGGCCATGACGTCACCTTGTGGGATCGCGCCGGGATACCTGGGGGCGTAAGAGCCAGTCAGCTCGCGGGCGCGATGCTGGCGCCCTATTGCGAGGGCGAACCAGGACATGAGCTGGCCCTCAAGCTCGGCCTCGAAGCTTTGCCCCTTTGGCGGGAACATTATCCCGAAATGGTAACAACGGGCACGCTGGTTGTTGCGGCGGCCCGCGATCGCGCCGACTACGAGCGGTTCGCCTCTCTCACGCACGGGCACCGGCGAGTGGCCGCGGCGGAGTTGAGCGAGCTTGAGCCGGCGCTTGGCGGGCGTTTCCACGAGGGGCTTTTTTTTCCCGATGAAGCGCATGTCGAACCAGGCGCGGCGATGGCTTACCTTGCGCGCGAGCTACGGCGCATGGGCGTCGTCTGCCAGTCGCGCGCGTGTGACGGAGAAGGCGGCGGGGTCATTATCGATTGCCGTGGACTTGGCGCGCGCGATGACCTCAAGACCTTGCGCGGCGTGCGCGGCGAACGCATCCTCATCGAAGCCAAGGACGTCTGCCTGAAGCGGCCAATCCGGCTTCTTCATCCCCGCGTCCCCTTCTACATCGTGCCGTGGTCTTCAAACCAGTTCATGATCGGCGCTACTTTGATCGAAAGCGCGGATGGCGGCCCGGCCACTTTGCGCTCGACGATGGAGCTGTTATCCTGCGCCTATGCCTTGCTTCCTGAGCTTGGTGAGGCGAGGATCGTTGAGATCGCCGCAGGCGTCCGCCCAAGCTTTCCCGACAATACGCCGAAAATCATCGTGCGCGGCGAGCGCATCTTCGTGAATGGCCTTTACCGGCACGGATTTCTCGTCTCGCCCATACTCGCTGAGATCGTGGCCGACTATATAGAGTCGGGCGCCAAAGCTGAGGGAGTTCTCTTTGAAGATCACGGTGAATGGTGAGGCTCGCGTCACCGCGGCAGGAAGCCTCGAGGAGCTGTGCCGCGAGCTGGGCTTTTCCGAAGCAAAGGTCGCGACGGCAAGAAACGGCGATTTCGTTCCCGCCAAGGCGCGGGCGACGGTTGCGCTTGCAGAAGGCGACGCCATTGAAGTTCTTTCCCCCCGGCAGGGAGGCTGAAGCATGAGTTCCCGCACGAACAGGGCGGAGGAAGCCCCGGATCTCCTGACACTCTATGGCGAGCGAGTCCCCTCGCGGTTGCTGCTTGGCACGTCCCTCTACCCCTCGCCCGAAATCATGCGCCGCTCTGTCGAGGCCTCTGGCGCAAACATATTGACGGTTTCGCTTCGCCGCGAGAGCAGCCGCGACGCGGGCGCGGGCTCGCGTTTCTGGGACCTCGTGAAGAGCTTCGGCGCGCACATTCTTCCCAATACCGCTGGCTGCCACACGGCGCGGGAAGCCATCACCACGGCGCAGATGGCGCGCGAGGTTTTCGAAACGAACTGGGTGAAGCTCGAGGTCATCGCAAACGACGATACGCTGCAGCCCGAGGTCTTCGGCCTCGTCGAAGCAGCGGAAGCCTTGTGCCGGGACGGCTTCCAGGTCTTCCCCTATTGCACCGAGGATATGAGCGTGGCCGAGCGGCTTCTCGGCGCCGGCTGCCAGGTTCTAATGCCCTGGGCGGCGCCAATCGGCACGGGGCGCGGCCTTATGAATCCCTACGCGATGCGGAGCCTGCGCGCCTATTTCCCCGACACCCCGCTCATCGTCGACGCCGGGATCGGAGCGCCTTCCCACGCAGCGGAGGCCATGGAAATCGGCTTCGACGGCGTTCTCCTCAATACGGCGGTCGCCAAGGCTCGCGATTCCGTCGCGATGGCGGCGGCTTTTGCGAAAGCCATCGAAGCGGGCCGCCTTGCCTATCGCGCCGGCATCATGCCGCCCCGCGATATGGCCAGCCCATCAACCCCGGTCGCAGGCCTTGCCTTCCTCGATCGCACGCGCTTCCTAGATTTTATCCCGTCGTACCGGATGCGGGCTGGGTCGAGCGGCTGGCGCGCGTTGGCGTGAAGCTCGTCCAACTGCGGCTGAAGGACGTGCCGCAAACCGCCATTGCCCCGGCGATCCGCGAGGCGCTCCTGGCGTGCCGCGCCCATGGCTGCGAACTCGTCGTCAACGATTACTGGCAGGAGGCCATCGATTGCGAAGCGGGCTTCGTGCATCTCGGCCAGGGCGATCTCGAGACCGCCGACACGGCAGCGATCCGGCGCGCAGGCATCAAGCTTGGACTTTCCACGCATAGCCACGAGGAATTGGATCGCGCCTTGCGCGAAGACCCGGACTACGTGGCGCTCGGCCCCATCTATCAAACAACGCTCAAGGTGATGCCCTGGGCCCCGCAGGGCCTTGAGCGGATCGGCAAATGGAAGGCGCTTGCAAAGCGCCCTCTTGTGGCGATCGGGGGCATCACGCTCGAGCGCGCGCCGCAGGTGTTCGCGGCGGGCGCCGATAGCATCGCGGTCGTGAGCGATGTCGTCTTTCATCCAGACCCAGAACAACGCTCACGGGACTGGCTGACCTGCGTCGAGCAAACAAAGAGGCCGCTATAAATCAAAGCGCCTTTTGCGATCCCGGACAAGGCTTCGCCTTTCAAGGCCGACAGACTGCCAGCAGAAGAAACCTTGAAAACACTGGCGAATTTCCACTCCACTGTCATGGCCGGGCTTGACCCGGCTATCCAGTCGTAAGACAATCTTGTATTTCTCTGGATGGCCGCCTCCAGGGCGGCCATGACGACGGTGGCGGAAACAGCCGGGTAATCAAGGCGGAACCGATCCCGATTTTACGCGCTCCGACGTAACAAAGGTACGCAAGCTTGGGAGCCCCGCTCGCGGCTGAAGGCGGCTATTTCGTTCCAGCCGGCCAGCCTTGCCTTTGTCGGGCCGTCTAACCGACTGTCATTGCAAGGCGTCCCGAGCCGCGCTCTCGGCTTGGCCGCCCACGACATCCTGGCCAGAGATATTAGGATCACAAGTTCGGTCGAGTGTGTTACCATTCCCGCTCCCATGAGCAACACAGCTGCCTATGCTCGCCAACCGTGAATTGGAACTCAAGCTTGCGCTCTCCGAGGAGGATTTTGAGCGGCTCCTCGCGCATCCGAGATTATCCGAGCCGGGGGATGGCAAGTCGCAGAAAATTCTGAAATCCATCTATTACGACACGCCGGATTTTCGGCTTCGCGATCTGGGGATTGCGCTCCGGGTGCGTGACGACGGCAAGGGCCTCGTCCAGACGGTAAAGGCCGATGTTCGCTTTGAGAACGGAGTCTCCAATCCAATAGAGGTTGAGGCGCCCGTCGGCAGCCTCAAGCCCGATCTCGAGCGTATCAGCGACAAAGGCCTGCGTCGCAAGCTATCGAAAGCCGTAAGTGGCTCCTCGTTGGAACGGGCTTTCGAAACCCGCGTTACTCGGACATCTTACAAGCTGGAGACAGGCGACAGCCTTGTCGAGCTTGCCTTGGATCGAGGCGAGGCGCGTGCCAAAAGGCGAAAGACGCCGATCCGCGAGGCGGAACTCGAACTCATCGAGGGGGATCCGAAAGTGCTGCTCTGCGTCGCTCAGGAGCTTTTCGCCGGCCACGCCGTGCATTTGTCCCCGATGAGCAAAGCGGAGCGGGGTTATCGGCTTCTTCTTAAGATTCCGGACGAGCGCCCCGATATCGCACCGGCCAAGGCCGGCCAGGCCGATGTCGAAATAGGCCAAAGCTGCGGCTTGGCCTTCGCGGCGGTCTTTCGCTCGGCGGGTAAGCAAATCATCCACAATAGAACCGTGGTCCTTGAAACGGATGTGGCCGAAGGCCCCCACCAGCTTCGTGTCGGCCTGACGAGGCTGCGTGCCGCGCACAGGGCCTTGAAGCCGCTCCTGGATACGCCAGCCTTCCACCAGCTTGAGGACGACGCCCGCGCCATAGCCCGCGCCGTGGGAGAACTCAGGGATGCAGACGTCTTGATCGAAGACATCTACGCCCCAGTCGCAGGCGCCGTTCAGGATAAGGGGGGTTTCGACGCCCTCCTTTGCGCGCTTCAGACACATCGCGCAGCCAAGCGGGATTCGGCGCGCCGGTGTCTTCGAAGTGACGGGTGGTCGCGGTTGCTTTTAAGCTTGGCGCTTTGGCCGGTCATGCTGGAGAAAGACCCGTCGCTGCAACAGCAGTCCATCGAAGACTACGCGAAACACGCCCTGAAAAAGCGCTGGAAGAAGGTTGCAAAATGCGGCCGTGCCATAGACCGGCTTGACCCGGAAGAGAAACATAAGATGCGCCGCTCCCTGAAGAAGCTGCGCTATTTGATCGAGTTCTTTGCGCCAGTCTTCCCAAGCAAGGATGTCAAGCCTTTCGTCAAGCAGCTGAGGACATTGCAGGACGTCTTTGGCTACGTAAATGACGTTCGGATGGCCGAACAGCTTCCCATCATTGCTGCCGAGCGCGGTAATGGGCCGGACTGCGCCGTTGCACCCGGCATCGTTCTCGGATGGCATCGAGGAAAAAGCCGTCGAAACCTGGACACATGCACAGGAAGAGTGGCGCCGGCTCAAGTCCCGCAGCCGCTTCTGGGCGTAACGCGGCTCACGCTGAGCCGGAAGCGCAATCGATTCCCGATCTCGATTGTCCCGCTATGTCCGCCTTGTAAGCCTATGGCATCTTACAATCGCCCGGCGCGCCATTACGGTACTTGATGACCCGCATGTTTCCGCCAGCAGAAGAAGCCATGAAAACATTGGCGAATTTTCGCTCCAACGTCATGGCCGGGCCATGCCCTTGGGCTTGACCCGAGGGTTGACCCGGCCATCCAGTTATAACTTGGAATACACTTTATTTTTCTGGATGGCCGCCTCCAAGGGGCCTCCAAGGGCGGCCAAGACGACGGAACTGGCGGAAACACATCCCAGTAATCAAGTTACGGTAAGCCGCTTAAGCGTTAACCCGCGATGGTTAACGGCATTTATTTCCTGCCTGAATTTGCGCGCCCAAAAGGTCCAAAACATCAGAGCGGCCGCGCCATCGTTTCGCGGTCATAAAAAATTTCGCGGGGCCGGGGTCGGTGGTCTGTCATTCTTTCTATGTAAGGCCTAGCTACCTATGGTTAGGCCGAGCGCTTTCGAAGGGCGATCGCGGTCCTTCGACGCGGCCTGCACTGGATCGTAACCAGCGAGCAACGGAGCAAAGGCATGCGCGGCTCTTTATTGCGGTGTTTTGGGATTGTTGTGATGGTTTTATTGGGATCGGGTCAAGTTTGGGCGGGGCCTGCACGGATCATCATTTTACGGCATGCCGAAAAACTGAATCGTAAAGAGCTATGCGAAATTGGAGCGCAGCGCGCGCAGGCTCTGGCCAGCCAGTTTCTCGGCAGGGGAGCTGCGCAATCCTTGTTCGCAGCCGGGGAGAAGCCCGAGGCTTTTCTCGCCGTCACGCCACACACGATTGAGACGATTACGCCAGCGGCGCAAAGCTGGGATGTGCCTGTTACGGTCTACAAGGTCCACGAAAAGCACGAAGATGACGAAGCCAAGGATGCTGAACTCGCCCGCCTCACCCAGGAAGCCGCGCAGGCTGTGCTCAACGACCCTCGCTATGCCGGCAAAATCGTCGTCATAACCTGGGAACACAACCATATCGCTAAATCGAAGCTCGAAAAGGATCAATCAGAGCCGGTCACATTGCGCCAGCTGTTGAACCTCGACCAGATGAGGGATGTGCCGAAGACTTGGCCGGACTCCAATTATGATTTCTTCTGGATTGCCGATTATGCGCCCGGCAATCCCGTTCCGACCGGGTTTCGCATGGTGCGGCAGGCGTTCACGGCCCCCTTTGACAAATTGCCGGCCAACGATTGGGACGAGCCGGAGCCCAGGCATACCGAAGCGGGCTGCAAGAAGTAGCGGCACGGGCGTTTAAGCGCCACAGTTCAGAAGCTGCTTTCGATCGCGCCGCCATCGTTGCCATGTGGCGGCACAACTTTATGTTGTAAAAACTTCGTTCCTATATATCGTTTACACAAACAATTCTTGAAGCTTTTGTGACGCACCATGCAGCTGAAATGACCTGCGAAAATGGCATTGAAAACAGAGCTTTCTCAGTGACACGCCTGTTACCGGCTCTGCCGGGCGGTGCTTATATCGACCCGGAGCGCTTTGCAAAGCTCGTCTGGGAGATTTCCGATCCCTACGCGCATGAGGCTGTTCGGGAAGCGATCTATGACCGGACGCTTTTTGGGCTTCAGTGCGAACTCGTGAAATTGCAAAAGTGGGTTCACGCCAAAAAGCTCAAGATCGTTGTGATTTTCGAGGGGCGCGACGCCGCCGGAAAAGGCGGCATGATAAAGCGCATCACCCATCGATTGGATCCGCGGCTGTGCCGCGTGGTGGCCTTGGGGACGCCCACCGAACGCGAACGGGCGCAGTGGTATTTCCAAAGATACGTCACGCATCTTCCGGCAGGCGGGGAGATCGTGTTCTTCGACCGCAGCTGGTACAACCGGGCGGGCGTCGAGCGGGTCATGGGGTTCTGTTCGGACGAAGAATATGAAGAGTTTTTCGAGACCGTTCCTCATTTCGAGAACATGATAACGCGCTCAGGCATCGTTCTGATCAAGTATTGGCTATCCATATCGCTCGCGGAGCAGCGCCGCCGCCTTGCGGCGCGTCTCAATAGCCCGTTCAAGGAATGGAAGCTGAGCCCCATGGATATCGAGTCCCTCAGGCGGTGGGATACCTACACCAAGGCCAAGGAGACCATGTTCCAGCGCACCCATCGTCCGGGGTCGCCTTGGTGGATCGTCGACGCGGAAGATAAGCGGAGGGCCCGGCTGAATTGCATCCATCATCTCTTAAGCCAGGTTCCCTACCGCGATCTTCCAACGCGGACCCTCGCTTTGCCGGAACTGCAGAACTCCTCGAGTTTCGAACGGAAGCGCGCTTTGAGCGCATTTTATGTGCCGTCGGCCTTCTGACACGCTGCCAAACAATTATTGCCCGAAATAAAGCTCCTCGACCGATTTCCACTCGGGGCTGGCGGTGATTTTGATGAGGGCGCGGTTGATGGGCCGCTTGAGCGGGCTGTTCTCCGGCAGCGCGATGGCCATGAAGGCTGGAGCGAGAAGAGCGCGCTGCACGTAGATGCCTTGCGCAAAGCGCGAAGCCACCAAATACTGCAGGGCTCCCACGCTGTTGACGACAGCCTCCGACCGGCCATTGGCCAAGGACGATAGAGCCTCTGCCAAATTCTCATGTTTCTGATATTTGAGTTGCAACCCGTCGAGATACTCGGCTCCGGAGGATTGTGCGACCGCCGCCAGCTTTCTCGCACTCAAATCTCGTTCTGTGCGAATCGTGCTGTTTTCGACGCGTTCAGCCGTCAATCGCGATACGAGGCTGGCCGACAACAACGAGACCAGCGCGAGGCTCGTCAACATCCAGACGATAGCCACAAGCTGACCAAGAGGCGTTTTCGGCGTCTTGTCGCCGTAGCCGACGGTGGTCATCGTGACGACGGCCCAATAAAGGCCCTCGCGAAATGTGGTCACGCTGCCGTCCTGCGCTTCCGTTCGTGAACGCCCGGGACGTTCGACGACATAGATGACGGCGCCAAGCAAGACCAGTAAGGCGAAAATTCCCAGGATCAGATAGCCCAGGTCCATTGCCACCGTCAGATAGGACGAGATGGCCGCAAGCGGGCCCGTCTCTTTTCGCAAGGCCACCGCCACGCCGGAACGATGAGCCGGATAGGAGAAGTCAACGCGAGCCTCCCGTTCCGGGGTGATCGTAATAGCGCCGACCGCCGCGTCGAAGCGGCCTTGTTCAAGTCCACCGAGGATGGCTTCCATCTGGGAAACTGGCGTGAATTTATATTCCCATCCCAGTTCCTCCGCGACCCGGCGCCACAGGTCGACGCTCACGCCGGACAGTCCACCGTTCACACCCACGGCGCCGTAGGGCGGTACATCGTAAACCGCCACGCGAACGGGAGCGCTCGGATGCCACTCCACGGGAAAAGCGCGATCGAGCGGGAGCGTCAGAAGCGCCGCCACTTGCAACCACAGCAGAATTGACAGGAAACGCCCTTCGCTCCTGTGGCTCATCCGACGATAAGAGCGATTTTCTGCACAACCGGGCATGGTAAACTCACCCCCGGGAAAATGAACATCCCTGCGGAAGGCAGCCGCATTCCAGGAACGAGCACGCGGCCTTTTTTCCCCAATTCAAGACAACGAGCATGGCCGGTGTCCGTGACCGCCTCATGACAATGAAATCGAGGGCGGCACGTTACACGCGCTATTCAAATCAGGTTTCGCGGACAGCTTTGCAGGTGACAAGATTCAGAAACTGTCCATTTTCGCATCTTTAACCGAGGGCACGGAACCGACGATGTCCCAGAACTTCTTCAGGTCGCCACGGTTACGCGGGCTGTCGCCCACGCCGATGTTGAGGGGCATGTAATCGGGCATCGCGATCCCAGCGATCGAGGGGCGCAGGCCATATTTGAGCAGGCTTTCCTGCATGCTCTTGCTCTTCGCCAGTTTGAGAAAAGCGTTTGCGGTCTCGTTTGCGGGCGTGCCTTCTTTGGCAATGATCGTCGCCGGGAAATTGCTCAGGATTCCGATCGCAGGATAGATGACTTCAAGCTCAATTCCGTTCTGCGCCGCGGTTTTCTTGATCTCGGGAAGATAGGATTCGTAGGTGAAGATGGCTAAGTGTTCGCCCCCTACGCCGAGGGGAGACTGGACGAACTCATCCTTGACGCGGGACGAGCTTTCGACATCGAACTTCACCGTATTCATGAAGTCTTTGAGCGATTTCTCGCCCGCTTCGCTGGCCGTGGTCGCCAAAGCTTCGTCGACTTCCTTGGCGGTCGTGGCATCGAAAGTTGAGTAAACGCAGGTGATGAAGGCTGACTGTCCCGAGTTCGACGTCGACATTTCGATGGAAAGACGGCTCGTCACCGGCAATTTGGTCACCTGCCCCGGTTTCAAAATCCGGCCCAAGCGGCCTTTCGCAGCAACGCTGGCAAGGTCGGCACAGGACAATGCGTCTCCCGGCTTTTTATCGAGGTAAGCCTTTGCTGCATCGAGCTTTTCTTTCTGCCCGACCACGACGATGGGGGAATAAGCAAGGTAGGTGGCTTTGTTTTTATCGTAGTCCTGGCTCCGAAGAGCAGCGACATCGCTCCCTAAAATGATGATATCGCAGCGGTCACGGTTACCCTCGTTCCAATTCTCCACCAGTACGCCAGACCCGTTGAACACGAGATCGTTTTCACGAATGGTTACGGATTTTTCGCCTTCCTTGAATGCCGGAATGACATCCTTTTCCAGCCACGGCCTCAATTCATTGGCGGCGCAAATTCTCAAGGAACCGGTGGCCTTATAGAGCCGGGAGGAAAACTCATCCTTGGTGCGTTTCCATAATTCATCGAACTGAAAACCGCCTGCACAGGCGCTGTTGGTAAATATCGCCGTGCAGACGAAAGCCGCAAGCAAGGGGCGCACAAACGGGTTCATGAAACACTCCTGGGAAACCGCTCCGCTGAATTGGGTATGGGCAGAGCTGAAGGCAAACCCTAATGTCAGGTTTGTTTGAAGGAAAGATGACAGCGCGAATTGCAATTGGAACTGCGAACGCTTTCCGTGACCCTCTTTCGTAAAGCGCAGCTGCCAAGCGGATCAGTTTGCGTGCGGTGAGCCTCGCCGGCGGGTTATCCAACCGAAGCGGCCTTCCAAGCAAACCTCATTTTCCAATCCCCGCTTCGCTTGAAATAGGCGGCGTTCTCCTTATCCCCGGCGAAGGTAAAAATACGCTCCACCTCTTCGTCAATAGTGACGAAGAGATCGATACAAGCGTCCATGTCAATTTTATCGTATGAAGGAATATAGATATAACCTGTCTTTTTTTCGAAATTATATTTTATCGTCTTTACACAACACAAAAGCTTGGGATGGAAGTATTCTTCCGCCATGACAGGGCTCCTAAGATTGAGGTTGTGGGCGGGCAAGAGCGAGGATTGCTAGCTCTTATCCTATTTTCATAATCCAGGCCTTCTCACGGCCAAGTGGTTGGCGACTGTGACCTCGTGATATGCGCGCCGCTTGTGGGCTCGCAAACCCTTTGCGCTGCCCAATCGGGCCGCAGTGTATTCACCATACTTAAGGGTTGTATGACAGTCGCGAGGCGTGCCCTTGCTCGCGAGCCCGCCATCCTTCCCGGCGGCAAAGCCGTTCAAATCCCGCGCGTGAAATAATCACTGAAAGTGAGTGCGAACATGATGATGAGCCAGAAAGCTCCGCCCGTCGCCGCAAGCCGCAACAGCGTGCTCTCCCCGACGAGGCCCATGAAAAACAGGAGCCCGATCAGAGCCATAAGCGCCGCGATCAAAAGGCTGACCGCTGTATTATACCCATTCAACGGAGCGAAGGCCGCTGCAAAGGAAACGCCGAGCAAAACAAGTTCGGCCAGCAGGATCGCCCCGTTGCGGATCCAAAGCCGCCTGATGAGGAAGGCCGTCTCCTTATTCATGGCGCTCGTCCCGAAAGGTACAGAAGCGGATACAGAAAAATCCAGATCGTATCGACGAAGTGCCAATAGAGGCCGACTGTCACCAAATCAGGAATTCTCAGCGAGGTCAGGCCGCGCATGAGCCAGGCAAGCCGAGCGACGATAACGACGCCGATTGTCAGATGGATGCCGTGTAGCCCAGTCATCACCCAATACAGCGCCCAAAACATCGGCGCGCCACGTTCGGCAATCGCGAAATGCGTATTGGGGAAGAGGTGGCGGCTGAGATCTTCGCTCCACTCGTATCCTTTGACGGCAAGGAACGCGGCCCCGAGGATCGCCGTCACGGCGAGGCACCGCCAGACAAGCCCGCGCAGGCCAAGCCGGCCCCCTTGCACCGCCATGACCATTGTCAGGCTGCTCGTTAAGAGGATAACGGTGTTGATCGTCCCAAGCTTCAGATCGGTCTCGCGAGCGCCTGCCAGGAAACCGTCGGTATGGGTGAAGCGATAGACGGTGTAACAGAGAAACAAGCCGCCGAAGAACAGCATCTCCGTGGCGAGAAACAGCCACATGCCAAAGCTCGCGGCTTCCTGCTCTTCCTCGATGGTCTCCCATTGTTCGGCAACAGCGGGCTCTGCAACGGGAAGCGCGGTGTCATCGATGGAAACGCTGCTCATGAGCCCGCCCCCGCAAGCTGAGGATTGGCGGGGCGGTCCGGGTCCTTGTCCTCTTCGTAGTCATACGGCTCTTTATTGACGACCGGCGGGCTTTGCAAAATTTTCGGGCGGTGGCGGCGAGGTCGTCTGCCACTCCAGCCCGGTCGCATTCCACGGATTGCTTGGAGCGTTCCGGTGCGTGAACAGCGACCACGTCAGGTAAAGGATCGGCAGGAGATAGGCCGCCGCCAGAACGCTCGCGCCCGTGGACGACATCACATGCAGCGCCTGAAACTCGGGCGGATAGACATGATAGCGCCGTGGCATGCCGAGATAGCCCAGGATGAACTGCGGGAAGAAGGTGAAGTTGAAGCCGAAGAACATCATGATGGCCGCAAAACGCGCCCATGATTCCGGGTACATCTTGCCCGTGATTTTCGGCCACCAGAAATGCAGCGCGGCGTAGAGCGCCGACACCGATCCGCCCACCATGATGTAATGGAAATGCGCGATCACGAAGTAGGTGTCGTGGACGTGAACGTCGATCGGGATGGAAGCGAGAAAAAGCCCGGTCAGCCCGCCGACCGTGAACAGGCCCAGGAAGCCGAGCGCATAGAGCATCGGGGCCTCGAAGGTGATCTGGCCGCGGAACAGCGTTCCGGTCCAGTTGAACACCTTGATCGCCGAGGGCACGGCCACAACGAAGGACAACAGCGAGAACACGAGCCCGGCATAAGGCGACATGCCGGACACGAACATGTGGTGGCCCCACACGAAGAAGCTGATCGCCGCGATCGCCACCAGCGCATAGACCATGAAGGTGTAGCCGAAGACCTTCCGCCTCGCGAAGCAGGTGATGACCTCCGAGATGACCCCCATGGCGGGCAGGATCATGATGTAGACGGCGGGATGGCTGTAGAACCAGAAGAGATGCTGGAAGAGCAGCGGATCGCCGCCATTCGCCGGATCGAAGATCGGCAGGCCGAAATAGCGCTCCGCCGAAATCAGGAGAGCGTGATCGCGAGAACGGGCGTGGCCAGGATGAAAACGATGCTGACCGCATACATGGCCCAGACGAACAAAGGCAGCCGGAACCAGGTCATGCCCTTGGTGCGCAGCATGTGAATGGTTGCAATGAAGTTGATGCCGGTCGCGATGGAGGAGAAGCCCGCGAAGAAAACCCCCGCCGCCGCCGCGATCACCGCCCCATTCGCGAACATGGTCGAATAGGGCGTGTAAAACGTCCAACCCGTGTCGACGCCGCCCGATATAAGAACGTAAATAACGAAAAGGCCGCCGATAAGGTTCAAATACCAGCTGATGAGATTGAGGCGAGGGAAGGCCAGGTCCTTCGCGCCGATCATGAGCGGGATCAGGAAATTGCCGAAGATCGTGGGGATGGACGGGATCAGGAAAAACCAGACCATCACCACGCCATGCAGCGTGAACAGCCGGTTATAGGCTTCATCGCTCACGACGTCGGCTTGCGGCGTCATGAGTTCCAGCCGGATCACCGCCATCGCGCCGCTGCCGATCAGGAAGAAGAACGTGACCGTGATCGCGTAAAGAATGGCGATGCGCTTGTGATCCGTGGTCGCGAGCCACGACCAGAGGCTCGGCGTGTCGAGATACGAATGCGCGGGCGCCGCGACCGGAGACGGCCTCGGGGGATTCTGCCCTATGGTGATGTCCGTCATCCGGCCCTCCCCTTATCTTTTAGCGAGCGGATGAATGCCGTCAGCCGCAGGATCTCGTCGTCTCCGACAAGCCCCTCGAAACTCGGCATGAGGGGTTCGTAGCCGGCGACGACGCGCTTATCGGGCTCAAGAATGGACTCGCGAATATAGGCGTCGTCCGCAGTGACGACCCGGCCATCGCGCAAGCTGAACCGCGCTGCCATAGACGCCCGCCAGATGCGGCGCCTGAACCCGCGATTTGCCTTCATGGCAGCTCGCGCACCCAAGCGAGGCATACAGCGCCGCGCCTTCTTTGGAGATGTCAGCCGATTGGGGCTGCTCGTGCGAGCCATTTCGAGAACTCATCCTTCGGCATGACCACGATCTCGCCGATCATGCGCGAGTGTTCCGTGCCGCAGAACTGCGTGCAAAACAGGTGAAAAGTGCCCGGTCTTGGTCGCGTTGAACCAAGTCTCGGTATACCGGCCGGGCAGCACATCGCGCTTGATGCGAAAGTCCGGCACGTAGAAGGAATGGATGACGTCCTCGGATGTCATCACGAGCCGCACCGGCTCGTTCTACCGGCACATGCAAGGTATTGATTTCGCGCGCGCCGTTGGCGTGCTGGGTCTTCCACATCCACTGCTTGCCGACGACGTGGATCTCCATCGCGTCTCGCGGCGGCATAAGCGTTGAAAGGTTGGTGCTGCCGGACCACCAGAACAGGAAAAGGGCAAGAAAACAGGTGCCCGGCCGTCCAGCCGATCTCGAATTCGCGGGATATGAGGTCGCGAAGCGGTCCGCGGTTTGCGTTGGTGCCTCGCCGGTATCGCAGCGAGAAGGTGATGATCAGGGTGACCACGAGAGTGATGATCGCCGCCGACACGATCATGAGGATGAGAAACAGCGTGTCTGTGGCGGGCGCCTGGGTGGATGCTTCTTCAGGAAAGAGCCTGAGACCGCTGTTCATGAGGGGTGGCCTCCCCGCTTTGCAAAAAGGACGGCCGCGCCCGCAATCCCGGCGAGCGTCAGGACGCCACCGACCGCGAGAGCGGCGCTTACAGTGGATGCGTAAGCGCCATGGAGCGGACTGTGCCCGTAGCAAAGCAGCCGGATGCCTTCCACGAGGCTGGAAAGAGTGCCTTCCCTGGCTCCTGTAAGTGCGGCCTTGAACGAGTCCGGGTTAAGGTTCAGCCCTGAGATCACCTGCGAGACACGCGCCCGTCCGGCGTCAGGATCACCGCGCCAACGGGATGCGCATACTCATCCGTTTCGGCATCGTAGACGGGCGTGTAATTCAGCGCCTTTGTAACGCTTGCGATTGTGGGGGCGTCGCCATTCAGAAAATGCGCCGCTGCCTGAAGGCCGGGATAAGGCGCGAGTTGCGCGTCCTTCATGGCCTTGGCATCCGCTGGCTTGTCTTTCGGATCGATGCCTATGACAACGAAAGAGAAATCCTTGCCCGGCTCCAACCCGGTGGCGGACTAATCCGTAGGCGGCAATCGCGAGCGTCGTTCCGCAAATGAAGCGGCAGGTGTAATCTACGAGAATGAGCGCGGCGGGTTTATCGCCGATGGCCTCGCCAAGCGTCACCGCTGCGCCGGTGCTGTTTGCGAATTTCGTCTCAAGTGGCAAGGCTGCGCCTTCGACCGGATCGAGTATTGCCGTACTGAGCTGCTTCGGCGAAAGCGCTGCATTGCAGGGCGCGGCGAAGAGAACCAGCGCCAAGCAAACGCCGCCAATCTGGCCAACAGTTCGTTGTCCCGGCCAAGCGAAGCGCGAGCCGGGACCGCAAAAGAGGAGGCGTTTAAGCGCGTTGCGATCCCGGATAAGGCTTCGCCTTTCCGGGATGACGGGCGCTGGCAATCCCTTGGCGCACTTCGCGAAGTCTGCATACAGCCGTCAGAACGCGTTTCATCGCTGCACCCCATTCTGTGCGGGGCTTTGCTGTGCGGCCTTGGCCGTTTCATTCTTTCCCTTTGGCGGCGGCGGGGCTTTGTTGAGATCGTCCAAGGAGCCAAAAGCAGCGGCACCCTTCGAGGCGACGATCTGCATGGCGCGCTCGATCGGAATGCGAACAATGCCCTGCTCTTTGTCGACCCAGGCATATCCTTGCAGTTGCGCTTGCTCCTTCCGATGGAGCAGTTCGAGATCGGAGAGCGGCGTGCGCTGGAGTTGGGGGGCTGGGAAAGCTTCGAGCTTCAACGGCTTCCGAGTTCCGACTACGTCGCTGAAGTAAAGGAAAAGCCCGGCGAGGCAAGCCGCCACAAAGATCAAAAACCCCACGGCGATAAAGATGACCGGGCGCGCTGGCACACCTTCCGGTTCGGTCTGGGTTGCTCGAGTCTCAGACATCGCTGCGTCTCCCTTCGAGGATGAAGCGGCGGCCCCACTGCTGGACGCAGACAAGCGCGCCCGTCATGGCGATTGAAGCAATCGCCGCGGCCAGAATCGATTGCGCCGTCACCAGCGGCGCGAAGAGCCAAAGATTGTGGAGCGCGATCCCGAGGCGCGCAGACGCGCTGACAAGTCGGAGGGGCCGTCCGTTGTTGCGAACCGAACCATAGAGAAGCGACACAATCGGAATGGCAGCGCCAAATACGACAGCGGCAAAAACAACGAAAAGCCAGCGCCCGCCGCGGTCCAGATACCATTCCGCCTGGTCGGGCAGATTGCCATACCAGTTCACGATGTAGGACATCAGCCCGAAATAGAAGACGCCGAGAGAAGCCGCGAGGAGGAAGCCTCCGATATCGCCGCGAGCCTGTCTGTCAGCGACACTGGGCGCGAAAAGCGCACAAGCCGTCAGCCCTGCCATGAGGCATTGGATTGCGATCTCGGCGTTAAAGGAGCTGGAGATGAAGGGCGCGCCGATCGACAGGATCCAGTCAAAGCCGAAGACGTAACTCGACAACCCGAAGAACACGAGGCCGAGTGCAGCCGTCAGCCGCGAGACTGTCCCATTGATGAGGAGCAGGACCGCAAACAGCACCCACCCTGCGAGCGCGACGATCGATCGAAGCACGAATGACGAAGGGTTTAGGTAAACCGCGTGAACATCGGGCGGCACTTGGGCAGGCGATGCGGCCCAGGGATAGATCGCGCCGAGATGGATCGCGATCGGTATCCAGAAAACGGCCAGCAAAGGCACGCCCAAGACCAGCGCCCTGAGAGGCGGACCGAACTGCACGCCCCAGCGAACATGCACGAGGTTATGAATCAGGAGAAGCGCCATGCTCCCAAGCGCCATTTGGCTGAAAAGCACAAAGGCGAGGAGCCAGCCATGTGCGGCTTCTCGGGGATCGACAAGGAAAAAGGCGATCGTCGCCGCTCCGGCCGCAACGAACAACGCAGCGATCACACCCGGTGGGATTGCATGAGCCTGTGCCTGGCCGTGAGCGGGAGCCAATGTCATCTGAGCTTCTCCCGCGCTTCAGGGGCGACAGCAACTGAAGCATATTGCGACAACTGCAAGGCCCGAATGTAGGCAGCGATGGCCCAGCGGTCCTCGACCGAGACGCGGTCCGCGTAAGGGTACATCACGCCGAAACCCTGGGTCTGCACATTGAAGAAGAACTGGGCATCGATCTGGCGAAGCCCGTCGATGTGATAGGAGGGCGGCGGAGGGAAGCCGCGCTGCACGACCATGCCGTCTCCATAGCCGGAGAGGCCGTGGCAGGGCGAGCAGTAGGCGTTGAACCGTTCCTGCCCGCGCGCCAGAAGCGCAGCCGTTACTTCCGGCGGCTTGCTCTGCGCGGCCTCTCGTGCGAGGTCGCCCTGCGCAACGGTCCCTGCGGGAAGCGGGCGGGCGGATGTGCCATCGGGCCAAAGCGAGGACGGAGCATACGCCGTATATTTCGGCTGCTGCGTCATGGAGAGATCGCAGCCCGCGAGAAGAAGGACCGCCAGCGGCGCGAAGCGTCTCAAGGCTCAACCTCCGAAATCGAGGAGGCGCCCTCCGCTTCAAGAAGCTCGCGCAGCCGGTTTTCCGCGCTTTCTTCCTTCACCGTTTCGACGGCCAGGAAGAAGCGATCGGACGTGGCTCTTTCGATACCGCGAACATCGAAAAGCGGATGATGAGGGCTCGGCAGGCCGCAATGGATCAGACAGCGCGATGAAGCCAGTTATGCCCGCCACCAGCACGCCAAGCTCGAAGGGAAAGAGCAGGAAGACGGGCCAGCTGTTGAAGGGCCGCCCACCTGAATTATAGGGATAGGCGATGGCGGCGCTGTACCATTCCAGAGCGTAGGCGAAGGCAGCCGCCGAGAAACCGGCAAAGGCCATCCGCCTTCGAATGTTGGCCTGTTTCAAGCCGAGGACGCCGTCAATTCCATCGATCGGAAACGGCGTGAGCGCATCCTCGGGTGGGAAGCCCTCCGCCTTCGTCTTCTCCGCGGCCCGCATCAGCGCTTCAGGCGTATGAAAGGTTGCGACCAGCGTTTTCATGCCGCCGCCTCCTCGCGCCGAAGCTCCTGAACCTCGTGGATCGACGACCGACGGGCAGAAGCCTCACGAACACGATGAAAAGGAAGGCGAAAAAGGCGAGCGGCGCGAACAGGAAGAGCCAGTCGCCGAGCCGTCGGATAGAACAGCCGGTGCATGCTCGGCATGTAGTCGTGGCTGAGCGTCATCCAGATGATGAGGATGCGTTCGAGCCACATGCCAACGTTGATCAGGATCGAAACGATGCAGAGGAGGAGCACGCTGCGCCGTGCCGCCGGGAACCAGAAGATTTGCGGCAGGGCCACGTTGAAGAGCAGCATCGCGTAATACAGCGGCGCATAAGGCCCGGTGAACATGAAGGCGACGACGCTCCGGTCCACCGCCCGCCCGCCATACCAGGCCGAGAACCATTCCGTCGCGTAGGATGCGCCCATGATGAGCGCGGCGGCGGCCAGGATCTGACCCATAATGTCGAAATGCTGGATGGTTACGATGGATTGCAGCCGGAAGCCCCAGCGGATCAGCGCCGCCAGCACAATCACCATCGCGAAGCCGGAGAACATGGCGCCGACGACGAAATAGGGCGGGAAGATCGTTTCCTGCCAGCCGGGCATCAAGCTCGCTGCGAAGTCGAGGCCGACGATACTGTGTACGGAGCACACCAGCGGCACCGCCAGTGCGGCCATCGTAACGGTGAATGTGTGATAGGCCGACCAATGCCGCGCCGATCCGCGCCAGCCGAGCGCGAGCGCGCCGTAGAACACCTGCGCCGCCCGCGATCTTGCCCGGTCCCTGAGCGCCGCGAGATCCGGGATCATGCCCGTGTACCAGAAGATGATCGAGAACAGGAGGTAGCTCAGGATCGCCCAGAAGTCCCAGACGAGCGGGCTTCGCCATTGGGGCCAGAGCGTCATCGTGTTCGGGTAGGGGGCGAGCCAGTAGAAATACATGGGGCGGCCCAGGTGGATGATCGGGAAGATGCCCGCAATCGTCACCGCGAAGATCGTCATCGCCTCCGCGAAGCGATTGATCGAGGCGCGCCACCGCTGCCGCATGATGAGCAGCATCGACGAGATCAGCGTGCCCGCGTTGCCGATCCCGATCCACCAGACGTAGTTCGCGATGGCGAAGCCCCAGACGACGCTGGAGTTGATGCCCCAGATGCCGATGCCCACGGCCAGCAGCCAGACCAGCCCGCCCGCCATGACGATGGTGCCGAGCGATGCAGCGATGAACGCGATCAGCCAGCCTCGCCCGGCTCCGTCGCCGAGAACAGGCCGCGCGACAAGGTCGGTGACATCCTCGTCCCTCAGCGAGACAGCGACGAGTTCGCGGCCGCGAGGCAGGGGCGCGCGATCGGCATCGAAACGGGTGTCCGCGACCGTCATCCCTCACCTTTCTCCAGGGCCGGATTAGGATTGAAAACCCGCGCGAGATAGGTCGTTCGCGGGCGCGTGCCCAAGTCACCCATCAGCGCGTAGTGCTGGGGCTCCGAGCGCAGCCGCCGAACCTCGGAATTCTGGTCCAGATCGCCAAAGTGGATGGCGCGGGTCGGGCATGCGGCCTCGCATGCTGTTACCACCTCGCCGTCGCGGATCGGCCTGTTTTCCTTCTCGGCCTCTCGGCGCGCGCGGCTGATGCGCTGGACACAGTAGGTGCATTTCTCCATGACGCCGCGAGCGCGGACCGACACATCCGGGTTCTTCTGCGCGTGGAGCACTTCAGCGCCGAGGTTCTTGTATTCCTGACCGTCGGCGTAACCGAAGAAGTTGAAACGCCGGACTTTGTACGGGCAGTTGGCCTCGCAAAAGCGCGTGCCGACGCAGCGGTTGTAGACCTGGACGTTGAGGCCTTCGCTATCGTGGATGGACGCCGCGACAGGGCAGACCGGCTCGCAGGGCGCCTTCTCGCACTGCATGCAGGGCACCGGCTCGAAACCCACCACACGCGTCTGGCCCGGCCCGTTGTCCTGCTCGTAAGCGTCGATGCGAATCCAGTGCATGATGCGGCCCCACTCGATTTCTTCTGGTCCGACAACGGGGATGCTGTTCTCCGCCTGGCACGCAATCACGCAAGCGTTGCAGCCGATGCAAGCAGTATTGTCGATGACCATTGCCCAGGCCGGCTCAGGCCGCGGGCTCTGAGGAAGAAGCGACGGCTGGCTCTCCTGGTTCCTTTTCAGGTCCGCTGAAGAAAGGCCCGCGAGCGTCAGAACCGGAAACAAATCCTTGGTGGCAGCATTGAGCCGCGTGACAGCTGTCGCGATTGCGAAATCTTCGCTTCTGGAGAGCTTCTCGATCTTGATCTGGTCCAGAACCCAAGGCGCGGTCGTTTCGCGGAGCGCGAAGGCATTCGCACCCACCCCGGTCCCGATGTCTCCGGCAGCGGTGCGGCCATAGCCGAAAGTGAGACTTGCGATGCCGTCCGCGTGACCCTCACCGATGAGAACGGGAACCTCAAGCTGCCGCGCACCTCTCGTAAGACGGACCCTGTCGCCCTTCGCCAGCCCGAACTTGGCCGCGTCAGCCTTACCCATGCCGAGCGAATTGCCCCAGACCTGCTTCGTAAACGGCTTCGGGCATTCCTGTAGCCAAGCGTTTGGGGCATAGCGTCCGTCCAAAAGCGATGGGTCGGGCGAGAGAACGAGCGAGATCCCCTCTGACTGCTTTAAGGCCTTGATTTCGGGAACCGCAGGTTCGCCCGGATCGACAGGCTGCGAAACAGTGTCTGGAATGACGCCGTCCTCCAGCACTTTCTTCCACCAGCCGTCGAACGCGTCTTTGCTCGCGTGAGACCGCCATGTGTCCCGCACAAGATCGTAGGACTTGGCGCCAGACGAGCCGCTCAGGATTGCGATCAGCTCATGCCCCGTTCGTGTGTCGTAAAGCGGCTCGATCAGGGGTTGGACGATGCTGGCCGTACCGTCGAGGGCGCGCAGGTCGGACCAGCTCTCAAGAGCGTGCGAAGCGGGCAGATGCCAGTCGCAAAGCGCCGAGGTCTCATCGACGATCTGCGAGAGGTGCGCGCGAAACTCGGCTTTCTGCAGCGCGTCTTTGAAATCAAGATCGGCTGGGGCGTCGTAAACTGGATTGCAGTCGATCACGATGAGCGTTTTGACCTGCCCCGCGTTCAGGCTTTCGGCCAGTTCCTGGAGGCCAGGCTGCTCATTGCTGCCGGCCACGGGATCGAGATAAACGACTGGAGCATTCAGTTTCGCGTTAATCCAGACCACGAGGCCCTGAACCTCGGGCGAGAGCGTCGGCCCCGCCAGAAGAAGTCCTCGTCCGTGATGAGAATGCAAGTCGTTGAACACGGCATCGGTAAATGCAGACAAAGGACCGCTCAGCATCGGATCGGGAACCGCCGCGCCAAGCCGTCTGCCGATCTCACAAGCGACGCGCTCCATATCCGAGGGAGCGACCGTAACAACGTGGTCCGCATTCGCTCCTGTCAGCGTCGGCATCGGCTCGACGGCGTAAAGCCGGAGCATACCGTTCGTCTCTCGCCTGACGCGGCGGCGATCGGAAAAGGCCCGCGCCAGCGCCATCTGCTGGGGGCCTGAATCGAGAAAACGAGAGTCCAGGCTCAAAACAACGTCGGCATCCTGGAGTCGTGGCAGCATATCCAAACGGCGCTTGAAAACGCTTTGAGTGATGGCTGAGGCGCCGTCATCGGTCGGCTCGTGAGCATGCCAGACCATGCGCGGATAGGCGGATTGCAAAGCCTTGATCTGGCGCAGCAGCGTTGGAGAGGTGATGCGCCCGGTGAGAAGCCGGAGCCCCGCGCCTTCGTCGGCATGGTGAACATCCTGCCTCTTTTGCCATGCCGCTACGAAGTCTGCCCAGGAGCGGATTTCCCGGCCCTGTTTCACGGCCTGAGACCTGTCGGGGCTGTAAAGATTGAAAATCTCGGCCTCGGCAAAGACATCGGTTGCGCCGAGGCTGGCCGCATGGCGCGGATTGCCCTCGATTTTTGTCGGCCTGCCTTCGTGAGATGTCACGATGACGCCGCGTCCATAACCTGCCAGCGCAAGCGTCGTGGCGAACTGCAGCGGAATGCCAGGGACGAGACGCTCCGGCATCTCGACGTAAGGCACGATCTCCTCATGCGGTTTCCCGCACCCGGCCGCGGCGAGCGCCACGCTGCCCGCGAGCAGCTTCAAGGCCTCTCTGCGGCGCAGATCGAAACCGCCTTTTTCCTCCGACCCGCGATTCAGCTTCAACGATGGCATATTGAACACTCGATCAACCGGGCTGAGTTGATGTGATTAACCTTGACGAGTTCAGCGCCTTTCCGGTCCTGCTCCGGGGGCGGCTGCCACTCCATGTTGAAGACTTCGTTCTGGGGCCGGAGGTTGGGCGCGGGATTGCGGTGGCAGTTCAGGCACCACCCCATCGTCAGTGGCTTGCCTTGCGCGGTCAGGGCCATTTCGTCTATGCGACCGTGACACGTACTGCAGCCTACGCCCTTGGCGATGTGAACGCTGTGGTCGAAATAGACATAGCCTGGAAGGCGGTTGACCCGGTTCCAGCGGATCGGCTGATGCTTCGCCAAGCTTTCCCGCACTGGCGCCAGCAATGCCGCGTTCGTCCAGATCTGCGAATGGCACGTCATGCAGATGTGCGTCGCGGGGAGCCCGGCAAAGGCAGATTTCTCGACGCCGGTATGGCAATAAAGGCAGCCTATTCCGAGTTCGCGGACGTGGTGCTTGTGGCTGAAAGGGACGGCTGTTCGAGAATGACGTCCTGTCCGGTGACATAGGACGAATTCATGTACCCGTACGTTACGCCGATCGCGAGGAAGGGCATCAGCGCCCCGCCAACCAGAACAGAGCGGGTGATGATATTTGCGCGCGGCGAAAAAATTTGCATCGCAAGGTTCAGTCCAAGATTTGCGATTTCGCGGGGACGTCCTGTGTAAGATTTATGGTGTGTTCAATGTTCCTGCGGGGTGTTGTTTTGGTTAGGGAAGCCTTGAGCGGACGTCGCCGCCAAGGCCGGCTTGCTGAACTCCGATAAGCGACAGACAGACCACAACCTCCCGGTGAGCCGGGCAGAGACGCGATCGGCGGCGGAACACTCCGGGGGAAGCTGTCGTTCTACGAAGGTAGACCTGAAAAACTCCCATGAAACAGCGCGCCAGCGGTGCGATGCGGCCCACTGCATCGCATCAAGGCCGCCGGGTTGCCACCATTCACCAGGGAATTCCCTGCGCGCTTGGCTGCCTAACAATCACTGGCCTTGGCGTGGGAGATAGGCGGCTGAGTATCCGTTTCAGGGGGAGGCACGGCATCTCGCTATCAGTTCCTGGAAGGCGGGGATCGCCTAACCATCAAGGGAAGAGGCTGATATGAAAAACGGCTTAGAGCAGAGGGTTGTTGTCGTTACCGGAGCAAGCGCAGGCGTGGGGCGCGCGACCGTCCGAGCCTTCGCAAAGCAGGGTTTCGCCGTGGGTCTGATTGCGCGCGGCACCGAAGGCCTGGAAGCCGCTGCGGCGGAAGTTCGCCGGGAGGGCGTGCGCGCTGTCGCTGTTGCAGCCGATGTTGCGGACGCGGAGGCAGTGGAGAGCGCCGCGGAGCAGATTGAGCGCGAACTCGGCCCTATCGATGTATGGGTAAACGACGCGATGACGACGGTTTACGCTCCTTTCGCGGAAATCAAGCCCGCAGAATATAAACGCGCAACCGAGGTCACCTATCTCGGCTATGTCTACGGGACCATGGCCGCGCTGCGCCGGATGCGCCTGCGAAATCGAGGCACGATCGTACAAGTCGGCTCGGCCCTTTCATATCGTGCGATCCCGCTGCAATCGCCCTACTGCGGAGCCAAGTTTGCAATCCGCGGCTTCACCGACAGCCTCAGGTCCGAGCTCATGCACGACGGCTCGAACATCAACATCACCATGGTGCAGATGCCGGCGCTGAATACGCCCCAGTTCGACTGGGGACGCAATAAGCTGCCGAGGCGGCCGCAACCCGTGCCGCCGATCTATCAGCCCGAGGTGGCGGCAAGGGCCATCGTTTTCGCCGCCACTGCTCGAAGGCGCGAAGTTTGGGTTGGAGCCTCAACCTTCAAGGCGATCCTCGCAAACAAGCTGGTCCCCCGGCTTCTCGACCGCTATCTGGCACGCTCGGGTTACACGTCGCAGCTTTCGTCCGAGCCGGCTCGAAACAACGCGCCGGATAATCTCTTCAGGCCCATCGAGGGCGACTTTGGCGCACATGGCCGCTTCGATGGCGAGGCCCTTGCTTACACCGATTTGCGCACGCCAGTGCTGTCCAGCTTCGCTATCGCAGGCGGCGCCGTGCTTGGCCTTCTGTACCTTGCTTTCACAAGGCGCGGCCGTTTGGGTGCGCACAAGCGCCGCCGTTCCGGGCGTTGGCTTCATTCTCCCCTGCCGCTTGGAACTCACGGAGGTCGACCTCGTTAACCTGTCATTCCAGCAAGGTTGAACAGCATGACAACGACTGCCGCAGACGTCCTCGTCGAAACGCTATCTGGCACCTGCTAGCGGCGTTTGAGGCTCGCGCTGGCGGTCATGTTAGCGTCCTGCTCGCAGATGTTTCGATAGATGACGCCCCAGCTTTTGGCCAGCGGGTCGCTTTCGTTGGGCTCGTATTCTGGCAGGTATTTCGATCCCGGGTTCGCACGCATAAAGCGGACGACTTTTCCGGATTGAGTGGCCTCCCCGCACACGAAGGACGCTTCGCGGAATTGAACGGTGTGGCTGGCGGCAAGAGTCTCTTCGGCCATCGCCGGAACGGTTGCTGCAATAAAAAGAAGATGAGCACTCGACACACCAGCAACCATCGCGGTGGCAAAGGCTCCGCGTGAGATAGGTTTCGTCATTGAAGTGTAGTCTCCAGTTAATGCAGTTCCTGAAAGGTGTGCTTCCCGGCACGACGCCTAACACGGGCGGTACGCGAATCGGAATAGCTCATTCCCGCACGTAAAGTAATTTTCTATCTCTGATGTTGCGGTGCAACAGACGAGGCCTGGATAAGCGACATCGCCGTCAGAATTATCGCGACTTTTGCGTTGCACCGAGGGTGGGCCGACCCTGCGCGACACTTACATGTATTATTGGGACGGACGAGAGTAGCAGCCTGCCTGCGGGGCGCGCCCCCAGGGTCCATTCCGATAGCCGTTTGACAAAACAATCACGAAGCGGAAGCTTGCCTCATGCGGGCCATTACTGTCCGCGTCTACGAGGGATGCCTATTTCATCGAGGGTTTAATCGAGGCCGCGAGACGGAGGGTTCGCCGGTTGATTTCTTCGGCGCTGAGGTTGTTCATTTCCGAGGCAAAGGACGGAGAGATCGTTGGCAAGCCCTTGTCCTTATTACCGATCAATGCAATTGAAGGTGCTGCGAAGGAAGCAGCGACAAGAGCCATGATGAGCCCGGCGGCAGATTTCCAGTCCATGCAAGTCACCGTAACGCAATAACAATTTTTTGTTCATCGCCCAATATTTCTGCTGGAAATACGAAAATTTACAGTTCGCGAGGCGTTAGCTGTTAACATTTAATTGAAGAGTTGATTGCGGGGATAAGTTTTCTGCCCCCTTGAAAACGCCATAAAATTCGCGGCCGCGAACATACTTCACAGAGCAGTCGAACTCTCTCGCCGACACGCTCCGCTGATGGAAACGCTCATCGTCATCACCTCGCTTATCAAGGAGGGACGAACGCATGATCAGCCCGAGCTTTCCACCGTGTAAGTGATCAATCCCGCGAAACCTTCGTCCATGTGATCCTGATGATGGCAGTGGAAGAACGTCGGGCCAGGGTCGTCGGCCACGAAATCGATCTCGGCGGCCGAGTAACGAGGCATTGATATGGTGTCTTTCATGACGCCGGACGTTGTCTTGTCCCCGACCTTTGTGATTTCGAACGTATGCCGGTGTGTGTGCACGGGGTGTTCGTCGCCGCTGTGATTGTCCAAGACGAGGCGATAGCGCTTGCCTTGCCGTACCGTGAAAAGTGGGTTGGTGTCAGGCCAGGATTTGCCATTGATGGTCCAGCGATTGAAGCCGCCGCGGCCGCCCGGGATTTTCTCGAACTTGAGAGAGATGGTCTCATCGGGTTCTGCCGCGCTGCCCGAGTGCCCGAACAGAGTGTAGTCCCACGCCGTATTCTTAGGCGCGATCCACTTTGGCTCGCCGCTGCGGTTCGCATATTCGACAACGACGCCCATCCCCATCTCGCGGTCCATGTCATCCGCCGAACCGAAGACCCAAACGCCCGGGTTGTTCATCTCGACGATCACGTCGGCGCGCTCGGCGACATCAAGCTTTAAGACATCCACGGCCGCAGGCCTTGGCACCGGATTCCCATCCAGCGCCACAACAATGAAGCGGTGCCCAGCCAGGGCAAGAGAGATGCCCATGTTCCCGCTCGCATTGAGGAGCCGGAACAGAACCCGCTCGCCTTCGCGTACACGGATCGGCTCTCCGTGCCCGAGCATGCGGTCATTCAGCGTCGCCGCCTTATACATGACTTCCAGCCCGTTATCAGGCGGCGGCCCCATCTTGAAGTCCTGCAGGCTCACCCACTCTCCCTCCCAATGATGAGCGGCGATCGTGATTTCCTTGTCGTAGCGTCCGGCATCGGAGGCCGGCTCCACAATCAGAAAGCCGAATTCGCCCGAATAAGTGCTCTTCGACAGGTCCGCCATGGCCATGGCGTGGCTGTGGTACCAGCGCGTGCCCGTAGGCTTCGGGGTGAAGGTGTAAAGCCGGCTTTCGCCCACCGGGATGATGGGCGAGCCCTCTTCGACGGCGCCATCCTGAAAGGAAGGAATGTAAAGCCCATGCCAGTGAACGAGGTTCGGATAGCCTGACTCGTTGATGACGTTGATGGCAACGGGGTGCCCCTCTTGCAGACGCAGCAGCGGCCCTGGCACCTGGCCGTTGTACGCCGTGGTCCTGATCACCTTGCCCGGCGCGATTTCGAGCGAAAGCGGCGCGATGCGAATGGTATGATCGGGCTTACTTCGCGGCTGCGCCAGGGCAGACGTTCCGTCAGAGTGAGAAGGCCTGCGGCGCCTAAGCCACGAAGCAGAGCGCGGCGGTCTAGATCTGGCTCGAATGTCATCGGAAACGCTCCTCGTCCTTATCCCCTTGCTGGCTTAGCGGAGACGACGTCGAGCCGCCGATCTTGTTCCCAGAGCTACCGAAGTGGGCGGCTCCTCGATATCCACCGCGAACTTCCCGCCGAATGTGGGAGCTGTTCCACTCGGCTGTACTCAACAGCCTCATCAATCGGGCGGCGCACTGGAGAATTTCGATAGCGCAGCAGCAGGAAACTAAGGGGTGGCGGGAATCCCGGAGCTAAGCTCGTTCCTAAAGAGCGAATGCATTTTATCCGCTTAGAGGGTGGGCTGGGCGATAGGTTCGCGCGAGGCTTATCAGAGATAGTGCCCACCTTAAGGTCGCCGCCGCCACTTTGGGGAGCCCCGTGCCCGCTGTAATAGGAAGTATTTTTTGGAATCGGTTTGCACGCTGCATCGCATTCTGGCTTATCGTGATCGCCGTCTCGGCCGCCCTCTATGCGGTGTGGGCACCACTCCCATTACCAATCCTCTTAGAGATCCTGGCGGAGGGGCTTAGCGGCGATCTGGCTCGTGTCGGCTCGGAGCCATTTGCGTTCTCGCTCGCCAAGGCTTTGGTCTGTCTCGGTTTCGGGCTGTTGATTGCCTTCGGTGTTCTGCACGCTTTGGCTATATCGGTTTCGATCGGCAGAGCGCGCGAACTCATACAAGGTTACAAATCGAAAACAGCGTTCGCCGATGATCTCAAGCGTGTGCATGAGGAGATGGAAGCGCATCCTCTTCTTGGCTACGCCTGGAAGAAATTTCATGAAAGCGTCATTCCAGGCGGGAAGCCGGTTCGCAACACCCAGCGTCCGCAGAGCTTCTTCAACTATGCGATGCTTCGCGAAAAGTGCATCGGCCTCAAGATCATGCCAGGCGTGCCGAATTATTTCGTCGGTACCGGTCTGCTTCTCACATTCATCGGCCTTGTCATTGCGCTCCAAAGGGCGTCAGAGGGAACGCAGGCAGCGCAACTGGCGGCGGCGGGGGCTGGGGCCGCGGCGATGCAGTCGGCCCTGCAAGAGTTGCTGCATGCGGCCACTTTTAAATTTTCGACATCCATCGCTGGGCTTGCCGTTTCAATCGTTCTTGCTTTCTTCTTTCGGCTTTACACGATCCGGATCGAAGCCTCCCTCGGGGATTTTTGCGAAGCGCTGGAAAGCAAGCTGAATTATCTTTCGCCGCAGTTGTTATCGGTTGAGATCCGCGGCAGCCTCGCCGCCCAACTCAATCAGCTGAAGGAGATAAACAGCGAGGCGTTCTTCGGGCGCTTCGTCAACAAAGTGGCGCCGTCGATCAATACGGCGCTTACGAGAGTGCTCTCGCCGCTCACACAAGAGATCCGCTCCGCGGTCGAACAGCTCGATCAAAACAGCCATGAGGGCGTGCAGGACCTCCTCAAACAATTCTCCGACACGCTTCAGGGCGGCGCTGGTGCGGAATTGCGCGAACTTAGGGGCAGCCTCCAGGCCGTCCTGAAAACGATGGAGACCGTTCGATCGGACCTGGGGCGTTCCGGCGACGAGTTTGCGGCAAAACTCGGCGACGCGGCGCTAAAACTCAATCGGGTGGTCGTCGATGCAGGAGACAATCTCGGTACCCAGTCGGAGATGAGCCGACAAACGCTTGAGCAAATGCTCTCTTCGTTGCGCACGATTTTTGACCAGGCCAATGCGCAGATCAGCACGAACCTGTCATCCGCTGCGGAGGGGGCGTCTTCAAAGCTCGTAGAAGCGATGGATCGAGTCCTGGCGAAGCTCGAAGGACAGGTCACGGGACTGGAACGGAGTTTTGGCGGCTTCAGGGAAACAACCATGGGGCAACTCGCGGAGGTCGGGCGTCATATGTCGGAGGTCCAGGAGCAAGGCGCCAAGGCGGTCGCGGATGCATCGACCCGCACGGCTGCCGCGCTTGAAGATGGTCTCGCCGGAGCCATGAAGTCCATCCGGGGGGAAGTGGACAACTTTGCCGCTGCTTTGCGGACGTCGTCCACGGCGCTCGGTGTGCAAGCCGAAGCCATCGACCGGGCTTCGACGCGGACGAGGCAGACCGCCGACGTTTTTGGAGAGTGCGCCGAAAATGTAAAAGCCGCGATGGACCCTGTTACGCGCTCGAATGAAAAGACCGCGGAGATTACGTCGATCTTTGGAGAAGCCGTTAAGCAGGCTTCGGCCGCGCTCGATGAAGGGCAGCAGGCGAGCCGCAGCCTCAGTCAGGCGATTGCCGCACAGGTTGGCCGCCTCACCAGTCTCTGGGAGAATTACGAAAAGCGTTTCGCCAAGGTCGATGAGGATCTACAGCGCGCTTTCGAAAAGCTGGGTCAGGAAACCACAAAACAATCACAGCTGCTTGCCGAGCAAACCATTCGGATCGACAGGGGATTGGCGGGCGCCGTCGATAGACTCGCAGGTCCCGTTCAAGGGATTGGGGACGGCGCGCAGGAGCTCTCCGAAACCGTGGGCGAACTCAAGAAACTCTTCGACCGGGCAAGGGCGGCATGATCGCCGAGGAAGAAAACGCCGATCACTCGGAAGGAAGCGTCAATTACTTTGTCTCCATGACCGACATGATGGTCGGCGTGCTCTTCATCTTCATCTTAATGCTGATGGCCTTCGCGCTCGACTTCCGGCGCACAACCGACGCGCAGGAAACCGCACTCAAGGTGGCGCAGGAGGTGGCGGGCAAGCTCGACCCGCTTCAGTCGGTCGTGCGCGAGCAAATGGCGCTCCTCGACGTCGCGCAGCAGGATCGCCGCGAGCTCCTGCAGGATATACGAACGCAGCTCGCCGGAGAGGGATTGAGTGTTCAGATCGATGAGGCGAACGGCGTCCTTCGGCTTGCCGAGGATGCAGTCCGGTTTGCGCCGAACCGCGCCGACCTCGTTGATCGCAACAAGGACAATGTCGGCAAAATCGCCCGGGTTTTGGACCGCGTCCTGCCGAAACATATGCGTTGCAGGAGCTGGCAAACATCGCCCTGTTCGACGGCCGAAGGCTCCTCGCTCGAAACCCTGTTCATTGAGGGACACACCGATACAACGGGCATCGACGATAACAATTGGGTGCTGTCGGCCGAGCGCGCCGTCAACACCTACCGGGAGTTGATCGCCGTCTCCCCTTCCCTGCGGCTCTTGCGAAACAACCATAACGAGGAGGTGATTTCCGTCTCCGGCTATGCGTCGACCCGGCCCATCGATCCGCGCGCTGTCCGCGACGCATGGGATCGCAACCGCCGCATAGACTTGCGCTTCGTGATGGAAAATGATCCCCGGAGGAATCTTGAGCAGATGCTCCACGTGACGGGCGCAATGCGGGAGGAAATTAACCGCCTGCGAGCGGCAAGCGAGGCTTCACGGTGAGCCTGCGGCAAGCGCTTGATACGTTCGCCCGGTCGGAGCCCGTAACCATCGGGCTCCCGAAGACGCCAGCGACCTCTGAAGCAAATGCGCGGCTCGCGAGGATTTTCGGCGAGGGTGGCAGTCGGCAACCGCCGGTCGAGGTTCTGGATGACTTCAGCTGGCGGATGACCTGGCTGCTGGAGAGAGACGATCCGCTCGACCGTCGCGATCTCCTCCGCGCCCCCTGGTGCATTTGGACATCGAAACAGCCGCTGAGCCGCAAACCCGACCTTGTCGAACGATTACTGGCCCGAATCCTGGAAGCTGGGCGCCGCAATGTCTATCGAATGCTTGCAGCGGCATGGTTTCATAATTTCAAATCTGGTGACAAGTGTGTGCCGCTCATTGGCGATTTCCTAAAAGCGCAGATTGGCGAACTGGGGCATCCGTGGCAGGAGGCGCAAGCCGCTTTACATATTTTCGATCCTGCGACCGGTCCGGAAATCATCGTGGATGCCGCCTTTCAAAATGGCTGCACACCGGACGACATCCTTTCCCGGATCGGTTTCCGGAACCGGCTCCCGGCCTTGGGATACCGCGAACATCTCTATCGGTTGGGTTTCGAGCGACACGAAATAGCAACGAAGACCAATCCCCTGGACCGTTTAGAGATCATTCGGAATTGGACCTGCACCGGCGGCAAGGTTCGGTTCCAGCCGCTTAAAACGGTGGCCGTCCGCGCCGCGCTTGATCCCTTTGGCGACGAGATGCCCGACGAAAAGACTCGTGACACGGTCTTGGATTTCGTTCTCCAGCTGTTGCAACATCCTCGTCTGTGCCCTGAAGGATGGACAGGTTGCCCTAAGTCCGAGGCGATCGCGCGGCGCTGGCTTACCGAACAATCGCTGCGGCAATTTTTTGCCGTTCTCAACAAGTTTGGTCCCAAGGATCAATGGGCTTATCAGCAAGCGTTCTGGAATGCTCTTTATCAACGGCGATACATTGACGACGCGTGGGTTGTTTTCGAAAGCGCGGGAGCACGCGAAGCCCAGCGGATGTTTGGGCAGAATGCCGGATTTGGCCGCATTGAGGGTTTTCAGCCGGGGCACTCCGTTCTGCTCCTGAGCGTTCGGGGCCTCACAGTGGCACAGTGGAGTCGCAACAGCCCATGCAGCATCTGGGACGAAACCGAGGGCGCGCTGGGGCCAAGGCTCTATCAAAGTTTGTATTCAGCGTCGGAGCTTAAGAAACAGCACAGAGGAGACAACACCCCTGCAAACATGTCTGGTCAGGGCATATTCTGGCACCACGGCGCCGGCCAGTACCGCTGGCAAAACCAGATCGCCGCTTACTTGAGAAAGCGGCGTGGACTCATCGTGGAACCCTCTGAGTACAGGGTGGAGCGTTGATACCGACGGCCTCCAACATCGGCGGCACCTTGAGTGATCGATGCACTCAAAAGCCACGCTTCGAAGCCGATGCGCTGGGCCGTGACAACCGTATTCGTGAGAACGGCTAAATCATCCGAAAACAAGGCTGCCAGCTCGGCGAATAAGAAATTCGGGTGCGGCAAGTAATGTATACGAGATTGGGGTTGCCCGACCGCCGCCCAGACCGCTCCTGCCATTAGCGCAACGGGCGGGAAATCGGAACCGGTTGCGACGCAATTTTTCCTGGCGGCTGGGACTGTGCCGCGGTGCATTTTGGGCGGCGATCATTGCGGCGCCCGCGCGGCGGGATGCGTCAGGAAGCCTTCAGCAAACCAGCCATCGCCATCGTGGACGACGTTTGCCGCGCGCGGTTTTGTAAACATATCGTTCACTGCGGCGAGCCTTCATACTTATGTGGTTAACAGAAGCGCGCCGGAATTATTTCCCGCCGTGTGTTGGTAAAAAATCTCTTTATTCGCCGCGAAACGGAGGAAAGCCGCGCCTAAGACCGGACAAAGGGCGGCTATTGTAAGCCATTGAACTTGCTATGGTTTTTATTGTTAACAAATTACCCATTCAATAGAATTTAATGCGGGAATTTTCCCATTTACTGGGACGAGCAAAAGTCCGTTAAATACGTTTCAGGATCGCAAATTAACGCTTGCGACGAGCCGGAGTAACATGGCGCAGGCAGCGGCGATGGCGTCCCCTCCTGTAATTTTTCTCTGTATTATCAAGGACTTGAGCTGCGTTAACCTGGCATCAAGGCGATTTCGCTGAAGATCTTTCAGAAGAAGGAATGCGGAGACAAGCGTCAGGGACAAGCTGACAAACCACATGCCGCCATTTGCAGGATGCCATAAAAAATGGACCATGCCGCCCGCGTCCGGTTAATCGCACGATGCCCTAGTGCCGCAACAATGCCCCTGGAACGCGGGTTTTACGGCTATGGCGAAACCTACAGACGCTCGCCCACGATGCACGGGTGGCCCGGTAAAAGCTGAAGAAGCGCATGGCCTTGCTGAGCTCCACTGCTGGCCTACTCCAGACTTAAGAGAGAGGAAAAGGGTGAATAAATCTGCCTGTATACTTCTACTTCTAGCAGCGACCATAGTCGCGTTCACGCGCGGCGGCGCCATGGCGAAACCAGGTTCCGCCTATATCAATGCAGTTGATTTGGACATCGTCCCTTCTGAACGTGAGAAATTTCTTTCTGCTATAGAAGAAGATGCCGCGGAGACGATTAAGGAGCCTGGTTGCCTTCAGTTTGACGTCCTCATGCTGACGAACGACCCTAACCACCTCTTCCTGTATGAGGTCTATGAAAACGAAGCTGCATTCAGGGCGCATCGGGAAACAGATTATTTCAAGAGATACGAAGCAACGACAGCCACCATGGTTGCGAGACGCATGACACGGCCGATGACGGCGATCTCGCTCTCACACAAGAATCGTTAGGCATCGGACTTGTGACAAACTCACCGGCGGGAAGAATTATCGACCCGGCGCGATCAAATCTTGGAACTGCGCGCCGCTTCAGCCACTAAGCAACGTCTTGGTGGCGCATTGTCAAATCGCCTGTCCCGCACACCAACCGCTCGACCAGGCCCACTGGAAATTGTACCCGCCGAGCCACCCGGTAACATCGAGGGCTTCGCCGATCACATAAAGACCCTTCACGTCGCGAGCCTCAAAGGTCTTCGATGACAGATCCCGCGTATCAATGCCTCCAACGGTCACCTCGGCTTTTGCGAACCCTTCGGTCTCGGAGGGAATGAACCTCCAGCCATTCAAGTGCTCAGCCAGCCGCGCCAGCCTCCGGTCCGGTATATTGGCCATCTCGCCTGATGGAAGGTGAGCCGCGGTCAAGAATTGCGCAAGGCGTGCCGGCAGGACCTCCGCAAGGACGGTTTGCGGTAGAGCCTTGGGGCGCAGGCGTTTGCGCTCCTTGAAAAACGCGGTTGCGTCCAGATCCGGCAGAAGATCGACCGCGATTGCATCGCCAGGACGCCAATACGACGATATTTGCAAGATCGCGGGACCAGACAGTCCACGGTGGGTGAAAAGGATGTTTTCGCGGAACGTGTGCCTGCCGCAAGACACGGACGCCTCCAGGGAAACGCCTGCGAGAGATGGATCGAAGCCGGGGGCGTCATGCCCAGCCCTGAACGGAACAAGCCCCGGGCGTGTTTCGGTGACCCGAAGGCCAAAGCGCCGCGCCGCCTCATGGCTGAAGGCCGTGGCCCCCATTTTTGGAATGGAAAGCCCACCTGTGGCCAACACCAGCGCAGGCGCCGTGAACACACCAGAGTTCGTTTCAACCCGGAAATCGTCCGGCTTGGAAATATTGGTGACGCTCTGTCCCAATCTCAGGTCCACCCCGCCGACAGTACATTCCTGCAGCAGCATGGCGACGATGGCGCGCGCGGAGCCATCGCAAAATAACTGACCCAAAGTCTTCTCGTGGTAGGAGATCCGGTGGCGCTCGACGAGGCCGATGAAGTCCCATTGCGTATAGCGGCGAAGGGCCGAGACGCAAAAACGCGGGTTGTCCGACACGAAGCGGTCAGGCGCGACCCCAAGATTGGTGAAGTTACAGCGTCCCCCGCCGGATATCAGGATTTTGGCGCCCGCCTTATCGTTCCGTTCAAGCAGCAAAACCTTGCGGCCGCGCTGGCCAGCGGTCAGCGCGCACATCAGTCCCGCTGCGCCAGCGCCAAGTATGATGACGTCGAAATTGTCAGAGGCCGCGGTCACGAGCCCTTCCCATTAACTGGCCTGCGCTTCAGCCCTCTATTATCACGCATCGGACCGTATTATTCATCTGAGCCACAAACTTTGATAGTTTCCGGCAAGCCCTTACACATCAATCCAAGCGTATTCAATTCAACCATCGCCACGAGCGCTGGATTGATTTTCGTGCGGCGGCGTTAGCTTCTGATTTGTCAGGCGGCTGTTGATAGTTTCAGATCTCCTGCTCCTCGAGCGACAGGCGATTGCCTTCCCGCGGCTCATGGACCGCGATCATCTATCCCTCGAGCACAACTCACGCCGCACCACGGCAGGCAGTGATAGAGGGGCAGGCCCGTAATCGCTTTGACGCGTTTCGCGAGGGTAGACTTGCCCGAACCTGGCGGGCCAATGATCATGACTCGCTTCACGGCGCTCGAAGCTAAGCCAAGGCAAGCCTTGCCGCCTTCAATTTCGCGAAATCCTCGCCCGCATGGTAGGACGAGCGCGTGAGCGGGCTCGCGGCCACCATCAGGAAGCCTTTGGAATAGGCGATGCTCTTGTAGCTTTCAAACTCGGCCGGCTCGACGAAGCGGTCCACGGCGGCATGCTTGCGCGTCGGCTGGAGGTATTGGCCAATGGTGAGGAAATCCACGTCCGCCGAGCGGAGGTCGTCCATAAGTTGGAGCACCTCGTTCCGCTTTTCCCCCAGCCCGGCCATGATGCCGGACTTCGTGAACATGGTGCGGTCCAGTTCCTTGGCGCGCTGGAGCAGGCGCAGCGAATGAAAATAGCGCGCGCCGGGCCGGATCGTAAGGTAGAGCGAGGGCACGGTTTCGAGGTTGTGGTTGAAGACGTCGGGCTTGGCCGCGATCACCGTTTCGAGCGCGCCATCGCCCTTTTTCAGAAAATCCGGCGTTAGCACCTCGATGGTCGTTTTCGGCGCGGCTGCGCGAGTGGCCCGGATCGTGGCTGCGAAGTGACCTGCCCCGCCGTCGTCAAGGTCGTCGCGGTCCACGGATGTGATCACGACATGCTCAAGGCCGAGCGCCGCTACCGCGCGGGCCACATTTTCCGGCTCGCTTGCATCGAGCGGACCGGGCATCCCCGTCTTCACATTGCAGAAGGCGCAGGCGCGTGTGCAGGTGTCGCCCATGATCATCATGGTCGCGTGCTTTTTCTCCCAACACTCGCCAATGTTCGGGCAGCCGGCCTCCTCGCAGACCGTGTGCAGATGGTTCGTGCGGACGATCTCCGCCGTATTCGCATACCCCCTTGAGCCGGGGGCCTTAACGCGGATCCAGGCAGGCTTGCGCTGCACCGGCGTGTCCGGCCGGTGCACCTTTTCCGGGTGTCGCGGCGCATCACCGTCGCGCTTATCGATAAGAGTGACCAACGCGCCCTCGCTATAATCGGTTCTTGTGCGAACATAGTATCCGGTGGCCTCGATTGCCAACAGATCTCCCATAAGCTTGAGCCTGAAGGAAGTTCATGAAGCGCGCGTTACAGATTGCCGTCGCCGCGGCGGAATCGTTCCCGTCTCCGCCGGGCTTGCCGGGATCATATTGGGAGCCTCATTGGCCGGTGAAAGCCATGCGACGGCTGACCTCGACAGCCATTTCCGTTACCTTTCCGGTCTTCTGCTCGGCATTGGGCTTGCCTTCTGGAGCACCATTCCAGGCATCGAACGCCATGGCCCGACTTTCCGGCTCCTGACCGCGATCGTCGTCATGGGCGGCCTCGCCCGGCTTTACGGCGTTCTCATAGGGGGCTTGCCCGGTTACCCAATGATTGGCGGCCTTGGTATGGAACTGGTCGTTACGCCTCTCCTGTGCCTATGGCAATGGCGCCTAGCCTCGGCTTACAAGGCGGCATTGGCGGGTTCTCCGGATTCGCGGGCGTCATGATCCGCGTCCTTGGGATAGGATGAGAGGGCCGTATCAGTTCAGGCAGCACTTCTTGTATTTCTTGCCTGAGCCGCAGGGGCAGGGATCGTTCCGGCCGACCTTTTCGTCGAAGCGTCGATGGACGCCCAACTCCTCTTCCCGCATACGATAGAATGCTTGAATCCAATCAGGAACCGTGTCAACCGCCGCCTCGAAAACCTCTTTCGGATCCATGTCTACTTCGAGCAACTCGGCGTGGATTTTATCGCCTTGAAGAAGCACGGCGAGCGTAGCCAAAAACGTCTGCGCATCGCCCTTGCAGAGTTGTTCCCAAGCATCCCTCCGCAAGCGCATGCCGGCAAGAAATCCGTCAGCCCAGTCGCGCGTGATAAGGCGCCCCTCGTCGTCCGTCCAGAAGAACGGCTTATAGGGCTTGGAGCGCGACCGAAGGCTTTTGATAATTTTGCCATATTCCACAAGGAGCATGCCCTTTAAGAGCAAGGCGTCATCGTCATCCAGGGTCGTGTCCGAGGCACTCATGAGCAGCGGAAGCCACTCGGTTTCCGAAACCGAACTCGGGACCGGCGATGACCGCAGTCATGAGGCCATTCCCATAAGACAGGCCGGACATCCCTCCCTCGAAGGCCTCCTTCGAGAAGAAGAAATCCCCTAGATCCTTCACTAAGGCTTCTGGGTCTTTAAGCAGAGCCGATATACTCATGGTGCCCTCCCGGCGAATTAATCCGATCCTCAGGAAGGGTATCAGCGGCCGAAAAGGCCCGACAAGAGATGGCTGATTAGGCGCCCCCCTTAGATGTGGATCGCGCGCCCGTAAGCGTCGAGCACGCTCTCGCCCATCATCTCCGAAAGCGTGGGATGCGGGAAGATGGCCTGCATTAGCTCGGCTTCCGTCGTTTCCAGCGTTTTCGCGATGCTGAAGCCCTGGATCAACTCCGTGACCTCCGCGCCGATCATGTGTGCGCCGAGAAGCTCGCCCGTCTTCGCGTCGAAGATCGTCTTCACAAGCCCCTCCGGCTCGCCGAGCGCGATGGCCTTGCCGTTGCCGCGATAGGGGAAACGGCCAACCTTGATTTCGCGCCCGTTGCCTTTCGCCATCGTCTCGGTCAGCCCGATGGAGGCAACCTGCGGGTGCGAATAGGTGCAGCCCGGAATGTTGCGGACGTTGAGCGGGTGAACGTCATTGCGGCCCGCGATTTTCTCAACGCAAATGATGCCCTCGTGGCTGGCCTTGTGGGCGAGCCAAGGCGGGCCGGCCACGTCGCCGATGGCATAGACGCCCGGCGCGCCCGTGCTGCAATACTCGTCGATGACGATGTGTGACTTGTCGACTTTCACGCCCAGCTCTTCCAGGCCGAGGTTCTCGACATTGCCGACGATGCCGACGGCCAGGATGACCCGCTCGAATTCTTCGGTTTTCTGCTTGCCGTCCTTCAGGGTCAGAGTGGCTTTCACGCCGTTTGCGTTTTTCTCCAGCTTGTCGACCTTCGCGCCGGTGTAGATCGTCATGCCCTGCTTCTCGAAGGACTTCTTCGCCAAGACGGAGATCTCCTCATCCTCGACGGGCAGAATGCGATCCATGATCTCGACCACGGTCACTTTCACGCCGAGCGCGTTGTAGAAGCTGGCAAACTCGATGCCTATGGCGCCGGACCCCACCACCAGAAGCGACTTCGGCATAACGTCCGGAACCATCGCTTCCTTGTAGGTCCAGACCAGCTTTCCGTCGGGTTCGAGCCCCGGAAGGCTGCGCGCGCGAGCGCCGGTCGCGATTATGATGTGCTTCGCCTCGACATCGGCGAGGGCCTTGCCGTCCTTGCCCTTGACCGCGATCACGCCCTTCGCTTTCAGCCGCGCCGTACCATCTATGACGGCGATCTTGTGTTTCTTGAGAAGGAAGGCGACGCCGGACGAAAGCTTGCCCGCCACCTGCCGCGAGCGGCTGATGACCTTGGCGAGGTCGAAGGTGACGCCGTTCGTCTTGAGCCCGAACTCTTCGGCGTGCCGCACCAGCGTCAGCACTTCCGCAGTCCGCAAAAGCGCCTTGGTCGGGATGCAGCCCCAGTTCAGGCAGATGCCGCCCAAATGCTCGCGCTCGATAACAACCGTTTTCAAACCGAGTTGCGCCGCCCGGATCGCCGCGACATAGCCGCCGGGTCCGCCGCCGATCACCGCGACATCGAATGCTTCGCTCATGCTGGCCCCTCAATCGAGATTAGAGCTTTCGCGACAAGAGATGTCACAGCAGCCCCATGAAATACGCAATCAAACTCAAAAAAAACACAAGGGTGGCTGCAACACCAAAGAAGGAACGCGCCGCGTGGAGCCTTCCCCATTGCCGGATAAGAGCTCTTGCCTCAGAGTTCTGGTCTGACGGTTCCATCGCCATGAGTTTGTTGTTTGTCGGCCTGATCGCAAGCAGCGTCCACGGCCAATTGGCGATTATCAGGATTGCGCCCAAGAGAAAGCCGTTGTCTCCCGAATCATACCAGGCCAAGAGCCCAAACAGGCAGCCAAGGACCGCGAGCGGCGCCTGCATTGCAAAGCCGCGTTTGTAGGATGGTTTCCATTCGGAGAGGAGGGCCTTGTCGTCGAGTTGGAGACGGGAGGGCTGCTCGGCGACGTTGATGTAGATTGCGGCGCCGGCGAATACTGCGGCGATGGTGAGAGCGAGAAGGCCGAACACAATGGACAAGTTGGCAACCCGTCAAACTAGCATTGTCACAGGCTCTTCGACGAAGCCCTTGAAGGCCGCGAGAAGCTGTGCGCCAAGCGCGCCATCCACCACGCGGTGATCGCAGGAAAGCGTGCAGCCCATCATGGTCGCGATGGTGATCTGTCCGTTCTTTACGATGGGCCGCTGCTCGCCGCGCCCGACCGCGAGGATCGTGGCGTGGGGCGGGTTGATGACCGCGTCGAAGTGGTCGATGCCGAACATGCCGAGGTTCGAGATGGCCGTCGTGCCGCCCTGATATTCGTGCGGGGCAAGGCGGCGACGGCGCGCGCGCTCGGCAAGCCCCTTCATTTCGTTGGAGATTTGCGCGAGCGACTTCCGCTCCACGCCCCTGATGAGAGGCGTGAACAGGCCGCCCTCGATGGCAACCGCAACGCCGACGTCAGAACTTTTGTGAAGCAGGATGCCGCGCTCGGTGAAGGTGGCGTTAGCTCCAGGCACAAGCTGCAGCGCCAGCCCCATCGCTTTGATGAGGAAATCGTTCACGGAGAGCTTGTAGGCGTTCGGCCCCTCTTTCGGGGAGCGCGCGTTGAGGCGTTGCCGCGCATCGAGCAGCGTATCGATCTCGCAATCGATGGTCAGGCGGAAATGAGGGATGGTTGCCGCCGCCATTGTCAGCCGCGCGGCGATGGTTTTCCGCATATTGTCGAGCGGGCGAAGCTCGTAGCTGCCCTTCTCGTAGAGCGCGAGGATCTGATCGTCGAGCATCGCAGCCGGGAATGTGCGGCTTGGCACGAGCGCGCCGCCATTTTGCGGCGGCGCCGGTTGCGGAGCAGCCTGCGGCGCTGGAGCGGTGATCCCAGAGCGCACGGCCTCGTCAATGTCGTGCTTCACGATGCGGCCATGCGGACCCGATCCGCGAAGCCGGGACAGCTCGATGCCCGCTTGGGCCGCGAGCCGCCGGGCCAGTGGCGACGCGAAGACACGGCTGTGCCCGTTCGCTTTCGCGGGCGCGGGCGTTTCCGCAACCTTGGCGGACTGTGGCGCGGGCTGCTGCGCAGCGGGTTGGGGCGATGCCGTTTTGGGGACCTCGGCTTGGGGTGGTGCTGCTTTTTGTGGAGCAGGCTGCGCGGGCTCAGCGCCATAGCCTTTCAAGGCGGCGGAGTCCTCGCCTTCCGACAGCAGAACCGCGATGGGCGTATTTACCGCCACGCCTTCCGTCCCCTCGGGAACCATGATCTTCCCGATGGTGCCCTCGTCGACGGCCTCGACTTCCATCGTCGCCTTGTCGGTTTCGATCTCGGCGATGGCGTCGCCCGAGGCAACCTTGTCGCCTTCCTTCTTCAGCCACTTCGAAAGCTTGCCCTGCTCCATGGTGGGAGAAAGCGCGGGCATGAGGATGGGAGTGGGCATGGTATTATCCTTGAGGCGGTCGCCGATGGAACTTACACATCCTTGGCATCAATAACGATTTGGGGGGCTCTTCTGCCGAGCGGCTGAAACTGCCCGCCGCCCGCGAGCTTCTTCTGCGCCAGATAGGCGATTTCATCTTCAATGTCCTCGATCAGGCACTTGCGATCGACGGGGCGGTCCGCGCTCATGCGGTAGCGCGTGTTGAGATAGGCGTCCGTTACGATGACGAGATAGCCCTTGCCATCGGCTTCGTAATCGGCGGCGTGTCCGTCGCCATATTTCGTCCAGGGCGATCGCTTTTGCATGGCGTCAGTTGCGGTAGCAGACGGCTTTCGCGGCAGCGACCACCCGCGCGGCGTTTGGCAACGCAAGCTTCTCGAGGTTCGCCGCGTAGGGCATCGGCACGTCCTCACCGGACACTTTTGTCGGCGGCGCATCGAGATAGTCGAAAGCCTTCTCCACGACCTGCGCGCAGATCTCGGAGCCGACCGAGCAGTGGGGCCAGGCCTCCTCCACGGTGACAATGCGGTTCGTCTTGCGCACCGAGGCCAGCACCGTCTCCATGTCGAGCGGACGCAGCGTGCGCAGATCGATCACCTCCGCGTCGATGCCCTCGGCTTCCAGCTGCTTCGCCGCGTCGAGCGCATACACCATGCCGCGCGACCATGAGACGATGGTCACGTCCTTGCCGGGGCGAGCAACCTTGGCCTTGCCGATGGGGATCACCCAGTCATCGCCCTTTGGCACCTGTCCTGTCGTGCCGTAAAGGATCTCGTTTTCGAGGAACACGACGGGGTTCGGATCGCGAATGGCGGCTTTCAGAAGCCCCTTCGCGTCCGCGGCGGTCGAAGGCGCGATCACTTTGAGGCCCGGAATGTGGGCGTACCACGCCGAAAATTCCTGACTGTGCTGCGCCGCGACACGAGCAGCCGCTCCGTTCGGCCCGCGAAATACGATGGGGCATCCCATCTGCCCGCCGGACATGTACAGCGTCTTGGCCGCCGAGTTGATGATCTGGTCGATGGCTTGCATCGCGAAGTTGAAGGTCATGAACTCGACGATGGGTCGCAAGCCTCCAAAGGCCGCGCCGACGCCAAGCCCCGCGAAGCCGGCCTCCGTGATCGGCGTGTCCACGACGCGACGCGGGCCGAACTCATCGAGCAATCCCTGAGTGATCTTGTACGCACCCTGATATTCGGCGACTTCCTCGCCCATGACGAAAACATTGTCGTCGCGGCGCATCTCCTCGGCCATCGCGTCGCGCAAGGCTTCGCGCATGGTGATCTGCACCATCTCGGCGCCCTGCGGGATTTCGGCCGCGCTGTCATAGCCGGCCGGCAGTTCCTCGGCTGCGGTCTCACGGACCCGCACATCGACGATGGCGCGGTCTTCGGTCGCCCCGGTGTCTGAAACGGGTGCAGCATTTGCAGAGGGTTGCTCGGCGCCGTTGGGTTTTGCCGCAACACCGTTGGCCAACGCCGATACATCCTCGCCGTCCGCGACGATGACGGCGATCGGCGTATTCACCTTTACGCCCTCCGTGCCAGCCGGAACCAGGATCTTGCCCAGCTTCCCCTCGTCGACGGCCTCGACCTCCATCGTGGCTTTGTCCGTCTCGATTTCGGCGATAACGTCGCCCGACCGCACCTCATCGCCCTCGGCCTTGACCCATTTGGCAAGCTTGCCCTCTTCCATCGTGGGCGACAGGGCCGGCATCAGGACTTGTGTTGGCATTGCATCCTCGCCAATGATGGCATCAGTCGATCCGGACGGCCAGCTCAGGCGCCGCCATGACATAAATAGTTATCTGAGAACATCCGTGTAGAGCTCGGCCGGATCGGGCTCCGGGTCGTGCGTGGCAAAATCCGCCGCCTCGTTCACGATGCCACGGATTTCCTTGTCGATCGCCTTGAGCTCGTTCTCGTTTGCCCAGCCGGTTTCAAGAAGGTGCGCGCGCAGCTGCTCGATGGGGTCGCGCTCATGGCGCATCTTCTCGACTTCTTCCTTCGTCCGGTATTTCGCCGGGTCGGACATGGAGTGGCCGCGATAGCGGTAGGTCAGCATTTCGAGAATGTACGGCCCTTTCCCGTCCCGCGCGTGGGCCACGGCCTTTTCGCCCGCCGCCTTTACGGCGCGGACATCCATGCCGTCGACCTGCTCGCCTGGGATATTGAAGCTCGCGCCGCGATGCGAAAGTTCGGTTACGGCGGATACGCGGTCCACGCGCGTGCCCATGCCGTATTTATTGTTCTCGATGACGTATATGACGGGGAGATGCCAGACCGACGCCATGTTGAAGGCTTCGTAAACCTGGCCCTGGTTCGCTGCGCCATCGCCGAAGTAAGTAAGGCAGACGTGGCCGTTGCCCTTGTATTTGTTGGCGAAAGCCAGGCCGGTGCCGAGCGGCACCTGCGCGCCGACAATGCCGTGCCCGCCGTAGAAAGCCTTCTCCACGGAGAACATGTGCATCGAGCCGCCCTTCCCCTTGGAATAGCCGCCACGCCTGCCGGTGAGTTCCGCCATCACGCCCTTCGGGTCCATGCCGCAGACGAGCATGTGGCCGTGATCCCGGTAGGCGGTAATAACCTGATCGCCCTCCCGGATCGCCATCTGCATGCCGACGACCACCGCCTCCTGGCCGATATAGAGGTGACAGAAGCCGCCGATCTGGCCCATGCCGTAGAGCTGCCCCGCCTTCTCCTCGAAGCGGCGGATGAGGAGCATGTCGCGGTAGGCGCGCAGCTCTTCTTCCTTGCCGAGTTCCGGCGGAGCCTCTTTGTGATGCTTCTCTGCCAGGGGAAGTTCGTCGAGCATCGGGGCCGCTCTCTTTCAAACGCTGCAACTAGACAATGAAGGTGTACCCCAGGCGCGTTTCCAGCCCGAAGTCACATATTTTTTAATACGCTCTTCTAGCGGTCCGATCCACGGGGTCATCTCGCATCAGCGAAGGCTTCCATTCACGATTACGATGTCGGCCGGCCGGGCGAAGTCGAGAAGCGCGCGGGCCTGTTCGTCGAGCAGGTCGGGGTGGTTCGCAGCTTTGGGACCGAGAAGCTCGGCGTCGCGCTCAAGCCGGGCGCGCTGCGCCTTGAGCGCCGCCAGATCCTTCTTCATCGCGGCAATTTTCGCGTGAAGCAGCTGATTGGCGACCAGTCCGTGCGGACCGCGCACGGCGTCCGACGCGACATACACGCTCATCGCGATCAGTACCGCGAGCAGGATGATCCGGCGCAGGGTCTGCGGATTTTGCCCTCTCATCTCGTGACCTCCTGTCCGGGCATGACTATGAACGGCGGCGCATACCGGGAGGTTAACGAGGGGCTCAACGCAACGTGGAAACTTCTTGAGTTGCTAAAGGGTCACTCCCGCATTCCGTGTATGAGATTCGTCCTGCAATTAGGGATGGGTTTACCATACGGAAATACACTCCGCGCATGTATCAAGCTTCTTTCAAAGCCGGCCGTAATTGAGCCGCCCCATTTCCCGAATAAGAGGACCGACATGACAGACAACAACATGCGGACACTGAGTGTCCTGCTGACGAGTCTTGTGGCGTTCGTTTTCCTGGTTAACCTGGCAAGCAAGGCGAGCATTCAAACGCCAGCAATTCACGGAGCGCCAGCAATCATGGCGGCGGTGACATCGCTTTACGAAGCGAAAGCGTCAGATATTCTTGAGCAGATACCTTCTGACAAGTGCAGCGTCTCCTGGGTGAACGGCGGAAACTACGTTCTGGCCACGCCCAGCGCTTGCAAAGGAGCCAAGGTCGTCTCGATGACAATCGGCGTCTCGGCGAAATCTTGCGCCGAAAGCGTTCAGGCCGATTTCCGTAACCTTACGAATACTACTCTATTCAAGGGTGACTTCGGCTTTTATCTTGGACAAGACAGACCTGCTGGTTGTCTGGTGGTTCAGCAGATCTGGGGGAAGTACGCCTGACCGTGCCCCGTGAGTTTCGGAGCAAAAATATGGCACGAATACGGCCAGCGGCACGGCCTTACTTTAACCAATATCAGGACGATGTTGCATACGCACAAGGCGCTGCTGGTTTTTCATAGCCGCGCCTCTCTGCGTTGTGTTCTCTTACTTGTAACAGGTGAGTTCGATTATCGATGAAACGTAAGATCCTCCCTCTCCTATTCGCCGCCGCACCGCTGACACTGGCTCACGCGGGAGAAGACGCCCTTTCGGGACCCGCGCTGCAGAACGTGGTGGCAGGCCGGACGGTGTACGTCAACACGCCCATGGGCGAGGTGCCGATCCGTTATTCAAAGAATGGCCACGTTAGTGGATATACCGAGCTTGCCGTTCTCGAAGGAGAATCGACAACTCAGGATCGTGGCCGCTGGTGGGTTTCCGAGAATAAGCTCTGCATTCGCTGGCAGAACTGGATGGCCGGGGCGACGCATTGTTTCACCATGCACAAGGTCAGCCCGACCATGGTCCGGTGGCGGCGTGAAGACGGGAAGAGCGGATTCGCCCGGCTCGGCTGACGTTATCGGGGCTTTTCCGGCGATGGCGGACGCGCTAACGGATCGCCGCCGCCGACTTCCCGGAAAGGCAAAGCCTTATCCGGGATCGTAATAAGTTGAAACGTCTACCTTTTTTCGATCCCGGCTCGCGCTTCGCTTGGCCGGGATGACGAAGTGGAGCCAGCCGCATCCGTTGGCCGATGAGCAAAGTTTGCTTGCCGCGTCTCCTCGATCAGGCGGCAAAGCGCCGTTCGTGTTTGCCCTCGCGGACTTCCTCGATGATTTTCGCCGTGAAGGCGTCCAGGTCGGAAGGCTGGCGGCTGGTAATGAGGCCCTGGTCGGTTACGACCTCTTCATCGAGCCATTGGCCGCCCGCATTGATAACATCCGTCTTGATCGACTTGTAAGACGTGGCGCGGTGGCCTTTGATGATACCGGCCTCGATCAGAAGCCAGGGCGCATGGCAAACGGCTGCGACAGTTTTACCCGCTGAATAGAAGTCCCTTATGAACGAGACGGCTTGCTGGTTGGCCCGCAGGTAATCGGGGTTGAGCTGACCGCCCGGCAAAACGATGGCGTCGTAGTCCTGCGCGCTCACCTCGCCGAGCGCTTTGTCCACCTTGACGGGGTGGCCCCAGTCCTTCATGTCCCATCCTTTGATCTCGCCGGGCTCGGGCGACACCACATCGACGGTTGCGCCGGCCTCGCGGAGCTTCTTCAACGGCACCTCAAGCTCGGATTGCTCGAAACCATGCGTCGCGAGGATAGCTATCTTTTTTCCTGCTATATCAGCCATTTGTGTCTCTCCTGGTTGTTCGTGCCTGTGAGCCGAACGGGAGAACCAGGAGGGGTGTTCCCGAAGGACAGTGTTATTGCGAGGATGGCGCCCAGGCGCCAAGAGTCTTCGGAGTGACGGCGGCGGGTTTCGGGCTGGCGACCTCCGGGTTCAAGGGAGCGATGATCAATTTCGGGCCGCCAACATCGGGTTTCGGGCTGGCGCTAACCGATTTGGGTCCGGCTACATCCAGTTTCGGGCTGGCGACAATCGATTTCGGTCCAGCAATGTCCGGTTTCGCGCTCGCGACATCCGGTTTCGGGCCAGGCACAGCAGGGTTCGCGAAGAGGGATAGCGATGTGACCGTCTTCGGGGAGATAACATCCACGATCCGCTTCAGCTCGCAATTATTGCGGTTTGCGATAGAAACGGCGGTATCCCCCCCGTCATCCGCCGCCGTGCAGCGCCCAGGGTCGCCGATTGTGAGACGGATGACATCGCTCGAAAGCCCTGAAAGTTTCCAGCCGAGCGGCAGCGGGAAGGCTTTCTGATCGAGCTGAACCACAATCATCTTCTCGCTGAGTTCCGTACGCGCTTCGGTTACCGCCTTCCGCGATTGAAGGTCACGCACAGAAAGAAGCGTGTTGACCGGAGAAAAGAAGTCGTAGAGCCAGCCCCGCACCGGCGTGGACCCGACGGGCTGCACCCCCGCTGCGGACGTGAGTGACTTGGACTTATCGGTGAGCGTGATCAGATAAAGATCGACATCCTCGCCGCCGAGTTCCTTCAGCTTTTTGTAGAGCTGAAGGGCCGTTGCCGCTCCCGAACTGTCGGCATATCCGCCGTCAACAAAAGTCAAACGAGAGCCCTTGTCGAGTTGGAAGTCCCAAGGCGGCATAAGGCCCGGAAATCGCGCACTGATCACAGCCGCCTTGATCAAACTCGGATCGGAGGGCCTGCCGGAAAGATTATCGAAAGAGTAGAGCGTGCCCGCGCCAAACGATTGCAGCGAAAATGGCGCAAACGCCACCCGGTATCCGGTCTCGACCCAGGTCGCATTCAGAAGCAGCGCCGGCACATCTCCCTTCTGCGACCAGCCGTCCGAGAACGGTTGGGCCAGGAGATTTCGCTCCTTTTGTTCCGGGCAATCACCGTCGGCGCTCTTGATCGACGGGTTGGTGCGCTTGAAGCTGTCGATAAAGCTATTTTCAAGGATCCGATCCCGGCTGCCCCAGGCCGAGCGCCCCTCGCAAGGAGACATGCGGTCAGGCTCCCCGCTCTCCCGGCGGCGCGTGGCGAGAACAATCCCTCGCAAGAAGTCCGGGACGAGATAAGCCAGCACCGGGCTGATATGGTCGTCCTGCGTGATGGCGCGCAGCCGCCTCGAAAGCTCTCCCGGCCTTGCAAAAAGGCTGTCGCATCCAGGCTCGACATCCACCGGCGCCTTGCGGTTGGTCCCGCGCGCGATGCTGTCGGCGAAGGCGGCATTGAACAGGCTTGCGCCGACACTGCCGCCGGAGACCGCGCTGATCGCGAAGACATGCCGTGCGAAGGCCGGGCAATGGTCCTGCATCATCGCAAGAAAGGCTCCAGCCGTCGAGGCAGCATAAATTCCACCACCCTGGGCAGCGACAACGAAAACAGGATAGCGGCTTGAACCGCTCTTTCGCTCCGCGAGCCAGGCGTGAAACGCCGGTCCTATATCCCCTCCTGCTTTCGCGGGCGTCGCTTCTAGCCGCGGTTCGTCAATGTCATTTTCGCCCAGAATGATTCCTGTGGAAATCGCTGCGACGACGACGAGGGGGAGCATCACAAGGGCGGCTTGCCGCAATCCGAGCGGCAGCCGGTCCGTGACCAGGAGAAACCACGACGGCAACGCCATAACGAAGCTGAAGATCCTCCGCAGAAACCAGAACAGCAGGCGCACCGCAACGGCCAGCTCAATCATCACAAATGCTGTGCTCGCCAGCGGCCCCGCAAGCCGCGACGCGATCAGCGTCGTATCGGGTGTGATGATGGGCACTGCAACGAGGACTACCGTCAACCCGTAGAAGAGGTACAGAAGCTGCTTCTGTCTCCTGGTTCCCTTCCGGAACCGATAAAAAAGAACGAGCAGCGCCAGATACACCAGGAGCGTGATCGCCGCCGCTGCGATAATCGCGCCGGGAAGTTGCGAAAGCGCTCTGAGAGCGCCGCGCGGCAGCCCGACCTCAGCGTCGAGCACGTGCCGGTAAACCTGCGCGAGCCCGAGAAGAAGCCCGAAGAATGGCAGGCTTGCCGCAAAAGCAGTCTTGAAATCCCTCACATCCAAAATGCGGCGGTCCAGATGAATGTCCGCATGATCGGGATAGATGGTGTCGATGCGGCTGGAAACCTCGACATGGTTCCAGGCGTAAAGCAGGGCGCTGAAAAGCGAGACAGCCGCAAGACCCGCGATCCCGCGTCCATAATCGGCGTCCTCGACGATGCCGAGATATACCTCCTGCATTTGAGGCACCGCAGCGAACAGGTAAGCGGCCGCGAAGCCCAAGATGAGCGGAGTCAAGTACACCGTGTGTGCGAGCAAGCGAAAATACTGGCTTGTGAAAATGCTAAAACGGCCGCTTGCGGGACGCGCAAGGCGAAGCAAAAGTTTCGTAATCCCGATTTTGCTCAGCAATTCATTCAGATCGAGCAAAGTTATCTCCCCCCGAAGACACGTTTCCCAGATCAACTGCCGGTCTTTTCCTCCTCGACCGGCTCGATAGACGAGAACTCCTTGATCGCGTTTCTCAAGGTTTCAAGGTCACCCTCCGAGTAGGCCAGGAAATAGACCTCGCGAAGCGGCGATTTCGGATTCTCCCTGAAGAAAGCGAGCGTACGCTTTACGAGCAACGGTGCGACGCGCACAACCGGGAAACCGCCCTGCCCCGTCCCCAGCAGGGGAACAAGAGCCGAATGATAGCGCTTTGCCGCCGAAATCGCCTTCAGAACATTATCCATCGACAGTTCGATGTTCTGGAGCGTTGTCGAAAGCCCTGCGCCCATGCTCCCGGCGACGCTTGCAACATGAAAAACGCGTTGGACGTTATGCGTATTCTCAAGTTCGCCTGCGTGCGTTTGCAGCACGGTCCCGGGCTTTACGAAACTGCGCGGCTTGAGTTCGGCCGCCAGTGCCTTGCCGATGGTGTCCTCCGCGATGGACCGGCCGTCCTCATGCTTTTTTGCGCCAAGGGAGCGAATGGTCGCCGACACGGACCGGCCGAAAAAGCGGTCCATCATCATGTCGGTGTTCTCGGAGTTCACCCAGACATCGACGTCCTTGGTCGCTTTGATGTTGCCGGTCTTGATGCCGAGGACCTGCTTCGCGTTGAGTTTCGCCGCAAGCGTCCGCGAGTCTGCATCGTCGAGCTCCGCCGGCGCAAGCATGGCCGCGCGGCGCGCCATGAACCACTGCCCCGCTATGATGAGTTTCGGATCTTCGAATTCGCCCGCCGTCAGTCTCCGGAAGAACTCGTCGACGGGGAACTCGATGATCTCGATGTCCTCGCCATCCGAAGGCAGGCCCCCGCCCGCGGCCGTCCTGTCGGTGCTGCGAACTTCGGCAAAGAAAAGGTAGATGAGTTCGGTGCTTCCGCCGGGTGAGGAGAAGAACGTGGCAATCGGCGTGGCGTGGGTCAACTGATACCCGGTTTCCTCGTGCACCTCCCGAATGAGGCTTTGCAGCGGGGTTTCCTTTGCCTTGCCCTGCTCGTCGGCGGGAATCATGCCAGCCACCGCCTCGATGAGCCAGCCGCGCCCGCGGCCCTTTTCGTGCGTCGGAAGCCGGAATTGATTGACCACGATGACGACCCGGCGTTCAGGATCGTACAGCAGCGCCGCAACCGCATCGCCGCGCTCGAAGACAAGAATCGAGCGTTCGGGGCTCATCGCTCCGTCGAATTGCTCGTGCGAAACCGTATATTCGTCAACGGCGAAAAACGCGTCGAGCAACCGGTGTTTTCCGGATATCACGAATTGCCACGGTTTAGTCTTTTCCGGCATCGAACCCCGCATCCGGCAACATACACTTAATAAAGCCCGAACAATTCTATCGCGGGCTTGGCGGGATTGTGCCCAAATCTTGGCAGGAAGACGACGGTCTCACGCTCAGCATGGAAGTTTTCTCTGGAAACCCGGCTTGGCAGGCCGGGAACGCCCAAAGAATAGTCAATGCGAGGAGAAGATTTTCGGGTTTACATGCTCGGGCCGGAAGCCGAGCCCGATGACACGCGCCGGGATCCTTGCCAGCGCCGGAAACAATCTCATCAGGCGCAGAACGAACGGCGGACTCGATGGGCCCTTTTTGCCGAGCACGCTCTTGATGACGTTGTTCTGGATCTGCACCTGCAGCCACTGTGTGCGCCGGGTGGGCGTCTCCCGCCGTTCCTGAACGCGCGCCAGATCGCTGGTGGATACCCGGCCCGCCCGAAGAGGCTCCGCAAGGATGTTTGCGGCTGCGATCGCATCCTGGATCGCAAGATTGATCCCCACGCCGCCAACGGGCGACATGGTGTGGGCTGCGTCGCCGATGCAAAGGAGACCGGGCCGATACCACTGCTTCAGGCGATCGACGCCGACGGTGAGGAGCCTGATGTCGTCGAAGCTCTTCACCTTGTCAGCGCGGCCCTTGAGGAATGGCGCCAGCTTTTCGAGTTCGCGGCGGAAAGCGGGAAGGCCTTGCTCGCGAACGCTGTCGAGAGAGCCTTTCGGGATCACGTAGCCGCATTGCCAATAGTCGCCGCGATTGATCATGATGACGATATGGCCGAGGCCGAAATTGCCGACCGGATCTTCGGGATCGATGTCGAGGCGCGGGAGGCGGAACCACAGCACGTCCATGGGCGCGCCCACGTCTTCCACGGCGAATCCGCCCTCTCTCCTTGTCATGGCGTGCCGGCCGTCGCAGCCGATCACAAGCGGGGCATGGACCTGCATCGCTCCATCGGCCGTCTTGGCGGCAACGCCAGCAACCCTGTCGCCGTCCCTGATAAGGCCGGTTGCTTCGGCCTGCATGAACAGTTTGAAGCCGGGATAGGCCTTGGCCTCATCCGCCAGGAAATCCAGAAAATCCCATTGCGGCATGAATGCCACGAACTTCGCTCGCGTCGGCAGATGCGAGAAATCGGCAAAAGTGGTTTCGAGTTCGCCGAATCGGCCTTTCAAGGAATGGGCTTCGAAGTGTTTTCTTTGCAGAAGCCCGTCATAGAGGCCGAGTTCGTCCATCACTTGCAGCGTGGAGGGATGGATCGTGTCGCCCCGGAAGTCGCGCAGGAAATCGCCATGTTTTTCGAGCACAGCGACCGGTAATCCGGCTCGCGCCAGGAGATAGCCGGCCATCATCCCGGCAGGACCGCCGCCCACGACGCAACAGGATACCGAAAGATCGTTCATGATTTGAGGGGTTCCGCTGGTTGCCTTGCCGTTCTCAAGTTTCGAGCAAAGCCGTTGTTCCTTACGAACCTGTCGCGGAGCCTGCCTCCATCTTCGCCAGAGAGGTCACGCCTGCGTCCTCGATGCCGCAAGGCACGATGCCTTCGAAGTGGGAGAGGTCGGTGCAAATGTTGACGGCGACGCCATGATAGGTCACCCATCGGCGCACACGCACGCCAATCGCCGCGATCTTCTCGTCGCGCCAGCCGTTCCTCACCCAAATCCCGGGCCGCCCTGCCCTTCGCTCGCCCTCGATGCCGTAGTCGCCGAGCGCCGCGATGACCCAGGCCTCCAGGCCATTCACATGACGGCGCACGTCACGCCCGCGCTTGTTGAGATCGAGAAGAACGTAAGCCACGAGTTGACCGGGGCCATGATAGGTGTACTGCCCTCCCCGTCCCGAGCGGTGGACGGGCAAGCGGGCCGGGTCCAGGAGGTCTTCCGGCTTTGCGCTGGCTCCCGCCGTGTACAGGGCCGGATGCTCCAGAAACCACACAAGTTCCCGCGCACTTCCCTCGAAGATAGCGGCGGCGCGGTCTTCCATCGTCAGGACCGCGGACTCATAGGCGACCGGCGTCTGACTCAAGCGCCATTCGATACCCGCCGCCTCCCCCAGAGCGCTCGCATGGGTGCGCAGCTTTTCTGCGAAGGCGGTGACGCTCTCATCCATCTTTTTTGCGCCGCTAAAGCTCCCCAGGCTTTTCCTTTACCGAAGCGTAACGTCTGCAGCGCCATACTGCAAAGGTCTCGCGTTGCTGCGGGGTTGGGGCGAAGTCCCGCGTCCGCCCCGCCACCCCGCAGTGCAAGAGACCCGGTTCTCGAAAAGCGCATTGCAAAGACCTGAAAACCCGGCTTCGTAAGAACAAATACTTTTTTTGCTTGAGAATTTCGTCTTTTTCGCGCAACTCTTTTAATATATCAAATAAAATTAAAAATAGCGCGGCGTCTTCCTTCCCGAAGATTTGAGCTTCACTCACTTGTTATCCTTCTGGTAACATATAGGGTTCTCGTTGGGCCCTTAATGTATCTTGTGAGTGGGTGGTGTTATGAGAAGGCAGTACGTTTTCCTCCAATGCGTCGCCGCTCTCGTGAGCGTATCGATGCTAGCGACTGTGGCTTACGCGCAGCAGAAAACTGCGAAAGCCTGCGAGGCCGAGTGGCGCGCAAACAAGACGACAATTCACGCATCGGGCAAGAAGAAGAAAGACTTCATAACCGAGTGCCGCACGGGGGCGGCCCAGACGACTGCGGCTGCTCCGACCACCACTCCCACCAATCCGCCTGCTCAGACCGCTCCGGCTAAGCCATCTGCTCAGGCTGCGGCTCCCGTTACGCCGCAGGCGAACCCAGCGCCCGCCACGCCCCCGGCCGCTTCAACCGCAACAACCCAGGAGAACGCCACTCCTCTGAGAAGCCGCCGCGCGAGAGAAGCTGCAACACCGACGGCGGGCCAGTACGCGACCGAAGGCGAGGCCAAGTCTCATTGTCCGGGCGATACGGTGGTCTGGGCTAACACCCGCTCGAAGGTCTACCACTTCGCGGGGTCGCGCACTTACGGCAAGACCAGGGTCGGCGCCTATATGTGCGAAAGGGATACCGTCGCGGCAGGCATTCGCTCGGCCAGGAACGAGAAGCGCCCGAAGGCCTCCTGACGCTTCACTCTTGAAGGTGCGCGCGCGGGGGGACAATGTTCCCCGCGTCTCTGCCCATTATCAACGGAAACTGCAATAGCCTTTGTTCATTACCCCGGTGTTTCCGCTAATTCCGTCGGGTCAACCCGGGGTCAAGCCCGAGGGCATGGCCCGGCCATGACCTTGGGGCGAAATTCGCCAATATTTTCAAAGCTTCTTCGGCCAGCGGAAACGCCGGGGTAATCACGTAACCTTTTTCAGGAACGGGCGTGACGGCCCTGCTCTATGAATGGCAGGACGAGGCTCTCCCAGGTTTTGCTCTCTTTACGGGCATCTCCAATTTCTTCGCGCAAACGGCCCGGAACTGATCCAAATCAAATCCTCCTGATAGGCGAATGCTATAGTCGCTCCTGGTATTTGGTGCGCCAAGGGTCAATCATTTGACCTTATTCAAGGGGCCATCATTAAGCCAGCGCGGGTTTGTACTTTGTTCTTCTTATCTTTGTTTTTGTTTGCAACTTACCAATGAATTGTCCGCGCGCCTGGCTTTGGATGTATTGAAAATTTTTCGAGCCCCGTCTTTGCCGCCGCTTAGAGAACGGAGCCTAAAAGGGAGATTTGAGCGTGGCACAATCGGCAAAGCAGCCGGAGCTGAAAGTCGTACCTCTGGAGACCAGCTCAAGCCTGAGAACCCTGGCTTACGGCGCCCTGAAGCGCGCGATTACCGAAATGGATATTTACGGGCAGCTCGATACGATACGGCTGGATGAACGGCAGCTTTCCCAAAAGCTCGGAGTGAGCCGCACCCCAATCCGGGAGGCCCTTACGCTCCTTGAGCAGGAAGGTTTCGTTCGCGCCGTGCCGAGACGCGGGATTTACGTCGTCCGCAAGTCGAAAAAAGAAATCTGCGAGATGATCGTGGTGTGGGCCGCGCTCGAAGGCATGGCCGCAAGGCTGGCGGCGACACACGCAACCGAGGATCAACTCAAGGCGCTCGCGGACCTTTTCCAGAAGTTCAAGGATGAGCCGCTGTCCGATCAGATGAACGAGTATTCGGAAGCCAACATCGCCTTCCACCAGGCAATCCTCAAGCTTGGCGGCTGCGATCTCATCGTGGAAATGGCCCAGAACCTGTTCATCCACATTCGCGCCATTCGCACGGTTTCGCTCAGGCAAGACAACCGCGCCGACCAGTCGATCGGCGAGCATCTGGCAATCATCGGCGCGCTCAAGGCTCGCGATGCCGACCTCGCCGAGAGGCTGGTGCGCGAGCACACGCTCGGTCTTGCCGCCCACGTGGAAAAATACGCCGTCTTCGCGGAATAACTGCGCGACGCTCTCGCGCTAGGCGGACTGGCAGCAAAGTCCGGTGCAGAACTAAGCAACCTTCGCTGATCTGGCCAACGGATGCGGCTCGCTCCGTCGTCCCGGCCAAGCGAAGCGCGAGCCGGGATCGCAAAGATGCAGACGTTTCAATTTGCTACGATCCCCGATAAGGCCATTGGCGTTTCCGGGACTTGATCTCCACGTCATGGCCGGGCTTGACCCGGCCATCCAGTCATAACTTGGAGTGGCCGCCTCAAGGGCGGCCATGACGGGAATTGGCGGAAACATCCGGGTAATCAAGTTCCGGGATGACGTGGCGGCGATCCGGTAGCGCGTCAGGCGAACCCTGCTTAGTTCCCGGCCTCGCATTACCAATGCTAAGAGAAGGCATGGTGGCCAACAAGAAGTCTGACTCAATACTAAAAGACCGCGCAATTGCGCGGTCTTTTTTGAGTACACACCTGGCTCGCTGAAGTAGAGGATTGATCTGGCGGAACGCTACCAGCCCCAACCGCCTCCGCCCCATCCCCAACCACCGCCGTACCAGGGACGGTAAGGCCACCAACGATAGCCACAGCCCCAGCCGTAGTATCCACAGGGACGGTAGCACGGACGCCAGCAACAGCCACAACCGCCGCCGCCGCCCCAGGCGCCCCAGCCGCCGCAGCCGCCACCCCAGCAAACCTTCTCAACTGCACTACCAGTCGTGACAGCCTGCTCGGTCTGCATTAACGCTGGGAACGCTGGAGCAGCTTGCGCCGCAGCGCCGAACAGCACTCCAAATGCTATGAACGCAGCAACAATATATTTCATAATTTTGGCCTCTAGCACTTCCTTTCCTCGACAGATATTCAATATCGAAGGGACGCTAAAAGAAGGTAAAAACGTATATCGAACTGAATGATTTTGATTCTGTCGAGGAAGACGGGCCGCGGTCAATCTACAAGAAGAAGGCGGCCTAGCCGGGGCCGTGACGACGCTCGCCCCGGCGCGTTTTGTAAACATTTCGTTCACCGCGGCGAGCCTTAATACATTATGTGGTTAACAGAAGCGCGCCGGAATTACTTCCCACCGTGTGTTGGTAAAAAACTTCTTTATTCGGCGCGAAACGGAGGAAAGCCGCGCCTACGACCGGACAAAGGGCGGATACCATAAGCCATTGCAATTGCTATAGTTTTTATTGTAACAAATTGCCCATTAAATAGAATCTAATGCCGGAATTTTCCCATTTACTGGGACGAGCAAAAGTCCGTTAAATATGTTTCAAGATTGCAAATTAATGCTTGGAAGAGCCGGAACTGCACGGCGCAGGCAGCGGCGATGGCGTCCGTTCTGTGATTTTTCCCATAATTATCAATGGCTTGAGCGCGCTTAAGCTGCGTTAACCAGCATCAAGGCGATTTCGCTGAAGATCTTTCAGAAGAAGAGATGCCGCCATTTGCAGGATGCTACAAAATGGACCATGCCGCCCGCGTCCGGTTAAACGCCCGATGCCCTAAGGGCTTCGCTCATCTGGCCAACGGATCCGGCTCGCTCCGCGCTTCGTCATCCCGGCCAAGCGAAGCGCGAGCCGGGATCGCAAAAAAAACAGGCGATTCAATTTGTTACGACCCCGGGCTTTGCCTTTCCGGGATGACGGCGTCGGCGATCCGGCGGCGCGTCAGGCAAACTCGGCTTACCTGCGCAACTGGACATAGTGGGCGGCAAGCTCGACGATATCCAGGTCCGGATCAAGTTGCTTCGTAATGCCGTCGAGCAACGAAAGCGCCCTTCCGACCATCAGCAAATCTGCGGGCAGGCCGCCGATACTCTTCACAAACTGCATTCCGGCGCCAACAGCACCGCTATCGGGTTCGCCCGCCTCCTGCCCGAGAACCACTCCGGCCAGGGTCAACAGCGTGGTCATGTCCACCTCCCCCTCGAGCCGGAGTCCAGCTTCACCCAGCGCATCATAAACTCCAGCGAGATCGGCGCGCGTCAGCGCTAGCACCAGTTGATTGAGTGCGTTGACGAGCGATGGCGCTAGCGGAACGGTCAGCCCGTGATCGAGCAGCACAAGGCGGGGGCCTGGCTGGACAAGCAGATTGCCGGGATGGGGGTCCGCGTGCAGGATGCCGAGTTGAAGCATCTGATCGCCATAGACATAATTCAGAAGACGCGCGACCTCGTGCGGGGAGATGCCTGCCCGCTCCAGGGCCTCGCGATCGGTGATCTTGATGCCCTCGATGTAATCCATCACGAGGAGGCGGCCGGTACTCAGTTCCGGAACAAAGGCCGGCACGATCACATCCGAACGATGCGCCAGCGCCGCTCGCAAGCTCATCATCGCCTCTGCCTCGCGTCTGAAGTCGAGTTCCAGCGGCAGCGTCTCTTTCAGGTAGTCGAGGATCGGCCGGATCTCGATCGACGGCGCGAACCGTGCCACGACCTTGACGATCTGCTCCAAGACCGCGAGATCCGTCGCCACAAGGGTCTCGACATCCGGGTATTGCACTTTCACGGCGACCGCGCGTCCGTCTTTCAATCGCGCCCGATGCACCTGCGCGATCGAGGCGGCGGCGACCGGCTCCCGCTCGATGTCCGCAAAGACGTCCTCCGGACGCCGATGTAACTCGCTGGTGATGGCCTTCTCGATCTCGGAGAACGGAGCGCGGCGGCATCCTATCCTGAAGGGTAGCGAGCGAGCGGATGTAAGCGGCTGGAAGGATGTCCGGGCGCGTGGAGGCGAACTGGCAGCCCTTGATCAACGCGCCGCCGAGCGAAGCGGCCGTCTCCAGCACCCGGTTCGCGCTGCGCTGGTGCTGCAGCTCCCAGTCCCGAGGCTTTACCAGCGACGGCAACCACTTCGCGCGCTGAGTGAGCGTGGAATAGCCAAGGAGAATATCTGCCGAGACACAGGCCATCACCAGGGAGCGGGAGAGAGACTGGCCAGCCGTGAGGCGCGTGGCCTGTTCCCCCACCGAGAGCCCGGCCTTCATCCAGAGAAACGCATTGGATCGGGCCAGGTCGCCCAGGCGGGCGAGCAACAAAGCGGCCTCGGGCGTAGCGGTCTCCGAGGTGAAGATTGCCCAGGTTTCTTCGATGGAGTGCCTGAGCGCCTGGTCGATGACCTGCCTCCCTTGCATCATGCCGTTTTTCTCCCTCCACCGTCGCAATTCCATCTTTCACGAGCCTGGGCCTCACTTCAACATTTCCCGCTCGTCACGGCAGCGAGAACGATGCTCCAACAGCCATAAGCAAACTGCGCGGAAAGTGGAAAAGGCCCGACGCTGGCGCAACAGATCAATGCGCTGGCCGAGGCAATCAGCCCACGGCCAAGCCGCACGATCTCGACTGCCAGGAAAGCGATAACCTCGCAACTTCGTGTTTCGCGTGGCGGATCGCCCTTGTTGCGACTTTAGTCAGCGTGGGCTCAGGCCAGCAATTCGTCATTCAACAGCCTGGAGGAAACGTCAATGAGCGATCTCGTTCTGGACCGCCGCGACTTGCTTATGGCCCCGTTGCTTGCCGGCGTCGCTTCATATTTTGGAACCGGAGCGGCGCAGGGGGCGGGGGTCGACCCAACCATGACGATCGTGGTGCCGCCGCTCGGATCACAGCTTGCGCACGGCCTGCCGGGATCGGGGCGCCATAAGGAATATTGAACGGCATCTTTTCCGGGACGGCATCGAGGGGGTTTGGCCGGCGCATCTTGCTTTTGCTGCCCCAGTGAAGCGCCGGTTCCGAGCATAAAAAGTTGAAGCGCTATGGCAACTTGCCCATAAGACCTCATCTCTCAACCTTCTCCCAAGAAACGTTTCTGATAACTTCGACCTCCGCCCAAGAAAGGATGAGCGGGCCAACCGAAAACACGCAGGAATCCGAGGTTGATGCCTCCTTTTAGACATTTATTTATGAGGCGAGATACTCACCGGATGCGCTTTAGCTGCGCATTTCGGTATAATGACCGTCGAGTTCGACAATATCCATGTCGGGACAGGCTGCTTCGTAATGCCATCGAGCGACGAAAGGGTTCGGCTGAATAGCCAAGGCAGCCAGCAGAGTGAGGATACCGAATGGCGAAGTCCTATTTTACGGCTATGGCAGGTCTGCATGACCTCCCATGACCTGAGCTACGCAACGGCAAGCACCCCACCGATCCGGCGCTGGCTTATCCGCACCATCGAGAATATGTCCGGCCGCCGCAGGCTCTTGAAAATCTATCATCGCTGGCGCGCCGAGAGTGCCGGAGGCCCGCGCATGTGGCGCGACGCGCTCGACCTTGTCGGGACACGGCTTGAAATCACCGCACCTGAGGATTGGCAGGTCCGCCTGCCGGATGGCCCCCTTGTTATCATCGCCAACCATCCGTTTGGCATCGCCGATGGTATCGCCATCCTGTCGCTCGCCGAGCGTATCGGCAAACCCTACCGCTGCCTCCTCAGCGCCGATTTCTTGCGGTTGCCGGAAGTCCAGGCGCTTGCGCTGCCGATCGACTTCAACGAGACGAAAGAGGCGCTGGCGACCAATCTCAAGACGCGCAACGAGGCCCGGCGGCTCCTCAAAGAGGGCGTCACGCTGGTTATTTTTCCCGCTGGCGGCGTGGCAACGGCGGAGAAGCCTTTCGGCGCCGCGGAAGAACTGCCGTGGAAACTGTTCACCGCCCGTCTCATTCAACAGTCTGGCGCCACGGTTCTGCCGGTCTATTTCGAGGGACAGAATTCAGCCCTGTTCCACTTCGTCAGCCGGTACAGCCTGTCGCTCCGGCTCGCGCTCCTTGTGCTGGAGTTTCGTCACCACGTTGGAGGCAACCGTCCGGGCGACGATCGGTCTGCCGGCTTCGTGGCCCGAGATTTTGGCCAGCGCCAACGGCGGCTCGATCATGGATGAACTCTATGTGCGGGTTCATCGCCTGGCGCCGGGCGCAGAAAGTGCCGAGCGCGCCGCGCTCCTACCGCGCCCGATCCATCAGCGCCGCCGTTATCCGTGGGATCCGCCGCGCGGATCGGTCCGGCGAGCCTCGGGCAGCACTAACCCCGACCGCGCAAGGCTGGAGCCATCTGCTACTGAACATTGAGACTGGCGCTGTCGCCGCTGTGGAGAAAAGACATTATCGGATGCGGGCCGCTTAGCGGTGCCCAGAGTTCCCTGTTTCGCAGGCGGCTGGATGGTAGTACATGAAATGAGAGCACGTTCCCTGCCGGAAGCGAGTCGAAAATTTGGGGAGTCATTTATGAACACGAAGTTCGTTGCCGCCATTGCGGTCCTGACGGCCGCTACAGCCACCTTTGCGTTTGCACAGGGCCAAACTGCGCCAAAGGCAAGCAAGGCTGAGGTGCAGAAGGTTCTTGACGGTGTTAAAAACGATAAAGGAAAGCTTGCTCAATTCTGCGATATAACAAAACTGGAAGTGCAAGCCACCGCGCTGTCTCAAAAAAATCAGAACGATCCGAAGCTGCAAGATCTTGGAAAGCAAATGGATGCCATTGCCGCGAAGCTTGGTTCTGATTACCAAAGAATTATAAATTCAGAGCTGGACGACGCTTCCGCCGCCCTTTTCGACGATCTCTCCAAAAGCTGCAACGTTGGATTCCAACCGCTCCAAGCCGCGCCAAAGGTGAGCAAGGCTGACGTGCAGAAGCTCGCGAACACTCTTAAAACCGATAAAACAAAGCTTGCCCAATTTTGTGAGTTAACAAAGCTCGCAAGTCAAGCCGGTGCCCTGGCCCAGAAAAATCAGAGAGATCCGAAGCTGCAGGATCTTGAAAAGAAAATGGATGAGATTGCACCGAAACTTGGACCTGATTACACAAAAATCATATCTTCAGACCTGGACGAAGCTTCCGCTGCACCTCTCGATGACCTTGCCAAAAGCTGCAAATAAGCCGCGCAATCTGAGACCATTCCGAAGGTTCTTGTCGCGTTCCTATGGCTGAGATTTCTATACGGGTGCGGGTTCCCCCTCGGCTTGCGCCGTTGCTATAACGATCAGCGATGACGCGGCGATAGTCGCAGAACAGGGATCGATGGAAGCAATTCTGGAGCCATCCCGGTGGACAAGACAACGACAGTAAGAGCATGACCACAACTGGTGCGCCCGCCTCCGTCGAATTTGCCGGCAACATTGGCGTCATTACTTTGAGAAATCAGGCTAAGCGCAATGCGCTTAGCCATGACATGATGCACGCGCTGACCAAAGCCTTTCTCGGTTTCGCGGAAGCTAAAATTCGCGTGGTGGTGTTGCGGGCGGAACCAGGGGTCAAGGTATGGTCTGCCGGCCATGACATCGGCGAACTGCCTTCCGGGGGTATGGATCCGCTGCGCTACGCCGACCCCATGGAAGAGACGCTGCGGGCCATCAGAATGTTTCCGGGGCCCGTGATCGCCATGGTGCATGGATCGGTATGGGGAGGCGCATTTGATCTGGTCTTAAGCTGCGACATGGTGTTCGCAGACGAAACCGCGACATTTGCCATCACCCCGGTCAATCTCGGCCTGCCGTATAATACGACCGGCCTCCTTCACTTCATGGGCCGGCTCCGGCTTAACGTCGTCAAAGAATTGTTCTTTACAGCCGCTCCCGTGACGGCGGACGTAGCCCTGAAATGGGGCATCATCAATCATCTGCTGCCTTCGTCAGAGCTGGAAGCCTCCACCATGGAAGCTGCAAAGCAGATGGTGGCCAAGGCGCCTCTCGCTATGGCTGTCATCAAGGAGCAGTTGCGGGTGCTTTGCGATTACCAGCCGATTGCGGCGCAAACCTTCGAGCGTATCCAGGATATGCGTCGTAAAGTGTATGAGAGCGCGGATTATCGCGAAGGCATCGCCGCTTTCAAGGAGAAACGCCCGCCCGTTTTTAAAGGGGAATGATTTTGAAGGCCGCCTGCCATTATGAAAACTCCGAGATGGGATAGTCCTGCTGGGTTAAGCTCGTCAGAAAATAGGCTCTGGTACTCGGGCGGCAAGCTGTGGTGCGGAAAAGGAAGCAGCAGCCTGATGCCATTCTCAAGCTTGAACTTCGGCCACGCGCCTGACCGCTTGCTCGCCAAACGGCTTGTGGCACGACGCTGGAGAGTGTAACGAGGGCGCTTGCGGCATTCCAAGTGGCCAATACCGTCAAGGCCGGAAAAGAGATAGTGCTTGAGGCATTGGATCATCGCGTTCTGCCTTTCGCTCCTCCCTGCACCCGCGGCACAAGCGGGGCAATGCGGCGGAGATTTTCGCGGCTTCATCAACGAGATATCCCGTGAGGCCATAAACGCAGGCCTGTCGCCGGCTATCGCTGCCCAGGCGTTCACCGGCCTTTCCCCCAATCCGGCCGTGCTGGCATCCGACCGCCGTCAACAGGGCGTATTTAACAAAAGCTTTGACTATTACGCTGCGATAGCCGTGACCCCTCGCCGTGTCGAGCGCGGCCGAAAGATCTTACGTAAGAATGCCCTGCTGCTGTCGCAAATCGAGCGGGATTTCGGCGTGCCGGCTCCCGTGATCGTCGCAATCTGGGGCCTTGAGACCAACTACGGGACGGTAGACCTTGGCACTTTGCCGGTCATCCGTACTCTTGCCACGCTTGCTCATGATTGCCGGCGTACGGAGCTGTTTCAAAGCGAGCTTCTTGCTGCTTTGCAGATCCTTCAGCGTGGCGACCTCTCTCCACGCGAGATGATCGGAGGCAATGCCGGCGAGATCGGCCAAACTCAGTTTTTGCCGAGTTCCTATCTCAAGTACGGCATTGATTATGACAAGGACGGACACGTGAACTTGCGGCGCAGCGTGCCGGACGTGCTTGCCTCGACGGCCAATTTCCTCAAGACAAACGGCTGGCAAAAAGACGCGCCCTTCGGTGAAGGGACGGCCAATTTCGAGGTCATGCGCACCTGGAACCAGGCCTTGTTGTATCGGAAGGCTATCGCCCTTCTCGCCGAGCGTATCAGTGAGCGCTGAGCCCAATCCACGCACAACCGTCGCAGTCGCTGCTTATTGGCCTGTGTCTATCTACTTCGAGGTGATCTGGATGAGCCCGGCTTTGACGTCAGCAGTCGCTCCGGCGCCCTCGAAAGCCGCCCCGACGCTCGTGTCACCGAGGAGTTCCCGGGCGAAGAAAGCTGTGAGATACCGAACCGAATAGCCGAGGATGGTGGACGGGTCTGCAGTTCCCGCCGTGCACAAACTGCAGAAGTTGCAGTTGGCAGGGTCTTGAAACATGGTGTGGTCGGCGTCGAGCGCCGTGATGGCCACGGCTGGAGAAGCTGCTGCATCGTAAAGCGCCTGGTAGTTGAACCAGGCAGGAGCGCAGGAAAACTTGTCGACGGTCTCCCCGATAAACGCGACGGGGATGCCGATATTTGCAAGCTTTGCACCTGCTTTGGGGGCGCCGAACGAAAAATCGACCGGATCGAGACCGAACACCCCACTGACACGGCGCGGCAAGCCCTCCGCGGCCAGCAACGCGATTTGCGCGCCGCGGGAGTGGCCGGCGAGCCCTATCCGCGACGCGTCGACCAACCCGTGGAGGGGACTTCCCACATCTGCGTTGATGTTTGCCAGCCAGGTCGTGGCCTGATCGGAGACGGCCTTGACCGCGATCTCTGTGATCGTCGGATTGTCATCCGGGCTTACCTCATCGGGGAACTTCGCCTTCGCGGGGGCGTAAGCGAGGGCGGCATCATCCTGCAGGAACGCAACAATGCCCCAACTCGCAAGACGCTTGGCATAGGGCGCATATGCGATGCCCCTTTGCATAAACCCTGATGAAAAGATGACAACCGGATGCGGCCGGGAGTCCTTTGGGATGTATGCCGTGGTCGTAAAGGCTCCGTTCAGTAACGGCACGATGAGCATGGCCGTTGTAACAGCGTAGGGTCCATCGGCATTGTAGCGTCCCGCACCATTGACTTCGGCTCTCGCGCCAGTGGCGAAGACCAGAACGATCAAACTGAAAGAAACAAGGAGATCAACCACGTCGAATTTTCCCAGTCCGGAGATGGGAATAAGCGCATAGCTGACCTTACTCTGTCCACACCGTATTTGGATTTTGTCACATGGCTGGCCGCAGCTTGAGACGGCCTCGATCAATGCGGTGAAAAACAGCTTGTCGATGCCATTCGCGGTGTGGATCTTAACAAATTGCCACATCTCGTCGGCAAAAAACTCAATCAGTGACGAAAGCGGTGAGACAGATCCCCCTGAGCCCACAAATCGCGCGGATCGCCAAGCGGCTCATCTGGTTCGAGACGCCCGCCATGGCGCTTTCCGATCCTGTCCGCTTCATGGCCTATGCCATGGCCCGCGCCTCCCACAAGGACATGCAGGTGATCCGCCGCTATGTCTCCCGGGAGGATTTTCTCGAGGCCTTGGACCTTGACGCGAGGTCCTGGGCTTACTGGAACCTCTTGGCAGGCCGCTATCCCCCGCCGCCTATGCCGAAAAGACAGCTATAGCGCGCGCAGCCTTGACGGGGGCTTTAAAGATCATCGTGGATTCAACTCGGCTACGCACACGACGAAGCCATCTGGTATCTGTCACTAAATTCTGGTCTTTTTCCCTTTTCGCGCACAACCATCTCCGCCAGTTTCCGCGGCAGTTCGGCCTGAGACACAACAATATGGTCTTCGACCCGGCCGACTGTTTTTGCCAGGTCCGCGACGTTTTTTGTGAGCTTCGCGACAGCCTTCGTAAGATCGAGGACGGCACCCTCAACGTCATTCACCTTCAGCAACATGCCGAGAAACAGTCCATTCGCCCTTTGCATCTTGCTCGAGCACGGAAATCCGGCGCCTCAGTTCTGCAATTTCGCTCTCGTCTCAATTCGAGCCCGACCGCTTTCGAGGGAAATGCGGGCATGTTTGCTCGTGAGCTGCTCACGGCCTCACAATCCCTGCTTCTGCGCCGATTTGGCCAGTGCCTGATCAAGCCTTATCCCGCCGAAGCCAACATTGACCCCGGCGCCGGCGTCACCGACCGCAATCAGGCCGACCTCATCTTTCAGGAAATCACCGACGCCTGGTTGCGAGAGCGCCTCTCTGATGAGGAAGACGGCGTACTCGCCGAGATGGTGCTCTACAGCCCGAAGAAGACCATCGCGCTCGTTCAGAAAATTACAGAACACTTACGCCAGCGTCCTGACTTGTCGGCACCTTCAGCGTCGCCGATTGACGGACATATCCAAAGCTTCTGCCGATCCACGGCCGCTTTCGCCGCCTTCATGGAGGCCGCAAAGGCTCTCGAACCAGAAACGGCGGAGATCGCGAACTGCTGCAGGGCATGGCCGCCCCACTCGACATGGCCCCGGCCCCTCGGAACGCCTGCGGGACTGGTGCAACTCCTCATCTCTCAAGCGCGTACCGATCTGTGCACCAAAGACGGCCTCTTTCGCTCCTACTGTAAGAGAAAGGGCAAATGGATCAAAGCCGCCAAGCAAGCCGGATGATCCAAGACGGACGGCGAGCGCCTGAACGAGGCAGCTCAGGTTCACTATCAACACTGCTGCGATGCCCGGAACGCTCTTAAAGGAGCAGCAGCAAGCCAAGTCCTTCAAGGACTGATCGCCGAAGTCAGGTCTATTCTCGATCGCTACCGAGACCACAAACGCGCCGCCGCGCGGGATCTTTTGCGCCACCATGAAGACGTACGGCGAGCGCTCGTGCAATACGGCGCGAAGCCCGAAAAACCTGCTGTACCGTTGAAGGTGGCGTTCTGGATGATGAGAACATAACGGGAACGATTAGCATGGGTGGCTAAGACGGGCAAGCTGACTTGCTTGTTGAACGTGGTGCCGATTGTTAGCGTCCACGCGCAGGAGTATCGTTGAAATTCCTCACTCGTACTTCCGCCATGTCTATTGAACGGGTGCCGCTATGTCCGTGCGCACAGTGTTTCTTGCCCGGCTCTTTGGGCTGTATTGCATCATCATGGCGGCCGCGATGCTGTCGCGGCCCGAGGCGTTTGTGACAACCGTCAATGCCATGATGGCTGATGCGCCCTTGGTGCTCATCGCCGGCGTTTTCACGCTATTCGGAGGCCTCGCCTTGGTGCTGCTGCACAATTATTGGTCGGGAGGCGTACTTCCCGTCATCGTGACGCTGCTCGGTTGGCTGACGTTGATCAAGGCCGTGGCGTTGTTGGTTCTTCCGTCGAGCAAACTGGTCGCGATGTATGCCGGGGTTTCCCCGACTTATATCCTGATCTCCGGATCGCTCACGCTCCTGCTTGGGATTTATCTAACCGTCGCCGGTTTCCGATTCTCCCCTTACTAAATCAGGGCGTTAGCGCCCGCCGCTCTACTTCTTCCTTCACTTGAACCTTGGACCTGTGCGCTTCTACGCATCCAAGGTGAACACAGTTCGCCGGGTGCTGTCGTCCTGGGACCAGGCCTGTTCCACTTCCGACAACGGGACGGATTGGACGGCGATTTTAAAGCCAGCGGGCACGGCGGCTTGTAGCAGCCCCTCGATGCTACGGATGAACCCTCAATGGAAACGCTTCCAAGGCCGCTGCCCATCATCGTGATTGCGGATGAGCGCAGTGCGGCGCTCGGCAGCGTGATGTCCGACCCGCTCGCGGAGCCGACCTGGACGAACCGGATGGGCACGGATTCCGCTCCGGCCTTGGCAGCCGCGATCAGGATGCGTTCGGCGCTCCGGCCCCATAAATAGTCGATCACAACATCGACGCCTTCGGCGAACTGCTCCTTGAAGGCGCTTTCGAGCGTCGCCTCATCCGCGACGAGAGGGATCGTCACACAAGCTCCAAGCGCCGCGACAGAATTCAGAACATCGGTATTGCGGCCAGTGGCGATGACCTTCCTCGCCCCGAAATGCTTGGCGACTGGACAGCCAAGCGGCCCGCCGCTCCCGTCGCCCCGTTGACCAGCACGGTTTCCCCGGCCTTCAGCTTTGCACGCTCGACGTAAGCCACCCAGGAGGACATGCCGGGATTGGCGATCGCCGCAGCCGTCACGTCGCCCAGTGCTTCAGGCAACATTGTGCACTGGGAGGAAGGTACGATCGTTCGCTCCGCCATAGCGCATGCGGACCCGTCGGCAGGAAGAAATAGACGCTGCGTCCGTCGTCGAGCCGTCCCGCGCCGTCGACGCCGGCCACGAAGGGGAACCGACCGGAAGAACTGTAGTGAACACCCGAGGCGCGAGCCTTGACGAGAGGGCTGAGGGCGGCAGCCGTGACGGTGACGCGATGCTCACCCGCGGAAGGCAGAGGCTCGCTGAAATCGCCAGAGACAGGCGCTTGCCCTGCTCCCAGAACGATCGCGGCTTTCATGGGGTGTTTCCCTCTCGGCTTTCGATCATATGTGTGGGCAACGAGTGCAGGACCTAGTCCCGAGCATGATGACCGCTCACCGGCTTTTCCGAAGGGATGATGTGCAGCCGCACACGAAGGACCGATAGCCCCTCAAGGTCGCGATCGAGCAATGCCAGGGCGCTGCCAACACCCCGGCTTGGCAACAGGTCGTCCGCCTCGTATTTTTGGAAGGCGCGCGGTCCGCCACCGATCAATTCACCGGCCTCCTCCTGAGTTAGCCCGAGCTTCATGCGGATGCGTTTGATCTCTTCCGGTAACGGCAAGCCTTCCGTGGCCGCCTTCAGGCGATTTAAGGCGCGATCCGACATTTTCATGTCTTCGCCGGTATGGATACTTTCGTCAGATTCCTCGCAATACCAACCCGGCATGTCGAAAGTCGCGCGCGCCCTTGTATTCAAGCGTCATCGGCCGCACGCCGCGCTGCATCGGCGCTCCCGTTTTCGGACAGACTGGGTTACTCATCATCTTTCTCCTTGAACGACAGCAACAAAAACTCCGTCACGACATCCGCCGTGAATTTCACATAAAGCGTCCCCGCCTCCGAAGGCACATGATACACGTCCTGCCAAACGCGAAGATCCCCATAGGAGGTCATCGATTTGTAAAAGTGCGGGCGCTGCATGGTCTGGATCGTCGCGACAATTTCGGCCCGAAAATGAGCAGGCGCAAGTGCTCTAACAAACCGCGTTCGAGATCGCGTTCTTGCATCTCTGAAGAGATGGACAGGAATTCGAAAGCTATAGGGATCTTTGATGATTTGTTGGGCGAGATCGGATTGCGGCGAAGGCAGCGTATGCTTGAAATTCGTCAGCGCTTTGCCTTGGCGCTGGTATAATCGGCTGTCGATCTGGTGAACGAGGACATTCCGGCTCCAGCCATTTTCGATGGTCTGCCGCATATACCACTCGCGTTCTTCCGCCTTTTTCACCGCGCCGAGCAGCGTCACAATGTGCCCCCACGGCAATTGTGCAACAAGCTGTTGCACAATTTCGCGATCTGGATAGGCCTCCGCGAAGGTCCGCATGTATTTGAGATTGCGGGCGGAAAGCCCTGTCATCTCCGGGAAGGCTCGGTGTAAATCCGCGGCAAGGCGGTCCACGACTTTTGCTCCCCACCCTTGGTCGCGCTGACGGCGCAAAATGTCGTGCCCGATCTGCCAATATAGGAGTATCAGCTCGCTGTTGACCGCAAGCGCCGCCTTCAAACGCGTCGCCGCGATCCGCCCTTTTAGCTCGGCGAGCAGGACTGCATAATCGCCTGGAAGGTCGGGCCGTTTGCGTGGCATTCGCGGTTCCGTTACGGTGCGAAAGGAAGAAAAACCGTGGCAGCATTCTCGATGCGGCGCGCCAGAAATTAACGTATGCACAGATTCGGCAGGGTTTGAGCATAAGGCGACGGCTTGGTAATCGCCTGGGGTCGCAAAAGCCGGAAAAGTGGCGTACACGCGCGCTGCAAAGCTGCCGGAAAGCACCATCCTTATGACCGCCGATTCGGGCATCGCCGGGGAGATTGCGGAACTCGAATATCGCCTCGCCGCGCTCGATGAAGAGCGCAGGCAGATTGCAGGGCGCTTGGCCGAACTCAAAAAAATTGGCGTGGTGCAGCCGACTAACACGGGTCAGAAGGAGTCATCTCCCGCTCGCGTCACAATGAATTCTTCGACGGCAGCCAAGATCGCTCTGTTTCGCAGCCTTTTTCGCGGCCGCGAGGATGTCTTTCCGCAGCGGTGGGGTAATGCGAAGAGCGGAAAATCAGGCTATTCGCCGGTGTGCAGCAATGAATGGGTTCGCGGCACCTGCGGCAAGCCGCAGGTGAAATGCGGCGAGTGTCCAAACCAAGCATTTAGGCCCGTTACAGACGAAGTCATCCGTGCGCACTTGCAAGGCAGGGTCGGTTCTGGGCAAACCGCCTTCACCGCCGGTGTTTACCCCATGCTGCCCGATGAAACGTGCTGGTTCCTTGCCGCCGATTTCGACAAACAATCATGGATGATCGATGTTGCCGCTTTCAGGGATGCGGCGCGCGCTGAGGGAGTACCGGTCGCTATCGAACGATCGCGCTCTGGAAACGGTGCTCATGCTTGGATTTTCTTCGCCGAACCGTTGCACGCGGCGGAAGCCCGCCGCATTGGCGCTCTGCTCATCACCGCAGCAATGGACCGCAGCCCGGATATGGGTTTCGATTCCTACGATCGCTTTTTCCCGAGCCAGGACACCATGCCTGCGGGTGGTTTTGGCAATTTGATTGCGCTGCCCCTTCAAGCCAGGCCGCGCGAAAGCGGTAACAGCGTATTCGTCGACGACAATTTCCTACCTTTTGCCGATCAGTGGGCATACATGTCCTCGATACGGCGGATGCCAGCCAAAGATGTCGCGGCTTTGGTCGCCAAGGCTTCCGAGCAAGGGCGCATTTTGCGCGTCCGGATACCTCTCACCGACAACGAAGACGAACCATGGGTTGCTCAACCATCAAAAAAACGAAGCGAACCCACAATCGACGGTCCGCTGCCAGAATCCATCGAGCTTGTTCTTGGTAATTGTGTCTACATCGATCGGACGAACCTTCCTCCGGCATTGATTAGCCGCCTCATCCGCACCGCCGCATTTCAAAATCCTGAATTCTATGCGGCGCAAGCCATGCGGCTTCCGACTTTCGGCAAGCCTCGCATCATTTCCTGTGCAGAGCTTTTCCAAAAACATGTGGCGCTGCCGCGAGGATGTCTGGACGATGTTCGCTATGAACTCCACGGCCTTGGCGTCAAGACAAGCCTTAGAGAGGAGCGTCAATACGGCTCGCCAATCGGCGTCACCTTCTGCGGAGAACTAAGACCTGAACAACGCCAAGCTGCCACGGCACTTCTTGCGCACGACACAGGTGTGTTGGCGGCCACCACTGCGTTCGGCAAAACGGTCGTTGCAGCGGCCATGATTGCAGAACGCGGCTGCAACACGTTGGTGCTGGTTCATCGGCGTCAGCTTCTCGATCAGTGGGTGGCGAGGCTCGGCGAATTTCTCGATGCTCCCGGTGGAGCAATTGGCGTTGTCCACGGCGGGAAGAGAAAGCCTACTGGTCTTATCGATATCGCGCTTATGCAAAGCCTTGTCCGCCAGGGGACGGTGTCCGATCTCGTTGCAAATTACGGTCATCTGATCGCCGATGAATGCCATCATCTTTCCGCCGTAAGCTTCGAGGCCATAGCCAGGGAGGCAAAGGCCCGCTATGTGCTTGGCCTGTCCGCAACCGTGGCGAGAAAAGACGGACATCACCCGATCATCTTCATGCAGTGCGGTCCGGTACGCTATCGCGTTGACGCCCGGCAACAAGCCGCTGAAAGGCCTTTCGAGCACAAAGTCGTTTTCAGACAGACCCAATTCCGGGCGGCACGCAGCATTCCGGGAGAGCAAATCGCCATCCAGGAGCTTTACGCTCAGCTTGCGGCAGATGAGGCACGGAACGATCTAATTTTTGAGGATGTTCTGGCGGCGCTCGAAGTTGGGCGTTCACCGGTCGTGATCACGGAGCGCAAAGACCACCTGGCCATGCTTGCCGACCGGTTGGCGAAGTTCGCCAGAAATGTGGTGATCCTGCGGGGTGGCATGGGCACGCGTGAACTCCGTGCAACAGCCGCAGCTCTGTCTGCAATCCCGGAAAGCGAGGAGCGCCTTCTCATCGCCACCGGCCGTTATCTCGGCGAGGGGTTCGACGACGCGCGCCTGGACACGCTCTTCCTCACCATGCCGATCTCCTGGCGCGGAACGCTCGCGCAATACGCTGGCCGCCTGCACAGGCTCCACGCGGCAAAAAAAGAAGTCGTCGTCTTCGATTACGTCGATGCCAACGAACCGCTCCTGGCGAAGATCGCCGGGAAACGCGAAGCAGGATATCGCGCGCTCGGTTACCAGGCTCTCGATCGCGCAGGCGTTGACCGGCTTTTGGCCTTTCCCAGGAAAAAAGCTCAAGAACCCTCAGCGTAACCTAAAAATGCATATACTCGAGCAATCCGGTAATGACCGCGGCTGCGCCGATCACAACGCCTGTAACCGTTGCTCCAAGGGCCATCGTTATCCACGGCTCGCCTACAAAGAGCGCACCAAGGTCGAACAGCGGCGATGCGAGCCAGAAAGCGATCGGAAAGTGCACGAGAAGCGGATGGATTGGGACACCAAGGGCGCGTTTTTGCTGTCTGATCATGGTCTCAATAGCAGCTCCGGCGGCCAATGGGAAAATCGAGAAAATTGGCCGCCGTAACTCTCTGGATATTATCCTGACAGCCTAACACCCAGCTGAGGAAAGAGGATAACCATCGAGATTGCCACCAAGGCCCAATTGGGCGTTTTGCATCGCTTGCGCTGGCGGGTCGCCCGCGCGCAGTGCCCGCTGCACTTTCTCTCCGGATGCTCGGCATCCTGCCAAAGACGAACCCGCGTGGACGAAGTCGCCGGGGCCACTCGCTCTTAAAACATTCATTCGCGGACCCGGAACTCGGCTTCAGACCGCAAGCGCCGGGTAGTCCGTGTAACCCCTTGGCCCAGGCGTGTAAAACGTCGCCATGTCCGGTTCGTTCAGCGGCGCGCCCGCGCGCAGGCGCGCGACCAAATCGGGGTTGGCAAGAAACGGCCGCCCGAAGGCGATGAGGTCTCCTCGCTTCTCCACGAGCGCGGTCTCTGCGGCGTCGCGATTGAAGCCGCCGGAGAGGATGAACAGGCCGTTGAAGCCGCCGCGAAGCCGGGTCTTGAAATCGGCCGGCACCGGTGGAGCGCCCATCGCGGAGTGATCAACAAGATGAAGGTATAAGAGACCGAGTGTTGAGAGCTCGGAGGCAAGCGCGAGAAATTGTGCCTCGACCTCCGGAAACGCGCCGGTGCCATTGAACACGCCATAAGGCGAGAGCCGAATCCCCACGCGGTCGCGCCCAATCGCGGCTGCGGTGGCGCGAGCGATCTCGATCGCCAGGCGATTGCGGCCCTCGATGCTGTTCCCATAGGCGTCAGAGCGCTGGTTGACGTTTGGGTTTAGAAACTGCTCGATCAGATAGCCATTGGCGCCGTGCAGTTCGACGCCGTCAAAGCCCGCCTCGAGCGCAAACTGCGCGGACCGCGCGTATTCATCGACGGCGTGGGCTATGTCCGCCTCGGTCATAGCCCTCGGTACGCTGTGGGGCTGCATACCCTTTGCGTCGGTGTACATCTCGCCTGGGCACACGGCGCTGCCCGGTCCCACCACCTCGGCGCCTGCGGGCAAGTTGGCAATGTGGGCCACCCGTCCAGTGTGCATCAGCTGCACAAAAATCTTGCCGCCCTTGTCATGCACCGTCTTCGTGATCTCCCGCCATGCTGCAGCATGCGCCGCGTTATAGAGGGCTGGGATCCGCGGGTAGCCGAGCCCGTTGGGGGATGGAGAGGTGCCTTCGGTGATGATGAGGCCCGCCGATGCGCGCTGGCCGTAATACTCCGCCATCAGCGAATTGGGCATATTGGCGTCTACGGCGCGGCTGCGCGTCATCGGTGCCATGACGACGCGATTTTTCAGCTGAAGCGAGCGCTCGGCGAAAGGTTCGAAGAGCATGATATCCCCGTTGGTGAACAAATACGGGCCTCGCAGGCGACCCATAAGGCAGGTTTTCTGGTAACGCCTAGCCTATTGCGTGGCCGCGCGCTATCGATCATGGAAGGGCTTCTCAGGAATGCTGATTTCGCGTTCTGGGGCCTGCCCGAGCGGAGGCGCGGATCTTTCTCACGGCTGACAATATAAAAAGACCCTCGCTCCGCTATTGGAAGAGCCAGGGTCAGTGAATCCACCCTGTCAGGGAAATGGATCTTTATTTGACTAACAGACTTCGCCGCTGCGCGCAAGCTTAAGTCCTGGATTCCAGGAATGAAGCGGAAAACGTCTCCGCTGCCAAACTAAATCACCCCACCGCAGTCCGTACCGCGGCGGGGCCGATGTCAGATGGAAGGAACTTACTTCAACAGCCCATCATGCTTCGCCATATGCGTGATCAGATCGACGACTCGCGTGCTGTAGCCCCATTCGTTGTCGTACCAGCTCACGACCTTGAAGAAGTTCGCATTCAGCTCGATGCCTGCCCCGGCGTCAAAGATGCTGCTGTGCGCATCGTGGATGAAATCGCTGCTGACGACTTCCTCGTCCGTGTAGCCGAGAATGCCCTTCATCGCGCCTTCGCTCGCTTCCTTCATCTTGGCGCAGATTTCCTTGTAGCTCGTGGGCTTCGCGGTTTTGAAGGTGAGATCGACCACCGAGACATCCGTCGTCGGAACGCGGAACGCCATGCCCGTCAGCTTGCCTTTCAGCTCGGGAAGAACCAGAGCAACTGCCTTGGCGGCGCCGGTGCTGGAGGGGATGATGTTCATGTACCCGTTTCGACCGCCGCGCCAGTCTTTCCTGCTCGGGCCGTCCTGCGTCGGCTGCGTCGCGGTCACCGCGTGAATCGTCGCCATCAGCCCTTCGGTCAGGCCAAAGTTGTCGTTGATGACTTTTGCGATGGGCGCAAGGCAATTCGTCGTGCAGCTTGCATTGGAAACGATCTTGTCCGTGGCCGGGTCAAACTTGGTGTGGTTCACGCCCATCAGGAGCGTCTTAACCTTTTCCGGGTCTTTGGTCGGCGCCGACAAAACCACTCGCTTCGCGCCGGCTTTGAGATGCGCTTCCGCGCCGGCGTAATCCGTGAACAGGCCAGTCGACTCGATCACATAATCCGCGCCGTTCTTTCCCCAAGGAAGCTCGGCCGGGTTCCTGACCGAGTAACACGGCACGTGCTTGCCGTTCACGACTAAGCCATCTTCTTTCGCCTCGACCGTGCCGGCAAACCGGCCGTGGGTGGTGTCATACTTCAGCAGATAGCCGAGATTGTCGGAAGGCACGAGGTCGTTTATGCCGACAATCTCGATGTTTGGATTTTCCGCGGCCGCGCGAAAGACCAACCGACCGATACGACCAAACCCGTTAATACCGATTTTCAATGCCATGTGACCGCTCCTTGTGCTTTGGCTTAAGTCCCCCGCAAAAAGGGCCACGTGGCGCGGATGATGTCAAGCAGACAAGACGCGGCCAACACGCCGGGGACTGAGAGCAAGGAGCATGGGCCGCGCCGAAGCCTTTTGCTGGTACCGCTGCCCCGGCTCGAACGGAGGACCCACAGATCCGCAATTCCCTGTCCTCCTATAAAACGGCTTTACATTTCGGCGCTCGGCGCCGAGTCATCCCCACCATAAATTTGAGTGAGCGTCGGGGTGCTGCATCCCGCGACCGGGAAGCGCGAGGGCGTGTGTTCGGTCCGTCCAATGCCTTCTGAAACCCACGAGAGGAGAAAAGCTGGAGCTAGCTCCCAGATGCGCCCGGAAAAAACGTGGGGGCGACAAAAAACCGCGCAACGGCCGCCCGCTTGCCGTTCCAGGTGGGTATAAAACTGGGGCCAATATCAATAACGCTTTGATTTAGGGAGAAAACTTGTCCCTGTCGTGTCCACCATTCGTATCAATGGGTTAGCGGAAATCACCGGAATGCCCGCGAATGAAAAGGCGAATGAAATGTTGAGTTTGTCCGCCCCAGCTGGACAAGCGCGGGTTCAGCGTGCTTGGTAGCGACAGAGCGTGTTGGCGAGTGTCCGCACATTTCTTCCTTGCCGAGTTCCTCTCCAAAAGCCTCCTAACGTCTTCAGACTCTGCTATTCGCTGTTGGAATTGCCCGAACTTACGCAAGGTCTATGCTTCTAATCGCCACGCTTTTGGGTGAATGTCGAGGGCATATAGTTCTGTGCAATTCTCTTTCCGATTGGCCTAACGTCTCCAAGGAGGAGATAGTTAATAGGTCGAAGACGGCTTGGGGGGTGGTGAGGTAGAAATGACTTTTGCATTTGTTGTCTTTATTTCACTGTTCTTTGCTTGGTGCGCGAAGAATTCTTTCGTAACGCGGCGTTATAAGGACCGCTTTGCGACGGCTTTCTTAAAGGAGTTCAAGCACGCCTATCCTGATAGTGCGAGCCTATTGACACCCGATCTTGGCGCGCAAATTGCTTACATCCTCGTAAAAAATAAGAGGCTGGCGAAGGAGCTTAACGCTTTAGAAGGCCAGGTTGCCAAGAGGCCCGAAATTGGAAACAAGTCATACGAATATTTCGATTCAGATTACTCGCCGGAAACACAGCAGCTTATTACCGATTTAGTGAAAAATAAGATTGAATTTGCTGGCATAATTTTCAACTGTCTTCCATCAAAGGTGAGATCCCAAATTGACACAAAGGCGGAATCGATTGACAAAACTGTAGCAGAAGTGGATTTAAGCGATAAAGAATCCAAGAGAGATAGGAAAAAGAACGAGGAAAGAGAAAAGCATTTCGGTCTTAAGTCATGGAGGTTTAGTATACTTATGAATATTTATGATATTACCAGTCGAGCAAACTTGGCGTCAATTTAATCTTATTTCAAAGTCATATTTTTTTAGACACCTACACATGTGCCGGTTCGGGAGAGACCCGAAATAGCGGTATTATGGCGCAAACGCCACCGGAGCTTTTAAGTGAGCTGGCGTGCGGCTTGGGCCGCCATAGCGTTGATAGTCCCACTTCCAACAGAAAGCCTTGGGGTTGTCGGTCTGGCGGATAACTCTGCGGCTCATGCAAATTTTCCCGCGAGGATGAGCGGAGCATCTGGAAATTACCAGCCGCAGCGGCGCAGTTCTCAAGGCGCTCACAAATTTCTCTTGGAATTGGTCAATCATGGCCGAAGAATGGGATGAGCCTACTTTTAAGCTCAATGCTCAAAGCTGGTATTCGCCTTATATTTTGAGCGCGAAGATAAATAACAATACGTGCAGCGACACCATCCCGGCGCGCCTCAGGCATCGAAGTTAGAGCGGCGAGCGTGCGCAAAATCGGAACCGGTTGCGACGCAATTGTTCTTAACGGCTGGGACTGCATTTCGGGTGGCGGTCATGGCGACGCCCGCCAGGCGGGATGCGCTAGGAAGCCTTCACCAAACCGGCCATCGTGGACGACGCTCGCCACGGCGCGCTTTCATAAACATTTCGTTCACTGCGGCGAGTCTTCATACTTATGTGGTTAACAGATGCGCGCCGGAATTATTTCCCCCCGTGTGTTGGTAAAAAAGTTCTTTAAGGGGCGCGAAACGGAGGAAAGCAGCGCCTACGACCGGACAAAGGGCTGATACCATAAGTCACTGAAATTGCTATGACTTTTATTGTTAACAAATTACCCATTAAATAGAATCTAATGCCGGAATTATTTCATTTACTGGGACGAGCAAAAGTCCGTTAAATATGTTTCAAGATCGCAAATTAACGCTTGCGAAGGCCGGAACGGCACGGCGCAGGCAGCGGCGATGGTGTCCCGCTTTGTAATATTTCCCTGGATTATCAATGACTTGAACGCGCTCAAGCTTCGTTAACCTGGCATCAAGGCGATTTCGCCGAAGATCTTTCAAAAGACGGAATGCCCATTTCCAGGATGCACACAAAATGGACTATAGCCCGCTTCCGGTTACACGCACGATGCGGCAGGCATCTACGCCGTCGCACCCTGAAAGCGCGTCAGCGCTTATCAAGGGCCGTCAAAAGATCGCCGGCGCCCGGCCTGCAACGGCCCTGGACAAGGCTTGCGCCTTTCCTCACGAGCGGCCGGCGAAAAACTCAGGAGGCGAGTTCGAGTTTGCGCTCGGCGCGCGTGCGAGGCCTGGCGAACGCGCTATAATCGTCCATCAGCGTCTTCGTGATCTGCCCGACCGCGAACCGGTGCTCGCCGATTTCCGAAACGGGCGTCACTTCCGCCGCCGATCCCGTCAGGAAGCATTGCTCGAAATCTGCCACCTCCTCGGGCTGGATCTGACGGACGACGACGTCCATGCCGCGGCGCTTCGCAAGACCGATCACTGTCTGCCGCGTGATGCCGTTCAGGATGCAATCCGGCGTGGGGGTGTGGATGGTCTCGCCCTTGACGAAGAAGATGTTCGCGCCCGTGGCTTCCGCGACCAACCCGCGATAATCGAGCATCAGCGCATCGGCGTAGCCCATGTCCATCGAGCGGTGCTTCTCGATGGTGCAGATCATGTAAAGGCCGGCCGCCTTCGCTGTTGACGGCGCTGTCTTTGGGTCTGGCCGCCGGTAATTCGCCATGCAGAGGCGGATGCCCTTCAGCCGCTCCTCCTCGGGGAAATACGAACCCCAATCCCAGCATGCGATGGCGAGGTTGATCCTCGCGTGCTTCGCGGCGACGCCTATCTCCTCGGAACCGCGGAATGCGATGGGCCGGATATATCCCTCGATCAGCCCTTGCGCCTTGATGACATCGCGGCAGGCTTGATCGATCGCGGCGACGCTGTAAGGAATTTCGAAGCCCAGGATGCGCGCCGAGGCATGCAAGCGCTCGGAATGCTTCGTGAGCGAGAAAACTTCCGTATCGTAGATGCGCGCGCCCTCGAAGACGCCGCTCCCGTAATGCAGGGCATGCGTCAGGACATGAACTTTTGCATCCCGCCACGGCACGAGATCCCCATTCATCCAAATGAAACCGTCTCTCTGGTCATAAGGAATAGGGGCCATAGCCGTCTCCAATGCGTGCTTTTGCTCTTGGTGATATGGGAAGCCGCGGGTCGCGGCGCATTCCAGGCTGGAAAAAGCCGGAGAGCCGAGTTAAGCGCCTCAATTACGCTTGCGTCCAGTCAAAAGTTGTTCTTGGGTATGCCGGTTCGCAACCGAGAGAGGACAATCACCAAGATATGACCGCCGATCCAGCGCTCGATTTCGAACTGCCGCCTTTGTCGGACGACGCGCCGCACATCCTTGTCGTCGATGATGACGAGCGCATTCGCGACCTGCTTGGCGGTTATCTGCGCCAGAATGGCTTTCGGGTTACCCAGGCGGAAAACGGGGCCGCGGCGCGCGCGAAGCTCCGGGGGCTAGCCTTCGATTGCATCATTCTCGATGTGATGATGCCCGGCGAAAGCGGGTTCGACATCGCCGAGTGGTTGAGAAAAGGGTCCGAGGTGCCGATCCTGATGCTGACGGCCCGCTCCGAACCGGAGCACCGCGTGAGAGGGCTGGAGCTTGGCGTCGACGACTATGTCGCAAAGCCGTTCGAGCCGCGCGAGCTTTTGCTCCGGCTGCAAAACATCATCCGGCGGCATTCCTCTCCGAAGAGCAAGCACGGCGAAGTGAGCTTCGGGCCGTTCATCTTCAACCTGCGCCGCAACGAGCTGAAGCGCGAGGACGAAGTCATCCGGCTGACCGATAAGGAGCGCGAGGTGCTGCGCGAATTCGCGCTGAGCGGCGGAGAGCTCGTTTCGCGCGAGGACCTTGCCCGCCTTGGCGAGTATGACAACGAGCGCGCGGTCGATGTGCAGATCAACCGGCTGCGCCAGAAGATCGAGACGGACCCGGCGAACCCGGCCTATTTGCACACGGTTCGCGGCAAGGGCTATGTGCTCTATCTCGATTAGAGCACTTTAGAAGTTGATCAACTTTTCCGCCTATTATTACGATCCCGGATAAAAGGCGGGTTGATCCTAAGGGGAGGCATCCGCCATTTCGCTGGAGTTCACCGAGCGTGCGCCGCCTGAGGCGAAGGCAGGTAAAGGCGCCGCAGCCGCGGACAACTCGCCGCTGCCGCCCAAAACACCATTTTCCACGCGCAGCTTAGTCGCAGGGTTTTCCAAAGCTTCAGCCTTTTTAGGGTCCTGGGTGCCAAAGGGGCTCTATGCGCGAGCGCTCATCATTATCATCGCACCGATCTTGATCCTGCAGTCGATTCTGACCTTCGTTTTTCTGGACCGGCATTGGCAGGCTGTGACACGCCGGCTGTCCACGGCGACAGCCCAGAACATCGCCATGCTGGCGTCCACCTACGAGCTGATGAAAAATAAAAGCCCGGAGGAACTCGAAGGGCTGGCAGAGATCGCCCAGGCGCAGCTCAATCTTTCGGTGAGGTTCCTTCCGACCGAAGAGTTGCCGCTCCCGAGGCCGAGGCCGTTCTTCGGTTTCCTCGACCGTTACGTGTCTGACGAGGTTCGCTACCGGATTCACAAACCGTTCTGGATCGATACGGTCGGAAAGTCGGACTTTATAGAAATCAGAGTGAAGCTCGACGATGCCGTGATGCGGGTGGTGGCGCAGCGCGCGCAACTCATGCCGTCGAACACACACATCTTTATTGTCTGGATGGTGGCTTCCTCAACCGTCCTTTTGGTCGTCGCGATCCTTTTTCTTCGCAACCAGATCAAGCCTGTTCTTGCTCTCGCCGATGCCGCCGACCGGTTCGGCCGGGGCAGGCCCGCGCCATCGGATTTCAAGGTCCGCGGAGCGAGGGAAGTGCGCCTTGCAGCCCAGGCCTTCCTCGATATGCGCGAGCGTATCGAGCGTCATGTCGAGCAGCGTACGATCATGCTGGCCGGGGTGAGCCACGATTTGCGAACCATCCTCACCCGCTTCCGGCTGCAACTCGCCATGATGCGCGCCCCCCAGGTCGAGGCGCTGAAGCGCGACGTGGATGAGATGCAGCAGATGCTCGAAGACTATCTTGCTTTCGCCAAGGGGGACTCGGGCGAGAACATCAAGCGCATCAACGTGCGGGACGTTCTCGAAGAAGTGCAGACGGCCGCCGAGGCGCCAGGAAAGACCATTCAGCTCGACGTGCGGCAAGACCCGCTCATTGTTGCGCTGCGGCGCAACGCGTTCAAGCGGGCGATCACGAACCTCGTCACCAACGCCTCGCGCTACGCGGACCGCATCTCGATCCGGGCGCTCAGGGCGCAGGGCTGGCTCACCGTCGTCGTCGAGGATAACGGCCCCGGCATTCCCGCCGACAAGCGGGAAGACGTGTTCCGCCCCTTCCACAGCCTCGATAGCGCACGGAACCAGAACAAGAAAAGCACCGGCCTCGGCCTCGCCATCACGCGCGACATCGTGCGGAGCCACGGGGGCGAAATCACCCTCGACCGAAGCATGCTGGGCGGCCTCAGGGCTGTCCTTCGCATCCCCGTCATGGCGACGGAGAAGCGCGCGGGATGAGTTGTGGGCGAGCCTCGCGATTGCCTTGATGGCGTATCGCGAAATTAAGCAAATTTTTCCAGGCTTAGCTGAAAAATAGCCAAGGCTTTGCGGAAATGAAGTTCTCGGCCTTCACCGTCCGTTTCGGATTTCAGCATGTGTTCCCCACCAACGCCAACTGTCCAGGCAGATAACCGAGGCGGCCAGTCTCATCGGCGTAGAAGCCCCCTTCGCCTTTTTCACCTTAACCACGGCGGAGGATAGTGTCGCCTTCGCTTCTTAAGCGCACGATCTCGCAGCCAAGCGCGGCGCCGGGAACACGGTCGAGCTTCTCCACCACCACGCGCACCTCAACGGCACGCCGATGCGAAAGGCAATGCTCGGCGATCCGTTCGGCGAGGGTCTCGGTCAAGAGAACATGGCCGTCCGCGACGGCGTCCTTGATGCCATCGATGATGTAATCATAAGAGACGACGCTGCTCAACTCGCCGGGCCGATGACCTTCGGGCGAAACCGAAAGCTCGACTGTGAACCTGACTCGCTGGGCGATGCCCTGCTCCTCGCTCCATATGCCGATACGGGCCGGCAAGATTAGATCGCGCACGAAGACCTTGTCGCATGGAAAAGATCTCGTGTTCGGTTCCCAATGCTCAAACACCTTTCGTTCCGGCCGGATCGCCATGCCCCTGCTCTCACTGTTGCGTTGCGGAGCGCTTGCCTCCGCCAGGATGACATCGCCCTTATTCGGTCATTGCGCAACAGTTGGAGCCGTGGCAGCGGCTCTCAGCCTCAGGAGCCTTCCTTTTCCGGCGGATCGTCCTGCTTCCGCGACAAATCCTCAAGCTGGGTGGCATGCTCGGCCAGGATATCGAGCGCCTCCGCCACCGTCATTTCATGCCAATCGAGGATCGAGCCGAGCAAGGGCCAGCGCTTCTTGATGGGCTCCTGATTTTTGCGGATGATCTGAGCGGCTTGCCGTAAGCTCGCCCGAAGCTGATCCTCTGTGAACCCTGTGGCTGAAGCGGCGTTGCCCAGGCCTTCAGCCGCGGCAAGTCTGTCCAGTAATTCCAGAATTCGCGCGGTTGCTTGTTCTGGCTGCGTGCGCTCCGCAGCCGGTTGGTTTTCGTCCGAAGTGGTCATGGCCCTCACGCATTACTCAGTACAGCCGGACTTGATCTTATCCCATATCTGGAACAAAACAAGAACAAAAAGCATTCCGATTGCAAACTTCCGGCCCCACCCTAGGAAGTAGCAATTCTGGCCTTTCGGGCAGAACTGTTTAACATCTATACACCATGGTGAAGCACCGGCCCATCCAGAATTTGCGCGCGCGCCTCCCAGCCTATGTGGAGCACTGGTTTGCAAGCCGCGGCTGGCAGCCACACCCCTACCAAAGGGCGTTGGCGGCTGCTTTCGCGGAGCGGCGGTCGACGCTTTTGATTGCGCCAACGGGAGGCGGCAAGACCCTGTCAGGTTTCCTGCCGAGCCTGATCGAGTGCCATGAAACCCGGCCGGACGGAATTCACACGCTCTATGTCTCGCCCTTGAAGGCGCTCACGAACGATATCGAGCGCAACCTCGTTCGGCCCATCGCGGAGATGGGGCTCGACGTCACCGTCGAGAGCCGCACCGGGGATACGCCGCAGGGCAAGCGCGCGCGACAGCGACGATCGCCGCCCAACATTTTCCTCACGACGCCGGAAAGCCTCATGCTGATGCTGTCGTCGCCGGATGCGGCGACGGCTGTTTTCCCAGCTGCGCGCCGTGATCGTGGACGAGGTTCACAGCTTCGCCTCGACGAAGCGCGGCGATTTCACGGCGCTGGCCCTGGCGCGGCTCTCCGCGCTGTCGCCGCATCATATTCGGACCGGCCTCTCCGCCACCGTCGCCGACACAGAGGCGCTTGCGGCATGGCTCGGTCCCGTAGGCAAGGCAGCGCATCTCTTGCAATCGGGCCTGCCAACGAAGCCTGACATTCGCATCCTGGAGCCCGCCGCGCCCATGCCCTATGGCGGCTTCATGGCGCGCTACGCGGTGCCGGAAATCTACGATGCGATCCGAAACGCGGGGACGTCTATTGTCTTCGTGAACACCCGCGCCCAGGCAGAACTCATGCTCCAGATGCTATGGGATGCGAACGAAGAGAACCTGCCGATCGCGGTCTATCACGGATCGCTGAGCTGCGAGCAGCGCAGGCGCACCGAGGCCATGATGGCAGCCGGAAAAATCCGCAGCGTGGTCGCGACGGCCGCTTTGGAACTCGGCATCGACTGGGGCGACGTGGACCTCGTAATTCAGGTCGCCGCGCCGAAGGGTGTCAGCCGCCTTTTGCAACGTGTGGGCCGGTCGAACCACAGGCTCGATGTGCCGAGCCGTGCGCTGCTCGTACCCGCAAACCGCTTCGAGGCGCTGGAATGCCGTGCAGCGCTGACCGCCATCGAGCGTGGCCAACAGGACGGAGAGTCTCCTGGCCCCGGCTCGCTCGACGTGGTCGTGCAGCACATCCTGAGCTGCGCCTGCAGCGCGCCCGTTCATCCGGACGAAATGTTCGAGGAGATCAGAACCGCCCTGCCCTACACAAATCTCGACCGGGCGGTGTTCGACCGTTTGTTTCAATTTGCCATCGACGGCGGCTACGTGCTTCGCGCCTACGACCGCTACAAACGGCTGATGCCCACGCCCAGCGGCCATTACCGCATCGCAAACGGCGCGGTGGCCCGCAGGCACCGGCAGAATATCGGCGTCATCGTGGAGGCCGCGCGCCTCAAGGTGAAGCGGGTCAGCGGCGCAGGCCACGGCGGGCGAATCCTTGGAGAGGTCGAGGAGTATTTCGCCCAAGGGCTGACGCCGGGAGATACCTTCTTCTTCGCGGGCGAAGTCCTGGCGTTTGCCGGTATCCGCGACATGACGCTGGAAGCGAGACCAGCCGCGGGCGGCGAACCCAAAGTTCCCGCCTATTCAGGGGGGCAGATGCCGCTTTCGACGTTTCTCGCCGATGGCGTGCGCGCCTTGCTGGCCGAGCCGGAGGATTGGCGCGCTCTGCCGGGGGACGTCCGCGAATGGCTCGACCTTCAGGCGCGCTTCTCCACAATTCCGAGCAGCGACAGGCTGCTTGTCGAGCATTTTCTGGAGCAGCGCTTTTTCCGCACCGTGTTCTACACTTTCGCAGGCCGGCGCGCGAACCAGACGCTGGGCATGCTTATCACGCGTCGCATGGAGCATCTGGACTTGAAGCCGCTCAGCTTTCAGATTACGGATTATGGCCTCGTCGTTTCCGGTCTGTCGCCGGTCAGCCGGGAGCACATTGCGCAGTTTCTCGCGCCGGACATCCTCGGCGACGAGCTTGAGGAATGGATCCTCGACAGCCCGATGCTGAAGCGTTCGTTTCGCCATGTCGCCACCGTGACCGGCATCGTGGAGCAGCAGAATAACGCCGCGCGCAAGACCCTGCGCCAGATGACGATTTCGACCGACCTTATCTACGATGTGCTTCGGCGTTACGAGCCGGACCATATCCTGTTGCAGGTCACGCGCCGCGACGCCGAACGCGAGCTTCTGGATTTGAAGCGGCTTTCGGAGCTTCTGACGCGTTTCCAGGACCGGTGGCTGTTCATGCAGCTCAGCCGGGCTTCTCCTTTCTCAATTCCGGTCCTGACCGATGTTCGGACGGAACAGGTGCGCGGCGCGGGCCTCGAACATCTCCTGGCGCAAGCAAGCATCCAGCATGAGGCGGAGGAGATGATGCAGGAAGTCCGCGCCGCCGTCTCGCAGCGGCTTCATTAGTTAGATCGCGCTAACTCACACGGCGCGTAAGACGCCGCTCCTCTGCCTTGCGACTATCGCGGAGGCCGGCTTGCACCGGCGCAGATCATCGGGCCAGTGTCTCGCTACGGTCCGATGAGGGTGAACGGGTCAATGGTATCCGGCACTCCAAGGCCCTGGGATACAAGAACAAGCATTACAACTGCGGCCAAAGCCAAGATCACGATGACTTTCAAGATGTCGGACGCGAATACCCCAGAGCGAACATCCCAATCCGGAGGAGGAATCGGCATTTCAGTACGAAAAAGCATTGTTGCCTCACGTTTTTCCTATTGCTGGCTGACTTTGAGGCTACCGGCCCTGCGTCCTCGCAGGCCGAAGCCCATGTCCAAACTTTAGGAAAGTCGCACCCTTGTGCTTGTGCGGTAATGCACAACCCGAACAGGGCGCTTTGCCTGTTTCCTGAGCAAAACAGAAGCAAGCTTGCAAATTGATGCGTGGCTGCAACAACGCGTTGCAAGCTCACCCTGAAACCCTCTTAAGTTGTATATATCTTGCGAATCTTCTTATGGTTGTGCCGGTTTGCATGACCGCCCTGCCCGCGGTCGCGGATGCAAAAAGTGATGCCAAGCGAGAGATCAACATGCGCAAATTTACAACACTGACGGCCATGGCTCTGCTCATGGCAAGTTCAGCGACAGCCATCGCCGATGGAATGCCGAGCCTGAAAGACACCCCGGCCGCCGCCCCAACCCCAGCCTGGGATATCGCCTTTGGTGGCGGTATTGCGTCCGATTACATTTTCCGTGGCATCACCCAGTCGAACCACTGGCCATCCGTGAACGCCTACACCGAGCTGCGCTACAATATCAATCCGAACCTACAGCTTTATGGTGCGATTGCGGCGGAGAGCATTGACTTCCCGAATCGTGCTGCGAGCGAAGTCGACTTCTACGCCGGTATCCGGCCAACCTTCGGTAAGCTGAGCCTCGATTTCGGTGCCTGGGAATATTGGTATCCAGGCGGCCGCCTTTACAATGGCTCGACGGAGGCGAACTGCACGAATGGCTTCTTTACTCCCGCTCCCGGTAGCTTCTGCAACACGGCGCTGGCCGACGTTAGCTACTGGGAAGTGTACGGCAAAGGTACTTATGCCTTTAACGATTCGGTCACTGCGGGCGCGAATGTCTATTACTCGCCGTCGTGGCTCAATACTGGAGCGGATGGAACCTATGCATCGGGTACTCTGAAGCTCACGGCGCCAGCTAGCCTTTTACCAAACAAGGATGTTGGCGCTTTCATTTCGGGCGAGTTCGGCCATTACTGGTTTGGGCAAACGGACAGTTTCTTTGCTACCCCGGCCTATCCGTCAGGCATCCCCCTGCCAGACTACAACACCTGGAACGTCGGCCTCTCCTTCACCTACAAGGTCTTCACGCTCGACTTCCGCTATTATGATACAGACCTCTCGAACTCACAGTGCAACGTCCTCACCGGCGATCAAACGGCCTCGTACAGCGCTGGGAACATCACCGCCATCAATCCGAGCGGGCTTGGGTCTAACTGGTGCGGATCAACCTTCGTTGCCAAGCTGTCATTCGACATGACCGCTAACACGAACCTTAAATAGCAGGGACTGAACCTCAGTCTCGCAGGGGCGTCTCGGGCTGGCAGGCCGCTCGTGGCGCTCTTTTTTTACAGTTGGAGCGGTTGGCCTCCCCATACCCCCTTCATTCAACAGCCGCTAAAGGCCTGAAGCCTGCCTCGGGCCTGGAACTGACGATCAATCGGCGACGTCGTCCCGGCCTTCTATCGCCATCAAGGTCGCCGTTAGAAGAGCAATCAGCCGTTCCTTTCCCTCATATTCAGCAAATACTTCGGTTTGAGCAAGGGTGAGCGTGCGGCCAGCTTTGATGACGTTGCCGCGAGCTACGATGCGCTCGCCCATCGCCGGAGCTAAAAGGTTGATCTTGAACTCTGTGGTCAGGACGCCTCGGTCCATCGACATCATACTGAGTGCAGCATAGCCCGCCGCAGTCCGCGATAGCGCTGATCGCTCCCGCATGCACGAAGCCATGCTGCTGCGAAACCTCCGGCCTGGGCACAAGTACGATTTCCACTTGCCCTGACGTTACCTGGCCAAGCGTGGCTCCAAGCGTCCGCATCAGGCCTTGCTTGGCAAAGCTGGCTCGGATGCGCCGATCAGCACTGGCGGCATCGCTGCTCATTATCTGTCCTCCAGCCCCTAGGGTGACAGGCAGGTGCTAGGTCCGCAACGGGTCAAAATCACCAGACGCTTTGCTTGACCGAGTCGGATTAAAGCATCGTGCGTTTAACCGGACGCGGGCGATGGTCCATTTTGTGTGGCATCCTGCAAATGGCGGCATGTGGTTTGTCAACTTGTCCCTGACGCTTGTCACCGCATTCCTTCTTCTGAAAGATCTTCAGCGAAATCGCCTTGATGCCAGGTTAACGCAGCTCAAGCCACTGATAATTATGGTAAAAAGCACGGAACGGGACGCCATCGCCGCTGCCTGCGCCGTGCAGTTCCGGCCTTCGCAAGCGTTAATTCGCGATTTCAAAATATATTTAACGGACTTTTGCGCGTCCCAGTAAATGGAAAAATTCCCGCATTAGATCTTATTTAATGGGTCATTTGTTAACAGTAAAAACTGTAGCAATTTCAGTGATTTATAGTAGCCTCCCTTTGTCCGGCCTTAGGCGCGGCATTTCTCCATTTCGCGCCGCTTAAAGAAGTTCTTTACCAACACACGGTGGGAAGTAATTCCGGCGCGCCTCTGTTAACCATATTTGTATTAAGGCTCGACGCGGTGAACGATATGTTTACCAAAGCCCGCGTAGCGAGCGTCGTCCACGATGGCGATGGCCTGTCTGGTGAAGGCTTCCTGACGCATCCTGCCTCGGGGCGTCGCGATGATCGCCGCCCGAAATGCACCGCGGCACAGTCCCAGGCGGTTAAGAAAAATCGCGTTGCAACCGGTTCCGATTTTCCGCACGCCGCGCCAGCTGGAGAGAAATGCAATCAATGCGACAGGCGGCAATTTCTCAGGAGTTGCTGCTCTCGTGCCAACGGCGCAGCAGCCGGTCGCTAAGAAAAGACAGCGCGGCGAAAATCGCAAGCCCTGTTGCGGAAATGAGCACCAGCGCAGCAAACACGCGCGGGATGCGAAGGCGGTAGGCGGATTTAAGAATGCGATAGGCAAGTCCCGATTCCGTTCCGCCTGTTCCCGCTACGAATTCAGCGACGACAGCCCCGATCAAGGCGAGGCCGCCCGAAATGCGCAGGCCGGCCAGAAAAAAGGGCAAAGCCGAAGGAAGCCGCAGCCACAGCATGGTTTGCCACTTCGACGCACCGTAAAGCTTGAACAGGTCGCGGAGGTTGGGATCGGTGCTGTTGAGGCCGGTTACGGTGTTCGATACGACCGGAAAGAAGGCCACGATCCAGGCGCAGATCAGGAGCGCGAGCGTAGTGTCTTTCGCCCAGATGATGATGAGCGGCGCAATCGCAACGATCGGCGTTACCTGCAGAATGATCGCGTAGGGGAACAGGCTGCGTTCGAGCAGGCGGGATGACGTGAGCAGCAGGCTCAAGGCAAGGCCGCCGAGGGCAGCGCCGAGCAGGGCGAGCATCGTGATCTTGAGCGTGAAGAGCCAACTCGGCAACAGCGTGGGGAAATCGCTGACCAGGGTTTCGGCAATGAGGAGCGGCGAAGGCAGGACATAAGGCGGCAGTTCATACCACTGCACCGCACCTTGCCAAAGCCCGATCACGAAAATGCCCACGGCAAAGGGCGCGATGCGGTCAATCCAGCGTCTCATGGATGGACCTCGCCCATCGCGTGCGCCAGAGCCTGCGAAACCTCGCGGCAATGCGCGATGAACGAGGTCGACGTGCGGAACTCCTCCGTTCGGGGATACGGCGCATCGATTTTGAGGTCGGCGGCGATGCGGCCGGGCCGGGGAGCCATCACGATGACGCGGCTTGCCAGAAAGACGGCCTCGAAGACGCTGTGCGTGACGAAGACAACGGTAAACCGCGAGGAAAGCCAAAGGCCCAGCAAATCGCGTTCGAGTTTCGCCCTGGTTATCTCATCGAGCGCGGCGAAGGGCTCATCCATGAGCAGCAGGCGCGGCTCCGTCGCCAGCGCGCGCGCAACCGACGCCCTCATGCGCATTCCGCCCGAAAGTTCGCGGGGATAGGAGCGCGCGAAGTCCTGAAGTCCGACGCGGCTCAACATCTCCATGACGCGATCCGAGACCGCGCTGCCGCTCAAGCCCCGGATACGAAGCGGAAGGCGGACATTGTCGAAGACCGTCGCCCAAGGCATCAGGGTCGGCTCCTGGAAGACGTAGCCCAGGTTCAAGCCGCTTCCACTCTCGCCCGGGCGATCGAGCGCGGGCCAGTCAACGCTGCCTTCGCTGGGTGCATCCAGGTTGGCCGCGATCCGCAGCATGGTGCTTTTTCCGCAGCCCGAGGGGCCGACCACGGCAAGAAACTCAGGCTCGCCCGGAAGTGTCAGCGTGATGCCGTCGAGCGCCAGCACGCCGTTCGCGAAGGTTTTGCGCACCTCTCGCATCGCCATGAGAGGCGGCAGAACCGTTTGCGAGCAAGGCCGGTCCAGCATTACTTTTTCACGAAGTCGAGCGTGTAGGCCGCCTTGTAATCGAGCTTCGGCGAATAGATGCCGGCTGCGGCCATGGTCTCGAAAAAAGACTTCCAACGCTCGTCCGTCATCGTGCCGATGCCGAGCGTTACGGCATCTCCGCCATCGACAAGACCCCGTTCCCTCATTTCCTTGATCTTGAAGTGAAAGAGCGGCTCGCCATGGTCCGGGTTCATGCTGAGCACAAGCTGCATGCCCGCAGCATAGTCTCCCGCCATGCACGCCTCGAAGCCCTTGCGCGTGGCGTCGACGAAAGCGCGGACGGCATCGCGGTGCTTTTCGATGTAGCTGCGAAGGCCGAACGCCGTTGTCGTGTAGTTCTCGAAACCGTAATCGGCCAGGAGAAGGATCACCGGCGGCTTCGGCATCTGCGCCCCGCGCAGGAGAGCGTCTTCGGTGACGTAGCCCTGCTGGATCGCTTTCGGGTCGACCAGGAAAGGCGCGGCCGAATAGGTGTAAGGGCGAAGTTGATTGTCGGTGAAACCAAATTTCAGCTTGAGAAACTGCCAGAACTCTTGCCGGGCCTCTGCTGAAATCATGACCGGACGGCCTTTGACATCGGCCAAAGTGGATATGCCCTGACCGGGATGCGCGACAAGGGTTTGCGGGTCTTTCTGAAAGAACGCCGCCACGGTCACGCCGGGGATGCCTTCGGCCACCATGTTCAGCGTCGTGAAGCCGGTCCCGATGGCGAGATCGAGTTGCCCGACGCTAATGAGAAGCGGCACGTTCACGTCGGGGCCGCCCGGCTTCAGCTCCACGTCGAGCCCGGCCTTGTCGTAAAGCCCGGAGGCTTTTGCCTGAAAAAAACCGCAATGCTCGGCCTCGGGCAGCCAATTAAGCCCAAACCTGACCTTTTCCGCAGCGGATAAAGGATTTATTGTAAGGTTGATCGTCAGCGCCAAGCTTAAGGCAAAAGGCCGCCAGGAAGCATGTGCTGCCACATTACGCAGAGTGCGCGCTCCCCTCAGGAGAAGCTGGAAGAGCGCCCGCCTCAGACAGGTTACGTGTTGTCCGTGAATGTGAGGCTGTGCCATGAAAACGGAATACGACAGGACGACCGACGATAACGGCAAAAGAGAACACGACGCACGATTCGGCGTCGACGAAGCACCCATGACCGTGGATACAGACGCTGGCGCGGACACCGCGGAGAGCCCCCGCCATGACGTTCCGATGCGGCCCGGGCCGGACCTGATAATGGATGAGCGCCTCACCTCAGCCGCAGCTCCCTTTCTTTACATGCTTTCATTGGTCTTGATCGCGGTTGCAGGTTATTTTATCTACCTGTTTTTTCACGGGTAGCAAGTGCGCTAGCAGATCAATGCGGCACCAGGCCGTTACAGGTCCTGTTTTGACCGATATGGCCGTCGGGCGGCTCTTTTGGCAAGTCGTGTCTGGTTTGCGCGCACTTTTTGCCGGTAATGGCCGAGCGTTTTCGCGGCGGCGCCAAGAGGGGTCATGCCCAGGCCGCCGCTCAAGGCCTTGCCCTGGAGTATCAGGCCGGCTTCGATCTTTTCGCGGACCATTCTTTGCGCCTCAGTAGCGGCGGCCTTGCCGCCGAGTGCGAGCTTCATGGTCCGAAGTCCTATAACAGAGGAGGCCTCGAACCCCAATGAGCAGGCGTCAGCCCAAAGGGCAAGCCATGAATTTCGCGCTCGTGACCTTTTCCGCATGATGACCTCGCACAAGGAACAGGATGTTATTTTAGCAGGGAAGCGGCGGCGCTGCTTTTAAGTTCAGACCGATCCCTTGTAGCCGCCCATGCGGCAGACCAGAGCCCATTCCTCGGCAGTTACGGGCTGAACGGATAACCTGGAGTTTTTGACCAGCGCCATGCTGGCAAGTTTCGGCTCGGCCTTTATGTCGATGAGCGTAACCGGCCGGGGAAACGCTCCGACCGCGGCGACGTCGACGCAGTTCCAGCGGCCCGTGGAATCCGTGGAATCGGGGTGGATTTCATGGACCACCTTTACCACCCCGACGATCTGCTTTTCGTGAACCGAATGGTAGAAGAAGCCGAGATCGCCAACCTTCATGGCGCGCATATTTTTTTGGGCCAGAGCATTGCGAACGCCGGTCCATTCCTCGCCCTTTGGCCCGGCGCTCATCTGGTCGGCCCAGGAAAACGTTCCCGGCTCAGTCTTGAACAACCAAAAGGCCATGCGCGGCAGGCTCCCGCTTGCTATCCCCCGGCAACCCGCGTCGCGGCGACGATGGGACCAAGATCGCCTGTTTGCAGGAAGACGACAAGCATGTCTCCATCCTTCGAGAGCGAGTTCAATGGCACGGCATAGGAAACGGGCGCACCGCGCCACTCTCCCGCCTCCGTAAGGTCCCGGACAACATTTGTATAGGTCACGACGTTGCCCGCATTCTCACCGCGTTTGATTTGCACTGACAAGGAACTCAGCACCGACGCAATCCAGACCTTGCCCTTCTGATACCGGGAGCCGGATGGCGCGCCTCCCGCGTCGATGATGAGCCTGCCGCCTTCGAGACGCACGCTCAGCGGCACAGCTTCTTTTCCGAGCAGCGGCTTCGTTGTCTTAACTGCGGTCTCGATGTCAGCAAGGCTGTTGCCAAGGCAATTCTGCATACCGTTGACGATGGCTTGCGGCGTGTAAACCTCGCCGTCTCCGAGGACTTTCGCATAGTTGCGCTGCCGCTCCGTATTCTCCGGCCGCGCAAGCGTATCTTTCCATCCGAGGTAATCCCAATAGCTGACCGGGAAGCTCAGCGCGATCACGTCCGGCCGCTTGGCAAGCCGATTCAGGAGCTGGTCGGCTTCCGGGCAGGAGGAGCATCCCTGGCTGGTAAAAAGCTCTATCACCGAGGCGCCCTTCGGGATGCCTTCCCCCGCCGCCTGGGCCGAAGCATTTGCTACCGAGAGCAGGGCCGCCACTGCGAGGATGCCAAGGGAAGAGATTTTAGTCAAAAGTGTCTCCGATGAAAGAGTTAACGCGTAGCACTCTGCGAAAGGGTACTTTTAAGGTCCAGTCACGTCTGCTTGCTTTCGCGTCACACCCACGCAACTTTCCGTCATCGGTCATCCAAAATGAGTACCCTTTCCGAGAGGGAAGCCTCGGAGGAAGTCATCGCCGCCCATGGGGCGCCTCCCGGCTCTCTGAACCTGCGTCAGCCGGACAGCCTGGGAGCCGCACGCAACCGTCAAATGCGAGTTGAGAAGCAGTCCGGGCTCGCCTTTGCCTGGGACGACGACCGAACGCAGCACCTTGACGCGCTCGGCCTTGCCCCCGAGCAACGCTTCGAACCAGGCTCCGGGATAGGGCGAGAGCCCGCGGATCATGTCGTGGACTTCCATGCCGGGCTTGCGCCAATCGATACGAAATCCTCCTTGGAGATCTTGGCGGCATAGGTCACGCCCTCTTCGGGCTGCGGCGTGTAGGTCAACTCGCCCCTGCCCAAAAGAGCGAGCGCTCTCAGCATAAGCGTTGCACCCATGAGCGAGAGATGATCGTGGACCTCTCCGGCTGTGGCATCGGGACCGATGGCGAGGCGGTCGGCGAGAGCAACAGGCCCTGTGTCGAGGCCCTCCTCCATCTTCATGACCATGACGCCGGTTTCCTTGTCGCCCGCCATGACGGCGCGCTGGATGGGAGCGGCCCCGCGCCAGCGCGGGAGAAGCGAGCCATGAAGGTTGAGACAGCCGAGCGGCGGCATGTTGAGAATGGCTTTGGGCAGGATCAGGCCGTAGGCGACGACGACGGCGACGTCGGCTCCAAGCGCTGCAAGCGCCTTCTGGACCTCCGCGCGGCGAAGGCTTTTGGGCGTAAACACCTGCAGCTCGGCTTCTTCCGCGAAACAGTGCACGGGGGATTTTCTGGCCTCCATCCCGCGCCCGGCAGGCCGCGGCGGCTGCGTATAAACACCCACGACGTCATGCCCCGCTCCTACGATTTCGCTGAGCGTCGGGACGGAGAAATCTGGGGTTCCCATGAAAACAACCCGCAGCGTCATGGATAGTGCCTCCCTGAGCCAGCGACATCGAAGGTCGTGTTAAAGCGCCCGCAAGCCCTTTTTGCAAGCCAGAAACCGGCATGCTCAAGGCGTTGAAGTCTTCAATGACGGGGCTTGGGGCGGGAAGCGGGGACAGGACGCCGGTGGACGCGGGGCAGCATTGCGGCCTCAAGTGTAACTAAAGCAAACTTCGCCCATCTGGCCAACGGGTGCGGCTGGCTCCGCACTTCGTCATCCCGGCCAAGCGAAGCGCGAGCCGGGATCGCAAAAAGACAGGCGGTTCAATTTGTTTACGATCCCGGATAAGGCTTCGCCTTTCCGGGATGACCGATGGCGGCGGTGGCGCGTCAGGCAAACTCTGCTTGGCACGCTTCGTTTCCGCCTGGCGGCCTAAAATTGGCTGAGCCAGGCGCTGGGCCTGGCCCGGGCTGTCACAGATCTTTAGAAGTGGGTCGTCGTGGGAGCGGCCTTCTGCGCCGATTGCGCAACAAGACGGCTGAGCTCCTGAGCCTGATGGGCGAATGTTTCCATCTGCTGACGCGCAAATTGACTCTGGATATCGAGGGCTTCTTTGATGTCCTTCGCATTAACGAGACGCTGCGCGAGCTCGAAGTTCGCCTGAAGGTTGGCTTCGGTGTATTTTACGGCTTTCTCGTTGATCTCGCGAGCGCCGGAGGTGAAGACATCGGACGACTTCATGACGACGTCATGCGCCTGACGAGCGGCTTCGATAAAGCGATTGTAAGCTTCGCGCGCCTGATCAACGCTCTTGCTGGCAAGGTCACGTACGGTAGAGGGAATTTCGAAGTCCATGGCTTGATTCATAACGATCTCCTATCTGCAGGTCAGCCTCGAACGCCGAGGCGCGGGTGGCCTCATGCTCGCTTAATTATATAAGTCACGTTTTGCTGCGATGCAACAATTTTTGTTGCACTGCACAAAAATCCTCTCACCGCCAGAAACCAGTCAAGTTTCCACAAAAAATCCTGCCTTCGACGGCCTCACCGCTCTTGCTTTTGCACGCGAACACTGTTGCACATTTGAGTTGAGCTGGGGGGCTTGGAGGCAACGAGGGCAGGACTGAAAAATTGGCAAAAGGCCCGACAACCGTCGCGGGTGTTCATCCTCTTTCGGATCTCCTGTTTTCGCCGCGCGCTGCTTTCATATGGAACCATACACGCAAGAGCGTCGCTTGGATGAATCCTGCGGCGAGGGCGGCGTTTGCTCTTCGTCTGGAAGATTTTTCTGCGTCGCTTCCGCCAAGCCTCATTCGCCGATTCGGACAATTCACCGAGAGGAAAGAGGGCGGCACCGCAAAGGTGAAACTAGCCGGCGGCCCTAACCTCAACTGTTCCGTCGAGATTCTGAAACTCGCCGACGGGCAGGACGGCCTGATCGTCGCTGAAGCTGGCGAGTCAGAGGTTCGCATACCGGCGCAAGCCCCTTCCCGCAGAACAGCGGCGGCACCGAAAAAGAGCGTGCGAAAAGCACCGTCCGGGACAGCAAGGCCACGCCGAAAGTCGCCCAAGACTCCGCCAGCGCTGACAGATGAAGAGATGCGCGCCTTCAAGGCCGTGGGACGCAAAGTCCTGCGCTTGTGCAAGGAGAAAAACCATCTGCCGCCAGCTGCGGCTCCCCTGCCCGTCGCTCCAGCCCCCTCGCCTTTCGGCGCCGGTGCGCTTTCGCCGGACCGGTCGGCGCAGGCGCTGGCGGATGTTCTCACGGTCTTCGATCTCGTTCTCTTCCTCGGCGAAAATCTCGACATCGTGCGCCTCCAGGGCCGGGCGCCTCGACTCGGCTGGCGCAAAGCGAAGCTCGCCGGGAAAACCGCCGGCGATCTCTTGCTGCCCTTTGATCAAGCGATATTGCGGCGGATGTGCAAAAGGCTCAGCGGTCAGGCCTCGAAAAGCTCCAGAGATACCCTCGTCGTCCAAAGAGAAGACGGAACCGGGGTGCCATGCCGCGCCGTTCTCGGGCACTGGGGAGAAGGCGGCGTGGCGTACTTTCTTGCCCTCCTCTCGCTGGAACTGCCCGCCAGGTTAAAACGTCCGCAACCTGTAAATGCTGTGGCGGCGTCTCGACTTGCAGCGTAGAATAAGCAGGCAATTTCACGACTTTCGTCTGGGCTGACAATTCAGCATCCGCCGCGCACTTTTCAGCCGAAGGAACGAAGCGATGGCGCACGACCTCGTTTTGCAGACATCCGGGCTCACCAAGGAGTTCGGCGGCTTTTTTGCGGTCGAACGGCGTCGACCTTGCTGTCCGGCGCGGAACCATCCACGCGCTGATCGGCCCAAACGGCGCGGGAAAGACAACCTGCTTCAATCTTCTGACCAAGTTCCTCAATCCGACAAGCGGGACAGATCTTCTACAAGGGAGAGGATATCACCCGGACCCGCCCGGCGGACGTGGCCCGCAAGGGTCTCGTGCGCTCATTCCAGATCTCGGCGGTGTTTCCGCATCTGACCGCGCTCGAAAACGTCCGGATCGCCCTTCAGCGCCGCCGAGGCGGCAACTTCGACTTCTGGCGTCCTCAGTCCGCTCTTAACGCCATGAACGAAAAGGCCTGCGAACTGCTCGACGCCGTGGCGCTTGGAGGACTTTGCCGAAACGTCCGGCCGCCGAGCTTTCCTATGGACGCAAGCGCGCCCTCGAAATTGCAACCACGCTCGCGCTCGATCCGGAGGTCATGCTTCTCGATGAGCCAATGGCGGGCATGGCGCACGAGGACGTCGGACGCATCGCGGCTTTGATCGAGAAAGTTTCGGTCAACCGGACCATTCTCATGGTCGAGCACAATCTGTCGGTCGTCGCCAACCTCTCGCATTTCATCACGGTTCTCGCGCGCGGGCGGTGCTCGCGGAAGGCGATTACGCCACGGTCTCGAAGGACGAGCGCGTGATCGAGGCCTATATCGGTGCCGGTCATGACTGAAGGCGCGTTGATAACCCGGCCGGTTCTTCCAGCGAAAAGCGGGCCGGTCCTGAGCGTCCGCGGCCTCGAAGCCTGGTATGGCGAAAGCCACATCCTCCAGGGCATGAATTTCGATCTCTATCCGGGAGAGGTGATCACCCTTCTCGGACGGAACGGAGCGGGCAAGACCACAACGCTGCGGGCCATCATGGGCATACTGGCGAAGCGGCGCGGCTCCGTGATTGTCGAAGGCACGGAAACGATCGGCCTGCCCTCGCGCTACATCGCGCGGCTCGGCGTCGGCTACTGTCCCGAGGAGCGCGGCATCTTCTCAAGCCTGTCGGTCGAAGAGAATCTGATGCTGCCGCCGAAGATCAAAGCCGGGCGGCCTCGATCTCAATCGCATCTACCAGCTGTTTCCCAACCTCAAGGAACGGCGAGCAAGCCAGGGTACAAAGCTTTCCGGCGGCGAGCAGCAGATGCTTGCCATCGCGCGCATCTTGAGAACCGGCGCTCGCACACTTCTGCTTGACGAGCCAACCGAAGGCCTGGCCCCCGTCATCGTGCAGCAGATCGGCCGGACCATTCGCGAACTGAAGAAGGAAGGCTTCAATATCATCCTTGTCGAGCAGAATTTCCTTCTTGCATCGACGGTAGCTGACCGTCACTACATCGTCGAGCAGGGCCGGGTGATCGACCTTATTCTCAATGCCGACCTTGAAGCGAATAAGCAAAAACTTCATGCCTATCTGGGTGTGTAACAAATGAATGTAAAATAAGGGGGGGATTCAAAAATGCGCTTCGGAAGACTGCTTGATCGCGGCGGCTGCGCATTGTGGCGGCGACAGCGGCGAATGCGGAAACGACCCGTCAAGATCGGGGTGATGAATGACCGCTCGGGCCTCTATACGGACATTGGCGGCGAAGGGTCGGTTGTTGCCGCAAAGCTTGCCATCGAGGACTTCAAGGCAGCCGAAAAAGGCCTGAAAGTCGAAGTCGTTTCAGCAGACCACCAGAACAAGCCCGACGTGGCGATCAACACGGCTCGCGACTGGTTCGACCAGCAGGGCGTCGACATCATTGTCGACGTACCGAATTCCGGCGTGGCTCTCGCCATCAGCGAACTTACGCGGGAGAAGAATAAGGTCTTCATCGATTCGAACGCGGGGGCCTCGGACCTAACCGGCGCTAAGTGCTCCCCCAACACAATCCATTGGACCTTCGATACCTGGGCGCTGGCGCACGGAACGGGCGGCGCGATCGTGAAACGCGGGGGAACGAGCTGGTTTTTCATTACCGCGGACTACGCCTTCGGCCAGGCCCTCGAGCGTGACACGGCACAGGTCGTGAAAGACAGCGGAGGGACGGTCGTCGGCTCTGTGAAGGCTCCCCTTAACACGCAAGACTTTTCGTCGTTCCTGCTGCAGGCGCAGTCGTCCGGCGCCAAGATCGTCGGCCTTGCCAACGCCGGCGGCGATACGATCAACTCGATCAAACAGGCTGCGGAGTTCGGCATCGTCCAAGGCGGGCAGAATCTGGCTGGCCTTCTCATCTTCATTAGCGATATTCATTCGCTTGGCCTCAAGACGGCACAAGGGCTGATTTTCACGTCGCCGTTCTACTGGGATCTCAACGATCAGACGCGGGCCTGGTCGGACCGCTTCATGAAAGCGACGGGCCGCCGTCCAACCATGGGCCAGGCCGGCGTCTACTCGGGCGTTCTCCATTACCTGAAAGCAGTCGAAGCGCTGAAAAGCGCGAAGGATGGCAAGGCCGTTGTCGCCAAGATGAAGGAGACGCCCACCGATGATCCGCTCTTCGGCAAGGGCGAGATCCGCGCCGATGGCCGCAAAATCCACGATATGTATCTGTTCGAGGTGAAGAAGCCGGAGGAGTCGAAGGGGCCTTGGGATTATTACAAGCTTCTGGTGACCATCCCCGCCGACAAAGCGTTCCGGCCTCTCAATGAGGGAGGATGCCCGCTGGTTACCGCAGCAAAGTAGCTGCCTAATGCGAAGAAAGGGCCGCGATGAGCGGCCCAGAATTGCCGGAGATCAGCGTGTCATGTTTGAATTGCTCGGCGTAAGCCCGCAAGCGCTTTTCGGCCAGCTCCTGATCGGGCTGATCAACGGCTCCTTCTACGCGATGTTGAGCCTCGGACTCGCGATCATTTTCGGGCTTCTGAACATCATCAACTTCGCGCACGGCGCGCAATATATGATGGGTGCTTTCGGGGCGTATTTTCTGCTCAACAACAGCTATTTATCGATCGGCTACTGGCCCGCCCTTATCATCTCGCCCATCCTTGTCGGCGTGCTTGGCATCCTGCTCGAACGAAACCTGATCTCACAGCTCAACGTGCGAAGCAAAACGCGCAGCCTTGTCTTTCTCGGCAGCTTCTTCGCGATCTTCCTTGCCATTTCCGGCTCGCATCTCGCAAAAGGCCTCGGCCTCGACGGGGTCCCGGACCTTGCCACGCTTTCCGGCTATGACGTTGATCCCATCGTGGGCTATGGCGCCGCTGCAATCCTTGCGCTTCTGTTCACGTCTTTCCTGTCAGTCACGAGCGTGCTGGCCGTCCATGATGCGGACCAGCAAACCGATCACCTTTACGGCCTGCTGCTGACGTTCGGCCTTGCCATCATCATTCAGGGCCTGTTCCTCAATCAGTATGGCTCGTCGGGTCTGCCATACACCATCCCGGCGGAGCTTTCCGGCGGACGCAACCTCGGCTTCATGTTCCTTCCCATTTACAGGGGATGGGTGGTAGTCGCTTCGCTCGTCGTCTGCATCGCGACCTGGCTCATCATCGAAAAGACCAAGCTTGGCGCCTATTTGCGCGCCGCGACCGAAAATCCGAGGCTGCTCCAGGCCTTCGGCGTGAACGTGCCGCGGCTCGTGACCTTCACTTACGGCTTCGGGGTCGCTCTCGCGGGCCTCGCCGGCGTGCTCGCGGCGCCGATCTACTCCGTGAACCCCAACATGGGCGCGGACCTGATCATCGTCGTCTTCGCCGTCGTCGTGATCGGCGGCATGGGATCGATCCTGGGCTCGATCGTCACCGGCTTCATGCTCGGCATCGTCGAGGGCCTCACCAAGGTCTTTTATCCGCAGGCCGCTTCGACGGTCATTTTCGTCATCATGGCCATCGTCCTTTTGATCAGGCCGGCCGGTCTTTTCGGGAAAACCACCTGATGACGCGCCTCGACGATACAACGAGACGTCCGCATCATCGCTTCCGGCGCGGTAAGCCGCAGCGGGCGCGGGCCGACTTTGCTGCACGCCATCCTGATGGCCGGACTGGCCGTCCTGCTCGTGGCGCTGCCCTGGCTCGGGCTTTACCCTTATGTTCTCGCGCAGGTGCTTTGTTTTGCGCTTTTCGCCTGCGCGTTCAACATGATGCTGGGCTTCGGCGGCCTTCTCTCCTTCGGCCACGCCATGTTCTTCGGATTCGCCTCCTACGTGGCGGCGCACACCGCGAAGAACGGCCTCGCTTCCCTGCCCTTCTGGCTGCCCCGGCGTTGGCTGGTTCGACATCCCAATAGGCCTTCCGCCCTTCGCGCCGGAACTCGCGATCCTGTCCGGGGCCGCCGTTGCCGCGCTCCTCGGCTTCTTCGCCGGCTGGCTCGCGATCCGCCGGCAAGGCATCTACTTTGCCATGATCACGCTCGCGCTCGCACAGATGGCCTATTTCTTCTGCCTGCAGGCCCCTTTCACAGGCGGAGAGAACGGCATTCAGGCCGTTCCGCGCGGCGACGGCCCTCGGTTTCATCGATCTCAGCAACGACCGGACCCTCTATTACTTCGTCGCCGCGATCTTCATGATCGGCTTCCTGTTCATCTACCGGATCATTCATTCGCCTTTCGGCCAGGTTCTCAAAGCCATTCGCGATAACGAGCCGCGCGCGATCTCGCTCGGCTATCGCACTTCGCGCTACAAGCTCGCGATCTTCATTCTGTCCGCTGCCCTGGCCGGAGTGGCCGGAGGAACGAAAGCGATCGTATCGCAGCTCGCGACGCTGACGGATGTGCATTGGAGCATGTCCGGCGAGGTCATTCTCATGACGCTTGTCGGTGGCATGGGAACGATATTCGGGCCCGGTCGTCGGCGCCGCCATCATCGTCTCCATTCAGAACTATCTGAACAACCTCGGAGCCTGGGTTACGATCGTCCAAGGCACGATCTTCGTCATCTGCGTGCTGCTTTTCCGGGAAGGCATCGTTGGCGTGCTCAGCCGCGCCTTAAGCGGCCTTTGTGACCCGCAACTCAGTCGAGCGCCACTCAAAATCTTTTTCGATACTTCCTTAAAAAAATATTTACCGTTTTGCTTCAGTTTGAGGCTCTCCGCATTCCGTGACAAAAGCATAATCAATCCAACAGAACTAGCGCAGCCGGGCTGTGCCCACTGGCCGGGCTCGCTATTAACCTTTTGTTAAGCCTCCCCACACACCATCAGAATCGCGATATGATAGATTTGGGCGTAAGTTGCCCGTCTGTCATGCATCGCTTGTTATGTTGCGTGTGCAGCGGTGAATGCCGCTGGTGTGCCGCGCAACCGCTGGCTTTGCCCAGGGACGAGGCTTCGACGACGGCAAGCCGTATTCGGCGCACTGTCCCTTCCGTAAAGCTCCCGCGGCCCGCGGAAATCATGGGCGTGAGGAGGCTTTACGTCGAATTCCGTGGCTTTCTCCTCGAACAGACAAGGCCGCGGCAGAAGAGGCGGAGGACCGATGCTTAAATCAGCTCTCGAAGGTCTAATGGGGCGCCGTTCGCGACACCGCGTTGAAAGTGGGGTGCGCGCGACGGGCTGGACTTTCCACGGGAGCGATATTTTCCGGCTGCCAAAACATCTCTACCCTCCACGAAGGCGCTAGACTTCGGCGGCGGGCGGCTCCAATGTGGAAAGGATCGATGTTTTTGACTGGTTGTTATAGGTGACATAGGCTCCGCCCATGACGATTGAAACCGGGTTTTGGCCCGGTTTCTCTCGTTTTGGCATCCCGGTTTCCGTGTAGACGAAAAATCCAAGCGCTGGCCTTGCAATTTTTTACCACTGTCGCGAACACTCGCTATAAAGGCCGCGAACAAGATCCTCACTCCCATGCCTTGGCCGCAGCTTTTTGTCCTCCTTCTCCTGATCGCCTTGAACGGCTTCCTCGTCATGGCGGAACTGGCTATTGTGTCGTCCCGCCCCGCGCGGCTGCAAAAGCTCGTCAACGACGGCCGTCGCGGAGCAGTGGCGGCGCTCTCGCTCAACGCCGATTCCGCCCGCTTTCTTCCCTCGGTTCAGATCGGCATCACCGTGGTGGCGATCCTCTCGGGCGCCTATGGAGAGCATGCGCTGTCTCCCGCTTTGGCGCGAAGTCTTCGCAGGCTCGTCCTTGCTCGGCGGCTATGCCGAGACCGTCGCATCCGCCATCGTGGTCTGCAGCATCGCTTATGTCTCGCTCGTAATCGGCGAACTTGTGCCGAAGCGCTTCGCCCTCGCCAACCGCGAGCGCATCGCGTGCTCCGTGCGCCCGGCCATGACCGTGCTGGCCACCGTCGCGACCCCGGTCTCGCTGCTGCTGCGCTGGTCCACTGACGCCGTCCTCCGCCTCGTTCGCCCCGCTGTGCAGGCCGAGCCGGACGTTACCGAGGAGGAGGTGAAGTCGATGATCGCGGAGGGTACCGAGGCGGGCGTCTTCGAAAAGGCCGAGCAGGAGATCATCGAGCGCCTGCTCAGGGTGGCCGACCGCTCCATTCGCTCGATCATGGTGCCCGGCCCGATATCGTGTGGCTCGACATCACCGAAAGCGAGGCCTCCATCTACGGCGATATCGCCGCGAGCGGGCATTCCCGTTTTCCGGTATGCCGCGGCGACGTGGACGAGACCATCGGCGTCGTGCATGCGAAGACGCTGCTCGATCAGCTTCAGAAGTCGGGCAAGATCAATCTCGAAGCCGCGATCAAGACGCCGCTCTACGTGCACGAGAGCACGAATGTCCTGAAGCTGCTCGAGATGTTCAAGAAATCACTCGTGCACATGGCCATCGTGCTTGACGAGCACGGAACCGTCCAGGGGATCGCCACGCCAACCGACATCCTCACCGGCATCGCGGGCGATTTGCCGGAGGAGGAAGCCGACATCCAGCCGAGCGCCGTGCAGCGGGAGGACGGCTCCTGGCTGATGGATGCGCAGATGCCCGTCTTCGAGGTCGAGCGCGTTCTCGGCGTGACGGGGCTCGCCATCGACGATGCGGAGTACACGACGCTGGCCGGCTTTGTGCTGTCGCAGCTGGGCCAGGATTCCCAGCGCCGGCGAAAAATTCCGCTGGAAGAATTGGTGGTTCGAGGTTGTCGACCTCGATGGGCGCCGGATCGATAAAGTTCTTGCCATGCACACGCCGAACGGAACGAACGGGGTATAGCCCACCAACAGGTTGGCCCGGGCGTCATCCCGGAACTTGATTGCCCGGATGTGTCCGCCAATTCCGTCGTCATGGCCGCCCTTGGAGGCGGCCATCCAGAAAAATACAGCGTATTCCAAGTTATGACTGGATGGCCGGGTCAAGCCCGGCCATGACAGTGGAGCGGAAATTCGCCAATGTTTTCATGGCTTCTTCTGCTGGCGGAAACATCCGGGTAATCAAGTCCCGGAAAGGCAAAGCCTTATCCGGGATCGTAACAGATTGAAGCGTTAGACTTTTTTGCGATCCCGGCTCGCGCTGCGCTTGGCCGGGATGACGGTGTGCGGCAAGAAGCGCCAGCTTGTGCATCGTTCCGAGCGAATATAAACCTAGCAATTCGTGGGTGGCGACAAAGGCGATGAAGCGGTCATGCTGGAATTTGTCTTCTTTGGATTCTTATTCTTAACAACCTTGGTTTTTGTCTTGGCCTATTGGCCAAAGAAACCGCTGACGCGCCAACCAGCACGACTGGAGACCGCTCCGCGCCGTCGCCGGGCGGCGGCGGCTCCCGGCCGAGCGGTTGAGACCGGCCCAGCCAAGCCGCGGGTGGCGCTTGTCATCGGCAACGGCGCCTATACTTCGGTCGACCGGCTAAAGAACCCCGCTAACGATGCAACCGCCGTGGCTGGCGCGCTGACCCGCCTCGGCTTTGATGTCGATGAAAGACACGACCTCGGCGTTGTGCAAATGCAACGCGTGCTCAGGGATTTCGAAGATAAGGCCGAAGGGGCGGAATGGGCCTTGGTGTACTATGCCGGGCACGGCTTGGAGCAGAATGGCAAGAATTGGCTTATCCCGGTCGATGCCGAGCTGACCCGCGCCACCGACCTCCCGGACGAGGCTGTCCCAGTGGATCGCGTGCTGGACCGTCTGTCGGGGGAAGAAAGCTGCGGATGGTGATCCTCGATGCGTGCCGCACCAACCCGTACCTGGCACGCATGGTGCTGAATGGAGCCACCACGCGGGCTGTGGCGCAAGGGCTAGCCGCCATCGATCCCACGCATGGCGAGGTCGTGTTTTACGCGGCACGTGACGGCAGCGTAGCGGCCGACGGACCGGGCGCGAATAGTCCTTTCGCAACGGCGCTCGTCAAGCATATGGAAGAAGAAGGCGTGGAACTGGGCCGCTTTTTCCGCAAGGTGACGAGTCTGTGTGCTCGGCCACGACCAAGAATCAGCAAGAACCCTTCGTCTACGGCCGCATCCCGGACGAGGACTTTTATTTCAAACCGCCGCTGTGATCGCCACCGCAGAACGGCCTCTAACGCCGGGGACAAAGAAACGCGGTACTCCGCTGCGGCTGTGCGCCACATGGGAAACCTAGACGCTCCACCATTTCGCTGACATAAAGAAGTAGCTTGAGCATAGTTTAAAGGAATGTGGCGCTATGACTGCTTGACGAAAAAGAAATGAAGCCGGCATGTTCTGGTTTATTTTTATCGCATCCATCTATCTGACAATTTTGGTTCTTGTTTCGATACTTCGGCCAAACGCTGGTCCAGCAAAGCGCCGTGTGGCGCTAGTTATAGGCAACGCCGCCTACAAGTGGGCCGCACCCGCTATAATAACCCCCACGAAAGATGCGGATGCTATGGCTGACGCGCTAACACGCCTCGGCTTCGAGGTCGTTAAAATGCATGATCTCCGGATCGTAGCGCAGAAGGTAGGACGTGCTCAGGGATTTGGAGAACAAGGCCAGAGGCGCGGCCTGGGCATTGGTGTATTATGCCGGTCATGGCATACAGAGCGACGGGGAGAATTGGCTCATCCCAATTGATGCCAGACTTACCCAACGCGCCGACCTCCCAGACCAAGCTATTTCGGTAGAGCACGTACTGCGTCGCCTATCCGGGGCAAGAAAGCTGCGGATTGTTATCCTCGATGCATGCCGCAATTGTAATTTACGCACTCGCATGATGGAGAACGAGGGCCTCATTCGAGTTACGCATGGGTTAGCCGCTATGAAGCCTGCGTACGGCGAGATCGTGTTTTTTGCGGCACGCCACGGCACCATGGCCTACGGATGGAAAGACGAAAACAGACACAGTTTTTTCACGGGGGCATTCTTAAAACATATGGAGGAGGAGGGGCTGGAGCTAGGCCGATTCTTCCGTAAGGTAACCCAGCAGCGTGCTGGAGGCGATCAAGGCGACTGACCCGACCGGGGCGTCCTTAAAGCAGGAGCCCTTTGTCTACGGCCACATTCCCGACGAGGACTTCTATTTCAAACCGCCGCGGCGATCCCGCTGATCTTGTTAGCAATGCCGGCGAACCATGCAAACGACGCGGCGTGCCCTTGCGCCTCGGCTTTTATGTCGTTGAAAAGCACGATCTCGGCGTGTGCTCAAGGCGATCAAGGCGGATGACACGACCGGAACATGGCGTAATCGCGGAGGCCCCAGTTCCGACAAACGGCGCTCCGAAGCAGACTGCGCCAATACGGCCATTGGCACGCCGCAGCCGCTCGCGGCGCGCTCCAAATATACGCGCACAAGGCGCAAGTTGCCGGCCACCGAGTAAACACTTCGTTGCTGTGCCTGTGCGTTAATAGGATGATGATTAACACGAGCGCGCCGGGATTTATTTTCGGTCCAATTCATATTTTTTCATGGTCCATTCGCCGAAAAAAGTGGACCATCGCGCCCCTGACCAGCGGTCGATAAGCGATGCTAACACCTTGAAAGAAAATAGATTTCTTACCCATATTAAATGGAACTTAATGCCGTAATTTTCTCCTTAAATGGACGCTCTAAAGTCCGTTAAATATGTTAAGGTTTCGCCAGTTAACCCTGCCAGCGCCGTTTGCGGCTTTGGCAGGGCACGTCGCGTCTCCGGCTTTTGCCATATAAAACAATGACTTAACGCCATTAACCTCTCAACAAGGCGCTTCCTTGTAAGATCCTTAGAGGCAGACGGGAAGCCAATCCGAGGATAAAGAGAAATGACGCCTTTTGGACTACTCCTATTAAAAACGGGTTAACCCGCAAGCCGGGCTCGGGCGGGCCGCGGCTGCGGTCCGTTGCGCGCCGCGTGACGTCTGCCCAGGCTTGAACCTGCGACACGTTTGAAACACTTACCGAGATGGAAATTGCAGCGGTGAGCCCCCAATCATCCGGTTGACCTGTATTTCATATAGGGGAGGTCACCCGCGTCATAATCGAAGGCGTTGAAACAACTGATCGGGTTGAAGAACGAGGAGAGCCCAATGAGCAAGGTTGCATTTATTGGACTGGGCGTCATGGGCTATCCCATGGCCGGGCATATCCGCACCAAAGGCGGACACGACGTCACCGTCTACAATCGCACGCTTGGCAAGGCGCAGGCCTGGGTTGCCGAGTTCGGCGGCAAAATGGCCCCGACGCCGGAAGAGGCCGCCCGCGACGCCGATTTCGTGTTCAGTTGCGTCGGAAACGACGATGACCTGCGCTCGGTCACCATCGGCGAGCAGGGCGCGTTCCATGGCTTGAAAAAGGGCGCGATTTTTATCGACAACACCACCGCGTCGGCCAATGTCGCGCGCGAGCTCTACGAGGCGGCTGCCGAGCTCGGCGCTCACTCTCTGGATGCGCCTGTTTCCGGCGGAGAGGCTGGCGCGCAAAACGGCGTGCTGACCGTGATGGTCGGCGGCGACGCGGAAGCCTTCGGGAAGGCCGAGCCTGTCATTTCCCTTTATGCGCGCGCCGTGAAGCTGATCGGGCCGGCGGGCTCGGGCCAGCTCACGAAGATGGTGAACCAGCTCTGCATCGCCGGCATCGTCCAGGGGCTGGCCGAGGGCATCCATTTCGCGCAAAAGGCAGGGCTCGACGTGGGCGCCGTCATCGAGACGATCTCGAAGGGCGCGGCGCAATCCTGGCAGATGGAACACCGCTGGATGACCATGTCGGAAGGCAAGTTCGACTTCGGATTTGCGGTCGACTGGATGCGCAAAGACCTCGCCATTGTGCTCGACGAGGCTCGCCGGAACGGGGCGCACCTGCCTTTGGGCGCGCTCGTCGACCAGTTCTATTCCGAAGTGCAGGCCATGGGCGGCAAGCGCTGGGACACGTCGAGCCTCATCGCGCGCCTGAACCGAAAGTAGGCCGTCGACATTCCCGCTATCCACAGATCCCGGTGCTTGAATTGCATCAGTCGGCGGCTGAAAGAGAGCTGCACACAACCCAGTCTTGCCTGCCGTTGTAGGCGCTCCTAGTCTTCAGCTACGGGTTGTGGGTGGGCCTGTGGATGAAGACTTGAAGTGGCGTTGTCGCGGTCGTACTTGTTCTTTCATCCGCATTGGCGGGCTGCACAACCTTGCCGTCCCTCGACCCGATCGACGGAACGCAAGCCGGGCCTGACGGCAGCATTTCCATCAATGAGGTCGTCGCCAGAGTGAAGTGCGAGCTTTATGACGCGACGAAAGATATCCGCAGGGACGCCTGGTGGTTCCGGTACTGGGGCGCCAAGGTCGATCTCGATCTGATCGTAAACGAGCAGGCGGGGCTTACACCGTCTGTTGCCTTCGTTGAGCCCTACGCGCCTTTCACTTCCAAAATCATTGGAAACATCTCGCAATCGTTTTCCTTGGGCGCTGACCGGCGGTATTACCAGCAATGCAATCCGCACGGAGACTGTCAGTTTCTCGGCCACGTTTCTGGAAGTCCGGGATCAGCTCGACTCGCGCGTCGCGAACAACAAGCTCACCCAGTTCAACGGCTGCAATCTTCCGGAAGGCTTCGGAACTCAATGGCAATCTGGGTCTCAAGCAATGGGTCGAATTCCGCGCTCGGACCCGGCCAAGGGAGGAGAGGCCGCTCTCCTCAATTGGGGCGGCGCAGTCGCTGTCTCAGGCGCGAAAGCTAAAAGAGCACGAAGAGCTTGCTTCCCCAGGAGTTCCGTCGCCTCGAACGTTTGCCATTGGACACCCGGTTCTCCGCCGTTGAAGAACCCGGCCTGCAGGCCGCCCATCGACTCGATTACTCACACCCTCGAATTCACGATCGTAAAGAGCGCGGGCATTGCCCCAACCTGGACACTGGTTCGTTTCCGAGGCCAATCGGGGAACAATTCCTTCGCGAATGCTCTCCCGGATCGATACGCATAAGCTGACAATCACGCTTGGCCCGTCCCAGGAAGATCTGAGCCAAGCCAGCACAAATCAAAGCCTGAGGCTGCTGGCGCCGGCCATCACGAACGCCATTACCCAGTCGCAAACCCCGCGATAGCGGCTCAGCAGCGGCCGCCAAAGCCGTTTTCGTGCGCCTCGAGCACCTGCCCCGCGAGATAGAGCGAGCCGGTCACCATGATCCGCACCGGTCCCTGCGCGTATTTGCGGCTGCGGGCGAACGCTGCCTCGAGGCTCGAAGCCGGATCGGCAATGATGCCTTCGCGGTTGGCGATGTTTGCGAGTTCATCGGCCTTGTACGCCGCCGTCTGGCCCGGGATCTCGACGGTTGCGGCAAGTTCGGTCAGCCCTTGGAAATGGCGCAGGAAGCCGCTCGCGTCCTTCGTCGACAGCATGCCGACAATGAGGTGGATCGGGCTTGAAACGCGCTCTTCGAGATCGGCCAGCGCACGGGCCACGACCTCTCCGGCAGCAGGATTGTGTCCGCCGTCGACCCAGATTTCCGAGCCCTCCGGCGCCAGATCGTGGAGTTTTCCCGGCGACAGGCGCTCCAGCCGCGCCGGCCAGACAGCTGCCGTCAATCCCTTTGCGATTGCCTCGTCGGAGATGTGGAAACCTTCGAGCGATCTCGCGGCCGCGATCGCCGTGCCTGCGTTTTCGAATTGATGACGCCCGAAAAGGCGAGGCAAGGGCAAATCCAGGAGGCAATCCTCGTCCTGGAAAATAAGCCTCCCGTGCTGCTCGAACACATCCCAGGTTTGCCCGCCCGCATGGATCGGCGAGGACAGCGCATCCGCACGCGCCTGGATCACGCCGAACGCCTTGTCGCTTTGCCGCGACACGATGGCGGGCCGCCCGCGCTTGAGGATGCCCGCCTTTTCTCCTGCAATCGCCTCGATCGTATTGCCAAGGAACGAGCAATGATCGAGCGAGACCGGCGTCAGGATCGTGGCGAGAGGCTCGTCGATGACGTTGGTTGCATCGAGCCGGCCGCCGAGCCCGGTTTCAAGAAGCACCACGTCGGCCGGGTTTTCCGCGAACGCCATGAACGCCGCCGCCGTGGTGATCTCGAAAAACGTGATCGGCTCGTCTCGATTGGCGGCTTCGGCGCGGCTCAGGATATCCGCAAGATGCCGCTCGCCGATAGCGCGCGCTCCGCCTTGCCCCGTGAGCATGATGCGCTCGTGGAACCGGCGCAGATGGGGCGAGATGAACGCATGCGTGCGATATCCCGCCGCTTCAAGGATCGCCTTCAGAAAAGCGACCACCGAGCCCTTGCCGTTCGTCCCCGCCACATGAACGACCGGCGGGATCCGGCGATGCGGATCTCCAAGCGCGCGCAAGAGCCGCTCCACCCGCCCGAGCGAAAGGTCGATGCTCTTCGGATGCAGCGTTTCGAAACGCGCGAGCAGGCTTTCAGTCTTCTGAGGGTGCAAGGCTTTGTCCGGTGCTGGGGTGTGACGCGCGCGAGTGTGGGAGTGCGCGGCTCATGAAGGCTGGTTGGCGGGCATGGGCGGAGCCACCTCCTCGGCGCTCCCTTCGGGCGCCGGTCCGTGTCTTGGCGGCGGCGAGTTGCTCGGCCGTTGCAGGAAGCCTGATTTCGGGCGAACCGCTCGCGGAGGCGGCGGCCTTCTTCTGCTTGACATTATTCATGCCCGCGCGGTGCTTCCGCTCCGTGACGAGCAGGCTGCAAAGGCGGCTCAGCGTATCGCGCAGATCGTGGCGGTGCACCACCATATCGATCATGCCGTGGTCGAGCAGGTATTCCGATCTCTGGAAGCCATCGGGAAGCTTCTCGCGGATGGTCTGCTCGATCACGCGAGGCCCGGCGAAGCCGATCAGCGCGCCCGGTTCCGCGATGTGAATATCGCCGAGCATGGCATAGGAGGCCGTCACGCCGCCTGTGGTGGGGTTGGTCAGGACGACGATATAGGGCAGCTTCGCATCGCGCAGCCGCTGCACGGCGACCGTCGTGCGGGGCATCTGCATCAGCGACATGATGCCTTCCTGCATGCGCGCGCCGCCCGACGAGACGAACAGAATATAGGGCACCCTGAGTTCGACCGCTTTCAGCATCCCGGTGATGATCGCCTCGCCGGCCGCCATGCCGAGCGAGCCGCCCATGAAGGCGAAATCCTGCACCGCCGCCACCACGGAAAGACCGTCGAGCGTGCCGACCCCGGTCAGAAGCGCATCCTGCATGCCGGTCTTGGCGCGCGCTTCCTTGATGCGATCCGAATAGCGCTTCTCGTCGCGAAACTTCAACGGGTCGGCCGGAACATCCGGCGTTGGCACCACTTCAAACTTTGCGCCATCGAAAAAGGACTTCAGCCGCGCGTCGGCCCCCATTCGCATGTGGTAGCCTGAGCCGGGAATGACGAATTGATTGGCTTCGAGGTCTTTGTGAAAGACCATTTGTCCGGTCTCTGGGCACTTTACCCAAAGATCGCCGGGCATCTCCCGCTTTTGCCACAGGCCGCTGATCTTTGGCCGAACAACATTATTGATCCAGTTCACTTCGCTAACGCCTTTTTTGCCTCGGAAAAGGCAGAGTAACGTGCTTAAGCCGCCTTCATGCCTGCGGAAAGCTGTTCGACCAGCCCCAAAACCGCCCTTATGGTTAAGTCGGTCGCGCGCTGGTTCTCGTCAAGACTTTTGGCGAGCGCGTCGACCAGCGCGGAGCCTACGACAACGCCATCGGCCACGCCCGCAATGTCGCGCGCCTGCTGGGGCGTGCGCACCCCGAAGCCCACCGCGACCGGGAGAGGGGTGCGCGCCTTGATGCGCGCGACGTTCCGGGCCACGGCCTCGCGATCCGGCGCCCGCGTGCCCGTTACGCCCGCAATGGAGACGTAATAGACGAAGCCGCTCGTGTTCTTGAGCACGCTGCCGAGCCGCTTATCGTTCGTTGTCGGAGCCGTCAGCCGGATGAAATTCAGGCCCGCCTTCAAAGCCGGAATGCAAAGCTCGTCATCGGCCTCGGGCGGCACGTCGACAACGATGAGCCCGTCGACGCCTGCTTCCACGGCCTCGGCCAAAAACCGCTCCACGGGGAAAACATAGATCGGGTTGTAATACCCCATGAGAACGATGGGGGTCGTCGTGTCGGTCTTGCGGAAGCTTCGAACCATCTCAAGGGTCTTGCGAAGCGTTTGCCCGCCGCGCAAAGCCCGCTGTGATGCCAGCTGGATTGCCGGGCCATCCGCCATCGGATCGGAGAACGGCATGCCAAGCTCGATGATGTCGGCTCCCGCTTTCGGCAGGCCCTTCAGGATTTCCAGCGACGTCGCGTAGTCGGGATCGCCCGCCGTTATGAACGAGACGAGCGCTTTCCTGTTCGAGCCTGATAATGTTTCAAAGGCCCTCGCCAATCTCTGCATGAATTCCCTCAAACTTCCAAGGCGCGGGCGAAATCCGCCTAGATTTCCATGCCCAGATGGCCCGCCACGGCGAAAATATCCTTATCGCCGCGTCCGCACATGTTCATAACGAGGAGATGGCTTGCAGGCAAGGTGGGGGCAATTTTTGTCACATAGGCGAGCGCGTGGGCCGGCTCCAGCGCGGGGATGATGCCTTCGAGGCGCGTGCAGAGCTGGAATGCGTCGAGCGCCTCGCGGTCCGTCGCTGAGACATAGTTCACGCGCCCGGTATCGCGCAGCCAGGAATGCTCCGGACCGATGCCAGGATAGTCGAGACCCGGCAGAGATGGAGTGCCCATCGAGGATCTGGCCGTCATCATCCTGGAGCAGATAAGTGCGATTTCCATGAAGGACGCCGGGCTTGCCGCCATTCAGCGAAGCGCAATGCCCATTTGGCACGTCAAGCCCACGGCCTGCCGCTTCGACGCCATACATGCTCACCGAGCGGTCATCCAGGAACGGGTGAAACAGCCCCATCGCGTTCGAGCCGCCGCCGATCGCCGCCACCAGCGTATCCGGCAGCCGTCCCCTCGGCGGCCTTCATCTGTTCGCGCACCTCCTGGCCGATAATGGCCTGGAAGTCTCGCACCATGGCGGGATAGGGATGGGGACCGGCGACGGTGCCGATGATGTAGAAGGTGTCCTCGACATTGGAAACCCAGTCGCGGAGCGCCTCGTTCATGGCGTCCTTCAGCGTGCCCGTGCCTGAGACCACAGGCCGCACCTCGGCGCCGAGGAGGCGCATGCGAAATACGTTCGGCTTCTGGCGCTCGATGTCCGTCTTGCCCATGAAGATGACGCAAGGCAGGCCGAAGCGCGCGGCGACGGTGGCAACGGCGACGCCGTGCTGGCCTGCGCCTGTCTCCGCGATGATGCGGGTCTTGCCCATGCGTTTCGCGAGCAGGATCTGGCCCAGGCAGTTGTTGATCTTGTGCGAGCCGGTGTGATTGAGTTCGTCGCGCTTGAAGTAAATCTTGGCGCCGCCGAAGTGCTCGGTCAGCCTTTCCGCAAAGTAGAGCGGGCTCGGCCTGCCTGAATAGTGGGCGTGGAGATTGGCCAGTTCGGCGTGAAAACCCGGGTCGTTCTTAGCGGCGGTGTAAGCCGCCTCCAGGTCGAGGATCAGCGGCATGAGCGTCTCGGCCACGAAGCGCCCGCCGTAGAGGCCGAAATGCCCCTTTTCATCGGGACCGGTGCGATAGCTGTTCAAGTGCAGCGTCGTTTCAGCGACAGGGGCCATGAGATTTTCCTTATTCCGCGGCTGTTGAGACGGGGCCGGCGGCCCGCTCGAACGACTTTGCGGTCTTGATGAATTGGCGAATAAGCGCGAGGTCTTTCACACCGCGGGATGACTTCGACGCCAGACGAAACGTCGACGGCGGATGCGCCGCTTTCCTGGAGGGCTTTCAGCACAGTTGTCGGCGCGAAGTCCGCCGGAGAGCATGAAGTCGCGGCGAAGCGCGGCTCCCTGCAGCCAGCGCCAATCGAAAGACAAGCCGTTTCCGCCCGGAAGCGCGCCCGCGCTCGCCTGCGCATCGAAAAGCAGAAGGTCCGCCTCGCTCTCATAGATGCGGGCGCCCTGAATATCGCAAGGCGTTCCGACCTTGATCGCCTTGATGATCCTCGCCGAATGTCAGCTCACGGATCGCGGCGATGCGCTCGACGTTTTCGTCGCCATGCAGCTGGAAAAAATCAGGACGAACCTCGCCAGCAATCGCCTTGATCGCGTCGGCTCCGGCGTTCACGGTCAGAGCGACCGTTTTGATGCGGCCTTCCGCCAGCCGGGCCAAAGCCGCGGCGCGGCTCAGCGAAACGTTCCGGGGGCTTCTTTCGAAGAAGACAAAGCCGACGTAGTCCGCACCCCCATCGATCGAGGTTTCGAGAGCCTCTTCGGTCGATATCCCGCAAATTTTAACGGATACGGTCATGCTTTTAAGGGCCAGAGCCTAGCAACACAAAGGGGTCCATGCCAAAGCATGGCTACCCATCGAGTCCCGGAGAGGGCCAGCGCTAGAAATAGGAGCGCAAGGGACGCGTCGCAGGCGGAGTGATGGCTTTCGGTGTTGGCCGCTTCCAGCCCGCGCTTCAGATTTTCCGCTTCGCGCTTCCAGATCGTGGCTTCCTTGTGTGTGTCGCGCGCGCCGTCCTGCGCCAATGGCCTTGGCCAACCCACGCCGTTAGCCATCCGACGATAACGCCTGCGAACAGCGCCAGGAACAGGAACAGCGAGAGCGGCGCCTGGAAGCTGAGCGCCATCTTCTCATCGATGAACGGATCGGCGACGAATGTCACGGGATGGCGATTTGCGACCCCGAAGGCGACCAGAAGGCAGCCTGCGATGAAAAGAATGAGGACTGTGAAGAAGCGTTTCATGGGTGCCTCGGCAAGAGCCCGCCGCCAAAGTGAAATTACGATGCTTTCTTTGCTGCTTTCGGTGCTTTCGCAGCTTTCTTACGGCCTTTCGGCTTCTCCGCCGGAGCTTCGGGCGGATTGAGCCGGATACGAAGTTCCTTGCCTGTCTTGAAGTAGGGCACGTACTTTTCCGGCACCTGAACCTGATCGCCGGTGCGCGGATTTCGTCCAACCCTAGCGGGCCGGTGTTTTATCGAGAATGCGCCAAAGCCGCGCAGTTCGACACGGTCGCCCCGCGCCAGCGCGCTCGTGATCTCCTCGAAGATCACATTCACAATCTTCTCAACGTCCCTGTGCATTAAATGAGGATTGGTAACCGAAAGCTTCTCAATGAGCTCTGATTTAATCATTGCTTTATCTCGTGTTTCTTCATTGAGGGTGCCAAATCGAGAATAGGCCGTCAAGCGGGTGGTCCTTCAGAGCTTCCAACCCTTCCAGCACGCCGGCGTCGAGGAAAGAGCCAAGGCCCAGCTTTCCGGCGAGGCCTGTGAGAGACGATTGAAAAAGGCCGGACACGGAGCTTTGCGGCTTCCAGTCTTTGACCTTCAAGCCCGAGGCTACCTTCCGCGTGTCGGTGAACCATTTGATCGCCGTCTGCTCGTCCCCGATCGCATCGATGAGACCGATCTTGAGGGCTTCCCGACCAGTGTAAATCCGGCCCGTCTTTATGTCGTCCATCGAGGATGCCGCACCCTTGCGCCGCTCGGCGACCAGATCCAGGAACCAGACTTGCGAATCCTTCACCAACTCCTCGGTAAGCTGCCGTGACGCCTCGTCCGGCGGCGTAAATGGCGATGGCTTGGCCTTCAGGGGCCCGCTCCTGACCTCATCGACTTTGGCGCCGATCTTGTTCGAGCAGCTCCGTTACGTCGACCCATTGGAAGATCACACCCACCGAGCCAGTGATCGTGTTACCGCGCGCGACGATGTAGTCGGTGCCGATGCCGCACAGATAGGCCGCCGATGCGGCCACGGTTCCAAAAACGGCGGCAACAGGCTTTGCCTTGGAAAGCTCCCGCAGGTCTTCATAAAGAGCCTCGCCGCCAGTGGTCGTGCCTCCGGGGCTGTCGACCGCGACGATAACGGCTTTCACGTGATCGTTTTTGGCCAGCTTCGTCAGCAATTCATGGCGCTGTCTGCTGTCGCCGATAAAGCCATCGATCGTGACGCGGGCGATTTGATCGCGCTTGAGCCCGAACAGCGAGGCGGTGTCGTCGCTTTTTGCGAAAAGGGCGCCAATCGCGGCCACAATCGCCAGGATGGCGAGCACGCGCCAGATGGTAAGGTTGCGCTTGAGGCGGCGGCGATCGATGAGAATGTCAGAGTCCAGGGTCATGCATTCGCCTTTGAAAGACTAGATCAAAACCCGCCTTTAATCGGAATTGATTAAAGGCGAGAAAGTTGATCGATGCTAAAGTGTTAGAGCAGCTTATCCGCGTCCGAGGGACGCAGGCTGCTCTGAATGCTGGCGCACCCATTTGCGCCAGCCATGCCACTCACCTTCTCTGCCAAGGCGCTGACGCGCCTTTACTCTTTGTCTTTGGTCTGCGCCTTGTTCAAGGCCGCGCCAAGGATGTCCCCGAGAGACGCGCCGCTGTCGGTCGAGCCGAACTGAGCCACGGCTTCCTTTTCTTCCGCGATCTCGAGCGCCTTGATCGAGAGCCCGATCTTCCGGCCGCTCTTGTCGACCTGGGTGACGACCGCATCGACCATATCGCCGGCCGCGAAACGCTCGGGCCGCTGCTCGCTGCGATCGCGCGAAAGATCCGCGCGACGGATGAAGGCCGTGACGTCGGTGCCGGCGATCTTCACGTCGATGCCCGCATCCTTCACTTCCACCACTTCGCAGGTGACGGTGCGAACCCTTCTTGAGCGTCGAGGCAGACTGGAAGGGATCGGTGGCAAGCTGCTTGATGCCAAGGCTGATGCGCTCCTTCTCGGCGTCGGTCTCAAGCACAACCGCGCGAACCGTGTCGCTCTTGTTGTACTCCTTGATCGCTTCTTCGCCCGAGCGCTGCCAGTCGAGGTCGGAGAGGTGCACCATGCCGTCGATGCCGCCATCGAGGCCGACGAACAGCCCGAACTCGGTGATATTGCGGATCTGCCCCTCGACGATGGAGCCTTTCGGATGGCTTTCGGCGAAGGCGACCCAGGGGTTCTCCTGGGTCTGCTTCAGGCCAAGCGAAATGCGGCGCTTGCTCGCGTCGACTTCGAGAACCTGAACCTCGACCTCCTGGCTCGTGGAGACGATCTTGCCGGGGTGGACGTTCTTCTTGACCCAGCTCATTTCGGAGACGTGGATCAGGCCTTCGACGCCGGGCTCCAGTTCGACGAACGCGCCATAATCGGCGATATTCGTGACCGTTCCCTTGAACTTGCCGCCGATCGGATATTTCGCCTCGATGCCAGACCACGGATCGGCGCCGAGCTGCTTCATGCCGAGGCTGATTCGCTGCGTCTCCGGATTGATGCGGACGATCTGCACCTTCACCGTGTCGCCGACGTTCAGGATCTCGGTCGGATGGTTGACGCGCTTCCACGCCATGTCGGTGACGTGAAGCAGGCCGTCGATGCCGCCGAGGTCGATGAATGCGCCGTAGTCGGTGATGTTCTTGACGACGCCGTCCACCACCTGCCCTTCTTCGAGCTTGGCAACGATCTCGGAGCGCTGCTCAGCGCGCGTTTCTTCGAGCACCGAGCGGCGGGAAACGACGATATTGCCGCGCCTGCGATCCATCTTCAGGATCTGGAAGGGCTGCGGCACATTCATGAGAGGCGTCACATCCTTGATGGGCCGGATGTCGACCTGGCTGCCTGGCAGGAACGCCACCGCGCCGTCGAGATCGACGGTGAAGCCGCCCTTGACGCGATTGAAAATCACGCCTTCGACCTTTTCACCGGCATTGAACTTCTGCTCGAGCTTGGTCCAGCTGTCCTCGCGGCGTGCCTTTTCGCGGCTGAGAACGGCCTCACCGGCAGCATTCTCGATCCGCTCGACATAAACTTCCACCTCGTCGCCGACATGGAGGGTGGGGAATTGCACGGAGGAGCCGAATTCTTTGAGAGGGACGCGGCCTTCGGTCTTCAGTCCCACATCGATAACGGCGAGATCTTTCTCGATGGCGACGATCTTACCCTTTACAACCGCGCCTTCGCTCGGCGCCGATCCGGAAAGCGATTCGTCGAGAAGAGCGGCGAAGTCTTCGGCTGACGGATTGTACTCCCTGGCCTTGGGCTCTATTGTTTGCGTTGCGATCATTAAAACTCCGATGCGGCCGAAGCCCACCTATGCGTTAGTGTTGAACCGAACGGCCTTCCGGATGCGGTCTGCTCCAGAGCCGTCTTCATGCGTATTCGGGCTGCCGGCAGAAAGCGGCCGGTTCCAGAAGGAACCAAGGGCCGATCAATCAGCGGCTTCCCAGAAGGCGAGATTACCAGTGATTTATCCGCGGCTCGCGACTTTATCAATAAGATCGAGTGCGGTGGCGAAGGCTTTTTCTATATCTAACTCTGTAGTATCGAGCAAGAGCGCGTCTTCAGCAGGCTTGAGGGGTGAAATCGGGCGCTCGCTGTCACGACGGTCGCGATCCTTGATATCTCTGAGCACCGCATCCTCTGTGGTGTCGACGCCATAGCCCAGAAGCTCTTTGTAGCGGCGGCACGCGCGGCTCTCGGCAGACGCGGTCACGAAAATCTTGGCGTCCGCCTGTGGACAAACCACCGTGCCGATGTCGCGGCCCTCGACGACGGCGCCCTTCGGCTGGGCAGCGAAGCTGCGCTGGAACACTAAAAGCGCCGCTCGCACCTGCGGAAATGCCGCGACCACCGACGCCGCCTCCCCCCTGCCCTTGAGGCGAAGGCCCGGATCGGAAAGCGTCGCCGGATCGAGCCGCCGCGCGGCCTCCGCAGCGGCGGCGGCATCGTCAAGAGCGTGCCCCGCCAGCTGCACGTCGCGCGCAACGGCGCGATACAGCGAGCCGGTGTCGAGATGCGGCAGGCGGTAAGCTTGCGCGATTCTCCTCGCGAGCGTGCTTTTTCCGGCAGCGGCGGGTCCATCGATGGCGATGATCATTGATTGGCATCTCCGGGGAAGTTTTGGGCGGGTTCTTCGAGGGTTGCGCCCGCTTGTTGCATCAACTGCCGGAACTCTGGAAAACTCGTCGCTATCATGGAAGCGTCGTCGACGGTTACGGGCGCCTCGGCGGCAAGTCCCAGGACCAGGAACGACATCGCGATCCGGTGGTCCATGTGGGTGAGAATGGTAGCGCCGCCCCGCACCTTGGGCAACCCGCTGACGGCGAGCGTATCGCCGCGGCTTTCGGCTTTCGCTCCGCACGCGGAAAGGCCGTCAACCATGGCGGCGAGCCGGTCGCTTTCCTTGACACGGAGCTCCGCAAGCCCGTTCATGATGGTCTCACCTTCGGCGAAGGACGCGAGCGCGGCCAGGATCGGATACTCGTCGATCATGCTCGGCGCGCGTGCCGCCGGCACCTCGACGCCGCGAAGGACGCTCGTCCTCGCCCGAACATCCGCGACACGTTCCCCGTTCAGCTCGCGCTCGTTCTCGAAGGAGATATCGGCGCCCATCTCGGACAGGGTTTCGTAGAAGCCGGTGCGCGTTGGATTGATGAGCACGTCCTTGATGACGACGTTCGAACCCGGGCAGAGGATTGCAGCCGCGACGAGAAACGCGGCCGAGCTTGGGTCCCCAGGAACGGCGATGGGCTTGCCCTTCAGCGTTTTCCGCCCCTCGACCGAAATGCGGATGCCGCCCTCGCCGCCGGGCTCGGAAGAGACGTCCGCGCCGAAATAGGCGAGCATCTTCTCGGTGTGATCCCTCGTCTTCTCGCTCTCGATCACGGAGGTAGTTCCCGATGCGAGCAGCCCCGCCAGCAGCACAGCGGATTTCACCTGCGCCGAAGGGACGGGAAGCCGATAGGCGATAGGAACAAGGTTCGAGGCGCCATGCAGCGTGAGCGGCAGCGTGTTGCGCCCTTCCTCCTCGATAATGAGCCCCATTCTTTTTAGAGGATCGAGCACGCGCCCCATCGGCCTCTTGCGCAACGAGGCATCGCCCATAAAGACGGCGCGGACAGGATGGCCCGCGACAACGCCCATCATCAGGCGCGCGCCCGTGCCGGAGTTGCCGAAGTCGAGATCGCCAGCGGGGCTCGTCAGCCCGCCAAGGCCCCTGCCGATCACGGTCCAGATGCCTGCGGCTTTTTCGACATGCGCGCCAAGATGTTGTAACGCCCGGGCCGTGCAAAGGATGTCTTCGGACTCGAGAAGGCCGGTTATTTCCGTGCGGCCTTCGGCAAGCGCGCCAAAGATCAGGGCACGATGCGAGATGGACTTGTCGCCCGGCACCGAAAAGGCGCCGCTCAACGCGCCCGATTTTCTGGATGTAAGCGGCTTTGCGGCGGCTGGAAGCTCGGACATCGGTCGGAACGCCCTTCATAAAAAAAACGAGGCGGAACTTTCGCCCGTCATAGACCTATGTTAAGCGACGGTGTCAATCGGACGGGGGACCGCGCCGCACAATTTCCGCTTTTCGCTCGCTTTGCCTTTGACAGGCGAAGAAGATGCTGGCTATGCCAGTGCGAAAAATTAGGCGCATCGCGCCACGACCCAACAGTTAAGGAAACAACAGACCGATGTCCATGAAAGCCGAGCGCGGCACAAAGCGGGTCTGCCAATCGTGCGGCGGCAAGTTTTATGATCTCATGCGCGATCCCATCATCTGCCCCTTATGCCAGGCCGTTTACCAGGACGGCGGGGCGTCGGCCCGGCTCGCGGCTGGCGGAAACAATCTCGACGCCGACGATGATGCCGTGCTCGACGCTGGCAGAGGCGGCCTCGAATTCGTGCCGCTCGATGACGTTGCGGCGCGCGAAGAGGAACTCCCCGATATCGAAGGCGGCGACATTGCCGATGTTGCCGATGACGATGAGGCGCTCGATACTGGCACCGAGGACGAGCCGTTTCTCGAGAGCGAAGATGAGGGCGAAGCCGATGTGTCAGGCTTCGGCGTCGGCGGCGGCAAGGATGACGAGAGCTGATGCAACACCCCGGTTGAGAGTGCGCGCACATCGGCGTATTTTTCTTGCGGCGCACCTCTCAAAGGATTAAGTACCAGTCCTTATCGGCAGACCCTACAGGGTTTTGCCTCGGGGCCATAGCTCAGCTGGGAGAGCGCTTGAATGGCATTCAAGAGGTCGGCGGTTCGATCCCGCCTGGCTCCACCATACTAACGGTTTTTTGTTACAAACTGCGTCGAGATGAATTTCTTGAAACACCATTCGACCACCATATATGCTCCTTAACACGTCCACATCGGACACGTCCTCATATCGCCGCGGGAAAGGCGAAATAGCTGACAGGCCGGGTGTGCATTTGGCACGAGGAGGTGCTTACCGTGGAAGAATTCCTGAAAGATTTTGAGCTCGAAGCCTGGGGCGAAGGCGAGCTGGCTTACATCAAGCAGCTGAAAGCGAAAGATGTAGCGGAGCTCTTCCCGCAACTTGGCGGTTTGCCCGATGGAATTGACCTTTATGCAGTGGTATCCGCGGACGGCACACCGATGGTTCTGACCGATAGCCGTTCTGCGGCCCTTGAGAACGTGGAAGAGAGCGAGTTGGAACTGGTTACGCTCCACTAGTACTTCCTCAAATGCAGCACCGGAATTGCTAAGCCGCGCCTCCGCGGCTTATTTTTTGCCAGAAGTTGCGAGATATGCTACGCGCACCGAGTATCGAAACTTGGCCAACTGCAATGCGCCCCGGCCACCGCTCGATCGTCGCTGCGCCCTCTTGTGGCGGCCTTTACGCAAAAACTCGGTGAGCACTCTCGCCGGTAACCGAATCCCAGGCGTGCTCCGGTGCCGCTCAAGCCGCGTGAGACGCCGCTTTTTCCGTCAAGACGGCATAAAGGGCTGCCCGGTCGCGGCAGGCACGAAGCTTTTCGACAGACCTCGGCTCACGCAGCAGACGGGAAACGCGGGCCAGCGCCTTGAGATGATCGGCGCCGGCAGTTTCCGGCGCTAAAAGAAGCATGATGATGTCGACCCGCTCTTCATCGATGGAGTCGAATTCGATCGGATCGTCGAGGCGCGCAAAGACGCCGACGGTTTGGCGCAGGTTTGGAAGCTTGCCGTGCGGAATCGCAATGCCCGATCCCACGCCCGTGGAGCCTAGTCTTTCACGCTGGATGAGCGTGTTGAAGATTTCAAAGCTGTTCAGCCCCGTGAGATCCGCTGCCCGCTCAGCGAGCATCTGCAGTGCCTGCTTCTTATTGGCCGCTTTGAGGGACGGAATGACAGCAAATGGCGTTATGAGGTCGCTAAGATCCATGTCTTGTCCCACGCGTAAACGTCCTCCCTGTGCACTCAGGCACGTTAAGGTTTAGCGCCAGCGACAATTCCGCTGGGATCAATCCACCCGATATTTCCATCGGGTCGCCGGTAGACAACGTTGATCCCACCATGCGATGCATTACGAAACACAAGAAAGGTCTGGTCGGCAAGGTCCATTTGCATTACCGCATCGCTCACCGACATGGCCCGCACGCGCGCCGGCTGTTCAGCAATGACAGCCGGACCACCCCCTGCACCATCCGTGTCGGCGGAATGCTCCGCGTCGATCACATAGTCAATACCCGCGCTCTCATAAAGTTGCGCAGGGCCGTCCACACCTTGCCCATGACTTTTAAGCCTGCGTTTGTAGCGGCGCAACCGTTTTTCCAGCCGCTCGATGGCCGAATCCACGGCTCCGTAGGCGTCCACGCCATTCCCGTTCGATTGAACGTCAAGCCCCGAATTCGAGATGGATCGCGCAATGCGTGAAAAATCCATCATGATTCTTTTCGACGCTGACCTGGCCGGAAAGCGAGCGGCCAGAAAACTTATCAAGTACCGAATCGAGGCGATTCAACGCGTAAGACCGAAGACTCTCACCTAGATCGATATTTTTGCCGGTTACCTTGATTGTCATTTCAGTATTTGTGGGTTCTGGCGTTCAAGTTGAGACCTTTTCGCACACCATAATATAATATGGGGCGAATATTAGACGCAACAGATAAAAACTATTTCAACTCAGGGGCAACTTCTATGAGAACCTGGGAAAAAAACTTATCGGGCGCAACGGGATGCGCCCGCAATATTTTCTCAAGGCGTTCTTGCCCCACTGGTTTCCCATCTGACGGCGCTAGCGAGGAGCGAGCACCATGATCATTTGGCGCCCTTCGAGCCTCGGCTCCAGTTCCACTTTTGCGATGGCGACAGTTTCTTCCTTCACCTTCATCAGAAGCTGCATGCCGAGCTCCTGATGCGCCATCTCCCGTCCCCGAAAGCGCAGGGTTACTTTCACCTTGTCGCCTTCTTCGAAAAACTTCATGATCGCACGCATTTTTACCTCGTAATCATGCGTGTCGATGTTTGGTCGGAGCTTGATTTCCTTGACCTCAACGGTCTTTTGCTTTTTGCGCGCCTCCGCAGCCTTTTTCTGAGCCTGGAACTTGTACTTCCCGAAATCCATGATCTTGCAGACGGGAACCTCCCCGTTTACCGCAATCTCTACGAGATCGAGACCAGCCTCCTGGGCTCTGGCAAGCGCGTCGCGTTTATTTGTTGTGCCGTGATTTTCGCCCGTCTCGTCGATGAGCTGAACATCACGTGCAATAATGGCTTCGTTTATCCGCGGCCCCCCTTTGGTGGGCGCTTGTGTCATTGGACGGCGTATTTGACTTCTCCTGTGGTTGTTTACGAAATAGCAGATCGCTCCGGCTTCCACCGGAGACTCCTATGAAGATGAGGATAAAAACACGTTTAGACAAGTCAAGCGGCATGTTGCAGCAGACATGCCCCGTATGCGGCTCAAAACCTTGCTCAGCTATTACTTCTTGTAGCATTTTTGAAGGTTGTTGCAAGTTGAGTGCCTATGAGGCGGTCGTAAACGGATAACGTTTGCAACTGGAGCGCGCGCTTCGAAAAGGCGGTGCGGGCGCGCTCGATGCCCCGCTCTCGCAAGACTTCCAGGTCATTTCCCGACAGTGCGAGGGCCTCACAAAGCGATTCGCATAGCGATTCGGGATTTCCGGGCTCGAAGAGCCAGGGATTGCGCAGAGCGCGCGGCTCCGGCTCCTTGCCCGCGCCTTCCGCCACGCTTGCGACTCGCGCTAGAAGCGTCGGCTCGGGCGCGATCGTTTCCGGAAAAGCGCCGATATTCGAGGCGATCACCGGGCAACCCATCGCCTGGGCTTCGATGGAGGCGCGCCCGAAGGCTTCGGGCTCGATCGACGGAAGCACCGTCACGGATGCAGCCTTGAAGGCAGCTGGCATATCGTCGCAATGGCCCGCGATAACGACCCTGCCGCCGAGGCGATGAGAACTCGATGAGGGCTTCCAACTCGACGCGATAGGGTGAGCGGCTCTGATGATCGCCCACAAGCACAAACACGATATCTTCGTCCTGAGCGCGAGAGCTGAGGAGGGACGCCGCGTCGATGAGAACGCGCTGCCCCTTCCACCGGGTCAGGCGCGCCGGCATCAGCACAATGCGGGCACTCGCTGCGACGCCCCAGGCCTCGCGCAGCGCGCGCACGCGCTCCGGCCCGACGGCGGCCGTATCGAAGCGCACCTCGTCGAGGCCCCGGTAGATAACGCCGACACGCTCGGCGGCCTCGGGGTGACGCTCGCGCACGATTCGCGCGGTGTATTGAGAGTTACAGATGACGGCGTCGCCGCGCGCCATCACGCTATTGTAGTACGCCTTGAATCGGCCGCTCTGATTGTAGATGCCATGGTAGGTGGTCACGAAGCAGCGCTTCGTTCTCCGGGCGGCGATCAACGCGCTCCAGGCCGGTGCGCGACTTCGAGCATGCACGAGGCTGACGCCCCTCTGCCTGATGACGCGCGAAAGCCTCAGGGCATTGAACACCATCAAACCGGGGTTTTTCGTTCTGGCGGGGAAGCGGATCAATTCGCCGCCTGCATCGGCCAGCTCTTTCTCCATTCTTCCGCCGGACGACACAACAAGGGCCAATCCTCCGCCAAGTGTTACCGCTTCGGCGATTTCGATCGTCGTCCGCTCGGCTCCCCCGGTCGAAAGCTCGGGGATGACTTGCAGAATGACCGGCCAAGGATTTCGATTTAACATCAGCGCGCGCCAGAATGTGAGAGTGCGGCCATGCCCGCGGACGGGTTTCGAATGAACGTGACCTCTTTGCTCGGTCTCATGAGAGAAGCATAGGATGAACAGCGAAGAATTGCAATTGCTCCAAGTTCACAACACCGGCGGCACAACGAATTCCATTGCCTTCCGCTTTCGAAAAGCTCAACAAAACAGGCGGACCTTTTTCTGGTTCTGCGGCTACAGGTCCGAGATGGGCAGCCTGAAGGCGGAGGAGCTTGCAAGGTGGACGAGCGAGGCCGGGGCGGGATGCCTCCGGTTCGACTATTCGGGCCATGGCCGTTCAGGCGGGAAATTCGAGGACGGCACGATCAGCGACTGGCTCGATGAAGCCGCCGCCGTCCATCGGGCCGCGCCCCCGCAGGGCGACCCCGCTGTCTTCGTAGGGTCCAGCATGGGAGCGTGGATCGCGCTCCTTCTCGCCCGACGGCTCAAGGACGAGGGCGCGTCGCCGCCGAAAGGCATCGTTCTGATCGCGCCCGCCTGGGACATGACCCGCCTCATCTGGGATCGTTTGCCGGACGAGGCGCGCACCGCCATCGAGCGCGACGGCGTATTCAATCGCCCCTCCGCTTACGGCGACGGCCCCTACCCCATCACAAAGCGAATCATTGAGGATGGAAAGAAGCATCTGCTCGGTGGCAAAGGGGTGGTGCTCGATGCGCCGATCCGCATCCTCCACGGCCAGCGGGACCCGGACGTGCCGTGGCAGCATTCGTTGCATCTGGTGGAGGCGATCAGGGGAGCCGACATCCGCCTGACGCTGATCAAGGACGGCGAGCACCGTCTGTCGCGCCCGCAGGATCTTGCGCTTCTCCGCGCGACCTTGGCGGAATTCCTATGAACAGGGTTCCGGGTTGGCCAACGAATGGCGGCTTTTCAGCACCGCACTGAGAGGCACGCAGCGAAGGCTCAATTCTCCAGGATCTGCTTGGCATTCGATAATGCTTGCTGCGACTCGCGCTCCGTGTGGCGCCGGATGAAAAGCGGATCGAGCACGCGAAGCCAGAGCCGGTTGAACTGATACTGCATATCCCGTTCGAACACCGTGTCGCCTCCATCCATCCACAGGCGATAGGTGATTGTTACCCGCGCATCCCCGCTCTCCGGCGTGGCCTCGATGCGCCAAAGGTGAGGTGCGTCGCGGGCGGTGACGCGCCAGACCGCCTGCCCTTTTCCGCTCCCTATGCGGAAGTCCTCGGTGACCTCTTCGCCGATTGCAAGCGAATGGCCCGTCGCCCCGGCGACAGAGATCGACGCTGGATGCCACCTCGGCCAGTTCTTCGGCGTTGTGAAGAAGTCGAAGACGTCGCCAATCTCCCGGTGGATTCGGGTGGCGCTGACGACGCGTGACGCAGAAGCACTAAAGATGAGGAGCCCTGCGGCTCCTAAGGCAAGAGCAGCGACCGCTATGGCGAGGGCATACTTACGCATGAGGGCAACCGTTTAGCTGCAAAGCGACGGCATACAAGCATGAACTTTCCTGCAGCCTCTGTCTTCACGGACATGCGCGGGGTTCCCGCTCGATTGAGCATTGCATCTCACGAATGCCCGATTGTTGGGGAACTCATGCGCCTCCGTGAAGCAATAGGAGAAAAGGTTTTTATGAGAACGATTACGTCAATGTGTTTTGGTGTCGCCCTTACGTTGTCGGCATTGGCACTGGTTTCTGCGCCGGCTTCTGCGCTCGAGGCGACGGCGGTTGCTCCAAGCGTCAACAGCACAGTCACGAAAGTCCAGGACAGCTATCGGGAAGACCGTGGGGAGCACTGCGAGCACGTTCGTCACGAGTGCCGTGAACGTCATGGCGACCGCGAAGAATACCGCGAGTGCGTGGAGAGAGAGCGCTGCCAGCCTGGTGACCGCGAACGCGAGCACGCCGACCGTTGCGAGCGCGTTCGCCACGAATGCCATGAACGCCACGGCGACCGCGAAGAATATCGCGAATGCGTTGAAAGGGATCACTGCGAGCCCGGCGACCGCGAGCACGCAGAGCGCTGCGAGCGCGTTCGCGATGAGTGCCGCGAACATCATCCTGACCGCGAAGAATTCCGGGAATGCGTCGAACGGCATCACTGTGACTAAGCGACCAGCCGTATTCCTTTGAGACTGCGAGCCCCGCCAACATGGCGGGGTTTTTCATGTATAAGGCCGCTGCGGAAGGTCGCGCGCTAGAGAAGTTGGAGAGCTGCTTCGCGGATGGCGGGGGCAACGCGCCCTTGTTTGAAGGCGTCAACTCCTCTACATCTCGCGGACACTTTACTGATACAAAACGGCGATTATGGCTGACCCCTACAAGACGCTCGGCGTGGAGAAAACCGCGACCGAGGACGAAATTCGCAAGGCCTACAAGAAGCTTGCGAAGAAGCACCACCCTGACCTCAATCCGGGCGACAAGGAAGCCGAAGACCGGTTCAAGGACATCTCCGCCGCTTACTCGCTCCTGAACGACGCCGAGAAGCGGCGCGCGTTCGACGCGGGCGAGATCGACGAGATGGGCCAGCCGAAGCCCGAGCGCCGGTTCTATCGCGACTACGCCGACGCGGGCGCGGGCTTCCGCTATGAGCGTGCGGAGGATCTCGGCGATCTTGGCGACCTGTTCGGCGATATGTTCAGCCGGCGCGCCCAAGGCGGCGAAGGCGCTCGCCCACAGTTCCGCATGCGCGGCGCCGACGTCAACTACACGCTTCCGGTCGACTTTCTCGAGGCCGTCAATGGCGGCAAGAAGCGCGTCGACATGCCGGACGGCAAGACGCTCGATATTTCGATCCCCGCCGGCGTTCGCGACGAGCAGATCATTCGGCTCAAAGGGCAAGGCATGCCGGGGATCGGCGGCGGTCCGTCCGGCGATGCGCTCATCACCGTGATAGTGAGCCCGCATCCGCACTTCCACCGCGAAGGCAACAACATCAAATCGGTGGTTCCCATTACGTTGGGCGAGGCGCTCTCCGGAGGTTCGGTCCAGGTTGATACCATCACCGGGCCGGTGAACCTGAAAATTCCGAAGCATTCGAACAGCGGCCGTGTGCTGCGCCTTCGCGGCAAGGGCGTGCAAGGCCACCCGAAGGGCGACCAACTGGTGGAGTTGCAAGTGGTGATGCCGCCGCATCCCGATGCCGCGCTTGAGACCTTCATTGGAGATTGGGAGCGCGAGCATCCGTATAATCCGAGGCAGGGAGGCGGAAAATGATGATAACCGAGACGGAAGTCGTCGCGCGCTTCAAGCAGCTCAACACACAAATCCTGGAGCATTGGATCGCGGCCGGCTGGCTGAGGCCGCATCGTGGCGATGAGGGCTTCCTGTTCGACGATGCGGACATCGCCCGCACCAACCTCCTGTGCGACCTCTGCTACGACATGGAACTGCGCGATGAGGAAATGGCGATGGTGCTGTCGCTGATGGACCAGCTCAACAGCACGCGCAGCCTGCTCCGCGCCATGACTGTGGCTGTTCATAGTCAGCCGAACGAGATCCGGGAGGCCATCTTGACCACGGTCCGGATCCATCTTGCGCCGCGCGACACGAAGTGAGCCCGTCGTCATCCCGGCCAAGCGAAGCGCGAGCCGGGATCGTTCCAAACTCAAACCGCACTTTTGACGCCCGCGAGGCGCTTTCCGGGGCGACGAGCTTATGCGGGCAGCGGCGACACACCGATAAGATGCGAATGCGCGCCAAGAAGCGTTGCGTAAACGGCTAGCGCGGCTACCCCCCGCCAGGGATCCAAACGCAGATCGCGCAGGCTGACGCGCCCGGCGAACAGGGCGGCGAACGGGATCGACGACGTTTTCGCGGCTCGCTCCGCCCATAGCTCCTGGCCCCACTGTTTTCGTTTGCGCCCGTCGAGCGCGGCCATGCCTGCAATCCCGAAAACGGCAAAAAGCCCGAACAGGAGGACATGAGCAAGGTCTCCGTTCGGAACCATGTGCGCGAGCGCCCAGAGCGTGATCGCCAAGAGGAGCGGATGCCGCGTAACGGCGGCGATACCGGGCCGCTCGGGATCGAAGGAAGCACTGCCGCGACCCGCGATTGAAAACGGATTCGGCGCGGCGATGCCAAACGCGATCAGAACGCACACAAACGGCATGACGAGATTGGGAACCCAGAGCTGCCAGAGTTCGAAGTCCCAAAGCTGGACGTGAGGCGCGTTTCGGGCAGCCGCGATGAGCCACGCCAGAACAGCGAGCGACACCACGGAATAGATGACGCCATAAGCGACGCCGCCGAGATACGCCTGCAAGCTCCGCCTTACCGCAGGCCGCGCGGGCACCACATGCGAGGCGAAGAACGCCGTCAGAGCGAGCGTCATCTCTCCCCATCCTGCCAGGACTGTCATGGTTTCGTTTCCAACGGGTAGACTGCGACCGCATAAAGTGGTATCTAAAATACCACAAATTGAGAAATGCGCAAGGGACAGAGCAAATGGCAACCACCGCCGAAACGCTTCGGGCTTATCGCGGCCCGGCAATCCTAAGCTATGGGTTCCGTCCCTTCTTCCTGGGCGGAGCGATCTGGGCGGCCGTCGCGATGGTGCTTTTCATCCCGATGCTGCAGGGATACCTCGCGCTGCCGACGGCGCTCAATCCCATCGACTGGCATCAGCATGAGCTGCTCTATGGCTTCCTTCCCGCCATCGTCGGCGGGTTCCTCCTGACGGCCGTGCCGAACTGGACGGGCCGCCTCCCCGTCGCGGGGGCGCGCCTTGCGGGGTTGTTCGCGCTGTGGCTCGCCGGCCGGGTCGCGGTCTCGACGTCCGCGCTGATTGGCGCTGGTCCTGCGGCGACAATCGATATGCTTTTTCTCATCGCACTTGGCCTGATCGTAGGGCGCGAGATCCTGGCGAGCGGAAACAAGAACAATCTCAAGATCCTGGTCCTGGTTTCCCTGCTTGCCCTCGGAAATTTGGTCTTCCACATCGAAACTGCTGTGAGCGGCACCGCCGATTTCGGCAAGCGCATCGGGATCGCGGCGGCCATCCTGCTGATCTCGTTGATCGGCGGACGCATCGTGCCAAGCTTCACGCGGAACTGGCTTGTTAAGCGCGGCCCTGACGCCTTGCCGGTGCCATTCGGCAAGTTCGATGTCGCGACGATCGCGGTGTCGGCCATAGCCCTGCTCGCCTGGATCTTTGCGCCTGACAGCCTGGTAACGGGTGCAGCCTGCGGCATCGCGGGTGTTTTGCATCTCATCCGCCTTGCGCGGTGGAGGGGCTACCGCACCCTTGGAGAGCCCTTGGTCACGATCCTGCACATCGGCTATCTGTTCGTGCCCGTGGGGTTCCTGCTGATGGCTTTGGCGATCGCGTTTCCCGGCGTTGTCGCACCGGTTGCCGCTGTTCATGCGTGGACGGCGGGCGCCATCGGGGTCATGACGCTCGCGGTCATGACGCGCGCGAGCCTTGGCCATACCGGGCACGAGCTCACGGCCTCGCCCGCAACCTTGGCGATCTACGCGTGCGTCATCATCGGAGCCGCCGCCCGGATCGCGGCTGCGTTCGGGATCGAGCCCCAGATCATGCTGCACACCGCCGCGTGTGGCTGGATCCTGGCGTTTGGCGGCTTCGCGGTGATGTTCGGTCCGATGCTGCTCAGGCCGCGAAGCACCGTCGGCTGAAGACTTTCAGGACCATCTTATTATAGCGATGGCCTCCTTTTGCCTTCGACGCTGAAGGCCGAAGGCGGTTATGTTTTGCTGAAGCTCGCTATGATTGGCGGTGCATCGCCGTCTGCATCTGGCTGAACCTCGGTGCGATGCAGACTATTGCTTGTTTGCCTGCATCTCAGTTCTTTGTACTAAGTAATAATCTTTCCGACCTGAAAGCGAACCATAAACGTAAGGTTGTTGTTGGTTCGAAGTCTGCGTCATAACATCATCCCTAATTAAATCGAAAAGCTTTCGAACCTCGATGTTTGGTTGAACAATGTTATTTAGGAAAGCTTGTGCGAAGGGACTATGTTCCAATTGTCCGTCTAAAGCGGTATGTCCATGCTTCGCTGCGTATACGACGAGCGTACCAGCTTCAGGCTCGACCTGAGCAAGCCCACGTCCCAAGCTCCGTGACGCGTTAGTCTTTCTCATTCTGGATAAAAATGGATTATCTCGACACGCATCGAGCATAATGATCCTAAGAAGCTTGGCTGGTTCTGTAGATAATAAAACATCATCGAGAGCGATTGCCTCAAAAGGAACATCTCGATCAGTTTCCATCTTGGCATCGACAGGAATGAGGTAATTGACTCCATTCATCTCAAGACCATGGCCAGCGAAATAGATTACAGCCCAGTCAGCCGAATCCGCTTCTCTGGAGAACGAATGGAGAGCGTCCAAGAATTCATTTCTTCCAATGTCAGTGTAAAGCTGTACTGATTGGAAGCCGAACCTCTTTAATATATCGGCAATAGCTGACCCATCTCGACCCGGATTAGCTAGTTTTGGGACAGAGCGATATGTTGAGTTACCGATCACTAATGCAACTCTTCTCTCTGTTCCGTAAGGTACAACACTCTTATTGGCAGGTACTGGTGGCATGACATTTCCGAGACGGCTTTGGATAGCCGAACGCAGTTCGATGCCATTTTGGTCGCCAGGTTGAGACGTAAGGAAAGCGTTGATGTCGTTTGCCGCTTCCTGAAATCGACCCAACAGAAAACAAGCACGTGATCTTTCGCGGAGAGCAAACGCCGCGTTTGGATCGCGCGAGTATACAAATGTAAAATCGCTTATTGAATCTTGGTAGTTTCCAAGCAGTGTTTCTATCCGGCCCCGATCATAAAACAGACCGGTATCATTCGGGTCTAGTGGAATTGCGAAGTTGAAATCTTTCAGAGCATCGTTGTATCGACCCATGGACTCGTATACAAGTCCGCGACTCCTGTAGACAAATGAAGCTTTTGGTGCCAGATTCGCTGCAGCATTTGCATCAGCCAACGCTTCGTTGGGGCGCCCGAGGGCCAAGTTTATTCGTTGTCTGTTATCGAAATAGCCTGCTCCCTTATTATTGATCTGTATAAGCAAATAGAAGTCATGAAGCGCATCCGTGAGTTTGCCACTTCTTTCATATGCCAGACCTCTCCTATTCAAGGCCCTTACAACATCGGCATTATTATTTTTTGATTTTATTACCGAAGAGCACAAAGAGATTACTAACGTTGGGTTAGAGCTTTCAGCCTTGAAGCAATGTGCTGCTGAAGCTGACTTGTCTTCGGCGTTGAGTTTCTGCAGCATCATGAAGATGATAATGACTGCAATAAGCGGGCTGACTGCAAATCTCATTGGAGCACCGTATGCAAACACAAAACTTCGGAAAAGCTGGTATGTGTTCGGGTGTGCCGAGCCTTCGTCGAACGTCACGCAAACCGACTTCCGAGATAGCTATCAAACAGAATTCAAGTTAACATCTTGCTAGCTTGAGGCTATTCTTCTGAGCCCGGTGCGGCGAGGCGTATACCCAGTGCGATCAAAACCACCGCGCTCCAGTCGTTCGACGCAAGGCCGCACGCTCTGATGTTGAACAATTCGTTGCGTGCCGATAGGCGTTAACCCGCCATGCTTAACGGCGGGGCAAAAGGATTTATTTCCGGCCTGAACTTGCTTTCGAAGATATTAAAGAATGAGAACAGCCCGCCGTCCCGGGGGGCCCAAATGACAGCCCAACCCATTGAAAACGATAAGCTTTCCGGCTTTGATCGGCCGAGGTTAACCGATTGTATTTTTGGCCAAAACTGGACGCGGAAAAGTCCGTTAATTATGTTCCGACCCCCGCATGTTAACCATGATCAGGGCTTCGTCAGCGCGGCGGTCCGAGGCCTGCCTAGATTTTTTCTACTTTATATCAATCGCTTAGAGACGTTTACCTCCCGGTAAAGCGCATTTCCCTAAAATCCCGGCTAGGCAGCGCCGCTGGCAAAAGCAAGCGCAAGCCAATCCGGGAGGTTGCACCAAATGCCGGGAGTTGGGCCAGATGCCGCCTTCAGCACTGCAACCGCCTGCAGGTCTTCGTTGCGCCGTCAGCCTTGCCTTTCGTTCGCGCCCACAACCGCGACAGCGGTCATGTTCACGAGGCCGCGCACCGAGGCCGAGGGCGTCAGCACATGCACCGGCAGGGCCGCGCCGAGCAGGATCGGCCCAATCGAGATCGCCGAATTCAGGGTCTTGATCGAGTTGAAGCTGATATTGGCCGCGTCGAGCGTCGGCATGATCAGCACATTCGCATCGTCGGTCAGCTTCGAGTTCGGGAAAAGCTCGCCCCGGATGCGCGCCGACAAGGCCGCGTCGGCCTGCATTTCCCCTTCAGCCTCCACGTCCGGCGCGAGGTCCCAGAAGAGGGCAAGAGCTTCGCGCATCTTCCGCGCCGTCGCCGTGTCCGCGCTGCCGAAATTGGAGTGGGACAGAAAGGCAAGTTTCGGCGCAAGCCCGAAGCGGCTCACCTGACGGGCGGCAAGCACCGCGATTTCGGCAATCTCGGCGGCCGTCGGATCAAAGTTCACCTGCGTATCGGCGATGAAATATGTCCCCAATTCGAGCAGGATCGCGCTCAGCGCCCCGAAAGTGCGCACGCCCTCGCGCCGCCCGATGATGTCGCCGACGTACTTCAGATGCCGGTCGAAGCGGCCAGCCGATCCGCAGATCATGGCGTCGCCCTCGCCGCGCTTCAGGAGCATGGCCGCAATGACCGTATTCGTACGCCGGACAGCTATGCGAGCATCGGATCGGAGCACGCCTTTGCGTTCGGTCAGCCTGTAATAATTCTCGGCCAGATCCTCCACGCGAGGATCTTCGATGGGGTCGAAGACTTCGATGTCGCGCCCTGCCTGCATCGGCAGTCCGAGATTTAGAAGCCGCTCCTCGATGAAGCGCCGGTTTCCGACCAGGATCGGCTTCGCGATGCCTTCGCTCAGGACCTGATAAGCGGCCTGCAAGACCTTCACGCGCTCGCCTTCCGCGAAAATGACCCGCTTCGGCGCATTTTTCGCCGCCTCGAACACGGGCTTCATCACCAGCCCCGAGCGGAAGACGAAGCGGGACAGCCGGTCGCGATAAGCGTCGAAATCCTGGATGGGCCGCGTCGCGACGCCCGAGTCCATCGCAGCTTTCGCGACCGCTGGCGCGAGCCTCGTGATGAGGCGCGGATCGAAGGGCTTCGGAATGATGTACTCGCGGCCGAAGACGAAGCTTTCCGCCCCGTACGCTGTCAGCACGATGTCGGAGGCTTCCGCCTGCGCCAGTTCCGCGATCGCCATGGCGCAGGCTTTTTTCATCTCCTCGTTGATCTCGGTCGCACCTGCGTCGAGCGCGCCCCGGAACAGAAACGGGAAGCACAGCACGTTGTTGACCTGATTCGGGTAATCGGAGCGCCCGGTGGCGATGATGGCATCGGGGCGCACCGACTTCACATCCTCCGGCATGATTTCTGGCGTGGGATTGGCAAGCGCCATGATAATGGGGCGGTCTGCCATGGCCGCCACCATCTCGGACGACACAACGCGCGGCGCCGAAAGGCCAAGGAAGATGTCTGCGCCTGCCATCGTTTCAGCCAGCTTGCGGAACTGCGTCGGGCGGGCGTAGCGCGCTAGATAAGGGTTCATCTCCTCGGTGCGGCCCTCAAAGACCACGCCGATGCGGTCCGAGACGAAGACGTTCTCACGCCGCATCCCTAGGCTGACCAGAAGATTGAGGCAGGCGAGCGCCGCCGCCCCTCCTCCGCAGCACGCGAGCCTGACATCCCCTATGTCTTTCCCGACGACCTTCAGCCCGTTGAGGATCGCCGCCGCCACCACAATCGCGGTGCCATGCTGATCGTCGTGCATCACCGGGATCTTCATGCGCTCCCGGAGCTTGTGCTCGATCTCGAAGCATTCCGGCGCCTTGATGTCCTCAAGGTTGATCGCGCCGAAGGTCGGCTCAAGGGCAGCAACAGCATCCACGAAGCGATCCGGGTCGGTGGCGGCAACCTCGATGTCGAACACGTCGATGCCCGCGAACTTCTTGAAAAGAACCGCCTTGCCTTCCATCACCGGCTTGGAGGCAAGCGGCCCGATGTTGCCGAGCCCCAGCACCGCAGTCCCGTTTGTCACAACGCCAACAAGGTTTGCGCGCGCCGTCATACGAGCCGCTGCGGCACTATCCCGGACGATTTCTTCGCACGCGAAAGCTACCCCCGGCGAATAGGCGAGCGAAAGGTCGCGCTGCGTCGCGAGCGGCTTAGTCGGCGTGATGGCGAGTTTACCCGGCGGATCGGCCTCGTGATATGCGATGGCGCTTTCCTTGAATTCGTTCGCCATGGCGCAATCTCCTCCGGCCTGTCCTCAGAGAAGGAAGTGCCGCCTGTCCATCCCTGTCAACCTAACGTTTAGGGATAAAGAGCTTTTTTGCGGCGGCACCTTGGCGCCTTTGCCCTTCGCAAGGCGAGACGGGCAATTTGATATACTTTGTCAACTCCAAGCGTCCCTCTCACAAAAGCACAAAAGGCGGAAGAGATGAAATCGAGCGCCGAACGAGCTTAAATGCATGAAAAAACGCTTTTTTGATCTCATTTCGATTACCAGAAAACTCAAGATGCCGGGGTAGCCCGGAACCTCGATGACACTTCATAGTTTTCTAAAAGCGCAGTTGGAACTAGGCAGTTACTGCTCAGAATTTCCTGCCTCGTATTCGCCAAAGAGAAGTCATGGAGACGGCAGAATAATGGCAAATGAAATGCCTGCGCAGGTGAAGTAGCCGGTTTATTCTGCATATCGGTATATTTTTCGTAAAATTGTGTCGCGAGCATTGCGACCATCTGTCCAGCTCCCGTCATATTCACATCACAATTTTTCTCTGGAAATGTATACAGGGCGTTACTTTTTCGTTAACGCGCAGAAGGTGGCCCGATTTGAGTTCGTGCAGTAAGCGTGGTTACAAGGAGTGAAGATGCAGTTTCGTAGAGTCTGCGTATTACTGGGAGCGCTGGTCTTTTGCCAGGCGGCCTTCGCGGACACCAAAGAGGCAACGCTCATCGACCGATCCTTCGGTTCGGTCGCCGCCGCAAAACAAAGTCTGCTAGCGGCCGAATTCGCAGCGAAAAACCTTAAGCTTGGCTCCCCTGTTTTCCTACGCGTTTACAAGCAAAGCTCGAAAATGGAGATGTGGGTGGAGAAAGGCCCACGCTATGAGCTGTTCAAGACCTATCGCATTTGCCGCTGGTCTGGCGGGCTGGGGCCAAAAATGTATGAGGGCGACAGACAGTCGCCGGAAGGCCTCTATCACATCACCGCCGAGGACCTGATCGTCAATCCGCGCTGGCACCGCGCCATGAACATCAACTTCCCGAACCGGTTCGATGTCATGAACGGCAGGGGCGGTTCAGGTATCCTCATTCACGGCAAATGCGGGTCCGTCGGATGCTTCGCAATTCAAGACAACAACGTCGAGGAAGTTTACGACGCCGTGCGGGCCGCGCTCCATAGCGGCCAAGTCAGCATTCCCGTGCTTGCATTGCCTTTCAGTTTCGCAATGTATGCACCGGCTGTCGATGATACCTTGAAACTTAATGAGTTCTGGACGGATCTGCGCCGCGCAGACATCCTCTTCAACCGCGACCGCGTTCCTCCGACCGCATGGGTTTGCGATGGCCGCTATTATTTCTCGGACCGCCGCGGAGACAGCCATCGTCACGCCATTCATCTGCCGGGCTGCAAACCGCTCGACAAGCCCATCACCCCGGATGAGGCGGCAAGCCTTTCGGAGCAGAGCCAGTCGGTTCTCGCGGCCTCCACGGAGAGGAACAAGTGGCTGGTCTCCGGCGCGGGCGCGAACGGTAAGTCTTTGATACCGGCGATCGGTGTCCCGTCGGATAACCCGAGACAGGCCGTCGAAAACTTCGCCAGAGCCTGCAATCCGAAGCAGCTTCAATGCCGCCTGTTACGCGAAGCGTTGAAAAGCCCGGCTATGTGCCCGACCAAATATGCGCGCTGCCGCACGGCTCAGGCGACTTACACAAAGAGCATAGAATGCCCGCTTAAGTATCCCCGCTGCCGTTTCTTCGTTGGCAAGGAGCCTCGCATCTCGGCAAAGTCGAATATCCTCAAGGTGAAGCAGCGCTAGGGATGAGCGCCCGCTTAAGAGAGATCGATCGCGAAGCGTTTCAAATCCTGCAGAGCGACGATCTCCAGAGCCCTTTCGTGGGTCGCGGCGAGCACAACTCGAGGCGCCATCCCGGCGTGGAATGCCTGTTGCCAGCGCGCAGCGCATAAGCACCACCGGTCTCCTGCCTTAAGGCCGGGAAATGCAAACTCGGGAACCGGGGTCGAGAGATCGTTCCCCGCCACCTTCGAGAAGGCCAGAAAGTCTTCGGTCATGACGACGCAGACGGTGTGAGAGCCGTAATCCTGCGGATCGGTGTTGCAGCAGCCGTCACGAAAGAATCCGGTAAGGGGATTATTGGAGCATATCGCCAACGGTTCCCCGAAGACGTTTTTCTGAGGAGGGGACTCCTCGTAAAGCGTATCGCTCAAGACTTTTGCGCTCCAACTTATCGCAAGACTTAGCCAACCTTGGCACCCAAACCGCTATTTGCTGGGCGCCAGCCTGACAAGAACGTCGATCCGGGTGATTTCCATACCCTCCGGCGGCTTCGGAAGGTTTTCGACCCGGATGTTGGCCGGCTCTATATCGACCAGCACTCCGTCCTTTTCGAAGAAGAAATGGAAGTGATTGGATATCTTGGTGTCGAAGTAGGTCTTCGAACCTTCTATCGCCACCTCCCGCAAGAGCCCCGCTTCGACGAACTGATGAAGTGTATTGTAAACTGTCGCAAGCGAGACCGGGACACCATTCTTCACCGCCTCGGCATGCACCATTTCAGCCGTGAAATGCCTGTCCCCTCGCCCGAACAGCAGCTCGGCCAGCGCGACGCGTTGACGCGTAGGACGCAGCCCCGTCATGCGAAGCCGCTCGCTTGGCAATTCGGAAACGTTATCAGGCATTTCTCTCAGCATTTCCTTGGCTCTAGCCTTGTAGTATAAAGAGCGGCGTCTTAACTCGCAAGCGCTGTCCCGCTTGGCCCGTCGCCGGGAAACTTGGAGACGGGTTGCGACAGCCGCAAGGTGTGATAGTTAAGGGAACGCCCTTGCCGGACTGCGGGCCTGATGAGAGAATAAAGGGGAATGATGACTGAGCGGCGCCACAGCTACGACTACGAGGACTTGCTCGCTTGCGGGCGCGGCGAATTATTCGGGGCGGGGAATGCGCAACTGCCGCTTCCACCGATGCTGATGTTCGACCGCATTTCGAGCATATCCGAGACAGATGGAGAGCACGGGCGCGGGCAAGTCGTCGCCGAGATGGATGTGCGCCCCGACCTATGGTTTTTCGCCTGCCATTTCAAAGGCGACCCTGTCATGCCGGGATGCCTCGGGCTTGACGCGCTTTGGCAGATGCTCGGCTTCTTTCTCGGGTGGACAGGCGCTCCCGGCAAAGGGCGGGCGCTCAGCGTCGGTGAGGTGAAATTTGCCGGCATGGTGGTGCCGAGCGTCAAGCGGCTCGAATATATCGTTGATCTCAAAAAGATCATCCGCCGGAAATTCACGCTGGGCGTGGGCGATGGGCATCTCAAAGCGGACGGCACTCTCATATATTCCGCGAAAGAGCTTCGTGTCGGCTTGTTTGCGGGCGCGACAATGAGCATGCAAGCGGCCGGCTGAGCTTCCTTGAGCGGCACTGCTGGCTTTTTAGAAACCTTGTGCGACAACGTGGGGTTAAGACATGAGACGTGTTGCTGTCACGGGAATGGGCATCGTCTCGTCCATTGGTAACAACAGCCAGGAGGTGCTTGCTTCCTTGCGGGAAGCAAGATCGGGCATCGTCAAGGCAAATGATTATGCCGAGAGGGGCTTCCGCTGTCAGGTTCACGGCGAGCCAAAAATCGACTGGGAGTCGATGATCGACCGCAAGGTCCGCCGCTTCATGGGGGCCGGCGCTGGCTGGAATTACATCGCCATGCAGCAGGCAATCGTCGATGCGGGTCTTTCGGAGAAAGACGTCAGCAACGAGCGCACTGGGCTTATCATGGGCTCCGGCGGCCCATCGACGCGCACCATCGTCCAGGCTGCGGACACTACGCGTGAAAAGGGGCCGCGAAAGGTTGGCCCCTTCGAAGTTCCGAAGGCGATGTCCAGCACGAACTCCGCCACTCTCGCGACCCCTTTCCATATCAAGGGAATCAACTACTCGATCGCGTCCGCATGTTCGACATCGGCGCATTGCATCGGCAACGCGGCGGAGATGATCCAGTGGGGCAAGCAGGATCTCATGTTCGCCGGCGGCGGCGAGGACCTGGACTGGACGCTCTCGGTACTTTTTGACGCAATGGGCGCAATGTCATCAAACTTTAATGATACACCGCAAAAAGCTAGCAGGGCTTACGATATCAATCGTGACGGTTTTGTTATCGCGGGTGGAGCAGGCGTACTTGTGCTCGAGGAGTTGGAGAGGGCCAAGGCGCGAGGTGCAAAGATTTATGCTGAGATTGGCGGGTTTGGGGCGAATTCGGATGGCTTCGACATGGTGGCCCCGTCCGGCGAAGGCGCGGCACGCTGCATGAAGCTTGCGATGCAGGGCCTCGACCGCAAGGTCGATTACATCAACCCGCATGCGACGTCGACGCCGATCGGCGACTTGAAGGAAATAGAGGCCGTACGCGAAGTCTTCGGATCCAAGGCGCCCCTTCTGTCTGCAACCAAGTCGCTGACCGGGCACTCGCTTGGGGCAGCGGGCGTGCAGGAGGCAATCTATTCGCTCCTGATGATGAGTAACGGATTTGTGTGTGAATCCGCAAATATCGAAGAGCTTGATCCGGCATTCTCGGATATGCCGATAGTGCGTGAACGACTCGATAATGTCGAACTCAACTGTGTGATGTCGAACAGTTTCGGCTTTGGTGGAACAAACGCTACTTTGATCTTCAAGCGCTACGACGGATAATAACGTAGCTGCAGGCAGGTTTAGAAAGGCCTCGATCGATGACTGTGGTGGATATTGCAAAGCCGTCGCCATTGATGGCGGGCAAACGTGGGCTGATTATGGGCGTGGCCAATGACAGGTCCATCGCCTATGGCATAGCCCGCGTGCTCGCAGGCCAAGGCGCGGAACTCGCTTTTACGTATCAGGGCGATGCATTTGGACGACGCGCGGTGCCGCTCGCGCAAGGGCTCGGGAGCAAGATCATTCTTCCTTGCGATGTCCTCGACCTCAAGTCGGTCGATGCCGTTTTTTCCGAACTCCAGGCGAAGTGGGGCTCTATCGATTTTCTCGTCCACGCCCTCGCCTTCTCCGACCGCAACGAGCTCAAGGGCCGCTACGCGGACACGACCCGAGAGAACTTCATCAATACGATGGTCATTTCGTGCTTCTCGTTCACCGAGATTGCGAAGCGGGCGTCGGCGCTCATGACTCAGGGCGGCTCGATGATCACGCTGACCTATGGCGGGTCGATGCGCGTTGTACCGCGCTACAATGTGATGGGCGTTGCGAAGGCAGCGCTGGAAGCGTCGGTGCGCTATCTTGCCGTTGACTTCGGTCAGCAGAACATTCGCGTCAACGGCTTATCGCCAGGGCCGATGCGGACGCTGGCAGGCTCCGGCGTTTCGGATGCACGCGTTATTTTCAACTATCAGAAGCAGCATTCACCGCTCGGCCGGACACCGGCTTTGGACGAGGTCGGCGGGGCAGCGCTTTACCTTCTTTCCGATCTTTCGACAGCCGTCACCGGCGAAATCCATTATGTGGATTCCGGCTACAACATCGTCGCAATGCCGCGAATCGAAAGTCTCACCGAGAATGGCGAAGGGCTGGCGGACGAGTTGGGGAACAGCCACCATAAGCGCGCCGCCGAATAGCGGTTCGCTCCAGACTATCTCATTCGAGAGGCTTCAGCCGTGGCTGATGTCTTCCCATTAGCCGAGACGGATGCGGCAAAGCGGGTGTGGCTTATCGCCCAGGCAGCCGAAATCTTCTTCGAGACCACGAACACCCAGGTCTTCGAGTTCAAAATCGGCGCGCGAGGCCTTTTATCAACGCTGGTTCGGACACTACCTCGACTCCGATCCAGCATCTTTCCTTTTGGCCTTGGACGAGGGCGGCGCGGCGATCGGCTATTTGGCGGGTTGCGTCGACAGCTTCTCCCAACGATCGCGAATCATCATCGATGACATCGCTTCCTACACGCCCGCTTTTTGTTCGGCGCTTCGGGGCTATCCTTCCCACTTCCATATCAACGTGAAGCCCGGCCAACAGGGGATGGGCGTAGGCCGCCTTCTCATAGCGCGCTTCTTCCAACTCTGCCGGGATCGCGATTCGCGCGGCATTCACGTCATGACCGGCGCGAAATCGCGCGCAGTCACCTTTTACCGGACCTGCGGGTTCACGCCTCTCGCCGTTCCCGAGGCTGACCCCGGCCTTGCCGTTCTCGTTTACGCCATTCCCGCGCCGTGAATTGGCCAAATCGTGACCAGCTTGTCGCCCAAGCCGAAAACTAGCGTTAGCTTCGGTTTGGAGGAAAGAAAGGTCATGGCATCATGTCCAAACTTGTCCGCATTCATTGCTACTTCTTAAGCATCCTTTTTCTCAGTCTGCTGGGAACCCAGGTTCATGCCGAGCAGCGAATCAAACTCGCTGTCGAACCGAGTCAGTCCGTTTTCGCCGCGGGCCAGGACAATAAGGCTTATCTCCGGGTCAAGCTCGAAGGCCTTCCTTATGAGGAATTGGCAGCGCGGCCGCCGGTCAACGTCTCGCTTGTGATCGACCGGTCCGGCTCTATGACCGGCGCAAAAATCGAGCAGGCGAAAGAAGCCGCGATCCTTGCTCTTTCGAGACTGTCCCCGCAGGACCGCGTGTCGGTCGTCGCATTCGATCACCGCGTGCAGGTCGTCGTTCCTGCGGGTCCCTTCGAGAACTTCGAGGAGATGAAAAGACGGATCGAGGCCATCGGGCCTGGCGGCCAGACGGCGATTTACGCAGCTGTCCGGCAAGCCGGGCAAAGCGTCGGCGAAGCGGTCGCGCCCGACCGAATCAGCAGAGTGATCCTGATGTCGGATGGGCACGCAAATGTCGGCCCAAGCTCTCCCGCGGACCTTGAACAACTGGGCCGCGAACTCGGCAGCCAGGGCATCGCCGTGACTACCATCGGCCTCGGCCTTGATTACAGCGAAGAGCTGATGACGAGGCTGGCTCTTGCAAGCGACGGCAATCACGCCTTTGTCGAGAACCCCGAACAACTCGCGGACATCTTCAACAAGGAATTTGGCGATGTGCTCTCTGTTGTCGGCCAGGACGTGGACATCGAGATCATCTGCCCCGAAGGCGTGACACCGCTGCGCGGGCTCGGACGCGATGTGAAAGTGGACGGGCGCCGCGTCAGCTTCCGGCTCAACCAGATCGGCGGCAAACAGGAGCGCTATCTGCTGCTCGAGCTTGAGGTTGCCAAGGGCAAGGCTCAAGGCAGCGGCGCCATTGCGGACGTCAACGTCTCCTATCTCGATCCGAAGACGAAAGCGCGGGCGAAGATCGCGGCGCAGGCGCAAGTCACTTTCAGCTCATCATCCGAGGAGGCAACGCGCAGCGCCAATGCAAGCGTCGCAGCGGACATTGCAACCCAGCTCGCCAATGAGCGCAGCGAGAAGGCTGTTCTGGCGCGAGACGCAGGCAAGGTGGCGGATGCCAGGAAGCAGCTTGAGCAGAATGCTGCCTCCCTGCGTGCCGAAGCCAGCCGCCTTGAGGCACAGTCGCCGGCCGCAGCCGCGCCCTTGCGCAAGCTTGCGGATAAGAACGAAGCCGACGCGCAGGCGCTTTCGACCGAAAGCTGGAATGCGCAACGGAAGTCCATGAAGGCGGATCAATACCGCAGCAAGACGCAGCAGAATTATTAGCGCGCCTTCAATCAGGGAGCCATCTCGTGTAGCGTTGGCTCCCTGTCTCTCGCGTCACTGCGCGGCGTCAGACTCGATGAGCCGCAGCTTGCCGCTGTCGCGTTGAGCCGTAGGGATCGCCGCCTCCGCCTCGAAATCGAGCCCTTCGATCTCCTGGAGCGACCGCCCCGCGATGCCCTGCATATCGCCATACATCCCGGCGGTCGCGTCGATGACGCCCCGGATTTGCTGCTCGCGCTTGGCCCACGCCTTCTGCATGGCCTTGCGCTCCTTCTCCAGGTCGGTTTGCATCTCGCCGAACTTCTCGACGATGGCTTCCACCCGATGGCGGAAGCGCGGCCCTGTCAGATACTGGTACATCGCCTCCATCTTGGTTTGCTGCCCCTCGCCGGACTTCCGCGCGGCCGTGACCTCGATCAAAAGGTGGCGGATGGCGATGGCCAGCGCGACCGAGCATTTCGGCGAAGTGACCCAGATGCCGTCGATCTGGCCAAAGGTTTCGATGGTTTTCGGCAGCGCCTGGCTGACGATGATCGCGGCATCGGCCTTGGCGACGCGCTGGTCCTCGCGCAGCTTTTGCAGCCAGCCGTCGCTCCAATTGCGGGTGCGCTTCGACTCCCAGAGGATCATCCCGCACGCTTGCCCGAACGGCGTCGTAACGTGCTGAATCGCGTCCCCGCCAAATTCGCCCTTCGGCACGGGCACGATCGTGTCGTGGGGGAAGCTCGCCCGAAGCAGCGCCTCAAGCTGGAGTTCCTGCACCTCGCCCTGGAGTTGCTGCGACCCCTGCTCCGACTTCCGCTTCAGTTCCTCGATCTGTTTTTGCATTGCAAGGATCGTCTGCTCTCTTTCCTGGACCTTGAGCCTAAGCGCTTCCTCGGCCTCCGCTTTCGCGCTTTTGCTGGATTTCGGACTGTTTTTCGAGGACGCGCTTTTCGACCGTCAGGTCGAACTCGCGTTCCTTTTCGGCAAGCTCGCGCTGCTTGCGGACAGCCTCGGCCTGTGCTTTCTGCGCCTCGACCAGTTTCGCCTCGCGCTCCTTGAAAGCCTTCGCCAGCTCTTCGAGCTGCTGATCCTTATGATGCAGGTCCACCGAAACTGCCGCGCGGGCCTTCCTTGCCTCTTCCTCGACAAGCTTCTTGCGCTCCGCCTTCAACCGTTCGGCAACCTCCGCCTCCATGGCTCTCCTTGGCTTCTTTGATCGCGGCCTGCTGCGCGCGGATGGCGGACTTCACTTTTCGCGATCTCGGCCTCTTTCACGCGGAGCTTTTGATCGCTCTCGCGCCTGACTGCTTCGATAAGCGGAGCGGCCAAGGTTTCCGTGAGCTTGATTTCTGTCCGGCAGTTTGGGCAAACGATCGACGGTTCCAAGCGCAGTCCCTCCCCTGGAAGACGTGGAAGCGTAGCGCGACTCGCTCACAAAGCCTTGGCCGTTGATGCGTCTATCAACCGGGATCTTCCGGCGTCCTGCCCGGCATTTGCGCAAAATTGCCCAATAGGGAGAGCGTGTATTCCCGCACGGGCGGCGCTCCCAGCCATGAAAGGGACGGCGTTGAGCGGATAATGCCGAGAAATAGACCGCCGCTATGAAAAGCCTTCCTCTTCGGGGATCAATTTCCATCTCTGCACCAGTGATCGATGCTGATATGGCCGATTGCCGGTCGGGTCGCTCTTGCAAAAGGCGAGAGCTGGCGCAAGGCTTCCGATTCGAACAGGAAGTATATGGTTTCCAGAAGGCGAACAGCCTGCGCGGTTTTCTCCCGCATAATTCAATAACACGTACGTTATGCGTTCCATGTATACTGAAGCGGAACCGGACAGTGTTGACGCTGACATGAAGAGCCCTTTGGACGAAGGAGTTTCACGCATGCTGAATTGGCTCTCGCGATTCTGGCGTACGAGCGTAATCGGTTCATTTCTTGCCGGACTTCTGTTTCTTCTCCCCATCGTGCTCACGGTGTTCATCGCCGCTTACATTGTGAATTTCGTGCGAGGCGCGATTGGCCCCGGTACGGTGCTCGGCGACCTCCTCACCTGGGGCGGGACTTATATTCTCGGCCCCAGCCAGGACACTTTGGCTTTCTGGCTCGGCGTCGCCATCGCATTGGCCGGCATCTGGCTCCTGGGATTGATCGTCAAGACAAGGGCCAAAAGCATCATTCAGAATTATCTCGACAGGCTGTTTTCGCGTGTGCCGCTCATCCGTTCGATTTACAGCCCGGTTTCCCGCGTCGTCCGTCTCGCGACGAACAGGTCCGGCGCGCCTGGGGACCTGTCGAGCATGAGCGTCGTGTCCTGCCGCTTTTTTGGCGCTGGCGAGACGGCCGTGGATATCCTTGCGCTTCTCGCAAGCCAGCAGGTCTATCTCATCGCCGGCGAGCGTCGCAGGCTCGTTTATCTCCCCGCTGCCCCGATCCCCATGTCGGGCGGCCTCGTGTTTGTCGCCGATACGGCGATTACGCCTGTCCCCGACATGAAGGTCGACGATCTTCTGAAAATCTATGTTTCGCTCGGCGCCCTGGCACCGGAGGTCATTCCAAAGGCCGATCCGGAAGGCTCGCTTCCGTTGAGCACGGCCCAGCCGGGACTTCGCCTCCCCTCCTCCGCGCCCCTTGCAAAAAAGGAGCGTGTTTAAACCGGCAAATACCCTCAACGCAGACATGGACACACGACCTTCATACGCATTATAGCTAGGGAACGTGGCGAAGCGGGCGCATAGCTCAGTTGGTAGAGCAGCTGACTCTTAATCAGCGGGTCCAAGGTTCGAAATCCTTGTGCGCCCACCAAATAAATCAAAGACTTATGGTGATCTCTCCCGCTTCTCTCCGCCGCGTGGGTAGCACATGGGTAGCATTTTGAGCGGGTGTTCTAGCGCTCTCTCCGGGAATCACAGGATCTCTCATTAAACGCGCCGCGACCCTGAAATCGGCTCTGCCCCCACTGTGGATAGCGACGGCGGCGCTTGGTGCACCTGCTACACTGAGGGCATGGAAGATAACAACACTTTTGTCGCGACAGGTCGCGACCTGCCGCGACAAGGCGCGACAGATAACGACACGGACTTCTCCCTGTCGCTCGAAGAGGTCGCAGAACGCTATGCCCGAGCCGGGCACCCGCGAACATTAAGAAGTTTGCAGCGATATTGCGTCAGCGGTCACCTCGAGGCCCGAAAAATAGCGACGGCAATCGGCGACAAATATTTGGTCACGCCGCAGTCTGTCGCGCGCCACATCGCGCAAATCGTGGAGCTGTCGCAGCTCGATGCTGTCGCGACCGGTCGCGACATGTCGCGTCCTGTCGCGACAGCTATCCCTAGTCGCAAATCAACAACGACGACAGCGCCAGAAAATGGCTCATACAATGCGCCCGACATAGCGCGACAGGCGGCGACAGAAGCTGCTGCGGGAACTCCTTTGTATCCGCAGGAGCCGCGACAGGAAGCAGCGCCAAGTCACGACACCATGCGACAGGCGGCGACAGAGACCATACCTCAGGTTACGGAAACTCCTATTCCTCTGCAGGAGCCGCGACACGAACCAACGACACCCCATCACCTGTCGCGACCGGTCGCGACGGAACAGGCGGCGACGGGGGAGATGTCGCGCCATGTCACTCATCTTGAGCGAGAACTCGAAGTGGCCCGGGATCAGCGGGTGCAGTTGGAACAGCGGCTAGAAGTCGCCGACGATGAACGAGACTTTTTGCGTGAACAGATCAACCGCAAAGACCGCACCATTGATTCGCTGATTGAGCGCGACCGCGAGACTAACTTCCTGGTGCGCGGCCTCCAAGAAATGCTGACCCCTTTGCTTCCTAACCGCCGCCAGGAGCCGCCTACCCACACGCAGTAGTCCACTGTTGATAACATGAAGGGGGAAGCTGTGGGGCGCTATACTTGAGCTAAGCGCCCATGGATTCCATCAACGGCCAGTTGCAAGAGATCGCTCGCAACATCGAGATCATCGGTGCCGACCCCGTTACGCGCCATGGCTTCACCCAGGTTCCGAACTTCATTCTCACCAACAAGGACTTAAGCGTAGGCGCCAAGCTCGCCTATGCCATGCTCCTGAAATATGCCTGGGCGGATAATGCCTGCTTTCCCGGTCAGCAAAAGCTCGCCGACGACATGGGGTCAGGGGAGCGTAGCGTGCGAACGTACCTCAAGGAGCTGGAAGACGCGGGTTTCCTGGAGGTCACCCAGCGAGGGCTTGGCAAGACCAACCTCTACCGCCTGCACCTCACCGTCAAGAAACGGGGATAACATGGGGATTGCCAGCCCAGACCGGCAAAATTTGCCGGTCAAGACCGGCAAAGGTTTCCGTTCCAAAGCGGCAGAATTTGCCGCTCTTTCTATATAAGAATACGCATTTAAGAATACTCATTATAAAAATACTCAGTTAGAAAATTCTTTTTTAAAAAAGGGAATCCGGGATGCAAATGCCCCAGGAACACCCCCGTCAGGCAGGCTCCTGAGGCCCATGGAACTGCTCATGGATGTCCCGCAGGCGCTTGTTGGTGACGTGGGTGTAAATCTGGGTCGTGGCGACATTTTTATGCCCCAGCAGCTCCTGGACGCTTCTTAGGTCTGCGCCGTGGGACAAAAGATCGGTCGCATAGGTATGGCGCAGGGTGTGAGGCGTCACCTTCTTCGAGATCCCGGCAAGCCGCGCATATTTCCCGATCATGAGCTGAATCGCCCGTGGGGTCAGCCGCTTCTCCCCGGGTTGCGCGTGTGGCTATTGATAAAGACGGGCTTTAGGTCGTCACCGCGGCTAGCGAGATAGGTCCGGATCCAGGTGGCGGCGCGCGGAGAGATGAAGATGGTGCGGATGTGTTTTCCCTTGCCGACGATCGGCAGCTCGAGTGTCCGCTCCGCGTCCCGCTCGCCGCGCATCAGGGGTGCGAACTGCTCCACGTCCAAGGGACCAGCTCGGATATGCGCATGCCGGACGAGAAGAGCGTCTCCATGATCGCCCGGTCGCGCAGGCCCTCGGCTTGGTCTCATCCGGCTGCTTGAGCATCTCTTCGACCTCATGCCAATCCAGAAAGGAGACAGGATTCTCGGCCTTCTGCTTGGCCAGCGTGATCTTTGTTGAAGGGAACGTCTCGATATCCCGCTCGGCCAGGTAGCGCAGGAAGGCCCTGAGCGCCATCAGATAGAGTTCTGCGACTTCTTGGTGAGATACCTCCCGGACGGGGTCTTGTAGTTGCGCGCGATATATAGTCGGTAATCCCAAACATGCTTAGCCGTCAGGTCGCGCGGGCGCAAATCGCTACGGTGGGTCTTATCAAGCCAGGCGAAAAAGACGCGCAGATATTGGCGGTAATTTCGCTGCGTATTGCTGGCGAGGCCTTTCTCGATCTCGCAATAGTCCAAAAAGGGTAGAAGGTAAGTACGCAAGGGCTGCTGCGGTTCCGTCATATGCTGTCAGTATACCTCATTCGCACTTTATCCGAAAAACGAATGAGGAGGACACCAAGAAGGGCCGGCGTCTTGACTTCATGGTATATCGTGTTGTGATATATTTCCCGATTTGCAAGGGATATATCCACCAACACACGAGATGGCGAAATATCGCGCACCGTTCGATTTGCTAGCGAGCCAACGCCGTAATAACTCGACGCCGGAACAGCGCACCATTCGATCGCTCTGATGTCCGCCACTACCGAGAGGCTCGGCTTGGCGTGCTCAAGCCCAGGCTCAATCACGCCGCCGCCGCAAGTCCGCAGCTGGAGCGCAGGACGGCTCTGGATCGAACGAGACCCCTCGTGGGGCCGCCTCAAGGACGCCGACAGAAGCTGCTCAAGGTCATGGACGGTACCGGATGCGTCGCGATATGGAATATCGAACACATCCGCTCCGTCCCCCCTACAAACGCACCTACATGCGGTTTGTAGGGGCACGAGACCTCACTCAGCCCAAAAAAGTCCGTCGCGCAAAGAGTACTCCGCCCCCCGATGTCGGGCTAAGCAGCCCGACCCCGCGCCGCCACTCCGTTAGGTCTCGCCGGGTAGTCCCGCTTTTGGGAACACGCGTCTGATAGTCCTCCTACGTGCGGGCTATCAAACACGCGTCCCAAGTCGCGGTCCGGCGAGTCAATAAAGCGGAGCTGGCGGCCTCGCGCGAAAATACATGTGGCTAAAGGCAATCGCCACATCGCGCTCGGTGGCGGCACGGGGTCGGCCTGCTCGAAAAATATAGTCGGCCGAAGGCCTCCTTATTTTTCGGCGCCGACATCGGGGGGCGGAGTACTCGCCGGGAAATCGCTTTTGCTACACCCGTCACGATAGTCCAAAAAGCCAACGGGCTATCGACGGGCGTCGCAAGTCGCGATTGCGAACTTATCTTTGCGCGACGAAATCCAAACACGAGAACAGCAAACGCAACCAGACCTCACGTATCCCCAGAGGAAGGCCAGTCCTTCACCCTTTAGAATAACCAGGGGATCGCGGAGGCGTGAAACGCCTTCGATCCATATCCGGATTTGTCTCCGCATAGCACGCGCTCAAGCGGTTCCCCCACGACCCGTAGCGCGGGCCTCGGAGACAGTCCCGGCTATGAAAACGCATACCCACATAGGCGAGACGCCCTACGGCAAGCCCGTGTCGCTCTCGCACGACGAACGCCTCCGCCACATGGCAGTCTTCGGTTCGACCGGCGTCGGCAAGACCACGTTTCTCCTCAATATCGTGGCGCAAGACATCGCCCGCGGCGACGGGCTTCTCCTTATCGATCCGCACGGCGACTTCGCGGAAAAAGCCTCTCGCTCGTGCCTCCCTCCCGCAACAACCAAATCTGCTATTTCAATCTCACCGATAACGCCCACCCCGTCGGCTTCAACGTGCTGGAAGATGTCTCCCCGGAACATCGCGCGGTGGTGGCAGACGGCGTGGTCGCGGGCATGCGCGCGATCTGGACAGATATGTGGGGCCCGCGACTGGAACGGATCCTCCGCCACTCGGCCGCAGCGCTTATCGAGACACCCAATGCATCGCTGGTGCTCTTGCCCGGCTTCTGACCGATGCCGCGTTCAGAGCCCGCATACTCGCGCGCGTCAGCAATCCCGTGACGCGCGCCTTTTTCGAGCGCCAATTCAACAGCTGGGGCGACAATTTCCGCGAGGAAGCCATAGCGCCAGTCTTGAACAAGATTGACGCCTTCCTCTTCTCACCGGCGATCCGCAATGTCATCGGCCAGGGCCGCAGCACCCTGCATTTCGAACATGCGATGGCGCGCCAGCGCGTCGTCATCGCCAATCTCGCGCGCGGCATCATCGGGGAGACCCCGTCGAACCTGATGGGCGCGCTCCTGCTTGCCCGCGTCCAGGCCGCGGGCATGGCGCGCGCGTCTATGCCGCCGGAAGCCCGCACGCCGTTCCATATCGTCATCGACGAGGTGCAATTGTTCGGCACGGAGATGATCGCGCAAATTCTCTCCGAAGCCCGGAAGTACGGGCTCTCGCTCACCATGGCGACGCAGTTCATGGCAGGCTTGAGCGAGAAAACCCGCGCGGCGGTGATAGGCAATGTTTACGCGCTCGTGGTTTTTCGCGTCGGCCATGAGGAGCGATAGTGCTAGCGCCGGAATTCGACCGCGCTCACCAGACGTTCAATCCGTACGCCTTGCGCCAACTGCCGCAAGGCGTTGCCATGGTGCGCTTCTCAAGCAGTGAAGCCGAGCTCGTCGAGATGCACCCTAATCCCCTATCCTGCGGATCTCCGGAGCGCGTCAAAGGACGAAGCCGGCTTCATTACGGCAGACGAAGCGACGAGGTTGAAGAGCGCATACAGCGCCTTCTTGCTGCTAGTTGCAACCGGCGTGTCTATTTTTCTATCCAAGATTACGCGCACTTCATTGTTTCTGGATACTTTTATGAGGTGTGCTTCAAAAACTAGCCGCCGAGGTTGCGATGACCTTGCCGGATTGCGTAGCCGCGCACACCTGCGTCGCGTTCGTACTCCTACTTGCTTGTTCGAGCCGCCTGTCTGCACAGCCGGTCACGCCCTGGAATTACAACGGCTCCACCGTCTTGGTGTTTGAACGGGATGGAAAATTGGCAATCCGCGTCAAAGCGCCGAGCGACGAACTCGCTCGAAGTGGCGGCCAGATGGGCAGCATGATTTTCCTCGGTGAGCGCAATGGTAATGCCCTCTCCGGCACCGCCTACAAGTACTATGGCCCTCAATGCGGTGCGAT